>JBBQFQ010000041.1:0-48975 GCA_038322235.1 Chthoniobacterales bacterium
CGGGCGGTCAAACGTCGACCAAAGGCTTTCAGCCTCCTCACCAAGCCGCGCCACAAAATGGGCAACGTTTCCCGCCGCAAGCGCCCAAAGCCCACCACCGCGAGAAAATCATCCTAAACCGCCCTTATCTTAGTGCCATTCCGCTCAGACCGCTGCCTGACCACCCTCAAAACCCCCACCAAAACCTTTCGCTCCACCTGTCCAGATTTTCGTTGCAAGACCAGCTTGCAAGGTGGTCGTCAAAGCGCGCTTGTGCGGCAGCGGCATGAAGTGGACCCGTGCCGGGGCGCAAAACATCGGTTCTTCGGGAAAAGATGTGGGACCCGGATGTGGGGTAAGGCCGAGGTTTCGGCCCCGTCTGCGGCGCCCCGTGAGGCAACCGGCTTTTGCCGCAAAAGCCGCTCCAAGCCTCTTTCTGAGCGGGCGAGCGGGTCAAAGTGGAAACGGAATAAGTGCCGAAGGCCGAGCGGAGCGAGTTATGCCGGATTCCACTTTTATCCGCGACGCCGCTCAGGAGCACCCTGTGTATCCCACGGAATTCCCCGAAGAACCAAAATATCCTCACCCTCCGCTCGATTCTCTTGTCCACAGATCGCTGGACTTCTCTTTGGCGCCACCTCGACAAGAATGGCATTTCTTTAGCCTGATTCACATCAGATCGGCGGCACACCCCGTAGTAGAGTGACAAAAACGGGGTCAGGCTGGGTCAGGTGTGGCTCGCGAAAAGCGGCAGCGTTCTCACAAAAAGCGGCAGCGTTCTCACAAAAAGCGAGAGCGTTCTCACAAAAAGCGGGAACGTTCTCGCAAAAAGCGGGAACGTTCTCGCAAAAAGCGTCAGCGTTCTCACAAAAAGCGGCAGCGTTCTCACAAAAAGCGGGAGCGTTCTCGCAAAAAGCGTCAGCGTTCTCACAAAAAGCGGGAGCGTTCTCGCAAAAAGCGGCAGCGTTCTCGCAAAAAGCGGGAACGTTCTCACAAAAAGCGACAGCGTTCTCGCAAAAAGCGCCGGCGTTCGGAACGCGTGGCCGGCGAAGAACCTGAATTTGCACGGATGAAGGCGTTGGTGGAGGAATTCGCGACCGTGCGATGTTTCGCTAACCCTTATGACAATTGAAGAGTCCTATTTGCGGTGGGCTTTGGAAGAGCGAAAGCGTGAGCAGGTTCAGGGTTTTCCGACCTTGCAGACGTTCCCAAATGGAATTGCTCCTCGCTTTCTGAATTTTTGCGAACACTTGGAGTCATCTGACGTGGAGTTATTTGGCGTCGAGTTGCTACTGGGGCGTCTCGTCGACAAATGCGGTTTACGCGCAATTGTTCTGCCGGAACGATCCGACAGGGGACGCTCGCTTGTTGCGGAGTTTTATGCTTCTGTATTGACTCCAACGGCGGAGGAATGGAAACGGAGGTCTTCGGGCGCGGAACAGGAAGCGCAGAGTGCTTCACGAAAAAAGATGCTGGATACGATTTTGACTTTGGTTGGCGCCAACGTCGGGACGTTGGTTCGGCGTTCGCGTACCAGTGTTTTGATCCGAACAAAAGTAGCGGTCGGATTTGTAAACACTTATATCGACACAGGCGGTAGGATCGACCAAATAACTTATTGGCAAGAGCTTGAGAGTGAGGGCGAAATGCCACTCGGTCGTACGTCGGTGCTTCCGTGGCTAGGACTATCTGGACAGACCGGATGGTCAGATTTGCGCAAGGAGGAATTTACCGCCGTAGCCGGGCGAATGCGGATATTGCTGGAGGACTTCATCTTGTTCGCGAAACGACTTGAATAAGATAAGGCGACCAACGGGCGAGCGCAGCCCCCGTTTGAAAATCAGGCCCTTTGGAAAGGAGAAGGGGGTTCAGGCGGTCAGGGGGATTCCGATTTCTTCCTCCGCTCTTCCTCGACCCGGGCTTTTTCGGCCTCAGAATTTGCGATCGCCGCGGCGTTGAGGCCAGCGACGTAGCCGGCTTTGACCCGCTCGAACCATCCGGGCGAACTCTTTGGCTGCTGCGGGGCTGGCGCCTTGGCGGAGGGAACCGCGTCGTCGCTCGGGTTCATGACTGGCAGCGTCGCACACGTTCACGAGCACTCAAATTTTTCGGGGCGCTCGCTTCGATCGCGGCCGGAGCCAGACGCTGACAACTCGCGGTCATTTCCCCGGAGCGTACTCGAATTGAACCGTCTCGTAGTAGCGTTCGCGATGGAATTTTTGCACGTGGTAAACGTCGCAATCCGCCACGGAGAACAGCAGCGTCCGCGGCTCGCCGAACGCGAGTTTCAGCTCGCGGGATTCGAGACCGAACTTCGAGCGGGAAAACGTGATCTCGCCCTGACTCACCCCGACGATCCGGAGTTCTCCCGGCGGACCGCCGATCGTGGGAAGGATGTAGAGATCGCGGATGTGCAGTTGGGCCTCGACGACGCGCTTGCCCGGCGCGGGCGCTGGTTTCGCCTCGGCGGGCAGGACACGAGGTGCCGCGGTGGGCACCGGCCGCGGACGGGCCGCAGCAGCGCGCTGCCGCTCCTCGACCCGGCGCCGGGCTTCCGCCGCGCGCGTGGGATCACGCGGGTAAGCGCGCCGAATCGATTCCGGCATCTTTGCCCACGCGATCGAGGCGATCCCTCCGTCATGTTCGATCTGAAAGATTTCACCGTCGAAACGCAGGATGCGCGCATTTCTCAGCACTTCGCCGTCCCGGTTGCGCACGACCGCTTCGACGGGCGCGGGTGTCGCTCTCGGTTCACCGTCCTGGGCCCACACCGTCGGCACGCCGATGCCCAGCGCCAGCGCGAGGGTGAAGGCGGCGCCCGCGTTCATGATCCGATTGCCTCAGGCCAGCCGGAGGCGCTCGTCGTGCGCGAGGATCTCCCCCAAGGCAGGCCAGGCATTCGGATCGCTCGTTTGGAAGGCGTGGAGATAGGCCGAGACATGCGCTGCCGGGAACTTCGCGAACAGGTTCTCCACGGCCGTCTCAAGAGCCGCGGCCTCGGGGCTCGGCGGCAGGTCCTCGATCGCACCCTTGCCGTCGTGCTTGATGCCGAGCGAATCGAGGAACGTCACGAGCATGCCCGACTGGGCGCCGGTGAGCCAGACGCCGAGAATATTCCCTGCGAGCGCGTCGTTCTGGGCCCGTCCGAGTTCCTTCTGCATCCAGGCGTGGCGCTCGGGGATGGACTTCTTCTCGACGAAAACGGGCCGGAACTTGCGCTGCGTCGCGAGGGTCTGGATCGCGACGTTATACGAGGCTTTCTGCTCCTTGCGAAGGTGTTCGAGGACTTCACTGACGAGGGCGGCGGGCAGGCGGGCGATGAGTTCGTGCTGGGTCATGAAAGTTCGAGAAGGGATGTCGGAAGTGCGGAGAGCGGAAATGGTGGGGCTAGAGCAGGCGGCGGAGGGACTCGACGAGGCCGTAGCCATCCTCTGTTTTCGCGACGTGACCCCCGGCGCCGCGGACGGTTTCCTTCACGGCGGGGATCGCGTTGGCCGGGCACGCAACGTGGGCCGCCACCCGCCCGTTGAGCATGGGGAGATCGTTGTAATGGTCTCCGATCGCGAAAATTTCCTCGGAGCGAATGTCCAGGAGGCGCGCCAACTCGGCGAGCGCGGTCCCCTTGTCAAAATCCTCGTGGCAGAAGCGGAGGTAAATGCTGTTCCGCTGGTAGTGCAGCTTCGGCATTCGCAGCTTCAAGGAATCGAGGTACGAGACCACCCAGTCCATTTCGTCCTCGGTCCGGGTCGTCAGACCAGCAGGCTCGGACGGCGCGTTGACGTGATCAAAGCCGTAAAGAATGCGGGCTTTGGTGT
Source organism: Chthoniobacterales bacterium (assembly GCA_038322235.1). GTDB lineage: Bacteria > Verrucomicrobiota > Verrucomicrobiia > Chthoniobacterales > SZAS-18 > SZAS-18. The sequence goes on from JBBQFQ010000041.1 coordinate 3,795, forward strand.
TCGCCTTGATCGCGTTGATCGCCTCCTCCAGGAGGGGCACGGCCCGATCAAAAAGCTCACGGTGCGCGGCGTGAGTTCGGAGGTTCCAGTCGCCAAAGTCCACCCACTCTCCAACGTAGCGATCACACGGCTGAAAAATATCCCGTTCGCTCGTGAGGGCGAAATCCGGGTGAAAATCCACCCCGCACTCGCGCCAAGCTTCCTTCAGCAGTTCAGGCGAGCGGCCGGTATTGACCGCCCAGCGAATGCCCTTTTGGCGGAGGTCGACCAGCAACTCGACCAACTCGTCGCAAAACCGCTGCGGCCCACCCCACGCCGGGACGAGCGTGCCGTCAAAATCGGTGCTGATGAGCTTGAGCGGAACGGGCATTTGCGGGTCGGGAGCTTATCGGTTGATGCGGCGGGCGCAACGCGGCATGAGTGGGGGCGGTCGTGCCGCTTCCCTCCCCGATGAAATCTGCCTACGAACTTGCCATGGAACGTCTGGAGAAGGCGGCCCCGTCTGTGAAGCTAACCGAAGCACAGCGCGCGGAGATCGCAGAGCTCGACTCGCTCTACAAAGCGAAGATCGCGGAGAAGGAGGTTTTCCTCGGCGGCGAACTCCGGAAAGCGCAGGCGGCGGGCGACTACCAGGAGCTCGAGGCGATCCAGACCCAGCTGCAGCGGGAACTCCGCCGGCTCCAGACCGAATGCGAGGAGCGGAAGGAACGAGTGCGGAGCGGCCGCTAGGTCCCGCAGCCCGGATGATTTCCGCCTTCTCCTTCCCGCTGACCGCGCTCGACTGGCTGCTCGCCGGCGGCGCCTTTTTTCTCGGATTGTGCGTGGGCTCGTTCCTGAACGTGGTGATCTATCGGGTGCCGCTCGGCCTGAGCGTGAACGAGCCGAAGCGCTCATTCTGTCCGCACTGCAAGACCCCCATCAAGGCGTGGCACAATCTGCCGGTCCTCGGGTGGCTCTGGCTTCGGGGCAAGTGTGCGTCGTGCGGAGCCGGGATCAGCATCCGCTATCCGCTGGTCGAAGTGCTGACGGGAATCCTGTTTCTGGCCGTCTGGCTGGCCTGCTGGCCGGCTGATCCGTGGCTGGCACTTCCCCTTTCGGTTCTCGTCTCGATCCTGATCGCTGCGACGTTCATCGACCTGGATCACCTCATTATTCCGGACGGTCTGACTTGGGGCGGGGTGGTGGCGGGAGTGGGGTTCAGCATGCTCTTTCCGGCGCTACATGGGCTGCAGCACTGGTGGGACAGCATGCTCTGGTCGGCAATCGGAGCCGTCTCCGGATACCTGCTCCTCTGGGGAGTGGTGGAGATGGGAAAGCTGGCCTTCGGCCGGAAGAAGATTGCGTTCGCGAACCCCGCAAAATTTTCGTGGCGCCATGCGGGCGAGGAGGACGCCGAGTTGGTGATCGACGGCGAGGTGGAGAAGTGGAGCGAGCTGTTTTCGCGAGAAAGCGACCGCCTCGAACTGACTTGTGATCACGTGGAAATTGCGGATCGAAGATTCGAGGATGTGACGCTGACCTGCTACTACAATCGACTCGATCTGCCGGGCGCGAGCTACCCGCTCTCGGTGGTTGAAGCCTTTTCCGGCGTCGTGCGCTCAGCGGTGGTCCCGCGCGAGGCGATGGGCTTCGGTGACGTGAAATTCCTCGCCGCGATCGGCGCGTTCCTGGGCTGGAAGGCGGTCTTGTTCGCGGTCGCTTCGGGATCGCTCATCGGATCAGTGCTCGGGCTCGCGACGGTCCCGCTCACGCGCGGCGCGCAGGGTCTGCGATTGCCGTTCGGACCGTTTTTGGCGGCCGGGGCGCTCATCTGGATTCTGGCAGGCCGTTTGCTGCTCGACTGGTACCTTGGCCTGATGCGCGGATAAAATTGCTGCTGCCGGCCGGGTATTGTGCTGAAATCCTCCGTCCCCCAATGAACGAACCGTCCAATCCCAGCAACCCACCGCCCAACATGTCCCGCGCGGACGCAGAGGCGATGATCAAGCTCATGGATCAGGAACTCGCGATCCAGCGCGCGAAGCTTCAGATGCAGGAAGCCAGTGACGGAAATCGAAACGGACGCTGGATCGCCCTCTTTTTCGTTCTTTTCCTTCTGCTCGCGATCGTTGCCGCGGGAGCTTTCTGGGTAGTCACTCATAAGCCTGAGGTATCAAAGCCCCCCACCCCGGCGCGGGCGCCAGGTCGCTAGTCTGGAAACCATTCATGTCCGAAGAATTTCTCCACACGCTCCGCATTGACCCGGCAGACCACCGGAACCCGCGGACGTCGCTCCAGCTCACGCTGGCGCAGTTGCAAAAGCTCGCGGATGCATTCGATCTCGGACGGGTCGTCCAGATGGATCGTCCTTTGGACACGCAGTGCAACACGACGGACCCCTTCAAAACCGGCCAGGGCACTTTCCTGCTGCGTGCCCGACACGGCGAGGAGTTCGCCGAGCGGGTGGAGTATCTGCACTACCTCATCGAGTTCCTCTGCGCGAACGATTTCCCGACGGCGGCCGTGATCCGTTCGCGGACGGGGAGGAGCTGGACCACGTGGGGTGAACGCATCGTCGAAATCCACCGCTTCATTCCGCACGATCCGGGAATCCACCGGGACTGGCGGCGCATGAACGCGGCTGCGAGCGCCCTCGGGGATCTGCATCGCATGCTCGCGAAGGGGGTCGTGGGGCGGACGCCCGTGCCCCCTGAGATGCGCAACGACGCGAATCCGCAGCAGTGCTGGATGCTGCTCAACGATTCGGAATCCATGCTGCTCTCCCAGATAGGCGTCCATCCCCAGGCGGAGGAGGCGCTTTCGATCGTAAGGAAAGCGCGGGAGGCCCTCGAACCGTTGCTCGGCGACTACGCCCGCATCATCGGCAATCTCCCCTGGATGACCGTCCACGGGGACTTCCATTTCTGGAACGTCCTCTATCGCGCCGATCACATTGCCGCCGTGGTGGACTTCGACTTTGTGCAGGAGCGCGAGCGACTCTTCGACGTGGCTTACGCGCTCCAGAGCGTCCTACTCCACCTTCGTCACGTGCACGGCGCGTCCCTGCGGAACTTTGGCGACCTGGCCTGGGGGAACGCGCGCATCTGGCTCGACCTGTACGACGAGACCGCACATGTCCCGCTCACGAGGGCGGAGCGATCATGGCTGCCGCTCGAGATTCTCCGGATCTACCTCGTGAGCGTTGCCACGAGCACCATGCAGGACGACCCGATCGGAACGGTGCTCAAGAATGGCCGGGATTTCGGACTGTTTTTCTGGGTGAGCCAGCAGCGCGAACTGTTCGCCGGATGATCGACCTGTGCGCACGTGAGTTGCTTTTGCAACGTCCTGAGATACTAACCAGATGTGGTTTTTTCTCGCCTTCGGGCCTCCGCCGCGCTTCCTCGTAGCAAGTCGTAACAGAAACGTTCCAGCTCATGGCCAAAGCGATCAACACTGCCATCGGAATCGACCTCGGGCAGCACAGCCTCAAGGCGGTCTCACTCCAACGAAAAGGAGGCGGGCGCATTCACGTGAACAGCTACGCGATCCGGGCGACCGGCCCTGGGCCGCTGGCTCCAGACAAATTGGCGCATCACCTGAAGTTGCTGCTCCAGGACCTCGGTGGTTCCGCGAAGGGTTACGCAGCCGCTGCATCGCACCACGCGGCGATCGTACGCATCATCGAGCAGCCGCCGACGCCGCCAAAACTGCTGCGCGATGCCCTGAAGTTTAACGACCTCCAGTTGCTGAATCAGGACTGCAAGGAGTACGTCCTCGACTGCAATTACCTCGTCCCACCGCCGGCACCCTCGACGAAGACGGGTCAGGCCGAAGGGGACGAAAATACGGTACAAACTTCGGAGCGCTCGCTGAAGTATATCGTAGGCGGGCTCCCCCGGGTAGATGTCAACGCCGTGTTCGAAGCCTTCGAGAAGAATAAAATCGACCTCAACCGCCTGCAACTGGCGCCGATTTCGACGTTCAACGCGTTCGAATTTGCGAAGCCGGAAGTATTCAATGACGAGGCGTTCATGCTGGTGGACATCGGCCACGACGTGACGGTCGTCCTGATGGGCGCGAAGCGGGAGCTCGTCCTGGTCCGGACGATCGAATACGGCGGACGGCACTTCGTGGACGCGATCTCGGGCGATGGCGCGATCGACCGGCAGGCGGCGGTCACGTTGATCGAGAAGGGCGATCCTGGGATGACCGAGGCTGGACGGGCTTCCCTCGCGACGCTGGCCTACCAGCTCCGGAGCTCCATTGGGTTTTTCGAAGGACAACGCGACCTCCCGATTAATCGGGTCCACCTTTGCGGTGCGCTCGTGCGGGCGGATCTCCCGCTGCAGATCCTGAGCGATGAACTGGACATCCCCTGCGAGCTCTGGGATCCGTTCGAGAAATGTGAGCTTTCCGTCTCGCGGGCCAAGCGCGACCCGTTTCAAATCGACCAGCACCAGCTCAACGTCGCCTGCGGAGCGGCGATCGAAATGCTCCGCGAAGGCATCTGAAACCAAACGCCTGATTCCGACCCTTTCCTCGCCGTGGCCCTTTCCCTCAACCTCCTTCACGAGCAACAAAAGCGGGAGCGCCAGCGCCAGCTCGACCCGCTCAAGCTCGGTATCTACCTGATTTGCGGGATCGTCGCCTGCTTCGTGGCGTACTACCTCTTCTCCTGGTTCAGCGCCCAGTCGGTGCTTTCGAAGCGGGACGACCTGCGGGCGCAATGGCAGAAGCGTGACAAGGAACTCGCGGCCGTGAGCAAGGCGGAAGTCGAGATGAAGGCCACCGCCGGAATGTCCAGCGCGCTGGGCTACCGGATCGAGAACCGGTTCTATTGGGGCCCGGTTCTCGAGCTCCTGTATAAGGCTGTTCCGGCTGAGGTTCAGATCATGAGCTTCACGGGAGGCAATATCCGCACGGCGGACTTTGTCACGATCGCGCTGGAAGGCGTCGCCGCCGGAGCGGAGCCGCGCGCCGCGGCCGAAAAATTCCGGGCCGCATTGATTGCTGCGTTCGGTACCACCTTCAAGGACGTCGCGGTGACCTTCCGCACGCTCGAAGAGTCGGGGGCGATCGTGAAGGTGAAGGACAAAGACCTCCCCACGGCCCGCTTCACGGTTGAAGTCCGTCTGCGCAAGCCGGTACCACCGACGCCCGTGCCAACTCCGGTGCCAGTCGTCCGGCCGGCGAAACCCCGCTGATCTTTCCACGCCATGGCCCTTCCGACCATCCAACTGAACAAGGATCAGAAGCAAAAGATCTTTCTCACGGTTCTGCTGCTGATGTTTACCATCTACGGCTATTTCAGCTTCCTCCTTGCGCCGCTCAACAGCGAGGTGGCGAAGGCGCAAATCGAGATCACGCAGCTGGAGAAGAAAATCGCGGACGGTGGCACCCGGTTGCGGACATTCAATGAACTCAAGGGGAGGGCCTCCGATGCCGGTGAACTCATTGCGCAGGCGAACGCCTTCATTCCTGACGGCGCGCCGATCGCCTGGTTCCCGCCGCGCCTACACGCTTTCTTCGACCGTCAGGGCCTCCGGAATTCCGTGGTGCGGCAGAGATCCAGCGGCGGGACAGGCGACCGCGATCTGGACAAAAAATTTCTCAACAGCGTCTGGAGCGCGGACATTCCCCTCGCGGAGTTTTTCCCGCTCGCGATCGCCGTCGCCGGACTGGAGAACGAAGAGATCCTCCTCGAGATTACCCAGTTGACGATCGCCGCCCGCGAAAACCCGGAACTGCAGCAAGTGTCGATGGAAATGCTCACCCTTCTGAAAACCGGCCAGTGATGAAAGCGTCCCTCCTCCTCTTCGCGTTCGGCCTGCCCGTAGCCTGCGTCTCGGCGCAACAGGCACCGCCAGCTTCCGCTCCCCGCGCGAAGGACATCAAACTCGAACGGCACTCGAGCTTTTCCGCGGATAGCAACGGACGAAATCCCTTCGTCCCGATCGGCTACCAGAAGCCGGTCGCCGCCGTAGTGAAGGTCGTGGAAATCGATGTCCGGGCGGAAATGTTTGTGGTCACCGCGACGCTCCCGGGAAATCCACCGCTCGCGATCATCAACGGCAAGGACCGTGGCATCGGGGATCGAATCCCGCTGAATGCGAACGGCTCGGAGTTCGTCATCGTAAAGCGGATCGATGATGGTCAAGTCACGCTCAATCACCGGGTCAAAGGCGATATCGTCGTCCCAGTCGGACGCCGACGCTAGCCGACGAAGCTCAGGCAGACGCTTGGCCGGTCAGAAGGACCTGGGCCAGATCGTCCGCTGTGACGCAGCCCGTAATCGCCCCGTCGGTGGAGACAAGAGCGACGTCGCGCCGCTCCGCCCGCAGGCGGCGCAAGGCGCGGTGTCCGGAATCTGCTTGGTCGATGACGATGGGTGCAGGCAGATTGGCGATCAGGCAGCTGGACTTGCGTGACAACACAAGGTCGTTGATGCGTTCGAGCGCGCGGATCCGGCCGTCCGGAGCGGTCATCGCGACAATTTTCAACCCGGTCTGCGCCGCGTAGCCGATCGCATCGGATACGGTCGCGTGGTCATCCGCCAGGAACGGCGGAGGCACGGGACGCGCATATTCACCAAGCGATTTCCGGCGGAAGGCTAGCGCATGGCGAACCATCGTCTTCTGCTGGGGGGAGAGGGTGCCCGCATCGCTTTCAAGGAGGGTGGCAAACTGCTCCCGCGCGATCGAAAGCCGCAGCGGATCAAAGGCTCCACCGAGACCGGCCGCCCGGGAGATCCAGCCGCCCAGCGCGAGCACCGGCGCGGCGACGAGCGAAGCGGCTTCGAGCACGCCACCCAACGCCGCGAGGATGCGGATCGGGAAGCGTCGGAAAAGCGCCTTCGGAAGCAGACGCACGCCAATGAGATAGACGGGAAGGGCCAGCGCCGCCGCCAAGGGATACCCGGCGAGTCCATAGGTCTCGACGAGCCGGCCGGTGACGAGGGCGAGGGCGGCGAGATCCATGAAATTCGTCACCAACAGGGCCGCCGCCATCAGCCGCTCGGGACGGGACAGAAGCCGCTCCAAACGCTGCGCCGCCGCATCCCCCGCCCGCGCCCGGGTGCGAAGTCGGGCCGGGTTGACGGCAAGAAGTCCTGCTTCGACACCCGTGAAGACGAACGAGATCGCGAGCAGCAGCAACGCGAGTGGGACTGAGGCCGGGAGCGCCGCAATGAGGACACCTAGCTTCATGGCAACTCCTCCTCGCGCTCGATCCGAACCAACTCGACGCGATGCCGCGACGCGCGCTGCACCCGCAGCCGGTACCCGCCCGGGAGCGCAAGCTCAGCCCCGGCTCGCGGAATCTGCCCGAGTTGGTTGATGACCAGGCCGCCGACCGTGTCGAGTCCTTCTCGTTCGAGCGGAATGCCCAAGCGCTCTGCGAGGTCGTCCAGTCGCGCCTGACCACTCGCGATGAAGGACCCATCCTCCGCCTGGTCGATCTCCGGACCGCTTTCGCCGCCAGGCATCGCGTCGCCCAGAATCTCCTCGATGAGGTCCGACGGCGTCACGATGCCCTCGTAGCCGCCATACTCGTCGACGACCAGCGCGATGCTCTGCCGGTGGGTTAGGAAAGAGTTCAGCAACGAGAGCGCCGGCATCGTCTCAGGAACGTAGGATGGGGGCAGGAGCCGCTCCACGTAAGGCTCGTCATCGGAACGCATGAGAAACTGCCGCGCATCCAGCACCCCGAGGATGTCATCCGGCGTCTCCCCGTAGACCGGCACCCAGCGGTGACCCCCGCGCCGTACTCGACGCGCCGCTTCGTCGCGCGAGAGGTCATCGGGCAGGCCGAACGAATCCACCCGAGGCGTCATCACATCCTTCGCGCTTTTGGCGCCGAGCTTGAGCAACTCGCCAATGATCGGACCCTCGCTCCCGCGGAGAATCCCGGACTCCGCCGCGAGGAGGGCCATCGTCTCGATCTCGTCGCCGGTGAGCGGAACGCCGCCCTTCAAACTCGCGGGTGTGAGAATATTCGCGAGGCGTTCCGCGAGGCGATCGAGCGCGTCGGCCAGCGGCCCGAGCAATGGCGTGATCCAGCGCAAGGCGCCAACGGCCGGCCCGGCAACGGATTCGGGCCGCCTCAGAGCGAGGAGCTTCGGCAGGAGATCACACAAGCCGATGACCACCGCGAAGAGAATGGGAGCCGCGGCCCAACGCGGAACCTCGCGGGAGAAAAGAGCCGGCACCCGTTCCTCAAGGAGCAGCAGCGAAAGCAGGCAGAGGGGAATGTTCGCGAGAACGTCCGCCAAAACGAGCAGCGAAAGGAGGCGGCGCGGCTTCGCGAGAAAGCCAGCGATGAGCGCACGGTCGCGCGGCCGGCGCGCCTTCACTGCCTCGATCTGCGGCCCTCGGAGCGCGAAGAGCGCGGTTTCGGAGGCAGAAAAGAAAGCCGACGCGGCCCCGAGCACGACGATCAAAGCAATGATCAGGGGCGTGGATTCCGGCGGCATGGGAGGAGCTTCGACTCTCGCTTGCAGCCTACGTGTGAAGACGGCTAGTTCGCGAGGGATTTTCCACCCCGTGATCGATGAAGAAAAATGAGCGCATCGCAGAATTCGTCGCCACGCTCGGCTTGGCCGACGATGAAGCACTCGTCGATCCGCGTTACGCGGGCTATTTCGCTCTCTTCAACGCCCAGCGGTACTACGAGGCCCACGACGTGCTGGAGGACCTCTGGCTGCAGGATCGCGACGGGGCCGATGGTTTGTTCTACAAGGGACTGATCCAGCTGGCAGGCGCGTTCGTCCACCTGCAAAAGAGCCGCCTTTCGCCTGGCGCCCGACTATTTGCCCTCGCTCGCCGCAACCTCGCGAGATTTCCGGCGCATCACCACCGCTTGAACGCAGGGGACGTCTGCCGCCTGTGCGACCGGTTCGAGCGCGCGTTGATCGCCTCCGCCTTCCTCACGAACCCCTGGACGCCGGCGCACGCACCCCGACTGGAGCTCTGCACGATCAGCTGAGCCGGCATTGCTGAACTTCGCCCGCCGCGACGAGCACCCGTGAGCCGCCAGGCAGGAGCATTCCGAGGCGGCCATCGCTGTCGAGCATCTCCGCCACCCCCGCCACTTCCCTTCCCCCGGCCAGGAGCGTGACCTGCTCCCCGAGAATGCTTGAACGAATGGCAAGCGCCGAGATCACGGCATCGAATCCCGGGCCCGCCCAGTCGCTCCGCCAATGCCGGTCGAGCGCCGACAGCACGGCCGCCGCGACTGCTTCCCGCCGGACGGGCGCCGTGGCCGCCTGCTTCAGCGACGTAGCGCACGACCGAAGTTCAGACGGGAAATCCGCTTCCTCGTGCAGTGCGTTGATCCCCACCCCGGCGACGACGAAACCATCGTTCCCTTCCAAGAGCAGACCGGCAACCTTGCGCCCACCGAGTTCAAGGTCGTTCGGCCATTTCCAGGTCACCCGCAGTGACGGCAGGGCCTCTTCGAGCCCCTCCGCGACCGCCAGAGCGAGCAGGAGCGCAAGGCGGGACCAGCGCTCCCGCGCTGCTCGCGGCCGCAGGAGCACGCTAAACCAAAGGCCGAGTCCGGCCGGGGATTCCCAGACGCGGCCGCGTCGACCACGCCCGCGCCGCTGCGACTCCGCAAAGAAGACGAGTCCTTCCGCCGCGCCTGCCTCGCCCGCCCGACGCGAGAGATCATTCGTCGAGTCCGTCTCGGCCAGGACGCGCACGTCCCGACCCATGACCGCGTCGGGCAGAAGGCGCGTCATGATCTCGGCCCGATCGAGGAAACTGGCCGGATGTTGCTTGGGTGCGGACATTTTTGCGTTGTATCGAAATTGACACCTGATGCACCCCGCTCGAAGCGTCAAAGCCTCTCCCCCATGAGCGACCCCTTCCCCATCGTTCGGAAGTATCGTCCGGACGATCGCGCCGCCGTTCGGAGGCTTTGCTGCGAAACGGGCTTCCTCGGGCAGCCGATCGATCCGATCTTCGAGGATCGCGAACTCTTCGCCGACTTTCTGACGAACTATTACCTCCGTCGGGAGCCGGATTCCGCCTTCGTGATCGAAGTGGGTGGAGAGGTGAAGGGTTATCTTCTCGGCTGCCTCCATCCGTTGCAAAACCAAGTCGCGAACGCCTGGCAGAACATCGCGCTCTTCCTGACAATTCTGGCCCGCTATCCCCGCTATGGAGCAGCGTCCCGCAAGTTCGTTCGCTGGATCTTCGTCCACGCGTGGCGGGAAGTGCCAGCGGCTCCAAAACGGACCCCGCATTTTCATGTGAATTTGCTCCCCGACGTCCGCGGGACGGCGATCGGACGCATGCTCTTCGACGCGTTCCTCGCGCATCTCGCCGTACGAAAAATCACCCGCGTCTTCGGACAAATGGTCAGCTTTGAAGGGCGCCGGGGCGAAGCGATGTTCCGGCGCTACGGCTTCCGATTGGTCAACCGGGCGGAAATCACGAAGTATCGCGACCTCCATCCGGAACCAGTCTACCTGAGCACCGTGGTCCGTGAATTCGACTCGGCCCCGGTCGCGATCAAGCCCGCGACCCCGGGATTGCCGTGACGTCTGCCGGGATGGCTGGCCATCCGGCCTTCCCCGCGGCACGACGGCTTAGCCGGAGCGATGCACTTGGAAAGGCCCCGTCTGCTTGATCTCTTCGCGAACTCCGTTGTTGTTCGTCGGTTACAGCTCGATCTGAGAGCTGCTCCGTCCTCACTCCGCGACTTCGCAAAGATCTGCGGCGCAGCCAGAACCTTCCCAAGTGCATCGTTCCGGCTTAGGGCTTTGGACTCAACCGGCCGTAGGAATAGCGGCTCTCCCAGCCCAGCTCTGGCGGGAATTCTTCGTACCCGCCGTAAATCCACGGAATCGCGGGACGGAGGTGCGGAGTATACTTTCCCTTGTTCGTCGGGAACGGGAAGGTCAGGACCTCCCAGACTCCCACCCCGATCCGCGCGAGCATTCGGCCGGTCCCCTTCACGATGCCGTAGCCCAAGGCATTGTTTCCCTCATCGTCGTTGATTCGATTGACGGTCTCCACGAGCTCCGTCGGGGCGTTGAAGATGTTTGAGACGCCACGCCCAAGCTTGCGCGTTGGCCCATGATCAGACATCGGCGGCGCCTGGATGTCTGCCCGGGCAGGACACAGGACGAGCCCGACCGAAAAGGCAGCGGCAAGAGCGAGGCAGACGAGCTTCATCAAGTGAGCAATAAGGCGGGCGGAGGCCGACGCCAATTATTTTCCGCCACGGAGTTTGCGTCATTTTACCTTCAAGCTTGATCGCGCCCGCGCGCTTCGGCAGAATTCTAGAAAATATGAACCTCTCCCCCAAGGTTCGGATCATCGTGGTCCTCGGTCTGGCCACGTTCTCGCTCCCCGCCGCAGGCCAGTCCCCGCCTGTTGTCTTGAAGATTGGGCATCAGTTTCCCGCGAGTTCGGGCAATGAGGGAGATTTTCGAGATCGGATGTGCCATCGCTTCGCGGCCGAGATTGAACGACGCAGTGGGGGCACGTTGAAGGGTGAGGTTTTCCCGCAGAACAAGCTGGTGAAGCCGGAGGCACAACTGGAGGGTCTGCAAAAGGGCACGATGGACGTTTGCCTGTTCCCCCTCAACAACGCTTTCGACAAACTCCCGGAACTGAACGTCATGCTTCTGCCGGGCGTGATCAAGAGCTATGCCCAAGGTCTCCGCTGGAAGACGGAACCCATTGGCCGGGACGTCACGGCGCTGCTTGACCGGAATGGCGTCGTCATCCTGACGTGGGTCTGGCAGGCGGCGGGCGTGGTGTCGCTCGAACGCCCGGTCGTCCTGCCCGAAGATCTCCGGGATCAGCGGGTCCGCGGGGCGGCGAAAAGTGTCGACGCGGTCTTGAGTGGCGCCGGAGGGAAGGTGGTGAGCATGCCTTCGAGTGAAATCCCGAAGGCTTTTCGGGAGCGGCGGGTGGACGTCGCGATCACCAGCGCCACGTCGCTTGTCGCCTTCAAACTCCAGGACTTCTGCCGCGCCGTTACGACCGCCCGCGGCCGCGCGCTTTTCTACTTTCCTGAACCGATCGTGATCTCGAAGACCACCTTCTCCGCTCTCTCCGCCGAGCAGCGGCGCATCGTGCTCGAAGTGGGCGCGGAATTGGAGAAGTTCGCCCTCGAATCCGCGAAGGCCGATGACGAGATGCTCGCACAGACCTACCTGCAGGCGAATGCACTCGTCTCCGACATGGATGACGAGCAGTGGGCGAAGTGGCAGCAACTCGCCCGTGCCGTCGCCTGGCGAGAGTACGAGCGCACGGTGCCCGGAGGAGCAGAGTGGCTGAAGAAGGCCCTCGCGGTGCCGGAATCTTGAATCAGCGCACGGCCAGCGCCGGCACCGTCACGGATGCGGCGGGCGGAGGCGCCACCGGTGGTACGGTGACGCCGGTCGCTTCCTTCACGGCTTCGTTGAGCGGACGCGGCGAGACGTAGACGTCCGCCCCGAAGCCGACCGTGCTGAAAAGCTGGACGACGTCCGCGGAACGCATCCGCACGCAGCCAAAACTGACGGGTCGCCCGATGTTGCGTTCCTCCGGCGTGCCATGGATGTAAATCGTCCGCTGATAGGCGTTCGCGTTTTGCGACTCCGCACCCTTCAGCCAGAGGATGCGCGTCACGATGGGATCGCGCCCGGGGGCATCAATGCGGATGACTTCGCCCGTGGGCTGCCGGCTTTTGAAGACCGCGCCGATCGGGGCACCGTCGCCGATCTTTTCTGCGACCTCCATGCGGCCGAGCGGCGTCCGATAGCTATTCGGTGAATCCCCGAGGCCAAATTTGGAAGTCGAGACCGGATACGTTGCGACGGGTTGGCCCTTCTTCAAAAGCATCAGCCGCTGATCCGCACTGCTCACGACCATGACATGGTCCGTGTCCTTCATGCAGCCAGTGAGCGAAAGAAAGGCCAGGCCGAGAACGGCGGAAAGAAGAAGGCGTTGCACGCGGGGAATCATGCCTGACGACGGCCGGGATTCAACCCCCGCGAAACGTGCGCGAACGCCTGTATTTCCATTGCCCGGCGCAGCGCGCTCGCTAAGGTTCCGGTCCCGTCGGGTAAACGCGTTCGCAACACCCCGGGAACCCCGTTTTCCATGCCCGATCCCGCAGAGAAGCCAGTCGATAAAACCGAGCCCATCAACGTCGCGGAGGAGATGTCCCGCTCCTTCCTCGATTACTCGATGAGCGTCATCGTCGCCCGCGCGCTGCCGGACGCTCGCGACGGGCTCAAGCCCTCCCAGCGCCGCATCCTGTACGCGATGCACGATCTCTCGCTCTTCCCTGGGCGGCAGCATCGGAAGTGCGCCAAGATCGCCGGCGATACGTCCGGCAACTACCATCCTCACGGCGAAGCGGTCATCTATCCGACTCTCGTGCACATGGCCCAGCCCTGGGCCATGCGGGAGCGACTCGTCGACGGTCAGGGAAATTTTGGCTCTGTGGAGGGTGATCCCCCCGCGGCGATGCGATACACGGAGGCGCGTCTGACGCACCTTGGCGCCGCGCTGATGGAGGACATGGACCAGGACACGGTCGACTTCGTCCCGAACTACGACGAGACAACGACCGAGCCGGTGGTATTTCCGGCCGCTTTTCCGAACTTGCTGGTGAACGGCGGCACCGGGATCGCCGTCGGCATGGCGACGAACATTCCACCGCACAATCTGGGCGAGGTGGCCGATGCGATCTGCGCCCAGATCGACAATCCGAATATCACCGCCGATGAACTGATGCAGTTCATAAAGGGTCCAGATTTTCCGACGGGCTGCGTGATCCACGGGATGGAGGGGATTCGACTGTACTTCAACACCGGACGGGGCAGCCTGAAGGTGCGCGGGCGGGCGCACTTCATCACCGACGAGAAATCCGGGCGGGAGCGGATCATCATCACGGAGATCCCCTACGGCGTGAACCGCGCCGTGCTCGTCGAGCGCATCGCGGACCTCGTGAACGAGAAGGTCCTCACCGGCATCACTGGCGTGCGCGATGAGTCGGACGAGAACACCCGCGTGGTGATCGATCTCAAGCGGGAAGCGATTCCCGAAGTCGTCCTCAATAATCTCTACAGCAGCACGGCGCTCGAATCTTCCTTCGCGGTCAACATGCTCGCGATCGATCGCGGCCGACCCAAGCTGCTCGCCGTCAAGGACGCGCTCGCCTGCTACATCGAGCATCGACGCGAGGTCGTTCTCCGGCGCACGCGGCATCAGCTCAAGGTCGCGGAGGCGCGGGCCGAGACGCTGGAAGGCCAGCTCATCGCCCTCGGCAATCTCGACGAATTCATCCGGATCATCCGCGAATCCGCGAATCGCGAAGAGGCGAAGGAACGCCTTCTCGCACGCGAATTCTCCCGCGCCCAGATCGAGAGCTACGGGATCAAGATCCGCACCGAGCGGTGGTTCTCAGGTGTCTCCGGGCTGTTTGCTCTCACCGAGGGACAGGTGGACAACATCCTTAACCTCCGCCTCTATCAGCTCACTGGGCTGGAGCGGGAAAAGATCATCGCCGAATACGCCGAGGTCCTGGGCCGGATCATCGACCTGCTGGACATCCTCGCTCGCGAATCGCGTGTCCTCGAAATCATCAAGGCCGAACTCCTCCTCATCAAGGAGAAGCACGGCAGCGCCCGCCTCACCGACATCGTCCCGAACGCCGGCGATATCGCCATCGAGGACCTCATCGCAAACAAAGGCTGCATCATCACGATCTCGCACCGCGGCTACATCAAGCGCACGGATGCCGATGCCTACCGCGCCCAGAAGCGCGGCGGCAAGGGAGTCATGGGCATGACGACCAGGGACGGCGACAGCGAGACGGATCCCGGAGATTTCGTCGAGCATCTCTTCACGGCGAGCACCCACGACTACCTCATCTTCTTCACGCGCGACGGACGCTGTTACGTCGAGCGGGTGTACGAAGTGCCGGAAATGGGCCGCAACGCCAAGGGACGCTCGCTCGCCAACGTGCTCGAGCTCCGGCCGGACGAGAAGATCGCCGCGATGATTCGCATTCCGAGCAAGGGCCCGGGGCGCGAGGACGAGACGTGGGACCCGGCCGAGCACCTCTTTTTCGCGACCCGGACGGGCATCGTGAAAAAATCGAATCTGGCCGACTTCAAGAACATCCGGAAGGGGGGCCTCATCGCGATTCAGATCGAAGACGGCGACGAGCTCATCGAAGTCGAGCTGACGACCGGCTCGAATGAAATCGTGCTCGTGACGCACGACGGAATGAGTATCCGCTTCCGCGAGGACGAACTCCGCGACCAGGGCCGCGACACCGTCGGCGTGTGGGGCATCCGACCCGACCAGGGCGACTTCGTCGTTTCGATGGCCGTGATCGATCGCACCGCGATGTTGCTCGTGGCGGGGGAAAATGGGATCGGGAAGCGCACGCCCTTCGAGGAATACCGCCTCCAGTCGCGCGGCGGCAAGGGCATCATCACGATGAAGACGGGCGAGAAGACCGGAAAGGTGATCGCGGCGCTCACGGTGCACGAGCACGACGAGTTGATGCTCACCACCTCGAAGGGACAGACCGTCAGGATCCGCGTCGCCGAAATCCGCGAAGCCGGCCGGAATACCATGGGCGTAAAGCTCATCGACCTGCCTCCGGGCGAGCGACTCGCCGACATCGCGCCCGTCGTACGGCAGGAAGAAGAGGTTGATCCCGCGGATCCGGCTGCGCCGAGCGCACCGCCGGTTGAGCCAAGCCCGGAGACCTGACCCGCATGCCCCCTGCCCTCGCGCGGCTGCTGAGCGATCGCCGGGTCTGGGTCCTCATTGTCGCACTGATCGCGGGCGGATATCAGGCCGTCACGCGGCCCGGAAACGCGCCCGACCCGAGTGGACGAAGCCCGGGCCCCGCGCGCGCGGTCCAGCGCGCCCCCGGCCCGCACAGTGGGCCATCGCGGAACGCATCGCCCTCAGCTGGCCAGGACGCTGAGGACGAGAGCCCCAGTCTCGCCACGGAGGAGCGGCATGGCGGCCATCTCATCAAGAAGCATGTCGGCCAGACGCCCGATGAGCTGCGGGCCCGGCTCGCGCGCGAGCCCGACGTCAGCGCCGCCTCCAGCTTCACCGACCTTCCCACGGCCGAGACCGCCGTCGCCGCGGCGATCCGGGCCGAGCGCGGACGGATCGATCGCTGGCTGGCGGGCGGCGAGCCGCGGCTGGTTTTCAATCACCGCTTCGACCGCGAGGTCGGGATCACGCTGCGCCGCGGCGACAACGCCCCACGCGCCGCCCGGGGCCTTCGCCTCGTTCTTGTCCGTGATCGGGGCGAAGCCGACGGCTGGCGGCTCCTGACCGGTTATCCCGTCCCGTAAGAACCGGGTCGAGCGCGGCGCCCCGAAGCCTGGATCGTTCGCGGTGGTTCGGCCCGGCGCCGGGCCGCCTCCCGACGAATTCGTCAGCTTGCCTTTCGACCCGTAAATTTCAAATCCCCCATCCTTCCCGAGCATGCGAGCCCGCGCCTTCCCTCAACTCACGCAGTTCCTCGGCGGCTATTTCCACGAAGATTGGCGGGCGGAGTTTCCGGACGAACCGGCCGCTGTGCACTCGTTCGTGACGGCGACCTCGCGCGCCGGGCTAATGCGGACGCGCGCCGAGCTTTGGCGCCTGCTCGATTCCACTCGCGGCGAGAGCGGTCTCCGCCACTTCGTCGCGAGCGACCTCGGGTCCGCCTTCGAACCCGGACCGGAATTTGGCTCGATGCGAACGTGGCTGAAGTCGCTCGAGCGGCGCTTGGGCCGCGCCGCCGCCGCTGCCTGATCTGTCAAACCCCCTCTTCCATCCGGTCGCTGCGCACCTCGGCGTAGGCGTTGTGGTTGTGGATGGATTCGAAATTCTCCGCCTCGATGCGGAACCATGTGATCTCGGGATGATCCTTGGCCTTCCCGGCGACGGCCCGGACGAGATCTTCTACGAAGACCGGGTTCTCGTATGCCCGCTCGGTGACTGCCTTCTCGTCGGGACGCTTGAGAACGCTGTAGAGCTCACTGCTGGCACAATCTTCAACGAGACGGATGAGATCCTCGATCCAGACTGGCTTGCGGAAGCGGACTGCCAGAGTGACCTGGCCCCGCTGGTTGTGCGCCCCGTATTTGCTGATCGCCTTTGAGCAGGGGCAGAGCGTGGTCACGGGGACGATCACGGTGACGATGAAATCATACTCGCCGGATCGCTTTGCTCCGGCCTCGAACCTCACCTGGTAGTCCAGCATCCCCTTCATGCCCGTGACGGGGGCGGACTTCTCGAGGAAGAACGGGAAATCGAGATCGATCTGCGCCTGCTCGGAATCGAGCCGGGCGAGCAACTGCTTCAGGACGGCGTGCATTTCGTCGACCTGAAAGATCGAACCATGCGCGTTGAGCACCTCGATGAAGCGGCTCATGTGGGTGCCCTTGAAATGGTGAGGCAGGTGCACGGTGAGCGCGAAGGTGCCTACGGTGCTCTGGAGTCGCTCGCCGGCCTTGTCCCGGATCTGAATGGGATGGCGGAGCGCCTTGACCCCCACGCGATCGATCGCGATCTGGCGGTAGTCCGGCTCGTTTTGCGTGTCCTTGAGGATGGGGGAAGACATGGGAAGAAGGGGGATCGCGCGCGGAGCGGATGCCCCGGCTTGCCACCAACGAAAAGGCCGAAGCGTGTCACTTCGGCCCTTCGCGTGGGCGCCGGCATCCGCCGACGCGTGGGAACTCGGGATGAATTACTTCATCAACAGAGCCGCGCGGGCGCGCTTGATGTGGCGCGTGATCTTGCGATGGAGTTTCGCCGATACACCCGTCGTGCGACGGGGAAGAATCTTCCCGCTCTCGGTGACGAACTTGCGGAGCAGGTCAGGATTCTTGTAGTCGACCGCCTCGAGCGGAAGGTCGAGCCGCCGGCGCGGCATGATGCGGTTGTGGCGGCGCATACGCATGCGCCGTTCGGGGGTCTTCGGTGCGGACATGATTGTATTTTACTTGGTCTCCCGGTGGAGCGTGTGCCGGCGGAGGAAGGGGTTGTACTTCTTCTTCTCCAGTCGGCCCGGGGTGTTTGGGCTCTTCTTATTTCGCGTCGAGGTGTAACGGGAGGCGGGTTTCCCCGCCGCCTTGGCCTCGGTGCACTCCAGGGTGATGATTTCGCGTGCCATGATGACTGATTTCTAGATGGGCGGGCGGGGTTATTCGCGCTCGCGGCTGTCGGACGGGGTGGTGGTCGATTCCTCTTCGTCGCCATCGCCGCCCTCGTCTTCGTTGAGACCGAAGAGGGAGGTGACCGTCTGGCGGACGCGCGAGTATTTGCTCTGCTTCTCCAACTGAGCCTGACATTCGACCGTGTAGCGGGTGAAGGGGATCGCTTCGAGCCGGAGGGGAAGGATCGCCTTATTGGACATCTCACAGACGCCGTAGGTACCACCCTCGATGCGCTTGAGCGCCTCGTCGATCTCGTACAGCGCGTCCTGTTCCTGGGACAACATGCTAAGCGCAAAGTCACGATCGTAAGCATCACTGCCGGCATCACCCTGGTGCATGCCGAATGCCGACGCTTCGCTGCCTTCAGCGCGCGTGCGGAGATTATCCTGGGCCATGCCGTGCATGGAATCGAGCATCGAGTCGCGCAGGGCGAGCAAACGTTCGCGCTGCTTCCGGAGAAAATCGGTCATCTTGACCGGACCCTTGGGCGGTTCCGCCTTCGGGAGCGGGGCCGAGGGTTTCTCGGTTTTTTTGGAGACGATAGACTTCTTCGGCTCGGGCGCGGATTTTTTGATGGCGGCCTTGGTGGGCGCGGGTGCGGGCTTCGCCGGCGCCTTCGCCAGGACCTTCTTCACCGGGGGAGCGGCGGAAGGCTTGGCCTTGGGAGACTTGGCGGCTGATTTGGGCTTGGGTTTCGGCATGGGAAGCTGGACCGGGAAAAAGAGGCGGACATATAGCGCGCTCAGCCTCTGGCGCAAGGGTAATTCCCGCGGAGACCCTTCCGCCAGGCAGCGATGCGGAGGAGCGCCCGGCGGAAGCAGCGGCTTTGTCAGGAACTCGCGCTGCCGTATCGACGCAAGGCGGCCCGCCAAACCAAGCGACTGGCACCGAGCGCGAGCAAGGTGGCGACGGCTAGACGAGCCATCCCCGGCACGGGTGACTCCAGGGGCCACGTGAGCAGCCGTGCCGGCACGTTCGCCACGAGGATGACCGGAATGACCCACGTGAAAAAAAATCCAAACAGGCCGCGGTAAATGTTTTCGGGGTAGCGCGAAAGGCTGACGAGGCTGTAGTAGCCGTGCATCAGCCCCTGAGCCCGAACGATCCAGAAGCTCAGGGACGCGAGGACAAACATGACGGCATAGTGGACGCCGACACCCAAGATCACGCCGACGCCGTAGAGGATCAGCGTCAACGGGCCGGGGTGAAGTCCCAGTTTTACCGCGGAAAACGCGACGATCGCGAGGCCGACGATGGCTGTGACGACGTTATCCAGCCCGAGCTGACGCGACGACACCGCGAACTGGGAGTCGATCGGAAGCAGCAAAAACGTGTCCAGCTTCCCCGTCCGGACCAACTCCGGCAGATTCATCAGGTTCATGTAGAAGAGTGCCTGAAAGGTTTGGGCGATCGTCTGATGCGTTCCGATGAGCAGCACGATCTGCCACTTCGACCACCCACCCATTTCGTCGGTGTAGTAAAAAATCACCTCGAGGAAGAGCAACTGGCCGAAAAACCACAGGAGTTCCGTTGCGATCCAAAGCAGAAAATTGGCCTTGAAGGACATGTCGCGGATCAGTGAATTCCGGAGGAACATCCCGTAGACTTCGCTGTATTTGCGGAGGGCGTTCATCGGCGATTCAGCCTCCCACCGCCTGATAGCGGCTCAGTCCGCGGGACCACATCAGGCGCGTGGTCAGCCAGCCGACGATCACCCAAGCCGTCTGAATGCACAGTCCCTGCACCAAGGGCGCGCCCTCGAGCCGGCCGAGCAGGATCGCCACCGGGAAGTACATCTCGTACTGGAACGGTAGCAGCGCGCTGATCTCCCGGAAGGCGGGCGACATGATGTCGAGCGGGAAGAGTCGGCCGGAAAGAAAATACTCGAAGGAAAAGAAGATGAAAACCAGGGTGGAAATCTCCAGGAACCAGAACGCGAGCGTCGCCAGCGCGAAGCTGATGAAGAACTGGATCAGCCCTGCCATGATGAGCGAGACCGCCGCGACGCACCACATTCCAAGCCCCCCGGTCGGCAGAACCAGGTCCTGCCACATGATTGCCACGAGCAGCACGATCGGCCAGATCGTCACCGCCGTGTAGACCAGCCGCGCGCTCGGGAAGAGGATCAACCGGTACGTCGGGTAATCGATCGGCCGGAGCAGAAAGGCGCTCAGCCGACCTTCCCGGATATCGGCCGCGATCTCCCACTCGTCCTCGACCGGCGTGGCCAGACTTTCCGCCACGAGCATGGAGACGAGATACGTGACCATCTGGGCATACGAGTATCCCGCCACCGACTCTCCGCCGCGGGCGTGATACAGGGCATTCCAGACGTAGATCGCACCCGCGGTCGGAACGAGTCCGAAGAAGCTCCGGAGGAGGAAATTCCACCGGTAGACGAGCGTGTTCTGAATTCCGAGCGCGAACAACTGCCGATACTTCATCGCGCGACCTCCCCCCGCGGTCCGACCGCCGCCGCGGCGTGTCGGATCGCGGCGATCAGACTCGACGCGCTCGCGATCCCTTTGCCGGCGATCGAAAAGGCGGTGCCATGGTCAGGGCTCGTCCGGACGAAGGGCAACCCGAGGGTGACATTCACGCCGTCCTCGAACCCGACGAGCTTGAGCGGGATCAATCCCTGATCGTGATACATGCAGAGTACCGCGTCAAAGTCACCGCGTCGGGCCGCCCAAAAGACGGTGTCCGGCGGCAGCGGTCCCGAGAAATCCACCCCGCGCCCTTCCCAGTGGCGCTTCAACTCACGGAGCGCGGGAGCGATGATTTCAATTTCCTCGCGACCCAGCGCTCCGCCCTCGCCCGCGTGGGGATTTAGTCCCGCCACGGCGATCCGGCTCTCCTGCCGCGTCCGCGAAAGTTCCGTGGCGAGTAGGTTTCCAACCCGGACGATCTCCCGGGCGTTCAGCGTCGCCACCGCTTCTCTCAGCGGAATATGAATACTCACGAGGGCGACGGTGAGTCCGCCTCCCGTCAGCATCATCGCGAAGTCGGTCACCCCGGCGCGAGCCGCAAAGAACTCCGTCTGTCCCGGAAAGCGGAATCCCACCTCGTAGAGCTGCGCCTTTCCGACCGGAGCGGTGACCACGGCCCGGGCTTCTCCTGCGACCAGTCGGGTGGCGGCGAGCTCGAGTGCGGCCAGCGCCGATTTCGCCCCTTCCGGCGTCGGAGCACCAGCGGGAAAATCCCCTTCGCGGGCTCCCATCACCTCGTAGCGAAAGGCGGCGTCGAGCGACCCACTCGCGAGCGCCGCCCGCACGATTTCCGGCCCGATCCCAGCCGGATCTCCCGTTGTAATTAGGATCAGATTTTCCTTCATGACGTGCCGGAGTGACCGGGCCGATCAGCTTCCGCGCTTCCGTCCGGGTACACAACCGCCACAACTCGACTCCCGGAGTGCGTCGACCCCCAAATTCCGGCTCGCCATTTGGTGTCGCGACAACCCAAGATCCGGTTTCCCCCGATGAAAATCCGTCCCGTTGTTTTAGCCTTCGTGGTCGCGTGCCTGCCCGCAGCCGCTTCCGCAGACGACGTCATTCGCCTCGGAAATCTCAAGTTTGTCCACTACGGCACGGTTTCGTACATGAAGGAAATCGGCCCGCGCTACGGGTTGAAGATCGAGGAAAAGATCTACGCTAAAGGGATCGATATGCTTCCGGAGCTGATCAGGGGTGATCTTGATCTCTCGGCCAGTGCCGCGGAGGGAGCGATCGAGGCCCGGGCGGCCGGCGCACCCATCTACATCGTCGCCGGCTTCGCGGCGGGCGGTGCCCGGATCGTGGGACGCAGCGACGTGAAATGGCGTGGCTCGAGTGACCTGAAGGGGCGCCGCGTGGGAGTCGCGCGGGGCAGTGCGCAGCAAATGCTTCTGCTTGCGGAATTCGCGACCATCGGCCTCCGCTCCTCGACTGAACCCGGAACGGATGTGCAGATACTCTATCTGCCGTTCGCGAAGCTGAATGAGGCGCTCGAGAAGCGGGACGTCGACGCCGTCTGCCACAGTGAACCGCAAGCCTCCCAGGCGATCCGCCGGGGCTTCGGGGTCGAGGTCGCCAAGCCCTATGGCACGATGATCGGGGAGCCGGTTCGCACGCTCGCGATGAGCGAAAAGGTCTACCTAAACCGCGAACTCGCGCTCCGCGTGATGTCCTGTTTCGTGGACGCGACGAAGACGCTGCTGGAGAAGCCGGAGATCGCGGAACGTTACGTCCGGGAAAATTTCTTCGCCGGCAAATTGAGTGAAGAGGACTACCGCCTCGCGTTCGAAAATGCCCGCTTTACCTACGACGTCAGTCCGCCGCAGATCGACGCCATCACCGACTTTATGCTTCACCAGAGCCTCGGGGTCGTCCTGAACGTCACGAATCGACCGCCGCCCGCGGCCGATTGGGTGCGCACCGACCTGCTCGACGAAGCCCGCGCCCGCCTCGGCGTTTCCTCCGCCGGGAAGTGATCCGCCGACTCGCCGGCCGTCGCGACATTCCCGTCTGGGGTCCGTCTCGCCTTGATCAATCGCTGATCACTCCGCCGGGAAGAGCGGCATCATCGCTGATTCGCCGTCGCCCTCGGGCCAGCCGCGCGGGCGCTGGGCTGAGACACTTTCAATATCGCGTTCGCTGAGCTCCACCCCCTTGGTCTTCGGATTCTGGAGCGGCAGATCGTCGAGCCGCAGCGTCTGCTTCTCCGGGCCGCGGGCGCTGGGAGGCGGCTTCCGCTGGCGCAGCTTGAGCTTGTATTCCCGATACTTCACGAACAAGCGCTCGAGCGCTTCGTCGCTCAGGAAATGGATCTTCATCTTTTCCGGGACGCAGCGGTACTCCTTCTCGAGGATGACGCCTCCGAAGGAAAACTTCTTCACAAAGCTGACGCCCTTGCCCCCGAAGACGACGACGAACGCCTTCTCGCGATCGAACAGCTCGAAGCGCAACAGGTCCCGGTCGACAAAGAGCTTCTCCGCGGGCGCCACCACCTTGTAGCGGCCGTCCTGATAGATCAGGAGCACCCGATCGAGCTCGGAGCACTTGAAGGCTGGCTCGATGCCGTCCCCTTTGACATCCCAGCCGAGGTAGCCCCGCACGCGGTCGTAGGCGATCGCGAGGTTTCTCACCGCGAGTTCGCGCTTGTCCGTCTCCTGGAAGGTCGTGATCTGCGTGCGCCGCGGGTGGTGCTTCGCGTGCAACTTCAAGAGGTTCTTTAGGTAGCTGACCGCATAACGCTTCAGGTTAAGGAGGTGGTCCTCCGTCTCCGCCAGCCCCGAGAGCGCATCGGCGATTTCCCGTCGATTCTGGCTGAGGTCGAAGAGCGAAATCCGCTTGATGCGCAGCTGGAGGAGCGATTCGACGTCTTCCGCCGTGACATCCCGGCGCAGCTCGGCGCGGTACCGGTTTACTCCCTTCAGGACGGCCTCCTGGACGCCCTCGTAGGTCGTGCACTTCTCGATGTCCTTGTAGATTCGGTTCTCGATGAAGATGCGCGCCAGACTCTTGGCGTGAATCTCGTCCTGCAGCGCCCCGCGACGGAGTTCGAGCTCCCGCTGCAGCACGTCGAGCAGCTGTTCGGTGTTCGCACGCAGGATTTCGTCGACCGTCATCTCGACCGGTCGCTCCCCTTTGATCACGATCGGGCGCACGCTCAGCGACTGTTCGCACGTCGTGAAATGATAGAGCGCGGCAATCGCCTTCTGCACGTCCTCACCCTTTTGCAGGCGCACCTCGACCTCGACATTTTCCGCCGTGAAGTCGTCGATGCTGCTGACGCGCACCTTCTTTTTGCGCGCGGCTTCTTCGATCGAAGCGACTAGTGACGCGGTCGTCGCCCCATAGGGAACCTCACGAATCGTGATCACGCCGGTCACGCCCTTCTTTTCCTCGATCACCGCCCGAATCTTCACGCTTCCGCGCCCGCGGTCATAGCCCGAGGCGTCCATCAACCCGCCGGAATGGAAGTCCGGCAGGATTTCGAAGGGACGATTCTGGAGGATGGCGATCTGCGCGTCGAGCAGCTCGCCGAAATTATGCGGCAGAATGCGCGTTGAGAGCCCCACCGCAATGCCATCCGCCCCCAGCATCAGGAGGAGGGGTAGCTTCGAAGGCAGCGTCACCGGCTCCTTCTTCCGGCCGTCGTAGCTCGGCACGAACCGCGTGAGGTCGTCGTTAAACAACTCCTTCCTGGCCAAGTCCGTCAGGCGGCATTCGATGTAGCGGGCGGCCGCGGCGGCGTCGCCGGTGTGCAGGTTGCCGAAATTACCCTGCCCTTCGATCAGATAGCCCTTCTGGGTCAGGACCACGATCGCATCGCCGATCGAGGCATCACCGTGCGGGTGATACTTCATCGCGTCACCGATGACGTTCGCCACCTTCGTGAACTTTCCGTCGTCGCTTTCGTGCAGCGCGTGAAGAATCCGCCGCTGCACCGGCTTGAGACCGTCCTCCAGAGCCGGGATCGCCCGATCGCGGATCACGTAACTGGCGTAGGAGAGAAAATTCCGATCCATCAGCCGCCGGAGCGCCGGATCATCCGGCGGCACGTGCGGCGCAAGAGCCGCTGCCTCCGCCACGTCCGCCGACGGCAGTAACGGGCTCTCCAAAGGCGACGTCGGCTCGGTGGGTTCGGCGGGCGAGTTGGGTTCGGTGGGATCGGTCGGTTCAGGCACGGGAAGGGAGGGGAGGATTTGGCGAGATTTTCTCCGCCGTCCAGAGGTTGCGTGCAGGAAGCTTGGCTCCGTCTTATTGCACGCCCCGTCCGGGAACGCCATCCCACCCTCGGGCGCAGTCTTCCGACGCCCTACTTCCGGCCGTACTCGCCGGATTTATCCCGATCCTTCTGAACCTTGTCCGTAACGACCTTCGCCCGGTCGAGCGCCGTCTTCGGATCGAGCGAACTGACCGGGCGCTCGATCGCCGGCGGCCGGGCCTGGACCGGTGGCGTCGGCGTTCGGTTCATCCAGAAATAGCCGATCACGCAGAGGACAACGATTACGAGGATCGCGCGCATGGTGGCCGAAAGAGCAGCAGCAACCGCGCCGCGTCCCGTCGTCAATACTCCCGGGCATCGCTCCCGCGCGACATCGGCTCGTTCAGCTCCGGAACGACCGCGATGCTCCCATCGCCGAGCGCCCGTTGTTCCCGCAGACCGCGGGCGATGCCTCGGGCGATCCGTTGCCGGAATTCCGGCACCGCGATCCGCGAGGCGTCGGCGGCGTTCGTCAGAAACCCGCATTCGATCAGGACGCTGGCGATCTCCGGATTCCGCGTGACGCGCAGCCGGCGCCGGACGATCCCGCCGTCGGCGAGACCCGTTTCCGCGACGAGCCCGCGCTGGATCCGCGTGGCCAGTCCATGACTGTCGGTCCGCCAGAAGAACGTGATCGCACCGCTCTTCGAGCTGGGACCGGCGTTGTAATGAATACTGAGCAAAATGGTACCGTCGCCCGCGCGGCGGTTCGCCAAGGCCACGCGGTCGTCGAGTTCGATGAAGCGATCGTCGTCCCGCGTGAGGATCACACGAAAGCCCTCCGCCCTGAGCGCCTCGCGGAGTCGGATCGCGGTGTCCAGCGCCATCTCTTTTTCGATCAGGCCGCGTCCCGCCCCACCCCGGTCCTTGCCGCCGTGCCCGGCGTCGATGAGCACGGTGGAGAAGCCATTCGCCTGGCGGGGGTCGGCCTTGCCGCCTTGAAAACCAGCGCAGCCCGAAAGGAGCGCCCCAACCAGGAGGAGAACGAAGATACGGACAGCGGGTCTCATAATCAGAATTCGTAACGGTAACGCCCCAGCCGGCGGCCGATTTCCGCGACCACGCGCGCTTCATCGGCCTCGCCCTGCGCCGCAAACGTCACGCTGAAACGCAGGAACGCCCCGGCATCGTCCCACGGCACCGTGGACATCAGATGCTCGGTGATCAGCCACTCCGAGCCCGCTTCCGCGTTCGAAAACTCGACCGGCGTTCCACCCGCCACCGGAATGGCCCGCTTCGGCGCAGCGACATACAGGAAGAATGAGCCGCGGGGCTTTTCCGCCTCGAAGCCGAGCCCACGCAGCATCGGAACCAGCAGATCCATCCGGCGGGAGTATTTGCGCGCGATGCCCTCGGTGATCTCAGGATGCTCGTAGGCATACGCGGTCGCGTTCTGGATCCCGAGGAACTGGCCGGAGTCGGTGTTGTCCTTCACCGCGCCGTAGGCGTTAACCAGCAACTCGTTCCCCGCCACGAACCCGCAACGCCACCCGGTCATGTTGAAGTTCTTGCTCGCCGAGTGCAGTTCGATGCCGACCTCCAGCGCGCCCGGCGTGGCGAGGAAGCTGAGCGGGCGCCCCTCGAAGATCAGCGCGGCATACGCGAAGTCATGGATGACCACGATCTGATGCTGTTTCGCGAAGGCGACGACCTGCGCAAAAAACTCTGGCGTGGCGTTCGCCCCGGTCGGGTTGTTCGGGTAGTTCAGAACCAGCGCCTTCGCCCGCGCGAGGACCTCCCCAGGGATCGAGTTCAGGTCCGGAAGAAAGCGGTTCTGCTTCGTCAGCGGCAGGGTGTGAACCGCGCCGCCGTAGTATTTTGCGTGGGTGCCGAAGACCGGGTAACCCGGCACCGTCATGAGGGCGACGTCGCCCGGATTGATGATCGTCGCGGGCAGGATCGAAAGCGCGGCCTTACTGCCGATGGAATGGATGATCTGACGATCCGCGTCCAGCGCCACGTCGCAGACTTCGCGGAGATATTTCGCGGCCGCCGCCTTCAGCACGGCGCCGCCGTTGTCCGAGTAGCCCCGGTTGTCCGATCTCCGCGCCTCGCGATTCAGGGTCTCGAGGATTCCATCGTCCGCCATTCCATCGGGCTCACCCACTCCGAGGTCGAAGAGCTCGGTGCCGGGATGGGCCGCCAGGGCCGCGCGTTTCGCGCGCTTGATCTTCTCGAACTTGTAGATCGCCGTGTCCTTGCCGAAACGGGCACCGCCAATCCGATCAGCGAACCGTTGTCGGATGAAACTCTCGTCGCTCATGGTCATGATGTGAGCGCGGACGATGCCACAACCGGCCCGCGCTGCATCGGAATTCCCGTCCGCCCCGACCCGCAATCACGTCACGAGTCAGACCGTCGCGAGCGCCTGCAAGGTCGCCATCACGTGTCCCTGATTCCACGCATCCCAGCCCTCGACGAGCCACCCGTTTTCAAACCGAAACCAGGTCATGCCGCGGAATCCGACCGGCGCGCCCGTCGCCTTGAATCCCAGATTATCACCGTGGTGCGTGCCGGTCACGCGCCACCGCAGCGCCACCCGGTCGCCGTCCTCGATGCTGTCCTCCACCGTCACCTGGAAATCCGGGAAGGCCGTGAGGAGTTGCTTTTGAAACGCCCGGAATTCGGCGCGGCCGGTGACCGTTCCGCCCTCGACATACCCCACGGCATCGGTCGCCATCATCTCGTCGACCAGTTCATCCCGACGCTGATTCCAGACTTCCTCCATCCAGCGGAGCGCGCGGTCACGGTTGGATTCGCTCATGGGCGGAGAGTGCCCGCGTCGCGGCCCGGTCCGCAAGCCAAATCCTGGTTGCGTTTCAGGCGCGGGATGGCGGATTGCGGCTCGTTTCCTCGCCCCACCGCGTGACCAATCCCATCTCCCTGCTCCGCCGCCTCGGCCTCGCCGAGGCGATCTCATTCCTGCTTCTCGTCGGGGTCGCGATGCCGCTGAAGTATTTCCTGCATCAGCCTCTCGCCGTCCGGATCTTCGGCCTCCTCCACGGCCTCCTCTTCGTCGCGTTCTGTGCCGCCCTGTTATACGCATGGAGGGCGACCAGGTGGCCGCTTTCCCGCGCCGCCCTGATCTTCGTCGCAGCGCTGCTCCCGTTCGGACCGTTCTTCATCGACCGCCGGCTACGGAGCGACGAAGAATCATTTCGCGCCAGGACGTAGTGGCCATGCACCCGTGATCGGCGGGATCGGCGGAAACTTTCGCGGCACGCGGAGCCTTCACGCTCGGATTGATCCCGGAGAAGCGAGCTGATAAAACTCCGCGATGCACCAGCGAAAGGCGCACCTTGATTGATCGATCCTCGGTTGCGGAGGTTCTCGCCTTTGCGCGTGCGGGGGAGGAGCGGAAGTACGACGAGATCGGCGCCCGGATGAACGCGATTTCGGCCCTTGCCGGGCCATCGCCTCTCCAGACCCTCCGCCCGGCGGTAGTTTCGGCGCAGGCCCGCGGAAGCGATAGAGCGGAACGCCTCGCGAAACTCCGTCAAGAGGTCCGCCATCTGTCCTTCGCGCTCAAGCCTCCCGATGGCCCCGTGAAGTTCGAGATGACGGAGCGGGAAGCTTGCTACCGCTGGGAGCAGGGGGGACGAACGGTGGAGCGGCGGCTGTCCCTCGCGGATCCGCCGGCGTTTTTGCTCGAAAGCTCGCGGGACCGCGACGCCGCTCCCCTGCGCGCCCAATCGGAGCACGGCGACGTGCCGGACATTTGGTGGCTGCCGTTTTTCGAATTGCTGGAGGCCGGTCGTTTCGTGCGGATGCAGGAAGGGCACGAGCGGCTCTCCAACGCTTTCGATCCCACTTGCTACTACGCCTTCGTCTCACATCGGTGGCTCACTCCCAACCAACCCGACCCGAGCGGCCTGCAGGCGGCGCTCGTTGGGTGGCAGATCCTCGGACACCTCGTGAGCGCGATCTGGGTGGGCGCCGCCCGGGGCCGCCATATCGCGCGCAAGACAGCTGACATGGGACAGGTCTTTGTCGGTCCCCACGGTTCGGAGTTTGCCGAGTCGATAGTGGTTAATCTGCTTCGCCCACTTTCGGACGATCGGTTTGCCGACCTGGTGCGGGAAGCGGCGAAATTTGACGACCTCGACGACTGCGGAGTGAGTCTGGCCCAGTCTGACGTGGGGCTCGGGACGCTGCAGGCGCGCCTGATGGAAACGCCTCACCTCCGGGCAGCCCTCGGACAATTTCGCGTCTGGTACGACTACAGTTGCATGCCCCAGCACGAGCGAACGCCGGACGAGCAGAGCCGGTTTGAATCTCTCCTCCGACGACTCGGCGCGATTCAAGCTCTCGGTCGAACCCTTGTCCTGCTCGACGGAGTGGAGGACTATCTCGGGCGGGCTTGGTGCACCTATGAGGCGGTTCTCAGCACGGAGCACTTGAATCACGCGATGGACGCACTCGATGGGGCCGAGTCCCCCGGGGAAGATTTTTCGGCCCGCAAGGCCCTGCTGATGCAAGTCTTGACCGACCGACCGCATCTGGTCTGGCGGGGCATCCTCGATACGGAAGTTTTTGGGGTGCAATCGTCCGCGGAGTGCATGAGTCGGCTGGGACTGGCGACCACTCGACCCGAGGACTTGGAGACGGTCTACGGCCTCATCCGCGCTCTGGGCGCTCCACGTTCGGTGCACTATGATGAAGGCGAGATCGTGACGGGCGTCTTCCCGCTCGCCCTTCGAGCGGGCCAGGCGGCAGTGGTCACTTGGATCGGACGTTCGCTGGATCGGCGGGAATCCGCCGTGCCGTCCGTTTCTACCGAAGGGGCCGACTCGCTCGTTCAGGTCGGGCCGGGCGGGTTGCCGCCCCTGGAAGAATTTGCCGCCGCCGAAGGCGTCGTCGGTCGGAGCGCGCATGTCGCCATCTTCGGACGCTGTGAAGGCGAGGCCATCCTCTATGCCCATTGGGTCACGATCCACCGCGCGGAACTGGAAGAGGCACTCGGGATTTCGGTGCGTTCGCTCTCGTGGGTCTCCAGTGACATCGCCCCGGTGGGTCATCTGGCGGTGGGAGCGCTGACGATTCGGGGAATCGAGGCCGACGTCTGGGTCGTGGCCGGAGCAGCCTCCAATCTCGGCGGTGGCAATACTCCGCGGATGCTGACGGAGACGCTTTGGGCCATTGGAATTGAATGCCTCGAACTCGACCTCGACGAAGCGAAAAACAACGTGCGTCGTTACTGTCCGCCGGTGGGCGGGGCAACCGCCGAGCACCATCAGGACCTGCGCTGGCTGGGGCCGGAGCATCCCGGTTTCACGACGTTCCCCGGCGGGTTGTTTCGGTCGCAGATTCTGCAAAATCTCGGAGGCCGGCCGTGAACGACCCGGATCAAGTCTTGCAGGCCCTGCTCGCGGCCGTGGCCCGCAAGGATGACGAGGCGTTTTTTGCGACCTGTCGCGCGGACGCGCAGGTGATCGGCGATCACTTTGCGTCGTGGACCCAGGTTCCGCCCGAGGTACGGCAGAATCCCGAACTCGTCGCGAATTACGGCCACACGCTGATTCAGGTGGCCCAGCTCTTCGAGCAAAACGGGTTCCCGCAGCTCATGGCGAAGCTCATGCCGCCGGGGGAGGACAACATTCTGACTCGCTGGCAGAACGCGCTCTCGCAGGTCCAGGAGCTCGCGGACACCGGCGACATCAACCAAAGCCTGGCGAAGGCCGAAGCGCTCTGCGCGGAACTCGCGGCCTCCGGCGCTACGGGCACGGGCCTCTTGGAGATCCGGGCGAAGACCAGGGGATTGATGGGGAGACTGCACTTCGGGCAGAAACGCTATGGAGAAGCGCGAGCGGCGATGAAGCAGGCGCTCGATGATTGCGAACGCGGAGGCGATCTCGACGGGGTGCGGATCTATCGGGAAAATCTCGCTCTTCTCGAGACGCGTGATCCCGTCCGACCAGACCTCATCGATCTGGAGATCGAAGTGCTGAAGACGTTTGCGAAGGCTCAGCGGCTGGCTGAGCTCCGGCGCTACCAAAAGAGCAGCGAGCTTCTTGCGGGCCTCCTGGCGCGAGGCGGCGACGCCGGAAAGCTGGTCGAGGCGATCCGGGCGCAAGTCCTCGGCCGCCTGGGCTTCAACGAATTCAAACTCGGAAGGCTATCCGAAGCGCGCAAGCTCATCGCGTCGGCCCGTGACCTGTGCACCGCGCGACACGATCTCGCCGGAGCCGAGGTCTATGCGGAGAATCTCGGGGAACTCGGCCCAGAGGAGTCCGGAATCGGAAAGATGGTGACCTCATTCCGGAGGATGTTCGGGGGGAAGGGATGAGCTTCGCCGGGTGCTGGGGGAACGCTGCGACCAAAGCCCGGCCTGCGGGTGTTGACCCCTATTCTCGCAGCTTCCGCTCGAGAATCTCCCCGACGACGCCAGGATTCGCCTTCCCCTTCGAGAGCTTCATCACCTGTCCTTTGAGGAAGTTGATCGCGGCGGCGTTCCCCGCCCGCACGTCGGCCGCGACCTTCGGGTTCCCCGCGATGGCCTGATCGCAAAGCGCCTCGATCTCCCCGGCATCGCTCACCTGTTCGAGACCGCGTTCGCGCACGATGTCCGCCGGACGCGCGCCGGATGCGAACATCTCCGCGAAGACCTCCTTCGCCTGCCTCCCGTTGATCCGGCCGTTCTCGACGAGACCCGCTAGTTCCCCGAGCGCCGCCGGTTCGACGAGACAATCGGAGATCTCCCGGTCCGAGGCGGAAAGCGCGGCGAGCAAATCGTTGATGATCCAGTTCGCGACCGACTTCGGCTTCACGGCCGGATTCGCCCGGACCGCGGCTTCGAAGTAGCCGCAGAGCGCGGCATCATCCGCGAGGACACTGGCATCGTAGGCACTGAGCAGGAATTCTGCTGCGTAGCGCCGCCGCTTGGCCGAGGGCAGTTCGGGCAGGCGCGCGGTCGCGGCGGCGAGGTGTCCGGCGGTATGCACGGGCGGTAGATCAGGATCGGGGAAATAGCGGTAATCGTGCGCCGATTCCTTCGTGCGCATCAGAAACGTCCGACCCGCGGCATCGTCCCAGCCCCGCGTCTCCTGCTGGAGCGTCCGGCCGGCCCGGACTTCGTCGATTTGCCGTCCGATCTCGGAAGCGAGCGCCCGCCGTACGCCGGAGACCGAGTTCATGTTCTTGATCTCGATCTTGACGCCGAGTTCCGACTGGCCCTCGGGCCGCACCGAGACGTTGCAGTCGCACCGGAGCTGGCCCTTCTCCATGTCGGCATCGCTCACTCCACCGCAGAGCAGCACCTGCCGGAGCGACGCCAGAAACGCGAACGCCTCCTCCGGCGACGTGATCTCCGGCAGCGTCACGATCTCCATGAGGGGAGTTCCGGCCCGGTTGAAATCGATCCCGCTGCTCGTCTCGAAATGCGAACTCTTCGCCACATCCTCTTCGAGATGGATGCGCACGAGCCCCACCGTTTTTTCTGCGCCCGCTTCAGCCGTCTTTTGGGCGTCCTTCGGGAACGCGAGAGCGTGCAGCTCCACGCCTCCGGCCTCGCAGAAGGGCAGATCATACTGGCTGATCTGGTAGTTCTTCGGCATGTCGGGATAGAAGTAATGTTTCCGATCGAACTTCGAGAGCGGCGCGATCCGGCAGCCCAGCATCAGACCCGTGAGGAGCGTGTGCTCAATCGCCGCGGCGTTCATGACCGGAAGCGCCCCGGGCAGGCCCAGGCACACCGGGCAGGTCTGGGAATTCGGCGGCGCTCCGTACGCCACCGGACAGGCGCAAAACATCTTGCTCTGCGTCTTCAACTGCACATGAACTTCGAGACCGATCGTGGCGATGTAGCGCATGCGTGGTTCCGTTGCGAAGGTGGCCGATCGCCTACTTCTTTTCCTCCAGGGCGAATTCAAGGGCCCCGTTGAGATCCGTCTGCTTCAGCCGGTCGATCAGCTTGGGCTCGTTCAGAAAATCGACCACCTTGGGGTGGCGCAGGACGACCGCATAGTCGCGGTCCCTCAGCGCGCGCTGCAGCTCCGGGTCATCGGTCAGGGCGCGCAGCTTCGGATCACTCACCCAGTCCCGCAGCGCCGGCGCCTGCAGGAAGCGGCGGGCCGCCGCAGGATTTGAGAGGACCCGCCCAGTTCGATCGACGCTGACGTAAACGCTTGCCGGCAGTGGGTCAGCCGCCTTCACCAGCGCGCTCACCGGGCCACCATCGAGCTCATCCTTCCAGGATCGCGCGAGGTCGACGAGCCGCGCCGGCAAGCCACCCTCGGTCAGAATCGGCGCCTCCTTCCCGACCGACGTCGGCGTGAGGGATCCCGCCAGCCTCACGGCGATGACGAACCCCCAAATCAGCACGAGGCCAAAGACGAGGCCCAGACCCGCCCCGCTCAAGCCGTAGAGGAAGCGGACCACGCCGAAGTCCTGCTGATCGGTCCGTTTGAAGAGGATCGCCCCAAACGCGACGATTACCAGATACGCCACGAGCCCGGTCGCCGCGCGCGCGATCCCGACGAGGACGAGATCGGCGAAGCCCAGCGGGCGCAGCAGCGGAACCACCGCGTCGCCGAACAGCACCCCCGCGATGTACGCGGCGCCCAGCGCGAGAATGGAAATCACCATGCGCGCCGGACCCTTCCGCCAGCCCTTCACGAGGTACCAGAGCAGGATGAGCGCGCAGACGCCGTAGATGAGCGAGGGAGGCATGGCAGCGGAGCAGGACGACTAACCCCGAAAGCCGCGCTTGGCGCGCCCGGAATTTTCCGCGCGTTCCGATGCTCTCGCCCACCCTCGCCTACAGCCGCCGGACCCGACCCCCCTGCAGATCGAAAACGATCCGCTTCGCGCCCGGCTGGAAGCGGAAGCGGAGCGTCTCGACGCCATCCGCGTCCGCGGCCACCACTTCGGCCGTGAAGCGTGGCGTCTCGACCCGCCCGCCTGGGGTTTGAGCGATCGGCGCCGCGGGATAGATCTGCTCGATGAGGCTGCGCATGAATCGACCCCCTCGGATCTGGACGCGGAGGACATCAGGCGATTCCCAGGTCGTCTCCACCGGCGCCTCGCCCGTGGCGTCCGGCAGCGCCGCGGAGAAGAACTTTTGCAGCCAGGCATTGTTCACGCGGTGTTCGCCCACCGGCAGGAGCTTCGGGTGAATCGTCAGCACCTGGACGTCGAGCGTGGGATCGCGGTAGAGCAATGAGGGCATCATCTCCAATCCGAAGGACGGTCCCCAGAGGTTCAGGAGATAGACCGAGGAGCCGGGCTCGATTTCGGGAGCCTCCCGGCGGATTTCGGCCAGCTGCGTCCGGGCGATACCAGAGGGGAATGACCACATCACGTTGTACGTCCAGGCGAGGGCCACGCCCGCGAGCACGAGAGCGGTCGTCATTCGGCGCGGGGCGCGTCCGCGCACCGCCAGCCGCTCGTAGCCGAGCCCGAGCAGGAGACAAAAACCGACCGAGGGGAGGTACAGCTGCCGTTCCGTGGGGGCTACCAGCAGCGCGGGCGCGAAGGGGACGATGAAGAGCAACGCCGCGAAAAGCGCGCGCCGGCTGCGTCCGCCGAGGCGCGAGCAGGCCCACCCTGACACGAGGAGCGCGAGCAGGCAGACCGCGGCGAGTGCGGGCGCGCCCAGTGAGGGCACGAAATCCTCCGCATCCACCGGGGCGAAAGGAAACGGCAGCAGCAGATGCACGAGTCCGTAGGTGAATTGAAAAAGCGACGACAGCGCGAACGTCAGCGGATGCGTGGCGTCATGCGCGTACGTGCTGCCAGCCATGTCCTGCGAGATCGTCGCGAGCACCCCGGCATGCCAGGCGAGGTAGGCGAGACCGAGCGCGCCGAAGGGAACCTGGCGGAGCAGAATGTGGCGCCACGTCAGGCGCGTAAACGGTCCGCTTTCCTCGCCGCGCGCAAAATTCGCCCAGAGGTCCGCGGCGAGCAGGATGGCCGGCAGAGTGATCGCGAGTTCGTGACCACCGAGGCCGAGCGGGAAACACAGAAAGGCCGCCGCGTAATTCCACGCCGAGGCGCCCGGACGGCGCGAGCGGAGGAAAAAGGCGAGTGCCGCGAGGTAGAATGGCGCGACGAGCAGATAGGTATTCGCCCCGAGCCACTGGACCGTCTCCGAGTGCGCCGGATGCGCGGCGAACGCGAGAGCCACGACCAGCGCGACCTCGCGGCGCAGAAAGAAAAACCCCGCCACCCAGAGGACCAGGAGCGAGATGATCACGTGAAGCAAAATGCTGCTCCCGTGGAACGCCCTCGCGTCCATCCCGAAGAGGTCGGCCACGCCCTTGTAGAGGATCGAGACGCTCGGACGGAAATATCCTTCCCCGCTCTTCCCGGCGAGGCGGCTCGCGTTGAACCAGAAACGCGCGTAGTCCTCGCTTCCACCAAATTTATACGGCTGCACCACTTCGCGCCACGGTGTGCGCGCGCACCAGTCGAGCAGCCAGTAATCATCCAGCATGAAATAGTTCCCGAGCGAGTTCGCGAACGCGAGGGCGGCGACGAACGCGACGAGCGCCCGATGCAGCCAGCGCACTGCGAATCTCGGCAGGGCGACCGGCCGGGACAAAGGGGGAGCCGAAGACTCAAGCGGCAACGCGCCGACGACAGTGGACATGGCAGGAGGACGACCGAAGGGAACGGACGCAGGTCAAGGCGACGTTCGACGGGCCGTATAGTCCCGCCCATCCGATCGCGCCAGCAAATTGCGTGTCGGACGGCGCCTGACAGACCCAGATCCACCCGCAGCTCCAGACCACCCGAGACGGACAAAAAACTTCCTCCCCGCGGTTCGCGGAAGCGCCTCCCCAAGGCTACCGTATCGGGTGTCCCAAGAGCCAGCTGCCCCCGCGTCCGCCTCGGCCGATGAAATCGCCGAAATCTTTGAAAACATCAGCCGCCTCCTCGCGCTAAAGGGGGAAAACCCCTTCAAGATCCGGGCCTACCAGAACGGGGCTCGCGCCGTCGAGATGTTCGCGGGGAATCTCCGCGAGGCGGCCGAGAAGGACGAATTGTCCAAGGTCGACGGAATCGGCAAGGCGATCGCCGAAAAGATCCATGAGCTCGTCAGCACCGGCCGGCTCGGGTTTTACGAAAAGCTCCGGGAGGAGTTCCCCGCTGGCATTCTCGATCTGTTCGACATCCCGGGCCTCGGGGAAAAGAAGATCAAAATTCTGCACGAGCAGCTGGGCGTGACCGGTATCCCGAAGCTGGAGGAGGCTTGCCGCGACGGCCGCCTCTCGGGCCTCC
Organism: Chthoniobacterales bacterium; assembly: GCA_038322235.1. Lineage (GTDB taxonomy): Bacteria > Verrucomicrobiota > Verrucomicrobiia > Chthoniobacterales > SZAS-18 > SZAS-18. The sequence continues at coordinate 39,928 of JBBQFQ010000041.1, forward strand.
CTGGCTTTGGCGACAAGACCGCGCTCAAGCTCCTTGCCGCCATCGAGCAAAAGAAGTCGACCGCGGATCTCTTCCTCCTCGGACAGATCCACGACGACGCGCAGGCCGTGTATGAGGCGCTGCGTGCCCACCCAGAGGTCTCCCAGGTCAGCCCGGCCGGCAGCTACCGGAGGCGGAAGGAGATCGTGCACGATCTCGACTTCGTCGCGGCGACCCGACAGCCCGAGGCGGTCGGCGAATATTTTGCGACGCTGCCGCAGGTGACAGGCATCATCGCCAAGGGAAAGACGAAGGTGAGCGTGCGCCTCAGCAGCGGCGTGCCGTGTGACCTTCGGCTGGTCGCGAACGCGGAATTTCCGTTCGCGCTGCAATACTTCACCGGGAGCAAGGAGCACAATATCGCCCTCCGGCAGCGCGCGCTCGAGCGCGGCTGGACGCTCAATGAATACCGCATCGCCCCCACCCGCGATGACGCGGATCCGGTCCCGGCGATCGCGGAGGAAGCAGACGTCTATCGCGCGCTCGGGCTCGACCTCATGCCGCCCGAATTGCGCGAAAATCACGGCGAGATCGACGCGGCCCTCGCCCACACGATCCCGGACCTCGTCGAGTTGGCGCAGCTCCGCGGCACGTTTCACAATCACACCACCGAAAGCGACGGACGCGATTCGCTCCGCGCCATGGCGGAAGCCGCGCGCGATCTCGGTCTGCAGTATCTCGGCATCGCGGACCACTCGAAGAGCAGCTTTCAGGCGCATGGGCTCGACGAGAAGCGGCTCGCCGCCCAGGTGAAGGAGATCGCGGCGCTGAACGCGGAATTCGGCCCCGCTTTCCGCATCTTCTCCGGCACGGAATGCGACATCCTCAAGGATGGCACGCTGGACTTCGCCGACGAGGTCCTCGCGACTCTCGACTACGTCGTCGCGAGCGTGCACGCGAGCTTCACCCAGAGCGAGCTGGAGCAGACGAAGCGGATCATCCGCGCGATGGAGAATCCGCACGTCACCATGCTGGGCCACGTCACGGGCCGGCTTCTGCTGCAGCGCCACGCCTACGCGGTCGACATCCCCGCCGTCATCGAAGCCGCCGCGGCGACCGGCACGATCATCGAGCTGAACTGCAATCCGCGCCGGCTCGATCTCGACTGGCGCTGGTGGCGGCTCGCCCAGGAGAAGGGGGTCAAATGCGCCATCAACCCCGACGCCCACCGCACGAGCGGCTTGCAGGATTTGTGGTTCGGCATCGCGGCCGCCCGAAAGGGCTGGCTCACGCGCGCCGACATCGTCAACTGCCAGCCCCTCGGCCAGATCGAGAGCGTCCTGGCCGCGAAGCGCTCGCGTTGATCGGCACAATTGCAGTGGCAGGCCGCGCCGGGTGTGGCTTTAGTCAGCGCCAATGCTGTTCGTCTTCTGCGCGCTCCTTGGTTTCCTGCTCGGATCGATCCCGAGCGGTTATCTCGTGGGACGCGCCCGCGGCGTCGACATCCGCCAGCACGGCAGCGGAAATATCGGCTCCACGAATGTCCTCCGCACCCTCGGCAAAGGACCCGGCTATTTCGTCTTCGCCTGCGACGCCGCGAAGGGGATCGCGTCCGTCCTGCTCGCCCGCTGGCTCTGGCCCGCAACCGGAGACCTCGGCGGCATCGGGGCGGCGATCGCCTGCGTCCTCGGCCACAACTTCACGCCCTGGCTGGGGTTCAAAGGCGGGAAGGGCATCGCCACCTCTCTCGGTGTGCTCATCGCTCTCGTTCCGCTCGCCAGCCTGATCGTCTTCTCCTTCTGGGCCGTTCTCTTTGCCTTGACCCGCTACGTGTCCCTCGCCTCCATTCTCGCCGCCGCCGCGCTCCCCGTGGTCGTTTGGTGGTTTTCCGGTCTCGGCCCCTTATTCTGGTTCTCCCTCGCCATCGGCTCCCTCGCGATCGTGCGCCACAAGACCAACATTCAACGTCTCCTCGCCGGCACGGAAAGCCGCTTCGAGCGCAAGCCGGAGGTCGCACCATGACGGAACGACCCCATGTCGCCGTCCTCGGCGCCGGAAGCTGGGGCACCGCGCTCGCCCTCCTCCTCGCCTCCAACGGCCACGAGGTTCACCTCTGGGGACGAAACGAGGAGCACATCCGGCAGCTGCGGAAGACGCGGGAGAATTCGGACTACCTGCCGGGCGTGATGCTCCCGGAGACGATCGAACCCACCGCGTGGATCGAAGACGCCCTTGATTCGGCCGAGATCGTTCTCGCCGTCACGCCCTCGCGCTCGGTCCGCGCCCTTTGTGAATCGATCACGGAAGCCGGCACGCTCCGTCCGGAGGCGGTTCTCGTCAGCTGCACGAAGGGCATCGAGCACGACACCGGCCTGCGCATGAGTGAGATCCTCATGCAGCATTTCCTTTTCAATCCGGTTGCCGTGCTCTCCGGACCGAGCCACGCCGAGGAGGTCGCGCGCCAGGCGCCCACGGCCGTCGTCATCGGCGCCGCCGATCACGGCGTCGCCGTCCGCCTGCAGCAGGCGTTCAACAACCGCTCGTTCCGCACCTACACCAGCGACGACGTCGCCGGGATCGAACTCGGCGGCGCGTTGAAAAACATTTACGCCATCGCCGCCGGCATCTGCGATGGCCTGGGACTCGGCGACAACACGAAGGCCGCGCTCGTCACCCGCGCGCTGGCGGAGCTCAGCCGGCTCGGTGCGCGCATGGGCGGAAACCCCGCCACTTTCCAGGGCCTGAGTGGCGTCGGCGACCTCTTCGTGACCTGCATCAGTCAGCACAGCCGCAACCGCAAGGTCGGCGAGCGCCTCGGCCGCGGCGAGACACCCGAGGCCATCGCGGATTCAATGCGCATGGTCGCCGAAGGCGTCCCCACCACCCGCAGCGCGCACCAGTGCGCCGAGCGGCTCGGGGTCGAGACTCCCGTGGCCAAACAGATCTACGCCATTCTCTACGAGGGGAAATCCCCGTCCGACGCCCTCCTCGAGCTGATGACCCGCGATCCGAAGCCCGAGCGCGAGCTTTTCTCGATCGCGGAGATGGCGTAGCCCCGCACCGCCATTCGAGCGGCATCGCCCCAGAGCCATCCCGCGTCGGGCGGCGGTCGCTGAAGGCCAACGGCCTGACCCAAGCCAGCCCAGGGAAAGCGAGGCCCGAGCGCTGCCCCGGGTCGATCGTTTCCCGACAGCCGTGCCACGGCGCGTCAAGATCGACGTTCCCAGATGGCATCGATGCCCGCCGCACCTGCCAGGGCTCGAAGGCTCTCTGCGACTACCGGTGGCTGACGCCACCAACAAATTTCCTGGGCCCTTCCAGGGCAGAATCTGCGTGACCCATCCCGCATCAATCGGGCTTATCTCTGCACTTCAGGTCTGAGGCCGCAGGCCTTCTGGCCTTCGAAGTTCGATGTTCGATGTTCAGCGTTCGATGTTCAGCCTTCCGGCCTTCCGGCCTTCCGGCCTTCCGGCCTTCGAAGTTCGACGTCGGAAGCTCAATCAACGCCCTCTGACCTTCGAAGTTCGATGTTCGACGTTCAGCGTTCGATGTTCAACGGGTTCGATGTTCCATGGGTTCAACGTTCAACCTCCCGCTCCGCCTATCCTTTCCCCGCGCCTTCCAGAATGCTCTTCGGCAGGGTCGCCGTCGCGGTGAAGACCGGGGCGTTCACCACTTGGGCGAGCCGCAGATCCATCGCGGCACTGCAGAGCAGATAAGCGTGCTCGCCCTGGAAGTGGAAACGTTCCATCAGGAAGTCGACCATCCGGCTCGTCGCGCGCCGCGCCGCCATCAGCGCGTCCTCATCCGATTCAATCGTGATCCAGCTTCCGAGATCGGCGGTCTTCGGAAAGAGCACGCCGGTTTCGGCGAACGGACCCCGGAGTCGGAAGTCCCGTCTCACCTTGAAAAGCAGCTCCACCTCGCTCGGCATCTCGATCCCGTTGATGCAGACTTCGCCGTCGCCCTGCGCAGCGTGCGCATCGCCGCACGAGAAGAGCGCGCCTTCCACTTGGACCGGCAGATAGAGCGTCGCGCCCCGCGAAAGCTGGCGCACGTCCATGTTGCCGCCGAAGACGCCCGGCTGCCGCGTCCGAAATTCACCGTGCTCCGCGGGCGCCACACCCATGATCCCGCAGAACGGCTCCAGCGGCACCACCGCCGGCGCGAGCGAGCGCGTGTGATGCTCCTCGAGCTCCCAGACGAAGAAAAACGGATCCTTGAAACGCTCGGAAAGAAAGCCGAGTCCCGGGATGATGCTCGACCAGCCCCAGCCGAAGTGCCGGATGGACCGGACCTGCACCTCCAGCACATCGCCCGGTTGCGCGCCTTCGACGTAGATCGGTCCCGTCAGGGCGTGAATCCGATCCGTGTCCCGCGCCATCCATTCCGCCGCCGTGGTTTTTCGGGTTGCCTGACCATCGCTCGAGTCGCGGCATTGAATGAGCACTCCGTCGCCGGAGCGGACCCGATGGACCGGCGGCAGATCCCGATTCCAGCGGTAGTGAATGTGCGCTTGGTCGTGCGTCAAAAGATGCTCGTTCATCCGGCCCGAGCATGAAGCGCCCGGGCCGGATTGCATCCGGAAATCGCGCCGGCCCGACGCTATTCCTCCAGGCGGTATTCGATCTCGCGGCTGAGCTGCGCTGAAGCCGGTCCGCGCCAGGTCGCGAGCACCGTGCGCTCGGTGTGCTGGGTCAGCATGGCGTCGAGCCCGCGCACCTCGCAGCGAATCACCCGCCCAGCGGGATCCGTCCACGCCTCGACCCGCCCGATCCCCATCAACCGCGCTCGCCGCGCCAGATAGGGGTAGCCCGGTTTCGGCGTGGACCAGCCGAACGCCACGCCTCTCGCCGGTACCGTCGCCGGCCCCGGCTGGCCGGCGCTTCGGCCAATGCGAGCGGGCGCGCTGGTGGACGCGGGCCGGGAAGGTGTCCGACTCGATGGAGCCGGCGCCGGAGGAGTCACGACCGGCGGTGGTGGCGCGGGAGTGGAAAAATCCGAGGCGGTGATCTCATCGGGCGTGGGCAGAGGATCCGGATCGTTGGGCGGTTGCGGCGGAGTGGGGAGCGTCTCGACCGGGTCCACGTCGAACTGACATTCGATCCCGCCTGCTTCGACCGGCGGTGGCGGTCTTATCGCCGGCAGCGAGGAAGCGATCCCCACGATCGTCAGGTGAAACGCGATCGAGAACGCGAAGAAATTCCAAAGCGACCGCTGCGGAGAACCCGCAGCCCAAAGCGAGTAAAGAGACCCATTCATCTCTGGGATGAACGCCCGGCTTGGAAAAGTCTTAGAGGGGGATTACGGTGTCCGCGCACTTGGCCCCTCCCCGGTACGACTCCAGGTACGGCTGAGCTCCCGCTCGGCCCAAACTCCGCTCACACTCCCACATCGCACTTGATATCGCGTCCGCGCGCCCGCCCCGCGCGCCTGCCCCGCGCGCCCGATTCGCGCGCCCGATTCGCGCGCCCGATTCGCGCGCCGAATCCCGCGCTCGGATTTCCTTGCCGACATCGACCCGCTCAACTATCCCAGCGCCGATGGCGCACGAGGAGAAACCCGTCGGTCGGCAGCATCCCGCGCATGGGGTCCAGCAACGTCTCGACCGACCGACGCTGGTATTCCTCACCGTCTCCACGCGAGAGCGAAGGCGCGTCCTTGCCACCGCCGAGGTCACGGAGACCCTCCACGCGCTTTGGCAGAACGAGGCCCGCGCCTGGCTGGTCGGTGACTACGTCATCCTGCCGGACCATCTGCATCTCTTCTGCGCCCCGACCGACTTCCCATCTCCCACCCCGATTGAAGCCTGGGTGAAATTCTGGAAGTCTCGGGCCAGCAAGCTCCTGGCCTGGGGTCCGGCGGTTTGGGAGCGAGACGGCTTTCACCACCGCATTCGCGATGCCGCCGACTACCAGGAGAAGTGGTCTTATTTCCGCCAAAACCCGGTCCTCGCGGGGCTCAGCGCGAGTTTTGAGGAATGGCCGTATCGCGGCCAGGTGAATCGCCTGGAGTGGATCGGGTAACGTGGTGATGGCAGCGGCAGCGCGCGGAGGCCGCAGAGGGTGCGACGCGGAGGTCGCAGCGAAGTTTGGGCCGAGCGGGAGCTCAGCCGTACCGGGAGGCGGCATCTGGTGCGAAGCGGAGGTCGCAGGGAAGTTTGGGCCGAGCAGGAGCTCAGCCGTCCCGGGCGACGGTCCGGGACGGGCAAACTCTCGCGTACTCCGGACGAAACATTTGCTTACCCCCTCCGAATCACGTTCGGTTACCTCGATAACTTTACGATCAACAAGATCCACGCCACCCCTGCAAACAGGATCGCAATCGCGAGCCGAATCGCCCTGACATACTGAGGTTCCGAGCGGGCGCGTTCTCCGGCGATTCGGTCGAACCAGATGGTCACGACGCCAGCGACCAAATGGAGGATGACGAACGCGAACGCGACGGCATAGGGGGATTCCATTCCTCCTCCAGTCAGCTCTGCCTGCGGCGGCGGCACTGCGTCTCCCTTCAAATACCAAGACCGGGCCGCGGCAACGGAGAGGATCAGCGCAAGGAATCCCGTGAGACGCATCCCCAGAATCGTTTGGGGATGCTGCCGGTTCTCCAGGGGATAGATTCGCGCGCAGAATCCCGGCGCGAAGAGCGCAAGCAGCGCCAGAGCCGGGAAGATGAGGAGCACCATTTGAATCTGGGAAGTGTAACCCTGGAATCTTCCTGTTCATGCGCAAGACCAACCGGGGTCCCCGCCCCCCTCACCCACCATATAACCGCACCGGCGCGACTTCGATCGAACGCTGGCCTTCTCCCACCCAGATCGAGCCGTCCTGAATCGTCACCTGGAGCTGCATCGCCCGCTGCGCGAGCGCGGCGAGAGCCTGACTCTGCTCTGCGGGCACCTGCCAGACGGTCAGGTTTCGCGCCCGCGTGATCTGATTCGCCACGCCGCTCCACCACGTCGCGACACTCGAGCTGAAGCTGTAGACGCTCACCTTCCCCACGCGCGAGCTCACCCGCTGCATCCGCTTTTCGTCCGGCTGCCCCACCTCGATCCAATGCACGATGTTTCCCGTCAGGTCCTTCTGCCAAAGCGCCGGCTCGTCGGCTTCCCAGAGATCCTTCGCAAACTCCAGCGTTCCGTTCGAATCGTCCTCCGGGACATTCAACGCAAAGGCGAGCAGCCGGATCAGCATCCGTTCATCCGTCTCCGAGGGATGCCGCGCGATCGTCGTCGCGTAGTCGCCATAGACGTTTCGGTCCATGTCAGCGAGCTGGACGCTGGCTTTGAAGATGGTGGCTTTGAGTGCCATGAGAAAATGCGGAGCTTGCCGCAATCCTCCGCCTGTAACCCATCCGGACGGACCCGTCGCGAGGGAACGGGCGACATCTCCCGCCTCGCGACGGCCTGGCGCGGAAACCGGATGAACGAAAGACCAGCTTGAAAACCGGATCGCAATTCGCCTTTCCCTACTCCGGCGCCCGCTCGAAGTTTTCGGACTCGCGGAAGAGGAGATCGAAGCGCTCCGGGTACCTCGCTCGAAATTCTCGCCACCAGGGCGACGGCCTCACCACGTAACAAGCTGTATCAGAATCGAGGCTGCTCCGCAGGACGTGCGCACCGAATGTCGGCGGCAGAAAACTGCAAAGGGCATCTGCAAGATCGATCGCCGGGAGTTCCGGCAATAGGACGAAGTCTCGGCTCCGGTCTCCCAGCCAGACTCTCAAATGATCGGAATCGGTCTCCTCCGCCGAGAGCAGGCCCAGTGGGAGGAAGCTTCCAAATGCCTCGATCACTTCTTCGGGCTCCGAACGCCAATCGACCATGGCGCAGGTCTCGTGGTTAACCGCCTCGTCAATCTCTTCGGGGCTTGCACCTGAAAGCAGCAGATCGAATGACTGATCGCTCATCGTCTCGGATTTCGGAGTCGAGGGAGAACTCAGCCCTGAGCGTTACCCTCGCAAGTAGCAATCGCGACGGAGCTTCGCACGGCAAAAAGGCCGCCGTCTGCCGCGCCTGATTCGGCCGGATTGCGCGGCTGAAAGATTGGAAGATGGGTGCACACGTACTGGACCTCGATCCCAAAAAGCGGCGGGCGCCCTTTCGGACACCCGCCGCCTCCTCTTCCTCATTCAGCCCCGTTCCGCGGCGTCCCGCTTTTCGGGTGATGTTCACTGCTTACGCCTGCGCGGGATGGACTGCCGCCGAGCTGCTCCCAGCGCTGCCACCGGTTCCGCTCACTGGTCCGGTTCCGACTCCGGCTCCCGTTCCACCCGCGGGTGCTCCCGCGGTCTTCTTCTTCGGCTTCCGGCGGAGCTTCGTGCGTTCGACCTGCTGGCGCAGATCGGCGCTGCCGAAGGTGCTGTCCGCCTGGAGCGACGCCCGGGCGAGGCGCACCCGGCGCTGGAACTCCCGGTTCACCTGCGTTTCCGCATCCTCCAGACGGAGGACCGCGGCCTGCAGGCGCGCCCGTTCCGACCGCACGGCGTTCCGCGCGTCGTCCAGGGCCCGGAGCTTTTCCTCTCCGGCCGCTCCCGGCACCGACTCCGCGAATTGCCCCGCGAGGTCCTTCACCTGGTTTCCCTGCGGCGCGTTGCCCCGCGCCTGGAGCCGGAAGCGCTTCCTTTCACTGGCCGGGATGCCCGCGAAGCCGCGGAGCACCTCCTCCAGCGCCGTCGTTTGGACGGAGAGCGCCTCCAGAGCCGACGGCGTGAGTCCCAGTCCGACGAGCACAGGCTCGACGTTCACGGGATCCACCGCCGCCAGAGGCTTCGGGGAGTTGTTGTTGCTGTTGTTGTTGGGGTTGGGGTTGACCGATCCGCTGATGGCATCAGGGTTCGGGGCGACCTCCGCCGAAGCGGAGACTGGGGTGTTTTCTGCGTTGTTTTCGACTGTCATGGGTTCTAATGGGTTTTTCTGCGTTTCTGAACCTCGGACGACCCATTGGGGCCGCCGGGGTGTCACCAAGGGCGACGTGAAGAAAATACCAAGGGGGGTAGGACAAATAGCGTAGACCCCCCTTCCCAAATCCCGATTTACTCTGGAAAAATAATCGTTCTTTTTTTTGACAG
>JBBQFQ010000042.1:0-47523 GCA_038322235.1 Chthoniobacterales bacterium
GACCTACAGCTCGCCGGTGGCGCTCTCCGAGGACGACCTCCTCGAGGCGCAGGCCCAGAAGACCGGCCAACCCGATTCCTCGATCGCCCGATATCTCAATACTGCCCCGAGGAGAGGCCACGGTGGCCTGCCTCCGTAAGCCGCTCGTAAAAGCCGTTTGAAGCGGCCGTGAACGCGCCGAAAAGTGCCCCTTCCGCGATCGCTTTTGGGCCGAGTACCCTCAAACCTTTGCGAATCCGCCTCGGACGTTGTGCGCGGTTACAGCACGATGCCCTTCGGCGCGATCGCGCCGGTGTCGATCCCGGCATTCGTCCCCGAAGCGAAGACGATGTCGCTCGGCACGCGCGCGTTCTTCGCATCGTGACTGACCTCGAGCGCATACGGATCAAGGAGCAGCTTGTTCGGGTTGAAGCGATTCCCCGCGGCGTCGCAGTCGTCTTTCCGTCCGTTCAGCGAACCGGGCCGCCAGAGGGTTTCGTACGTCCAGTTTGGACCCCACGCCCGGAAGCCGTAAAAGATCGTGCCCGCCACTCCGCGCTCGCGCAGCTCCGCCACCGGAACCGTCACGCTCCACGTCCGCGACGCCGGATCGGACTCGAGGGGAAAGGTCGCCTTCGCCGGCACCCCCAGCGGAGCATCGTAGATCCACACTTCGATCCGCGTGGCCGGCCCGGACGAGACCCGGAACGTCAGTTTTTCCTGCGCATCGTCGAAGCGCGCCCCGAGCGCCTCGCGCGCCACCGCTGCCCCGACCAGGCTTACCAACCCGAGCAGAGCCGCCGCCCACCTCCCCGCCGCCCGCCGGGAAGGAGAGGCCGTCGCGAACGAAGGGCGGAAAAAAGTCATCGGGGGCGACTCTTCGCCTTCGCCGCCGCACTCGCCAAGGCCGCACTCGGCGCCGGCGACGGTTCCGGCAGCGGGACGCTCGCGTACCGAGGGTCCAGCCGCACCGCCTGCTCATGGAAGCTCGCGAGATCGACGTTGTAGCGCTTGATATCCTCCGTCAGCCAGAGCGCAGCCTCGTAGTCATTTTTCCGCAGGTCACGCTTTCGGTCGAGCAGCTTCCTCTCCCGAGTGCGCAGCGCGAGGCGCATGGGCTGGATCGAGCCGCGGTCCGGCACGACGAGCGGACGCGGCGGCGCCTCGGCGACCGGCGGAGGGGTGGAGGCGGTGACCCCGGGAGTGACGGTCGGGGCGGACGAGGCCGGACGAGGCTGGAAAGCCTCCAGCGTCGATGAGTCCGGCTCCTCCGATCCCTCCGCCCGCATCCCCGCCAGAGTTGGCAGGGTCAAGGACGGTGAGTTCAGGAACGCGACGTAGCCGATGAACCACCCGACCAGGCTGTAGACGAGCGTATTGATCGCCCAGCGACCGATGGCGAGGTGCTTCACCTCGGATGACTGCGTAATGAGAAGACTGATCGTAATCCCGAGGCTGACGAAATAGCTGCCGGTGTAAATGCGCAGTCCAATGATGCAAATGAGCCCGGCGACCATCATCCAGATGCGGGTTCCCCGGCTGTAGTGGATCGCGATGACCATCAGGATGTACCCGACGAACATCGTCACCGAGGAGACGAGAAGCAGAAGGCCGCCACCGTAAGTGGTGACAAGATCTTTGATCGCGGCGGAATCGGCCAGTTCAGGAAATATCATCGGGATCGAGGGAAACCGGCATATCCGAAGGCAGGACGGAGTCCAGCGCTATTCCGCCCCGTGGATTCGGGTCGGTTCGATCCGGACATCGATGATTCGTTCGTCAGCCGCCCGATCGAGGGTTAAAATTCGAATGATGTCGATCCCGGTTCCTGCCACGGTGATCGTGCTGCACGGGCTCGCCCGCACGGCCCGGTCGATGGCGTCTATGGCACGTTTCCTCGCCGGGCAGGGGTATCGGGTCGACAACGTCGATTATCCCTCCCGCCAGGCGCCGATCGAAGTGCTGGCGGACCATGCCATCGCTCCGGCGATGGAGCGGGCCCGCGCGGCGGGCGCCCGCGAGATTCACTTCGTCACTCATTCCCTCGGCGGCATTCTCGTACGCGCCTATCAGCACGCGCACCCGACCGTGCGCCTGAACCGCGTGGTGATGCTTTGTCCGCCCAATGGCGGCAGCGACGTGGTGGATCATTACCACGCCCGGGCTTCTCGGCTGGGCCGATTCCTGAAGGAGTTCTTCGGGCCGGCTTCGTTCCAATTGCGGACCGATGGCCTGACATCCCGCCTTGGCGGCGCGTGCTTCGAGCTGGGCGTCGTCGCCGGGACACTGAACCGTCATCCGCTGTGGGGTCCGCTCTTCGCGGACCGCGAGAGCGACGGCACCGTGCCGCTCGAACGCACCAAGCTGGAGGGGATGACGGATTTTCTGGCCGTGCCGTACACGCACACGTTCATCATGAACAAGCCCGAGGTGCAGTCGCAGGTCGCGCACTTCCTCGCCCACGGATCCTTTCGGCGCGTCCCGGAGCCGGCGACTTCTTGATTGTGCCGGGCCCGCCCCAGCCCCCAAGCTGACGGCGTGGCCACCACCTTCACCGACCCTATCACGATCCCTCTGTGGGTCGCCTGGGCCGGTGGCATCCTCGCCGGCTGGGCGCTGATCTCCCTGACGATCTGGCCACTGATCCGTGGCTACATCCGGCGCCGCGCGCTCCGCCTCGTCGACCGGATGAATGAGCGCCTCAAGCTGCGCATTCCCACTTACAAGATGGCGGAGCGCGAGTCGCTCATCGGCCGGCTCGTGGCCGACCCCAGACTCCTGGAGGCGATGGACGAGGAGCAGCGCACGACGGGTGAGCTTCCTTCGGTCGTCGCGGAGAAGGTGGATCGCTACGCGCACGAAATCGTCCCGGCCTTTCGGCCCTACCTCTACTTTCGGGTTGGCGCCTGGTTCGCGAAGGCCGTGGCGAAGTCGCTCTACCGCGTGCGGTTGGGCTACACGGACGCCGAGGCCTTGGGCAAGGTCGATCCGAAGGCCTCGGTGGTGTTCGTGATGAACCACCGGAGCAACATGGATTACATCCTGCTCGCTCATCTCGCGGCCGGTCAGGTGGCGCTCAGCTACGCGGTCGGGGAATGGGCCCAAGTCTGGCCGGTCAGCCAGATCGTGCGCGCGATGGGGGCCTTCTTCGTTCGCCGGGGTTCGGGGAACACGCTCTATCGACGCGTGCTGGAACGCTATGTCCAGCTCGCGACGGAGGGCGGCATCGTGCAGGTCGTCTATCCCGAAGGCGGCCTCTCGCGCGACGGGCATCTCCGCCCGCCCAAACTCGGCCTGCTCGATTACATGGCGCGGGCCTTCGACCCCGCCGGTCCGCGCGACCTCGTTTTCATCCCGGTGGCGGTGAACTACGATCGAGTGCTCGAGGATCGGAATCTCCTCTCCGAGCTCGATCCCCAAGCCGTCAAGTTGACGAAGGGTCAAACGATTCTCCGTCTCCTGCGCTGGGTGGGACGAAATCTGTGGCTGCGGCTGCGTGGGGGTTGGTTCCGTTTCGGCTATGCCGTCGTGAATGTCGGCTCCCCCCTTTCGATGCGGCGATACGCCGCGCAGCACCAGGTCGACTTCCGAAACCTGCCCCGTGAAGAGCGGATTGCCCGCGTGGAGGAACTCGCCCGGGAGCTGATGAGGGGCGTCGGAGCGGTGATCCCGGTCGTCCCCGTCGCGCTCGTGGCAAAGGTTTTCGTGGATGCGGGGACGGCACCCCTCGACGATTTGGCCTGGAAGGCGCGGGCGCACGCGCTGCTCGCCCGACTCGAAAAGGCCGGCGCGCAGATCTACCTGCCCCGCAGCGACCGCGGCTATGCCCTCGAGTCCGGCCTGCGCATGCTCACCCTGCGACATCTCGTGCAGCGTCGGGAGGACGGGACGTTCATCGCGAACTCGAAGGACGGACCCGTGCTCGAGTACTACGCGAACTCGATCGCGCATCTCGGTGCCGCGGAGCAATCGGCAACCCGCAACCGGTAATCGGTCATCAGTGACCAGTAGTCAGAACCGAGCCATGCGAGATAGCCAGACAAGCTGTGCCTTTTTCGTCCGCCATCTGGCAAATCGGAACCGGGGAGAGACGATTTAGACCGTCCCTCGACAACACTGCGGCCCCAACCCTGCTTCGCTGGAAAATTGCTCCCGCGGCTCGGTGATTTGGAGTGCGGCTGCCCTCTGCCGCTTTCTTCGGGATCAGGGTGCCGCTCGCCCGCCAGACAACCAATGCAGCGTCGCGATGTGACCCGCTGCCTTGCTCGGGGTCAGCGTGAATCGATCGTCGCCCACCAAAGCGGCAGAGGGCAGCCGCACTCCAAATGAGGGCGCCGCGCCCTCCCAGAAATCGGCGCCCGACGCCCTCCTCCCGACCCATGATTCGTTCCTGTTACCCGACTTCGAAAATCGTCTCATCGGCAATCGGTGTCGACCGCGGCGCACGGGCTTCACGGGCCGAGCCACCGATCTCCGTTCACTGATTACTGGCGCGACGCCGGTTCTTGGCTTTAGTGCCTTCCCGTTACCGGGGGTATAGCTCAATTGGCTAGAGCGTCTGATTTGCATTCAGAAGGTTGGGGGTTCGAGTCCCCCTATCTCCAAAGCGGGTTCGAGCCCGACGTGCCGCGGTGCGTCTCGCCATTGTCCTTACAACTCGCCGTCGTCGTCACGCCCCGTGGCGCCGATCCTTTCGCGCTGGCCGCGCACGTCTACGCGTTGACCGACGCCGACTCGATACGGCGGCCGGCTTCGCGGCAAAGCAAGTCTCAGGGTTGGCTCAGGGTTCGGAGTGTCTCGTTGGTTCGTGGCCTCCGTGTTTGGTTGGATCCAAGTGGCCTTCACCTCGAAGCCACCGAATTTTCCTGTCCTCTAGGGCCTCGATTTCTCGCAGCAATACTTCATAAAATGATTCTGAAATTACCTCTGATCTTTCTGGTGTATCATGTCGCCAGATAACAATCTGTTGATTTCTATTAAAACAATATCTGTCAGCATTTCCTATGATTCGTAAGAATGGCACTAAGTTGGAATGTCCCTTTTTTGAGATGGCGTCCCAAGCTCTGGTTAAGAGCATCCAATCTGGGGCTTCTTTACAAAAACTATAAACGGTGAGTCCATAGAAGAATGTCCAAAGAGGAGCTACGTGATTTGCTTTTGGTCTCGGCCATAGTTCCTCGCGCACTGCTAAGTAAGAGCCCCCGAGGGAGTCCATTGAAAACTCTCGAAAGTCCTCAGGTAAGCGAAAACCAATCTGGGATTCAACTGATGCGATGTCGGCCTCTGTTGGTTCGACTTGACGCTGTCCTAAGAAAACATAGTCTATGTCATCCCAATCACGGAACCAGCTGTAGAAGTTCTCAAGTGACACGACGTTTTTTTGGTGAAACGTTCTTTAGAGACATTGTCTCTCCGAACAGATATTCGACGACCCGTCGGGTTACAAGGAGACCGGTAGAAACTGTGAATTTCATTACAGCGTAAGGCTTCGTGGTCAAGCCGTGGGTGTGGTAATTACACGACCCGACGGGAAATGCGCCGCAATCTTTCGACCCCGCGGAGGCGTCACGGCGTTTTCGTTCTCGACCGTTCAACGATGGAATCCGCGACCTTGTCGGCGATGAGTTCGTAATGCCGCGGGTTTTCCAAAAGCGGATCGTTCGCCGCTTGCAGCCGTTTGTACTCGGAAAGAGGCGCATCGACTGGACAGTTAGCGACGAGGCACGGTCGGGATGAGCAGCATGGCAAAAAGAGCCAGACCGATACCGAACATTCCAGGGAGCTGAGAGACCGCGGCATCTCGGGCGGCCTTGGCCCCCTCCAAGAAATCATCGGACACCGGCTTTTGAGAATCATCGAAATGCTCGACTGCGGCAAGGCGATGGGAAGCAACGATCCCCATGCTCGGCCATGCCGCCATTACGATTACGCAAAAGGCCGCAATCGCACGAACTGCGAGTCTTGAGCGAAATACCCAAGCCGCGGCAACAACCAGAGCGAGCACTGCGAAGAGACCGTTTTGCATTCGGTTTTATACTTTGTGGCCTGCCAGATATTCGACAATCATCCGGGCTTATTCAGCGCTGCGCAAATCGCGCCGAAGCGGCCAGGAACTCGTCCCGGAATGCGGCAAACTCCGACTCGTTCAAGTGGTAAGAGAATATCCGTTCGCTGGCCAAGAAATCGGCACGGCTGATCCAGCGGGGCAAGTCGGCCCGCACGGACGGCTTCAGCAGCAAGTGTTCATAAAATGCGCACGCTACCGCCGTGGCCGCTTCTGAACCGCCGGACTCAAAGCACCGGCGCGCGAGCTGAAAAAATGGACGCACGGCCTCGTCGGGCGGAACCTCCGAACGGTAGAGCGAGTCGAAGATCGACCCGAGCTCAATCCACAGGGCCATCGGTCTGGGCGCTGCTTGGATGATGGCTCGGTGGGCGGGCAGCAACTCCAATGCTCGGCGACGCCAGGCGCTCATAATCGGATTGTGGTGCGAGTAGCTCCGCCTGACAGACATCGACGACGAGTCGCCTGAGAACGCGACCAGCCGCGCTTACCGTAACGGAGATTGAAGCGTCGTGGTCGAGCCGCACGGGCAGCGATCCCTTCGAAAAACTCAAAACCCTCTCGGGCGCGGGCAGCGCGACGAGTCACGGCGCTTGCCGTCGCGACCTTTCGGCGACGGAATCCGCGATCGTGGCCGCAATGCGTTCGAAGTGTCACGGGTCTCTCAGAATCGGATCGTTCCGATACTGACGAAGCGGGATTCCGCAGAAATCGCACTTCGACGGTCCCCCGCAAAGAGTGAAACGAACAGGCGAAGAAGTGGACCCATGTCGCATCGTTGGTGATGACGAGCCAAAACTCATCTCCCGTCGCGGTTGCCTGGCATCACGTCTGGGACAACGGGGATCTCCCCAGCCCAAAAATGGTTCAGGTGATACCACGCAACCGCACTGAGCGGCTGCAGAAGAGGAAGAAACTCGTCAGGGGATACCTCGGGATGAGTCCACACGTTCTGGATGCCCTCCAAGATGCCGATGGCGGCAAACTCCCGGGTGTAGTGGTCGCCTTCGCTGTGCAGACGCTCCACAAACGCCGCGACGGCTGGAAACTCGTCGCGCTGGTGGGCGCGGTGTAACGCCAGCAGATGACGGGCAAAAGCTCCCGCGTGGATGTAGAGGAGCTTCCGTCCGACGTCGACGCAGGACTCAGCGAAAGCGGGGCCGAAGGATGGGCAAGCCGCTAACCAGAGCGAGGGGATATGGGACTTGGTAATCACAGGTGCGGGCGACGCCCAATCAACCAAGCTCACGTGCGGATGAGGCGGGATGCAACCCTCACATTCTGAGGGAATGACCTCCGTCAAATCGGCTCGGTGCTCCGCTTGGCGCAGCTGTTCGTTCGCGAGACGGAATCCTTCAATAGGGGTAACGACGGGACAAGAACAGCTTTTGAGCTCGGCAATGCGGCTCTTCGTACTGGCCTCCCGGCACCGAATAGCCATGTAAGGCTCGAGGGAGCCGCCTTCTTCGCCGGTGCCATAGGCTTCGGCGTTCTTGTCGCGGTAGATGATCCAGGCTGCCTGGGCTTCGCAAAGCGCAGCTTTTCCTTTCGGTGACAATCGAGCAAGGGCCTTCTGGTAAACGCTGTTGAGTTGAGTCTCCGCCTTCTCGTAGTCGCGGCGCGCAATCCGCGTCATCTCCATCATGGACTGCGCGGGCGTGTCGGAAGAGCCCAGGCACAGGCCGACGACAATGACGAGACACAAGATTTTCATCACGACGGAGGTCGAATTTGGAGGCAGCTTAACGAACCAAGATCAGCGAACCGGCCCACGAGGGCGGCGGCTTGCAACCACAACGTGATGGCCGGGTTCTCAGCAGCGCATAGTCAGGCCGCCTTCCACGGAATCTCGCTCCAAGTATCTCTTGGTGCTGAGTTGGGTGTGATCTCATAAATGAAACTGACGGACTCCTCGAACGGGGCGTCACTCTCCGGGTCTGACAACTGGAGGATGCGGCAGTTGTAGAGGCCGGGCGACACCGACAAAACCTGCTCTCGCTCATGCGCCTGCGGCAAGGCGACATCAGGGAATTGTGCTGCCATCGTAAGACTCTCGTAATTGGTGAGGAGCAAACGCCCTCGCGACGCGGCGATGCTGCCGATGACCTCACGGAAGCCTGTCGCACTGCTCGGCTGAAACGAAACATCGATGCTCCAGAAGTGCGCCATGCCTGTGCCCCATATGAGCAAGTGTCCCTCGCTCATCTCTCGGCTGAAATCATCCTGCATCGTTTCCCACGTCCAGTCGGCGTGGACGAAACCGCGATACGCGTCCGGGTCTATGATGGCGAGGAATCCTGAATCATCCGTGACCTTGAATCGCATATGCGTGTGCGAGTCTCCTAAAGGATATTCGGCTACCAGTCGCGTTGCAAAGCGACCAATTGCAACGGAATCACAGGGAGTTTGTGAGGATTGGTCAAGCTCGGATGATATTTACTCCGCCGCTTCTCGTGTGCGGCCGGGTTCCGCAATCTGCTCGAGACTTCGACCAAACGCGACCGGTCGCCTCTGCCACCGCCGTGTCGACTGAATCGCAAAACGAAATTGAGTGCTTTCCGAATGATCCGACACTGCTCAAGCGGGGGCGGGCTCGGCTCGGCGCCGACGGTGAATAGCAAGGCCCACTCACGCAGACTCGTCCAGATAGCCATCGCGTTTCAGTACGGCGCGGATGGCGCCGAACAGCTCCTGCGGTGCGCGGTAGCGCGGATGGGCGCGGAAGACGGCGGCGGTGTCCCTGAGTTCAGTGAGCTGATCGAAATGCGCCTCCGCTTCCGCCAGCTCGTCCAGCTCCAATCGAAAGGAGTCACCGGCACCACCCTGCGCGCGGATCGCGCGCAGGGCCGGGAGCTGGCGTTCGCAGCGGCAGGGCGCCTCTGAATCCACCAGTCCGCAGGTCTTCCCGGCAAAGTCGTGAATCTCCTGCCGGGCGCGGGAGAGGCGTTTGCGATACGCGGCGGGTGAGATCTCCAGGACTTCCGCGGCTTGATCGGAGGTGAGGGCGAAGACCGCATCGAGCACGTAGGCGGTCCGCTGATCGCGGTCCAGTCGCAGCAGCATGCCTTGGGTACAACTCACGGCCACCTCGCGGGCTTCCGTCTTTTCCGCGGGCGAGAGGCTCTGCGGACCAATCGTCCGGGCGAACGCCAGACCCTGTCCGAGCCGCTCCGCCAGCTCGTCCCAGGACACCTCCGGCGTCTCCCGCGCCCGCGTGGCCGCGGTGCGGAGATGATTCTGGGCGACCCGATACACCCAGGTGCTGAATGCGGCCTCCCCGCGAAACAAACCGAGATGGGTGACGATCTTCAGCAGGATCTCCTGCGTGGCATCGCGGGCGTCCTCGCGCTGACCCAGCATTCGGACGGCGAGATTGTAGACTCCGGGCTGAATGGCGAGGAGGATGGACTCGAGCGCCGCGAGCCCGCCGCCCTGCGCGGCGGCGAGCACCTCCGGATCGATCTCGGGAATTCTCATGGCTGGCCAAATTTAGTCCGATTCTCCGGCAGCCGCGATGCGGTGAGCACCGGGGCATCGAAGAACTCCACGGTGGGAGCGGTGCCATAACGCTTCTTCGCTTCGGCCTGCCAGGCCTCCGAGTAGTGGGCGCGCGCGGAGCTCTCGTCTTTCCACAGGTAGACGCCCCCGAATTTTCCGTCCGCCGTGAGGATGAAGTATTTGCGCAGCAAGCCCGGCACCTGACGATAGATCGGCAGCGCCTGCCGGAAGCCGGCGATCAGCTGGGCCCGGGAGACTCCCACCGGGACCGGGATGGTGACGAGGCTGGCGACCGTGCGGCCATCGGCCGTGGTGGGCGTGCCCTCGGACACGTTGTCGAGCACCACGGGGGCCTCGAGATATTGAACGCGACCTTCCACGCCGCGCTGCTCGCGCACGCGCTGGAACCAGGCGGCATTGAACCAGGCCTCGGCGGCGGTCCGATCCTGCCAGAGGTAAATGCCGCCGAAGGCGCCATCGCGGCTCAGCGTGTAGATCTTCAAGTGCAGACCCGGGATGGCCTCGTATTGCGGAATGGTGTCGCGGAACTTGGAGACGAGCAGGAAGCCGGGCGCGTACCATGGTTTGGCCACCTTGACGATGGTGACGACCGGGAAAGCGGGTTCTGCCGCTAACGGAGCGGCCGGAGCGAGGAGGCCGAGAGCGGCCACGGCGGCTGTGGGTAGAGCGGAGCGAAGGACGGTGGACATGGATTTTCGTGGTGTCGGCCGCGGGGAATTCCGAGGCCCCAATGAGATGGACTGTCCGCAGGGCATCCGTGTGACCGAGAATCGGCGCCGCGGGGTAATTTTCTGCGAACCGGCGAAAATTCATGTGGGCGATCGAGCGAGAAGGCTGCGTCGCGATCGGGGGCATCGGCGCGGCCGATTTCGCCATTTCTCGCCCTCACCGCGAGCGCCAGGCCACGAGCGTCCCGAAGGAAGGTTCCGGGATGATTGAGATCGAAATCGACGCGACGTTTCGCGCTTCGCCACCAACTCCCGCCCGCCAAGCGTCCCACCTCCGCCTCGTGAATCAGACCATTCCGAAGAGCCGCTGCATGCTGACACCGTGGGAGGCCTCACGGGCAGATCGGAGTAAACTACTTGAGCCCATACCTGCTCCCGGAATCTGCGAGTCGCAGAGTTTGCGATTCCGAAGCATGGCCATTTCGCGTCCCGCGGATTGACCACGACGTTCCAATCTGCGTTGATCACCGCAAGCGCGATTGTTCGCCTTGGAACGCGACTTCCGCGTCGCGGATTTCGTGACGAAGCCGATTTTCATCGCCTGACTCAATTGGAAACTGTGCGTGCACCGAAGTTTATCCTAATGGCCTAACACGGCTGCTGAAGTGAACGCTGCGATTAGGCTTGTGTTCAAGCAATCACCGGAATGATGAGTCGTCTCCAAATTTGGCTCCAAGTCGGCATCCTCGGGTTCATCGCAGCTTCGACTTCGTACATGGTTTGCACGACCGGCAGTATTCGAGCGGTCCATGGACCAGCGGTTGGCGCGCTCGCGGAAGTTATCATGTTTGATGCTTTCCTGCTCCTCCTCATTTACTGGGCTCTCCGTCCGCTCGTCCAACTTCGAAGCCTTTGCCGGATGGTTATCCTCGTCGTATTTCTCTTCGGCGTCGGGATCTATATTTGGCAACGAGACTACACGCGCCGCGTTATCACTGCGACTCAGGCCACCTTGACAGCCACGTTCCCCGAATTGCATCCACGACCGTTTGTCTACGAGGTTTGCATCACTCGTCAGGGCCTGGTCTTTTGGTGCTGGCTTGAATCGAGCGTTCCAGAAGAGAGGCGGCGCGACGTTGAGGCGTCTGCTCAGCGAGCTATCGAAGGTCTCGTTAAACGAGATTTTCCGCTGATCACGAAGGTCGTTGAAATACGTTTTTAGTGAACTAGCCGCCCGGATACCAAAGCTATTCCCGCGCGTCAGGTGTTTCCAGCCCCTCCCCAAAAAAACAGCCCGGCCGTTTCCGGCCGGGCTGTGAATGATGCGCGGAAGAATTCAGCGCGAACGGCGGGGACTTAGTAGTCCATGCCGCCCATGCCGCCGCCGCCCTGGGGCATGCTCGGCGCCTTGTCCTTCTCGGGGATCTCGGTCACGATCGCTTCGGTCGTGAGGAGCAATCCGCTGATGGACGCGGCGTTTTGCAACGCGCTGCGGGTCACCTTGGTCGGGTCGAGGACGCCGGCCTTGATGAGGTCCACATACTCGCCGGTGGCGACGTTGTAGCCCACATTGCCCGTGTGCTTCTTCACTTCGCTGACGATGAGGGCACCTTCCTGACCCGCGTTGTCGGCGAGCTGGCGGAGCGGAGCCTCAACGGCGCGGCGGATGATGTTCAGGCCGACGAGTTCGTCGCCTTCGAGCTTCAGGCTGTCGAGCGCGGACTGCGCGCGGAGCAGAGCGACACCGCCGCCGGCCACAACACCCTCTTCCACCGCTGCGCGGGTGGCGTGGAGTGCGTCTTCGACGCGCGCCTTCTTTTCCTTCATCTCGGTCTCGGTGGCGGCACCGACGTTGATGACGGCCACACCGCCGGCGAGCTTGGCGAGGCGCTCCTGGAGCTTCTCGCGGTCGTAGTCGCTGGTGGTTTCCTCGATCTGGCGACGGATCTGGCTGACGCGGCCGGCGATGTCACTCGCGCTGCCGGCGCCTTCCACGATCGTGGTGTTTTCCTTGTCCACGGTCACGCGCTTGGCCTTGCCGAGTTCGTCGATGGTGACGTTCTCGAGCTTGATGCCGAGGTCTTCCGTGAGGAACTTGCCGCCGGTGAGGATGGCGAGGTCTTCCATCATGGCCTTGCGACGATCACCAAAGCCCGGGGCCTTGACGGCGCAGACCTGGAGCGTGCCGCGGAGCTTGTTCACGACGAGGGTCGCGAGCGCTTCGCCTTCGACTTCCTCGGCGATGATGAGGAGCGGACGGCCACTCTTCGCCACCTTCTCGAGCAGCGGGAGCAGATCCTTGAGGGAGCTGACCTTCTTCTCGTGAATGAGGATGTAGGGGTTCTCGAGCGAGACTTCCATGGCCTCGGCGTTCGTGACGAAGTAGGGCGAGAGGTAGCCCTTGTCGAACTGCATGCCTTCGACGACGTCGAGCGTGGTCTCGATGGACTTCGCTTCTTCGACCGTGATGGTGCCGTCCTTGCCGACCTTGTCCATCGCGTCAGCGATGATCTCGCCGATCATCTTGTCCCAATTCGCCGAAACCGTGGCGACCTGGGCGATCTCATTCCGGTCGGAGACCTTCTTGGAGATCTTGTGGAGTTCAGCCACGATCGCCTCGACGGCCTTGTTGATGCCGCGCTGGAGGGACGTGGGGTTCGCCCCGGCCGTCACATTTTTGAGGCCTTCGCGGTAGATGGCTTCCGCGAGGACGGTGGCGGTGGTGGTACCGTCGCCGGCGATGTCGCTGGTCTTGCTGGCGACTTCACGCACGAGCTGGGCGCCCATGTTTTCGTACGGGCACTCGAGCTCGATCTCCTTCGCGACCGTGACACCGTCCTTGGTGATGGTCGGGGAGCCGAATTTCTTGTCGAGGATGACGTTGCGGCCGCTTGGCCCGAGGGTGGCCTTGACGGCCTTCGCGAGCTTCTCGACGCCGCGCAGAAGCGCGTGCCGGGCGGTCTCGTCGAACTGGAGTTGTTTTGCTGCCATATTCTTTATTTCAGAGTTGAGATTTGGGGTATGGGATTCGGGGCGGGTTGCCCGTCGTCCTTAGGAAAGAATGCCGAGGATGTCGTCTTCGCGGAGGAGCTGGAAGGACTCGCCGTCGAGCTTCACTTCGGTGCCGCCGTACTTCGAGAACATCACGGTGTCGCCCACCTTCACGGTGAAGGGGAGCTTCTTGCCGTCGTCATCGGTCTTGCCGGTGCCGAGAGCCACGACTTTGCCCTCCTGGGACTTCTCCTTGGCGGTATCGGGGATGATGATGCCGCCCTTTTTGACTTCTTTCTCTTCGATCGGCTGCACGAGCACGCGATCGCCGAGAGGCTGAATTTTGCTGGCCATACGTTACGGTTTGGTTTGCGTTTTTGGGTTGAGTTTTCACCCGCCCGCCACGCCGGGGGCGCAGCAAGCAGGGGAAAGGATTGGTGTGAAAACGGACGCGGCGGAGCCAGATCGGCTCCACCGCGAAAATTCGTTATTTCTTCTTCTCGTCGACCATCTCGAAGTCGGCATCGACGACCTTCGCGTCGGCCTTCTTTTCCTTGGCCGGGTGATCGGCGCCATCGTGATGCGGGGCGTCGGGTGCAGGCTCGCCCCCAGGGGCGCCGGCACCTGCGGCCGCGGAGGCCGCCTTGTAGAGCTCGGCGCTGACGGCCTGGAACTTCTCCTGGAGATGGTCGGACGCCTTCTTGATCGCTTCGGTGTCGCCGCTCTCGATCGCCTTGCGGACTTCCGCGATCGCTTCCTCGACCGGCTTCTTCGCGTCTTCCGGAACCTTGTCGCCCAGCTCCTTGAGCTGCTTCTCGCATTGGTAGGCGAGGCTGTCGGCGTTGTTCTTCGTCTCGATCGCGTCCTTCGCCTTCTTGTCCTCGTCCGCGTGCGCCTCGGCCTCCTTCTGCATGCGCTCCACTTCGTCCTTCGAAAGACCGCTGGAGCCTGTGATGGAGATCTTCTGCTCCTTGCCGGTGCCGAGATCCTTCGCGTTCACGTGCAGGATCCCGTTCGCATCGATGTCGAAAGTGACCTCGATCTGCGGCATGCCGCGCGGTGCCGGCGGAATGCCGTCGAGATGGAACGTGCCGAGCTTCTTGTTATCGCGGGAGAGCGGACGCTCGCCCTGGATGATGACGATTTCGACGCCGGGCTGATTGTCGCTGTAGGTCGAGAAGGTGTTGCTCTTCTTCGTGGGAATCGTGGTGTTCCGCGGGATCATCGGGGTCGCGACGCCCCCGGCGGTCTCGATCGCCAGCGTGAGCGGAGTCACATCGAGCAGGAGCACGTCCTTGACGTCGCCCTTGAGGACGCCGCCCTGGATCGCGGCACCCACGGCGACGACTTCATCGGGATTCACGCCCTTGTGCGGCTCCTTGCTGACGAGCTTGCGTGCGGTTTCGATCACCTTCGGCATGCGGGTCATGCCGCCCACGAGCACGAGTTCGTCGATCTTGTCGGCGCTCAGTTCCGCGTCCTTGAGACAGTCGCGCACCGGCTTCATCGTCCGCTCGAAGAGATCATCGGTGAGCTGCTCGAGCTTTGCCCGCGTCAGCTTTTTCGCGATGTGCTTCGGACCGGTCTGATCGGCCGTGATGAACGGGAGATTGAGTTCGTATTCCTGCGCAGAAGACAGGGCAATCTTCGCCTTCTCCGCTTCTTCCTTGATCCGCTGGATCGCGTCCACCTGCTTCGAGAGATCGATCCCGGAGTCCGTTTTGAATTCCTTCAGAATCCAATCCATCAGGCGATTGTCCCAGTCGTCACCACCGAGATGGGTATCGCCGTTTGTCGCCTTCACCTCGAAGAGGCCATCGCCGATGTCGAGCACGCTGATGTCGAAGGTGCCGCCGCCGAGGTCGTAAACGGCGATCTTCTCATCCTTCTTTTTGTCGAGCCCGTAGGCGAGCGAGGCCGCGGTCGGTTCGTTGACGATGCGCAAGACTTCGAGTCCCGCGATCTTGCCCGCGTCTTTCGTCGCGCTCCGCTGAGCGTCGCCGAAGTAGGCCGGGACCGTGATGACCGCCTGCGTGATCTTTTCGCCCAGCTTCGCCTCCGCATCCGCCTTCAGCTTCGCGAGGATCATCGCGCTGATCTCGGGCGGGGAGTAGGCCTTCCGTTCACCGTTCACATCCACTTCGATGTGCGCGTCCCCATTCGACGCCTTCACGACTTTGTAAGGCACCCGCTCGAGATCGCCCGCCGCCTTTGCTTCGTCGAACTTCCGCCCCATGAAGCGCTTCACGGAGAAAATGGTGTTGGTGGGGTTCGTCACGGCCTGGCGCTTCGCGGCCTGGCCGACGAGACGCTCTCCCGTCTTGGAGAAAGCCACGATCGACGGCGTCGTACGCGCGCCTTCGGAGTTTTCCAGAACGAGAGGTTCGCCGTTTTCCATCACGGCCATGCACGAATTCGTCGTGCCGAGGTCGATGCCAAGAATCTTTGCCATAAGTTTGGTCCCTTTCGGAGGGACCGACCTCTTAAGCAGACACTGGGCCACCCTTCCGAGACATGGCATTTACCAACTCCCGTTCAGGAACTTACAATCGGGATTGGCTTCGTCTCGAGAAGCGGAACCCGCGCCGTCGTGGCTCACTTCGCCCGTTTTCCAGCGCTGACTAGCGCTAAAATGGCACAGTCCGGGCCACATCTCAGATCACCCGGCCGGAACTTGCGAGAACCCATTGCTGAGCGGAAAGTCCGGGCTCGCCGAATGACGAAAACCGCGGATTCTTCCGGGCTCGTCGTCCTCCCTTCGTTCCATGCCGAGCCCCCGAAAAAAGACTGCCCCGCGTCGCAGGGCACCAGCCCGCGGCGAAGCGCTCTTGGTCCTCATCCCGCGTGCGGCGGTGCGGGACGAATGGCTGGGACGACTCGACGCCGTGCGGAAGGAGGAGAAGCGACTGAAGGAGAAACTGAGCCGCTCTCAGCACGACGCCCGACGCGCCTACGCGGCCTGGTTTCATGAGCATTTCGCTTCGTTGCAAGCCGACCTCCAGAAAGCGGCCGAGGATCTGACGGGCTGCCGCGTCCTGGTCACCGAAACGAAGGATCTGCAGGAGCGGCTTGGGGTGCCCGCGTGGCGCGCCTACGCCATCGTCAAGGGCTGGGAGCCTGATCCCACCGGGACACTCGAGCGCCTGCGGAATGGCGAGGAGAGCGAAGACGAGTTTGGCGGGGGAGATTTCGTCCCGGATTCCGATTCGGACGAAGATCTGGACGCTGCGCATTTCGAGTTCCAGGAGCAATTCGGCCGCCTCGGAGCGGAAGCGAGAAAGCGAATGCGGGAGGCGATGGTGCGCTCGATGATGCAAATGTTCGGCCTTTCGCGGCGCCAGGCGGAGATGGGCTACGACGCCGAGGAGGCTGAGCAGGAGAAAAAGCGCGCCGCGTGGAAGGCGCGGCAGGGCGCGGGACCAGAAGCTGATGTGCTGCGATCCCAGCGCTCGCGCGGACCGGAGGAGTCCCGTGAGCAGCAGGCGCGGGCCCGCTTCCGCATCCTCGCTCGGCGGCTGCATCCCGATGCCGGGGCGGACCCGATGGACGAGCGCACGACCGCGATCTGGCACGAAGCGCAGGCCGCGTACGAACGGACCGATGTGGAATCGCTCGATGCCCTGCTCTGGGAGACGGACTCCGACGCCGCGGCGCGTGATCAGGCTCCGGTGAGCGTGGTCGTGCGGGTTTTGCGCGCGGTCGAGGCCCGCATCCGGAACCTCCGCAGCCAGTGGAGCGCCCTCCGCTCCTCACCCGTGATCCGCTTCGCCGAGGGCACCGCCCGGGCGCGAGAAAAGCTCCGGCGCGAGATCGCGGGCGAACTGGCGGCTGACCTCGAATCGACGCTCGCGCTCCAGCGGCAGATGCGCTGGTCGATCGATGCTTGGGATCTGCGCTGGAAGCAGGAACTGGTGCAGCGCGAGCGCCGGGCGGCGGCGAAGGTGGAACGCGAGCGGATCAAGCGCGAGCGGGCGGCCGCGCGGGTGCGCGGTCAGGCGGAGCTGCGGTTCTGAGTCCCGGCACATTTTCTCCTGCCCTTTCGGGCACAGTTGTGGCTTACTCCGTCCCGGCTCCATCCTTTCGCTCATGCCCGATCCCGCCACGCCCCCCCTGACCGCCCCG
Source organism: Chthoniobacterales bacterium (assembly GCA_038322235.1). Lineage (GTDB taxonomy): Bacteria > Verrucomicrobiota > Verrucomicrobiia > Chthoniobacterales > SZAS-18 > SZAS-18. The sequence goes on from JBBQFQ010000042.1 coordinate 17,344, forward strand.
CCTTCGACTTCGGACACGATCATGCAGCTCGAAGCGCCGGTGGAGGTGTCAGACGTCGATATCGTTTTCAACTGTCCGCACTGCCAGGGCGAGCTCGTCGTGGATCGACAGGGCGGCGGAATGACCTTCAACTGCCCGCATTGCGGCGGCCGGGTCACCGTCCCGCCTTACTCGCCCCCCAGCGCGGGCGGCGCAAAATCGGGCGAAGGCGAGCCGACGCCTGCCCCGCATGCCATGCGACTGCCGGGTCGAAAGGTCGTGGATTTGCACTTTGATTTCAGCGGCCAGTCAAAGGAGCAGCTGCAGAAGCGGATCGACGAACTGAAGTTTCAGTTGAAAGAGAACCAATCTCAGACGACCGAAATGCGCGGGCACCTGAACCGCGCGGTCATCGAGATGAACCGCCTCCAATTGAAGCTGCAAAAGCTGCAAGATCGGGGCACCGGGGTGGAGCAGGAGCTCACCGCGGCAAAGACTCAGCTCGAAAAAACCGCGGGATAGGAAAAGTTCGCAAACGATCGCGCCGACCGCGCGACCGCAACTGGATGGGTGGCAGAGTGGTCGATTGCGCACGCTTGGAAAGCGTGTGTTCCCAAAAGGAACCGGGGGTTCGAATCCCCCCCCATCCGATTTTCTGGAAACAAAGGCGCGTCAGCGTTCCGACTGACGTGATCTGGTGGATGCGCCGCTGGGATTTTGGGGACTCCGGGATCTGCTCCCCCCAGCGGCCGGTAAAACCCTCCATTTCCTCTTCCCGTCCGTTCGCGAGGGCCGTGGCGGAATTGTCTTTTCGGTGCGTGCCTGGCCTGCTAAACGCTCCCCGATAGCCGGGTGCGCTTTGCCCCGGCGGGTCTCTGTCGAGACCATCAACCTACCGCAACACCAAATCAGGACCCGGCCGTCGGCCGGGGAAGCGTCATGGATGGATTGAATCTCGAAAAACTGAATTCGTTCGTCGGCAAGATGCTCGGCGATCTGGGCGGCGCGTTTAGTGTGCCAACCGCGCGTCTGGGCTTTCGTCTGGGCCTGTTTGACGCACTACACGAAAGCGGACCGGCGACCGCGGCGGAGCTAGCCGCCCGGGCGGGCGGGCTCGCGGAGCGTTACGTGCGTGAGTGGGCGCTGGCCCAGGCCGCGAACGGCTTCATCACCTATGCTGCCGCCAGCCAGCAATTCAGCCTCTCGCCCGAGCAGGCGATGGTGTTCGGTGTCAAGGACAGCCCCGTCTATCTGGCCGGCGCGTTCGATCTGGTCGCTGCCATGATTGAGGGCGAGTCCAAGGTGGAACACGCGTTTCGAGCAGGCGGCGGGGTGCAATGGGGCCATTCCGCGGGCTGTCTGTTCTGCTCAGTCGGCGCTTTCTTCCGGCCCACCTACCTCAATTCTCTGGTCCAGAGCTGGATTCCGTCGCTGGACGGGGTCGAGGCCAAACTGAAGGCCGGGGCGAAGGTGGCGGACATCGGCTGCGGGATCGGCTTCTCAACCCTGCTGATGGCCCAGGCCTATCCGAACAGTACGTTCGTGGGTTTCGACTTCCACGAAGATTCGATCGCCGAGGCGCAGAAGCATGCGGCGGCCCACCCGAGCGCTGGGCGAGCGCGCTTCGAAACCTCCACGGTGAAGGCGATCGCCGAGGGCGATTTCGATCTCGTGACCGCGTTCGACTGCCTGCACGATATGGGAGACCCGCGAGGGTGCGCGGCGCACGTTCGCCAGATGCTCAAGGGCGACGGGACTTGGATGATCGTCGAGCCCGTAGCCGGCGATCGGCCCGAGGAGAATATGAATCCCGTGGGTCGACTGTACTACAATGCTTCGACCATGATCTGCGTGCCAACCTCGCTCGCCCAAGAGGTCGGCGAGGGCTTGGGCGCGCAGGCGGGCGAGGCCAGGATCGCCGAGGTGGTGACCTCGGCCGGGTTCTCCAGCGTGCGTCGCGCCGCCAACGGCCCGTTCAACATGGTGCTCGAAGCCCGACGTTGAAACCCTGATCCCACAATCTGGTTCTTGCCGTAATTCCGTGGGATCGGGCAGTGCGCTCAGCGCGTTTTTGAGGGGTGCCGACCGAGGCCGGTCGCCCACTCCATCCGCCGACGAATGGATGGGGTCGACTCAGCACAAATCCCGCGAGACGACCGTGCGCGCCGCGTGGTAGCCGCACATCCCGTGCACGCCGCCGCCCGGCGGGGTGGAGGCGGAGCAGAGATAGACCCTTTCTGCCGGAGTCCGGTAGGGTGCCGGCGTGAAGGTCGGTCGCGCCAGGAGATGCCAGAGATCGTTCGCACCGCCCGTGATATCTCCACCGCCGAGATTCGCATTGTGCGCCTCCATCTCCGCCGGTCCGGTGATGTGACGGGCGAGGATGCGGTCCCGGAAACCGGGCGCGAAGCGCTCGATCTGTCCTTCGAGTGCGTCCGTGCAGTCGTCTCCGTGACCGCGGGGAATGTGGCAGTACGCCCAGGCGGTATGCTGCCCGGACGGTGCGCGAGTGGGATCGAAAAGGCTGGGCTGGGCAAGGAGGACAAACGGACGTGCCGGCATGACGCCCACATTCACCAGGCGCTCCGCCTCCTCGATCTCCTCCAGCTTTCCGCCGAGGTGCACCGTTCCCGCGCTCCGGCATGGTTCCGCGGTCCAAGGGATCGGGTCGCTGAGAGCGTAGTCGATCTTGAAGACCGAAGGCGCATGCGGGAAATTCCTCAGTCGGCGTCTGTACCATTCGGGCCAGACGCTTCCGGCCACGCGCTCCGCTTCCCAGGCGCTCAAATCGAGCAGCTTCGTCGCGGCGGTCGGGAGCACGCGAAGGTCGTGAATGGGGCGCCCAACCTCGATTCTGGCCCCGGCCTCGCGCAGACGCGCCACGAGCGAATCGGTGAGCGCCTGCGACCCGCCTCGCGGAATCGGCCAGCCGACGGCGTGCGCGGCAGCGGCGAGAACGAGCCCGATACTGGCCGAGGCCAGCGAGCCGAGCGGCAAGAAGGAGTGGGCGGCGAGCCCGGCAAAGAGCGCTCTCGTTCCGGCCTGGCGGAAGTGGCGGCGGGCCAATCCGGCCGCCGGTTGCAGCGCTCGCCAGCCAAAACGCCCGAGGAGCAAGGGATGTCGGGGGAGATGCAGAATCGGCTGCAACAGCTCCTCCACGAGGGACACCCACTGGTTCGTCAGGGGCTCGATCAAGCGCCGGTACGCCGGGCCGTCGTCCCCCAGCGCGGTGCAGGTGGCGTCGAGCGAGCGTTCCAGAAACGCCGCGCTGCCGTCGTCGAGCGGATGCGCCAGCGGGATCCCGGGCTCGATCCACACGAGCCCGCGCTCCTCGAGGCCAAGCGTGCGGAAGTAGGGCGACGCGCGAGCGAGCGGATGGACCGCGGAGCACCGGTCGTGGACGAACCCCGGAAGCGTGAGGGCGGCGGATGACGCGCCGCCTCCGAGGGTCGCGCGCGCCTCGTACAACACCACGGCACAACCCGCCCGCGCCAGCTCGATTCCTGCAGCCAGCCCGTTCGGCCCCGACCCAATCACGATGGCGTCTGGCATGGGGCGCAGGGCGGCCGTCCTTAGGCGGGCAGCGCTTCGAACGCCGGAGCCCCGACGGCGACGGTGTCCAGAGCGGGCGCGATTGGTTCATCCGGGCCGAGGACCCGCCGGGCAAGTTCCAGCCGTCGTACATCCAACCGGTCCGAGAGAGACCGGGCCTCGCGAGCGAGTTGGTCAAACGGGACGTCCGTCCAGGCCGGGATCAGCCGGGCTACTTCGGCGAGCGCATTCCAGAGCGCGCTCTGTCCGACGGTGCCGAGGTGCAGCGCTTCGAGCGATTCGAAGAGCGACATGGCTTGCTCCTCTCCGCCTCCGGTCCCGAGCTTGAAGCGACTCAGTTTCTCGCCCAGCCACGCCGCGGTCTGGCGGACGGAGCTCTCGGCCGCTCCGATGCGCCGCATCAGTTCCCGAAGCTTTTCCTGACTCGCACCCACCTCCGCATCCACCTCCGCGAAAAACTCGCTCCACGGGTCGCCTCGATGAATTCCCTGTAGATGGGCAAGAAGCTCGCGCGCGCCCACCGACCCGGCAAGATGGTCGTTCAGGTAGAGGGAAAGATTGGCGGTGCTCATGGCGGAGGAGGCGAAAGAATTAACGGAGGAACGCGATGGTTCGCAACGCACGCCGCCCGTGGATGCCCCAGCCGCAGCCTCCCCCGCCGTGCTGCTCATCGCCAACTCGCCAGCGAGCCTTCTCCCCGCTTCCGGGCGCCTCCGTGATCTGAAGGCTCCAGCTGACGGCGGCCCTCCTGCGACCATCTCGCCCCCACGGCGTATCATTCCGTGATGCTCCTCGCCAACTCCGAGCTGGAAGACACTGCGTTCGCCTGGTCGTACGTCCTGGTTCTGCCGATCTTTTACGTTTGCCTCCCAATCTGGGGCGTAAACCTGATCCTCGCCGTCTGGTCCTTGCTGAAGCGACGCATCGGCGTGACCGCGCTCGTTTTTGTCCTGCTCTTTCCGCCGATGCTGGGGCTGGGCCTGTCGATGGCGCGGGATCGACCTGGCTGGTTGTTCGCCTCATTGGTCGCCACCCTGCCGCTCGTTACCGGCGCGACTCTCTGGTTCCTCGCGACCGCTCGTCGGCGCGCGGTCGCGAAAAACGGCCGCGTGGGGTGACTTGCGACCTGCCCTTCGCACCGGTACGGGACGGGCGGTTTCGCCGGGAAGATCGTGCGACCCTGCCCCGCACCGCATCCGTCACACCCGCTTGCCGCGCTTTTTCCTCGTCGTCCTCGGAACGATCAGAAGGAGTAGGTCTTGTGAGTAGGTATTGCTGGCGCCGCCCGGGAGCAGGGAGGCATTCGCCACCGGACCCAGCAGCAAATCGCCCCGCGCGCGCACGTCGCCACCGATTGCGTGGGGACGCCTCGCGATGCTGCCAGCGGCGATCTGAAAGTCGGGTAAATCGGCCGGTTTGAAAACCGGAGACGCCGGGCGGCGAGTCGGCGTCGTTTTCTTCCCAACTTCACGCAAAACTTTTCTCCGTTTTCTTCTTCCGTTCGCACCGCGCGATTTCGGGAGCGGTGCGGTTCGTTCGGCGCGAACGGCCGCGGATGTTCGTGAGTCCGTTGTCGAAGTCGCATCCGAAGCGCAAGTGCCGCAGTGCAGTGAGCTGTATCTGCCGGAGCGGCGCAACGTCCGCCACCAGGTCTTCCGCTCCAAGCCTCCTTGCCGGCATCACAGCAAGGCGTTGAGCCAACGCCGCTGGCTGCAACAAGCGTCCAATCGGGACTACTTCCGCGGACCCGATAACACCGCCCGCGTTCAAGCTTGCCGGCGATGCAATCCGGGCTATTCGCGGCGTCGATCCCGCGCCGTCGCGCCGTTACAAGAGCCCCAGCCGATGGCGTTACAAGATGTCTCCCCACCGCAAGAGCCTCCCCAGCACCTGTTGCACCAGGAGCCCTCTCCGGACCGTTACAAGTTCTCTGCCTGCTTCAACCCGGCAGTGCGTTACAAGATGACATCGCTGCCACCAGCCGGGCGCTGTTGCGTAAGGGCCACGACATCTTCGGGATTTGCCTCGCTCCACCTCATGACCAAACGCCTCCCCGGTCTGCAGCGCCTGCACCACGTGCCGCGGAAAGACCGAGCAGGAGGACGGAGAATGTTTTCATCAGTTGGATGGTTATTAATTCGGGGTGAGGGAGAAACGCAGTTCGATGTCGGGGAGGGCCTCGCGGCGCGTCACAAAAAAACGCGCAACGTCCCGTCCATCGGGCCGTCTGCTTGACGACGGGGTACTGCAGTCCATAAATGGAATGGTCGGTGGAACGCGGACTGGCCGCGGCGCATGGAATCGCGACGGATGCCTCATTCTTCGAAGCTGCAAAACTCGGACTCTTCCGTGGGAGGAAGCGGTTGCCTCTGGCGCCGTGCCTTCGGTCTGCTCGGGAGCGCGGTCGGGGCCTTCTCGCTGCTCTTGGGGCAAGCCAGCGCGCTCGAGGGCCAGACGCTGCCCTTTCGTCCGAATCGCGGCCGTCCGTTTTCAGCCAAGCGCTTGAGCCAGGGCGTTCCAGCTCCGGCAGGTGCTCATCTCACGTACTACGGGGGCCCGGTCATTTCGAACGTGCAGGTTCAGGTCGTGTTCTGGACCGGCGGCGTGAGTGGCCTGACGCAATCGGTGATCGAGTCTTTCTATTCCGACGTCACGAGCAGCGTCTACTTCGACCTGCTCAGCGAGTACAGCACGCTGGGCGGCACCAACCAGGTCGTCGGCCGGGGAACCGCCGCGAGCAGCAGAGTGATCGCGCCTGGACCGTCGCGATCGGGAACGACGGTGAGCGATGCGGACATTCAAGCGGAGCTGTCGGCGCAGATCTCCGCCGGCACCTTGCCCGCGCCTGCCCTCGACGCTCAGGGCTACGTCAATACGCTCTACATGGTGTACTTTCCGGCGGGCTACACGATCAACGCCGCTCCCAATGTCCGGAGTTGCGTGGATTTTTGCGCTTACAACGGAACGTTCCTGCGAAATGGGGCGATGGTGCCCTACGGGGTATTCCCGGATGTCGCGTCCGGTGGATGCCAGAGCGGATGCGGCTCAAACGCCACGTCGTTCCAAAATCTGACGGCCCGTTCCGCTGCGGTGCTTGCCTCGGCGGTGACCAACCCCGCGCTCGGACTGGCGGCCAGCGTGGCCTCTCCGCTGGCCTGGTACGATGCGTCCTTCGGCCAAGCCGGCGACATCTGCTTCGGCCAAGATGGCGTCCTCAATTTCAGCGGGACGACTTGGACCGTGCAGTCGATCTTCTCGAACTACGAAAGCACGCTTCAGATCGCGCAAGCCTGTAGCTTTCAATCGTTCGCCGCTGGCGCTCTGACGGCGGGAACGATCGCCGTCAATGCCTCCCAGGGCCGGCCGCTCGCCGTCCCGTTCTCGACCTTCGTGGCGCAAACCAGCGGTCTGTATCCCCCCTTTTCGGTCGCGCTCGTGGTTCCGAGGAGCGATCAGGGCGGCTCCGTCGCGGTGGACGCGAATTCCGTGACCTACACGTCACCGCGGCCGCAGTTCACCGGCGCCGATTCCGTCGCCTACCTGATCAAGGACAGCCGGGGCGTCACGGCGGTGGGCGCGATCCACGTGACCGTCGTTCCGCCCGCCTATCCGCCGAATCCGGTTGCGTTGTCGCGGTCTGCCGGCGGCTTTTCCGCGACTTTCAGCGGAGTCCCGGGCTTGAGCTACGCGATCGAGTCTAACGACACGCTCAGCAGCCCCAGCACCTGGACGTCGCTCAACCCGCCCGGCAGCGTCACCGCCGACGCGAGCGGACAATTCCAGTTTGCTGACCCGGCGGCTGTATCAGAGCGTTTCTACCGCGCCCGCGCCCTCCCGTAGAACGCGGGCGTGTGGATCCGCGCGAAGGGCTGCACCGGGACAGATTTGCGTCTGGGGATGAGCGTCGTTCGACGCGTGGGAGCGGATTTGGGACACCGTCGCTACGACGATCACGCAGCACGACCGGATTTCAGGCCGCCGGCGGGGCGGGTCGAGAAAGCGGTGCGTGTTCGCGTCGGGGAGAAATGGGCGATCTGAGTTCCGGTTTTCAAACCGGCCGATTTACCCGGTTTTCACGCCGTCGCTCGCACGATGCGTTGGGTAACGCCATTGATTGCGTGGAGGAACGCCTCGCGATCCGTTCGGTCACGCCATCGATTCCGTGGGGAACGCCTCGCGATCCGTTGGGTAACGCCATCGATTGCGTAGAGGAACGCCTCGCGATCCGTGGGGTAACGCCATCGATTCCGTGGGGAACGCCTCGCGATCCGTTGGGTAACGCCATCGATTGCGTGAGGAACGCCTCGCGATTCGTTCGGTCACGCCATCGATTGCGTGGGGGAACGCCTCGCGATCCGTTGGGGAACGCCATCGATTCCGTGGGGGAACGCCTCGCGATCCGTTGGGTAACGCCATCGATTCCGTAGAGGAACGCCTCGCGATCCGTTCGGTCACGCCATCGATTGCGTAGAGGAACGCCTCGCGATCCGGTGGGTAACGCCAACGATTGCGTAGAGGAACGCCTCGCGATCCGTTGCGTAACGCCACCGATTCCGTGGGGGAACGCCTCGCGATCCGTTGGGGAACGCCGGTAGCGGGGGCCGACGGCCTTGAACTGCGCGCGGCTTGGCGCCGTCGCCCCAGCCGGCTTGCCGGCGTTGTTTCCTTCCTCAGCCAGACGCTCGATCGGCAACAAGCTGCCTCAGCGAAAGCGGCGGCAAGCCGCTCAATCGGCAGCAAGCTGCCTCACAAAAAAGCGGCGGCAAGCCGCGCGCACTCCAAGGCCTTCGGCTTCCGAAGCGGACAACCGAGCGTCTTGAGGATCCGCTTAAGCCGCGCTCCGGCGGGAGCGGCCGTCAGGGCAGGCTACGGCACTCGCCGGACTCCGCCCTGGCAAACAAAAAGGGGCGCCAGAGGCGCCCCTTTTCGGAAAACTGGAAACTGGAACTCAGGCCATTGCCGGAACCTTCGCGAACAAGCCGCGGAGGAATTTCCGATTCTGCCAGCTGAGGGCGCCGCCCGCGAGGAGCGCGAACCCAATCCAAGTGGTCAACTCCGGAATCGGAGCCTGAGGGCCGGTCAGCGTGATGTTATCAAGGCTCACGTTGTTCGGGTTGCTGCCTGCCAACGTGTTCACGCTGGTGGCACCGTCGATGAAGGTGAAGCGATAATCGCCCGCCGTCGTGAAGAAGATATTCTGCGAGATCGTCTGCCAATTGCTCGCATCAACCGTGACGAACGTCGTCTGGGGCGCCTGCTGAGCGAGGGCATCCTGAATAATGATCGTCAGCGTGGCCGAGCCCGGCTGGCCAATTTCGCCGCGGAACGCGAACGAAAACTGGTAAGGCGTGAAAGGGAGGATCCCCGAAACGACTTGGCTGATCTGGTTACCGACAGCGTACGCACCGGTGGAACCGCCGAAATTCGTGCCGAGTTGGAGAGCGTAGGTGCCGGCTGCGACCGGAGTCGGCAGGCCGTTCACCCCAGGTCCCGGAAGATTCGTCCCGTAGAGGTAGTTATTCGGGGACGTGCCACCAGCGGAGAGCGCGGTGGTCCAGCCGGGAAGCGCGGGTTGGCCGCCCCCACCCACGGAAACGGAAGTCGTCGGGGTCACACCGGTGCCGGTGATGTCCTCGAAGCCGCCGTTGACAAAGATGTTCTGCGCGGAGGCCTGAGCTGCAAAGGCCAGCCCGCAAACTGCGGCGAGGGCTTTGATGGATGGAGTGGCACTCATGGTTTAATCGGTAAAGGGATGGTAAAGACTGTCCTAACGGAGTCGTTTTAGGTTCTTCTCGCACTGTTGCAAGCGTTTTCTTTCCTCCGGGAGAAGAATTCCCCCGCGGGCTCGTTCGAGGGCCTCCAGCGCCTTGACGTTTTCGCTCAGGCCCTCCAGCGCGAGTGCCGCGTAAAGCGACAGACTGGGATCGCTCGCACCGTCGCCGAGAGCCTCGATGACGGTCAGCGCATCCTTCCAGCGTTCCTGGCCGATCAGGCTCAACGCTTGGGTCGCCACAACCTGCCGGCTCTTGGGATACTTTGCATAGAGCCGGTCAGCACTTTCCCGAGCGTCGCGCTCGTTCACGTTCCGCAGCAGATTCAAGAACGCGAGGTTGTTCTGCGGCGCGGGGTTGCCGGGATCGAGTTCCACCTGCGCGGCGACGGTCGTCCGGAGTGCCTCGGTTTCCTGGCGCGAGTAATAGTAGTCGAACAGCCGGGCGAGGGCCATTCCGCGCGTTGCGATGCTGGCCCCGCGCGCGGCCTGCTGCCAGAGTCCCTCGGTTTCTTCGCGCCAACCCCAGGACTGCGTGACGGCCGCGAGCAAAAACAAATTCTCCGCCGGCAACTGCTGGTCGACGAGGAGCGAGCGCCAGAGGTCGCGGAAAGCGTCCGGGGCCATCCCTTGCTCGCGGGCTGCCCGCGCCAGCAGCGCAAGTCGCAGGAACTCGTATTGTCCGAAATTTCTTCCCTCGGCGTAAGCCCGCAGACCGGGCCAGTCCCGCACTCTGATAAAGGCATCGGCGCACGTCAGCTGCGCGGCAAGGGGGATGTCGTTCCCCAGCGCCCCGAGCCAGCGAACGGTTTCGTCCGGCATGTTTTGTCCGTTCAGCCACTCTGCCAGCGCGGGCAGGAGGACCGCATCCTGGCGCGCGAGCGTCTCCAGTCGGATGACTTCGTCGCGGAATTCCGACGAATTTGCGGCCCGGAGGGCTTCCAGATACGTGAGGCGGTCGGCCGGAAGCTGGGAAAGCGCGACCAGCTTTCGGGCTGCCTCGAGGGACGCTGGCCGATCCTCTCCCCGCTCGAGCAGGCAGCGGGCGATGGTGCGCAGCGCGATGACCTGTAACTCGCCCTCCTTCGTCGAAAAATCGTCCAGGATCCGGCGCGCATCGTCGGCAACGTTCGCGTTTCCGATCTTCAAGCGGACACCGGCGAGATTAATGAGATGCATGGGAACGACCGGATCGAGCCGGACGCACTCCTCGAAGAACCGTTCCGCGGCCGGAAACCGCCCCTGACGAACCGCCACGGCTGCCGCGAGCGAATTATACGCGAGCGTATCGCGTTCGGCGGCGGGAATGGTGCCCAGCGCGCGATCCGCGATGGGGAGGCGCCCACCCCGGAGCGCGACGCGGGCCCACTCCAGGATGGCCGACGTATTCCCCGGCAACAGCTGGGACACGCGCGCGCGCCAGTAGAGCGCCTCCGAAAAATTCACGCTCTCCGAGAACGCCGCCATAAAGCGCGCCGTGGCGAGGCTGCGCGAATCGACCTCGCTCAGCCGGCTCGCCCAGAGAGAGGCCGCCTTGGCGTCCGCCCGCTTCAGCGCGCTTTCGGCAAACGCCGCCCAGCGGGCGTAACGAAACTCCCGCATTTTCGGCAGGACGCCCGCGAGGATAAATCCGCCGAGTGTGACCCCCACGAGGAGGAGAAGGATCAACGTGAACCGACGCAGCCGGCGCTGGAGGCGGCGGAGGTACGACGAGACTCGTTTTCGCCCGGTTTTTTCTGGCGTGGCAGCGACGGAAGACACTAGTCATAACGTTTTCCGGAGCCCCCGCTCGCGCAAGGCGTGTTAGCCTGAGCGATCGGCGGCCCAGCCAGAACGTTCCAGAACGGCGTCGGTTCGACTGCGGCGCGCCGGCCGACGGCACTTTGTCCGACGCGGGCTTGATGTTATAGGGGCCGATCCGATGCCCGTAGAAATCCCCCAGAACAGTCCGGCTGGAGCCACCTCCCCCGCACTGTCGCCCGTCGCACCGGGCGATTATCGCTGGGCGATGCTCGCCTTTTGCCTTCTCTGGGCGGCCGTGTTTTTCGGGTTGCGGGGGGAATGGAACGAAACGAGCGCCTACAGCTACGGCGCGTTCATTCCGCCGCTCGCGGCTTACTTCCTCTTCCGCCGCTGGGCCGACCGACCGCTCCCGCCCACGCGTTCGGAGTCATCCCGCCCGACGCCCGCAAAACCGGCCGAGGAACCGGCCGAGGATCCGCGCCCCGGCCGCCGCCGCCGCCGCTCCGCTCCTCCCGTGGCCCCGGCGCCAAAGGATCCGCTCGCTCCGCGTCAGGTGGCACTGATCGTGGTCCTGGCCGCCGCGGCTCTCCTGCTGCCCACGCGCCTCATTCAGGAGGCGAATGCCGACTGGCGCTTCGCGAACATCCTGCACGCTTCCCTCGCCGTGATCATCGGGCTTTCGCTCGTTTTCGCGCTCGGCGGCTTCCGCTGGAGCCGGCACTTCATTCCCGTCATCGTGCTCATGCTCTTCGCCGTCCCCTGGCCGGACCGGCTGGAACAATTCATCACCAACGGACTCATGCGCCGCGTCGCCGGCCTGACGGTCGATCTCCTGAACGACGTCGGGATCGCCGCCGCGGCCCGCGGCAACGTCATCGAACTCGCCTCGGGCGCGGTGGGGATCGACGAAGCCTGCAGTGGCATTCGCTCGCTGCAGCTTTGTCTCGCGCTGGGATATTTTCTCGCCCTGCTCCGCGGACTCGGCATCGGCCGCGGGCTCATCCTCCTCGGCACGGGCGTGGCGACGGCCCTGCTCGCCAATCTCGCCCGCACGTTTGGACTTTCGCTCGCGCAGGCCTCCGGCGGATTCGAAGCGCTCGAACGCTGGCACGACCGGGCCGGCGTGATCGAACTCCTCTTCATTCTCGCGGCGCTCTGGTTTGCGGCGGTCTTTCTGACGCCGAAGGCGGAAACCGCGGCTCCCGGCACCGGGAGGCCCCCCGCCTTCACGCTGCTCCCCGTGCCCGTGCGGCTTTGCCAGGCACTCTGCCTCATGATCGTCGGCACCGAGATCCTCACGGCGGGCTGGTTCTGGTGGAACGAGCGCCGGGAACCGGCGAATGCCGCCTGGGCCATCCGCTATCCCGAAAAGGCGAAAGGCTACCGCGAGGTCTTTCTCTCGGAACGCATCAAGCGGGAACTGCGCTGCGACAGCGCCCGGGCGGCGGTCTGGGAGGACGAAAAGGGCCAGCAATGGTCGATCCTCTTCGCGCGATGGAAGGAGGGCCGGCCCATCTCGCGGCGGGCGCGCGTGCATCGGCCCGAGAATTGTTTCCCGGCGAACGGCCGGGCGTTGCGGGCGGATCTCGGGACGCTCAGTGTCCCGTCGGCCGCGGGCCCAGTCCCGTTTCGCGCGTATGTTTTCGATCACATTCCCAACGCCGCGGACGCGCGCGACCTTTTCGTCTACTACGACGTCTGGGAGAACCGCCTCGATCGCGGGTTGTCGACGAGCCAGATCGCGAGCCAGCCGCTGCGAGCCAGCCGTATCGCCGCGGTCTGGCAGGGGCTGCGCACGCCAGAACAGCGGACGGTCGAATTCACCCTCCTGGGTCCCGCAAACGCGGAAGTGGCCAATCGAGCGCTGGAAGCGGCGCTCCCTCAGATCCTCGTGAAAGCGGATTGACGCCGCGGGCGCGGGCCGGGGCATCCCTCCCCCTGACGGTTTTTGATCTTGTCTCGCGGGCTTCGGAGGCGCACGATTTGACTCCACCCCAAATCCCCGGCCAGATCATGAATATCAGCGGCACCGTTGGTTCACTCCTCCAGCACAAGGGGACGAGCGTCTGGTCGACGGAGCCGACCGCGACCGTCTATCAGGCGATCGAGTTCATGGCGGAGAAGGGCGTGGGCGCCCTGACGGTCGTGAAGGACGGCCACCTCGTGGGGATGATTTCCGAGCGGGACTACACGCGGAAAGTCGTGCTGAAGGGCAAGGCTTCGCGCGCCACGCCGGTCAGCGAGATCATGTCGGAAAATCTCGTCGTCGCCGCGCCCGGTGACGGCGTGGTCGCCTCGATGGAAGTGATGACCGAGCGTCGCGTCCGCCATCTCCCCGTGATGGAGGACGGGAAGTTGATCGGTCTCGTCTCGATGGGCGATCTCGTGAAGTGGATCATGTCGGAGCAGAAAGCCGCCATCGATCAGCTCACGAAATACGTGATGGGCGAATCCTGATCTCCGGAGCGGCCCTGCTCTGAGGAGGGAAGATCCCTCGCGGGGGCCGTCATTCGGGGACCGGGCCGACCGACCAAGCGCGAGCGATGGCTTTCGGCGCGCTCTTGCTCAGGCGAACTCTCGCCAAATCCCGGGAACGGGCGAAGCTGCAGCAATGATGGGACGCCCGGGGCTCGTTCTGCTTTGCGCCACGCTCCTGCACCTGCCCGGATGGGCACAGGCAGCGCCGCCGATCCGCGTCCTGACGGTCGGAGGCGGTCCCGAACGGGAGCTGAACCAACTTTCGATCGAGAGCAACGTCCGTTACTGGAACCGCCTGCTGCCCGCCGGGATCGAGCGCACCACGCTCTACGCCGACGGTTCGCTGGAGCGCGCGATCGTCCAGGTCGAGCGCCCGCCGGAAAAGCTCTCCCCGGGCGAGGAACTGCTCGATCGGATCTTTCAGCAGACGGGCTGGGAATCCGCGTATGACTATCAGCGCCCGCAACTCGGCAGCCCGCTCGACGGCGCCTCCAGCAAGGCGGCGATCAAGCGGGCGTTCGCGCGCATTGCCGACGAGCAGCGGACGCAGCCCGGCCGCCTGCTCGCGTATTTCACCGGTCATGGCGACAAGCGGGGGTTCTCGCTCTGGGGGCGAAACCTTGCGCTCGGAGTTCCGGAACTCGCGGCTGAGCTGAATCGTCTGCCCCCCACGACCGCCGTGACCCTGATCATGGTGCAGTGCCACGCGGGGATTTTCGGGAACTTGCTCTTCCCGCTGGCCGGCGCGAAACCGAGTGCGCCGGAGCGCGACGTCACGGCGTTCTTCGCGACCCTGCCGGAACGGCCAGCCGCGGGCTGCACGCCCGAGATCAACGAGGCGGAATACCACGACTTCAGCTCCTATTTTTTCGCCGCGCTCAGCGGAAGCGATCGGCTCGGGCGCGCCGTCACCGGGGCGGACTTCGACGGCGACGGCGTCGTCACCATGCACGAGGCGTTTTGCTTCACGCTGATGCATGACGCGTCGATCGACGTGCCCGTGTGCAGCTCGGATCTTTATCTCATGCGCTTCGCGCGGCTTTCCGAGATGGACGCGTTCCGCACGCCGTTTCGCGATTTGCTCGGGTGGGCCAGTCCCGCGCAGCGGGCCGCGCTCCAGGCCATGGCCGCCGCGGCGGGAACCTCCGGAGACGATGCCCGACTGGCCGGCATCCTCCGGGACACAATCAAACGGGATCAAGCGCTCGGGAAAGAGGACCAGTCGCTGCTCCTCCGCGAGCAAGCGCTCAAGACACGCTGCCTCCGCGCGGAGAAGATCCTTTTCCAACGCTGGCCGGGCCTCGCGCGAATCAATGATTCCGCCCGCTACGAGGAGGTCCGGTCCGTCGCGACCGCCGCTCTCGACCGCGAGGCCACGCAACCGCTCTGGGCCGGACTCAAACGCTCCTCGGACGAACTCCGCGACCGCACGCGCGCCTACCTCCAGCGCGAGATCGCGGTCGCACGCTCGCTCCGCCTGCTTCGCCTCGCGCGCACGGTCGCGCAGACCCACTGGTTGCGCACGCAAGGGGCGCCCGCGGTGCTGGCCCGGTTCGAACGCATTCTCGCCGCCGAAAATCAGCCGCTCCTCCCCGCCGCGAACGGCCGCGTGCCTTGACGCGGAACCGCGGCCAGGACCGCTCTTGATCTCGGGCGGCGCTTTCGTCACGCTCGGTCTCCCGTCGCCCTGCGGCGCCGTGATTCGCCCCGCCATGAGTCGTTGCTCCCGATGTCCGTTTCCTCGCGCCCGAGCCTGCGTGAGCCTCCTCCTGCTCGCTCTCCTGCCGGCGCTCCCCAGCCTGGCGGAAGCGCCCCTTAAACCCTATTTCACCGTCGCCTCCGACGAGCGCGGAGGTCAGGTGACGCTCACGGGGGAGCTGCAGGATTGCCTCTGCGCGAGTGTGGAGATCACCGCAAACCTCCAGAACCTGCGCCCCTCCGTCCCGCTCCCGATCGAGCGCGATTTCACCGAACCCCGCACCGCTCTCGGCCATCTGCGACCGATCGATCGGGCCCGGAGATCGAGCTTCGATACCACCGCGCGGATCGCCGTGGGCCGGCGCGGCGCGCATCCGGCGCCGGGGCATTTGTATCGGCTGCCGTTTCCGCTCCCCGCGACGTTCAAGGTCATTCAGGGCTACGGCGGCTCCTTCACTCACGATCCCGGCACGCCGAACGAATGCGCGGTCGACTGGGCGATGCCCGAGGGCACGCCCGTGCTGGCCGCGCGCGAAGGCCGCGTGGTGGCGTGGCGGGCCGATCAGGAGCGCGGGGGAATCGCGGAGGAATTCTTCGAACGCGTGAACCAGGTGTTCGTCGAACACGCCGACGGAACCGTCGCGGAGTATCAGCACCTGCGGTTTCGCGGCGTGGCCGTGAAGCTCGGCCAGCGCGTGGCCACGGGCGATCTGCTCGGCTGGTCGGGCGCCACCGGATACGTCAAAGAACCGCAGCTCCACGTCCGCGTCTACCGCGTCACGTCGGCCGGGCGCGAGGAAAGCCTTCCCGTGCGTTGGGACACCCGCGAGCGCTACCTCACGTATGCCCTGCGCGACGAGTTCCCCTTCAAGATCACACTTTTCCACTCCG
The DNA here is from genome assembly GCA_038322235.1 of Chthoniobacterales bacterium. GTDB lineage: Bacteria > Verrucomicrobiota > Verrucomicrobiia > Chthoniobacterales > SZAS-18 > SZAS-18. The sequence goes on from JBBQFQ010000042.1 coordinate 33,455, forward strand.
TCCGCGTGCCGCCGCTCGAGAGTCGGTGATCGGTCGGTCGGAGCAGTCCCATCGTTCCCATCCGCCTCACGCCGTACTTGCGGAATCCCGCGCGCGCGGAAGTCGGCGCAGTGGGCGACTCGACACCACGCGCGGACCGTTTCAAGCTCCGCCCTCCCTTTATGCGCCGACTCCTCCTCCTCGCTGGCGCGCTGGCTTTTTCCGGCGCGTCTCTCCCTGCCCAGACGAAACCGGCGGACCAGACGCGCCTGCTGCGCTTCCCGGCCACGAACGCTTCGCAGATCGTATTTACCTACGCCGGCCAGCTATACACGGTCGGCCTGGAAGGGGGCACCGCCCGCCGCCTGACCAGCGCCCCGGGCGTGGTCTCGTTCCCGCGTTTTTCGGCGGACGGCTCCCAACTCGCGTTCACCGGGCAGTACGACGGCAACACCGAGGTCTTCGTCATGCCGGCTGACGGCGGCGTGCCAAAACGTCTGACCGTCACCGCGACGCTTTCCCGGGACGACGTGGCGGATCGGATGGGTCCAAACAACATCGTCATGACCTGGAAAAATACGAAACCGGAGGTCGTGTTCCGTTCGCGGAAGGATTCGTTCAACAGCTTTCAGGGTCAGCTCTACACCGCCACGATGGACGCGGATCTGCCGCAGCCGCTGCCGGTGCCGCGGGGAGGCTTCGTCTCATTCTCGCCGGACGACTCGAAGATGGCGTACAACCGCGTCTTCCGGGAATTCCGGACGTGGAAACGCTACCGCGGGGGGATGGCGGACGACATCTGGATCCACGACTTCAAGGCCGGCACCACGGAGAACATCACCAACAACGCCGCCCAGGACATCTGCCCGATGTGGGCGCCGAACAACCGGATCTATTTCCTCTCCGAACGGGATGGACGCCTGAATCTGTACAGCTACGACCTGGCCACAAAGGAGACGAAGCAGCACACGACCTTCAAGGACTTCGACATCCGGTTCCCCTCGATCGGGAAGAGCGGGATCGTCTTCGAGCAGGCGGGCTATCTCTGGCACTACGACCTCACGACCGACAAGGCCCGTCAGGTCCCGATTACGATCCGCGAGGACCTCGCCTCCGGCCGGGGCGGCATGGTCGATGCCTCGAAGCATCTCGGCACGCTGCACCTCTCCCCAGACGGGAAGCGCGTCGTCGTGACGGCGCGGGGCGACATCTTCACCGTGCCGGCGAAGGACGGTACGCCGCGGAATCTCACCGCCACTTCCGGCGCCCACGAGCGCGACGGGATCTGGTCGCCGGACGGGAAATGGATCGCCTACGTCTCGGATGAAACCGGCGAGACCGAGCTGTGGGTGCGCGCGCAGGACGGCAAGGCTGCCGCGCAGCAGATCACCAAGGGGTCGGACACGTATTTTTACCGACCCATCTGGTCGCCCGACAGCAAAAAGCTCCTTTGGGGCGACCGTCTCCAACGGCTGCGTTTCGTGGACGTCGAATCGAAGTCCGTCACGCTTGTCGATCAGGACAAGACGACTGAGATCCGGAACTACGCGTGGGCGCCGGACAGCAAGTGGCTCGCCTATGATCGGGGCGATGAGGAAATGCTTCGCCGGATCGTCCTTTACTCCGTCGCGACGCAGAAAAGGACGGACGTGACCGACGGCTGGTTCTCCTCGGATGCCCCGGCCTTCAGCGACGACGGAAAGTATCTCCTCTTCAACTCGAGCCGGGATTTCAAAGCGATCTACGGCCAGACCGAATGGAACCACGTCTACCGCGACATGGAGCGAATCTATTTCGTCACTCTCGCAAAAGGGACGGAGTCTCCGGTCAAGCCGCGCAGCGACGAGGTGGAGATCGAGAAACTGGGCGACGCGAAGGACAAAAAGGACGACGAAAAGAAGGACGAAAAGAAACCCGACGAAAAATCTGCCGACGGCAAGGACAAGGAAGGTGAGAAGCCGAAGTCGCCGAAGAAGCCGGTGATCGTGAAGGTGGACGAGGACGGAATCAAGGACCGGATCGCCGTGCTGCCCACCCCGGCCGGCGACTACAGCGCTCTCCGGATGGTGGGTGAAAAGGTGTACTACCTCCGCAGCATGGTCGGGGACGAAGGCGACGAGGACGCTGGCCCGGTGAACGTACCGAAGCGCACGCTCGCCACCTACAGCCTCAAGGATCGCAAGGAAACGGACCTCGGACGGGTCGAGGCGTACGAGATCAGTGCCGACGGGAAAAAGATGCTCGTGAAGATCGAGAAGGAGTACGGCGTCATCGACGTGCCGACCGCCAAGATCGAGATCAAGGACCACAAGCTGAAGCTCACCGGGCTCGACGTCTGGGTGGACCATCATGCCGAGTGGGCCCAGATCTATGCGGAATGCTGGCGGCAGATGCGCGACTTTTTCTACGCGCCGAACATGCACGGCGTGGACTGGCCGGCGATGCGCGAGAAATACGCGGCGCTGCTTCCGTACGTCAATCATCGCAACGATCTCACGTACCTCATCGGCGAGCTCATCAGCGAGTTGAACATCGGGCACGCGTACGTCGGAACCGGGGAACGCCCGGAGCCGGCCCGCATCAAACTGGGCCTGCTGGGCGCGGAAGTCTCCCGCGACGCCACGTCGAAGTCGTACCGGATCGATCGGATTCTGCGCGGCGAGAATTGGGCGGATCGCACGCGCTCGCCCCTGACGGAGATCGGCGTGGACGTGAAGGCCGGAGATTTCATTCTCGCGATCAACGGCCGGCCGGTCGCCAAAATGGCGAGCATCTATGAAGGACTCATCGGCACCGCGGGCAAGCAGGTCAGCCTGCGCGTGAACGGCAAACCCGTCGACGAGGGCGCGCGCGATGTCACTGTCGTGCCCATCGGGGATGAGTCGGCCCTGCGGTACTACGCGTGGGTCCAGCACAACATCGACTACGTCACCCAAAAGACCGGCGGGAAGGTGGGCTATGTCCACATTCCCGACATGGGCCGTCCGGGCCTCAACGAGTTCGCGAAGCACTTCTATCCGCAGCTCCGCAAGAAGGCCCTCATCATCGATGTGCGGGGGAATGGCGGCGGCAATGTGTCCCCGATGATCATCGAGCGCCTCCGCCGGGAACTCGTGATGGTGAACATCGCCCGCAACGGGGTCCCCCGCCCGAATCCCGGCGACATGCTGGTCGGGCCGATGGTCACCCTGCTCAACGAATACTCCGCCTCGGATGGAGATATCTTCCCTTTCCGCTTCAAATCCCTCGGGATGGGCAAGCTCATCGGCAAGCGGAGCTGGGGCGGCGTGGTCGGGATCCGGGGCTCGCTGCCGCTGATCGACGGCGGCACCCTCAATCGACCGGAATTCGCGCCGTACGGGAAAGACGGCGAGGGCTGGGTGATGGAAGGCCACGGCGTCGATCCGGACATCGTGGTGGACAACGATCCCGCGCGCGAAGCGAAGGGCGAGGATCAGCAACTCGACAAGGGCATCGAGGTCATCGTCGAGGAGTTGAAGACGAAGGGCCGCGAGTTGCCGCCGGTCCCGCCCTACCCCGTCAAGAAGCAGGGGAGCTGATCCGCATGACTGACGTCATTCTCGTTTCGAATCTCGCCGTCCGGGCCTCCATCGGGGTGCCGGACGCCGAGCGGGCCGAGCCGCAGCGACTCCTCGTCTCGCTCGCGCTGACGCCCCGCCGGGCGTTTGATGCGATGGGGGATGAGGTCGCCCACACGATCGACTACGCCGCGGTCTGCGAGCGCGTGAAGGTGCTTGCGGCGGCCCGGGCGCGGAAGCTCATCGAGACGCTCGCCTCCGACGTCGCCGAGATGATTCTGGCGGAATTCGCCTGCGCGCGGGTCGAGGTCGAGGTGCGCAAGTTCATCCTCCCCGAGACCGAGCACGTGGCGGTGCGATTGACGCGGATCGCATAGGCCACGCTTGCGCGTCCGCGAGCGGACGACTCCAAGCTTTCACCCTTCGATGATTCTCTCGTCTCCCTCCCCCACGCGAAACCGCAACCAGCGGGTGCCCCGCGGAAGGAGCTCGGGATACTTGTCGGCCCACTCGAGCACACAAACGCCGTCGCCGTCGAGGTAGTCATCGAGCCCGAGCGCCAGTGCTTCGCGCGCGCTGACAAGGCGGTAGAGGTCGAAGTGGTAGAGCGGCAGACGCCCCCCGCGGTATTCGTGCAGGAGGGTGAAGGTGGGGCTCGTAACGTCACCGCCGTGGGCCAGTCCGGCCGCCAGGCCTTTGACGAAGTGCGTTTTGCCGGCGCCCAGATCTCCGGCGAGCGCGATGACGTCGCCCGGTGCGCAACTCGCGCCGAAGGACTCGCCAAACGCGAAGGTCTCCGCCGGACTATGCGAAATGGTCGTAGCCACGCGGTAGTTCCTGGCCCTCGCCGGGCGCCGTCAATTCCCCGATCCGCGCCAGCGGTACATCCGGAAACCGGGCCGCAAAATGCTTCACGAGCTTCGCGGCGTGCTTCGGCGCGATCGAGAACAGCAACTCATAGTCCTCCCCGTCCCGGATCGCCTGCTCGACGGTACAACCATCCCGGACCGGCAGCGCCTCGCGCTCGATTCGGTAGCCCGTGCCGCTCGCCGCGGCCAGCCTCGGGAGATCGCTGCCGAGGCCGTCGCTGATGTCCATCATCGCCCGCACGGGAAAATGCTTCGCCAGCCAGCGCCCCTCCTCCAGCCGGGGACGGAAATACAAATGCCGGCCACTCGCGAACGAGCCGCCCAGCACGCCCGTGACAAAAAGCAGATCGCCAGGATGTCCGTCCAGCCGGGTGGGACACCGCTTCGGCCGCGCCTCGCCCGTCAAAGTCACGGAGAGCCAGAGCGGGCCTTCGGTCCGGGCGGTCTCGCCGCCCGCGATGAGGACATCGAACTCGGCCGCGCAGCGCGCGATCCCGGCGTAGATCCCCCGCGCGCGTTCCAGCGGCGTCTCCCCCGGCAGCGCCAGGGTGATCAGGGCGTGGAGCGGTTTCGCCGCGCACGACGCGAGATCACTCAGCGGCCGCGCGAGCGCCTTCCAGCCGATCTGCTGCGCCGGCGTCGTGGGAAGGAAATGCCGGCCCTCGATGATGCAATCCGTCTTGAGGAGGAGATGCCGGCCCCCGCGAGCGAGCCCGCGGACGATCGCGCAATCGTCCCCCTCCCCCACGCCCGCGACGAGCGACGCGTCGAACGTCAGCCGGTGCGGCAGTTCCGACAAAAGATGCGCCAGGAGCGCGTTCTCCGTCAGGCCGGCGACGGTGCGGGGATCAGGCATGGCAGCGGGCGGCGGTTCAGCCTTTGCTGCCGGGAGGGAGCAGGGCCATTTCCACTAGGTTCAGGGCGTTGAAAGTCGCGTGCATTGCGATCGGAACGTAGAGCGAGCCAGAGTATTCGTAGGCCAGCGTCAGGCAGATCGCGAGCACGAACAGGCCACCGATCGCCGGGAGATGCCCATGCACGAAGGCAAAAAACGCGGCGTTGAAAATCAAAGCCGCGAACATCCCCCCGTAGCGTTTCGCCACCCCGTAGATCACGCCCCGAAAGAGCATTTCCTCCGCCACCGGAGCGAAGATGGCGGCGCTCACCACGATCGCCCATCGATCCTGCACCGATCCGGTCTGGAAGAGTCGGACGATGCCCTGCACGTCATCGGTCGATTTGGCGATTTTCTGCGTCGCGAGCGCCGCGATATCCGCGAGCGGCGCTGCGGCCACTCCCAGCAGGATCCCGATCAAGACCGCCTTCCACGCCGGAATGCGTCGGAGTCCGAAGGTGAAATGGAGATCGCGCCCGGCCGCGGAGAGCAGGGTGGCCATCATCATCACCATGAAGATGAACAGCGCGACCGTCAGGATGATTCCCTGAAACGAGAGCTCCTGTTTGTCCTCCACCGGCGGCGTTGTGAAGGCATGCACCCCGCCGAGCAGGAACAGCCCGCCCAGCACGATCGCAATCGCCAGCTCCGGCCGGGAATAGTGCTCCGTCTGCTGGGCCGAACCGCCCGAACTCCAGACGCGTTGCGCGACAAACACCATCACGACCGCGCCGGCCGCGATCCACGCGTACTCATAGGGTTGGATCCGGTTGACCGCGTCCGTGGCCGCAGCGACAAGCAGGGAAAGCACCTGCGGGAGTTAGCGGCAGTTCCCCCTCCGCGCAACCAGCGGCCGTGTGTGGGACCCGGTATTCAGTGATCGGTATTCAGTAATCAGTAATCGGAACGAGTAGACCAGCTTTGCTTTTATCGTCAGCCATCTGGCAAATCGGTAATCGGCAATCCTTGACGGGTCATTGCCCACCCCAGCCCGGACGTGATGGCCTCCTCATCTTCCGCCCAACGAATCCGGGCTTACTGATTTCCCGATCCCTGAATCCCGATCACTGAATACTGATTACATTCCGCCCCCTCCCCTCCCCCGCTCCCATGCTCTCCCTCTGCGGTTCCACTCTGACCCTGGCGTCCCTCCGGGATGCCCTCCGGACGAACGCCCCCGTTTCGCTCAACCCAGCCGCCCGCGAACGCATTCTCGCGTCCCGGCGCATCGTCGAAAAACTCGCCCGCGGCCGCAAGGCGATCTACGGGATCAACACTGGCTTCGGGATCCTCGCGGACACCCGCATCGCGCCGTCGAAGATCGAGGTGCTGCAGGAGAATCTGATCCTCTCCCACGCGGTGGGAGTCGGCGACGAGGTCCCGGATGAAATCGTGCAGCTGATGCTGCTTCTGAAGATCAACGGACTCGCGAGCGGATTTTCCGGCGTGACGATCGAGCTCGTGGAGCAATTGCTCGTCTTCGCAAATCGCGGAGTGCTCCCCACGGTCTACGAGAAGGGCTCGCTCGGGGCGTCGGGCGATCTCGCCCCGCTCGCTCATCTCACGCTCCCCCTCCTCGGTCGCGGCACGGTGCGCTGGAAGGGCCGCCGGATGGAGGCCGTCGCAGCGCTGCGCCGCTTGAAGCGCGAGCCGATCCGGCTCCGCGCGAAGGAAGGCCTCGGCATGATCAACGGCACGCAGTTCATGTCGGCCTACGCCGTCCACTGCCTCTGGCGGATGGAAAATCTACTCGCCGCCGCCGACGTCATCGGCGCGATGTCGCTCGAGGCCATGCGCGGGAGCGCCACGCCCTTCGATGCCCGGATTCACGCCGCGCGGCCGCATCCCGGCCAGCGGATGACGGCGGAGAACTTCCGCCTGCTGCTCACGCAATCGGAGATCCTGCCTTCGCATGCCGACTGCCCGAAGGTCCAGGACCCGTATTCGCTGCGCTGCATCCCGCAGGTCCACGGGGCAGCCCGCGACGCGGCGCGCCACGTCGCCGGGGTCGTGGAGATCGAGATCAACTCCGCCACGGACAATCCCCTCGTCTTCCCCGAAGGCGACATCCTCAGCGGGGGAAATTTCCACGGGGAGCCGCTCGCGCTCGTGCTCGACCATCTCGCCATCGCCGCCGCGGAACTCGCCTCGATCTCCGAGCGGCGCCTGTATCTGCTCCTCCACGGCGACACCGTGGGCGAACGCAAAGTTCCCCGCCTGCTCATCAAGGAGGGCGGATTGAATTCCGGTGCCATGCTCCTGCAGTACACCGCCGCCGCCCTCGTCTCCGAGAACAAGATTCTCTGCCACCCCGCCTCGGTCGATTCCATCCCGAGTTCACTCGGTCAGGAGGATCACGTCTCGATGGGATCGATCGCCGCGACCAAGCTGCGGCGCGTGCTGGAGAATGCGGAAACGACGCTCGCACTCGAATTGCTCGGCTCAGCCCAGGCGCTGGATTTCGTTCATCCACTCCACGCCGGCACACCCATCGAAGCCGCCCATTCTTCGCTGCGGCGGACCGTGCCCTTCATGGACCGCGACCGCCTGCTGAAGACGGACATCGACGCCGCGATCGCCGCGCTCCAGAGCGGCGAGATCGTCGCCGCGGCGGAGAGCGTGGTGGGACGGCTGGGACGGTGGTGAGGCGGCCCGACGCGCCGCCCTACGCTTCGACGTGCTTTCCGGCGAGATTCCGGTTTCAGCCCCACCACTTTTCCGCCAGCATCGGGGATGTCCGTCCAGATTCCCCCGACTCCGACCGGCCCCATCCTTAGCTGCCGCACCTGGCAGGCGGAGGCCGCCTTGCGCTGCCTGCACAACAATCTCAATCCCGACGTGGCGGAGCGGCCCGAGGAATTGATCGTCTACGGCGGCCGCGGCCGGGCGGCGCGCTCCTGGCCCGCGTTCCACGCCATCGTGCGCGAACTGCAGGGCCTCGCGCCGGATGAGACGCTGCTCGTGCAATCCGGGAAGCCGGTGGGCGTGTTCCGCACGTCCGAGGATGCGCCGCGGGTTCTCATCGCGAACTCGAATCTCGTCGGCCGCTGGTCCACCTGGGAACACTTCGACGAACTCGAGAAGCGCGGCCTCATGATGTACGGCCAGATGACCGCCGGCTCGTGGATCTACATCGGCTCGCAGGGCATCGTGCAGGGCACGTTCGAAACGTTCGCGGCGCTGGCCGACAAACACTTTGGCGGCGACCTGGCGGGGAAATTCGTCATTACCGGCGGGCTCGGCGGGATGGGCGGCGCCCAACCGCTTGCGATCACGTTGAACGGCGCGGTCTGCCTCGGCATTGAGGTCGATCCCGCGCGCATCCAGCGTCGGGTGGAGACGCGCTACTGCGACCGCATGACGCATGATCTCGACCAGGCGCTCGCTTGGTGCACGCACGCCGCGGCGGCCCGCGAAGCGCTCTCCGTCGGGCTCGTCGGCAATTGCGCGGAGATTCTCCCGCAAATCGTCCGGCGCGGGGTGAAGGTCGATGTCGTCACCGATCAGACCAGCGCGCACGATCCGCTCATTGGCTACATTCCCAGCGGCTACAGTCTCACCGCCGCGGCGGAACTGCGGGAGCGAGATCCGGCCGGGTATGTCCGGCTCTCGAAGGAGAGCATGGCCGTGCACGTGGACGCGATGCTCGCGCTCCAGCAGGCGGGTGCGATCGCCTTCGACTACGGCAACAACCTCCGAAAAATGGCCCAGGACGCGGGCTGCGCCGACGCCTTCCGGATCAAAGGCTTCGTGCCCGAGTACATCCGTCCCCTCTTCTGTGACGGGAAGGGGCCGTTCCGCTGGGTCGCGTTGAGCGGAAACCCGGCCGATATCCACCGGACCGACGAACTCGCGCTGCAGCTTTTCCCGCACGACTCGACCCTGGCGCGCTGGATGCGCGTGGCGCGCGACAAGATCCAGTTTCAGGGCCTGCCCGCCCGCATCTGCTGGCTCGGCCAGGGCGACCGCGCGCGCATGGGTCTCGCGATCAATGAACTCGTCGCCAGCGGTGAGCTCGAGGCCCCGATCGCCATCGGGCGCGATCACCTCGACACCGGTTCGGTCGCCTCGCCGTATCGCGAGACCGAGGGCATGCTCGACGGCAGCGATGCCGTGGCGGACTGGCCGATTCTGAACGCGCTCCTCAACTGCGCCAGCGGCGCGAGTTGGGTGAGCGTGCACCACGGGGGTGGCGTCGGCATGGGCTACTCACTCCACGCCGGTCAGGTGATCGTGGCCGACGGCACGCCGGAGGCGGCGCGGCGGCTCGCCCGCGTCCTGACGAACGATCCGGGCATCGGCGTCATGCGGCACGTGGACGCTGGCTACGAGCGGGCGATGGCCGCCGCGGAAGAGCATGGATTGCGCATTCCCATGAAAGCGTAATCCTGTTCCACCGGATGAACCTCGCCATCGTCAACATTGGGGAACTCGTCACCCTCGCCGGCCCGGAAGGGCTCCGTCGCGGGCACGAGATGTCGGAGCTCAACATCATCCACGGCGCGACGATCCTCGCGAAGGGGCAGCGCATCGCCTACGCGGGACCGGCGGAGGGCGCGCCGACTTTTTCGGATGAGGATACCGATACCGTCGATGCTGGCGGCCGCTGCGTGACTCCTGGATTCATCGATCCGCACACGCATCTGGTCTTCGGCGGCACGCGGGTCCATGAATACGAGCGGCGCCTGCGGGGCGAAACTTACGAGGAGATCGCCGCGAGCGGAGGCGGGATTCGCTCCACCGTCCTCGCCACCCGGGAGGCGACCGATATCGAGCTCCTCACCCTCGCCCAAGCGCGGCTCGCGACCGCCCTGCGCGGCGGCACCACGAGCCTGGAGATCAAGAGCGGCTACGGTCTGTCCGAGCGCGCGGAGAAGAAGATTCTCCGCGTCATCAGCTGGCTGCGGGACGCGTCGAAACAGCGGATCGCCACCACGTTTCTCGGGGCACACGCGATCCCCCCGGAGTTTGAGGGCAAGGCGGACGCATACGTCGATCTGCTCTGTCAGGACACCCTGCCGAAGATCGCCCGGAACAAGCTCGCGCAGTATGCCGATGTCTTTTGCGAGAAGGGTGCCTTCACCCCGGCGCAATCGACCCGCTATCTGCTCGCCGCGAAGGCCCATGGTCTCTCGCTGCGCGCCCACGTCGATCAACTCACCCGCGGCGGCGGCGCCGAGATGGCCTCGGCCTGCGGCTGCGTCACGGCGGATCATCTCGAGCAGACGGACCAGCGCGGGATCGAGTCCCTCGTGCGCGGCGGAGTCCAGCCGGTTCTCCTCCCGGCCTCGGTCTTTGCCCTCGGGAAATCAAAGTACGCCGACGCCCGCGCCATGATCGAGGAGGGCCTCGCCGTCGCGCTCGCCACCGATTTCAACCCGGGCTCCTCGCCCACGCTGTCGATGCCGATGGTGATGACCCTGGCGTGCCTGCACATGAAGATGACGCCCGCCGAGGCGCTCACCGCCGCGACGTACAACGCCGCGTGCAGCCTGCACTGGGAGAGCGAGCTTGGCTCCATCGAGGAGGACAAGCGCGCGGACATCGTCATCCACGACTACGCCGACTACCGCGAGCTCTCCTACTACTTCGGGAGCGAGACCCCCCGCGTCGTCATCGTCGGCGGGAAGATCGCGTTTCATCGGAATTGACGGACCTCGAGTTGGCCGGCATCCGCGAAGCAACAAACGATTGCGATCGAACTTCTTTTCGCGCAGTCTTACGAGTGTTTTCCCGGATCCAAACGCGCAATTTCCGCTCGCTTCGGGGGATCGACCAAGGACTGCAGCCTTTCCAGGCATTGGTCGGTCCGAACGCCAGCGGGAAAACCACGTTTCTGGACGTGTTCGGACTTTTGAGCGATTTGGCGCGATCACGGGGAGACGTCTCTGATATTATTGCCCAGCGGAGCGCGAATTTCGCGGATTTGCTCTGGATGCGTGAAGGCGACTCGTTCCAGCTTGCTGTTGAGGCAAGAATTCCGGACGACATCCGTGCGCAAATGGCAGAGGAGATGACCCAGTTTGATTCTCTCCGATATGAAGTTGAAATCGGCTTGGACGCAGCAGTAAACGAGATTGGATTGAATTGGGAGACTCTCTGGTATCACTCGCGAGCGATCTCCGACGACATTGGACCAGACGTATTTCCGGGATTTCAATGCGAAAAGAGTTCTATCCTAACAACATCGCAAAGACGTTTCAAGAAGGGATTCGGCAAGAAGCCTGGTGGTAATGATAACTTCTACCCGGAAGGAAAAGCCCAAAAGTACAATCCAGCATTTCCGCTCGGACGGACGAAGGCCGGCATTGCGAACCTCCCCGGGGGAAGTGATATTTTCCCTGTCGCTGATTGGCTGCGAAATCTCCTGCAACGCGGCGTACAAAACATTGTCTTGAATAGCCGCACGATTCGAGAACCGAGTCCGCCGGGGCTGGGACTGGGGTTTCGAACAGACGGTTCTAACCTACCTTGGGTAATCGAAGAACTGCGGAAACAACCAGTAGCTTTCCGCGGTTGGCTCGACCACGTCCGCACCGCCTTGGAGGATATCGACGATATTTCGACAATCGAGCGGCCTGAGGATCGACACAAATATCTTGTCGTCCGCTACCGGAATGGCGCGGTGGTACCATCTTGGCTCGTTTCCGACGGTACGCTCAGGCTCTTGGCACTCACAATTCCCGCCTACTTACCCACTATGACTGGCGTGTTCTTGGTCGAGGAACCAGAGAACGGAATTCACCCTCGTGCCATCGAAACAGTTCTTCAGTCGCTACGATCCATTTACAGCGGACAGGTGCTTATCGCAACACACAGCCCGGTTGCGCTCAACATGCTAGAGGCCAGCGACGTTTTGTGTTTTGCGAAAGATAGCGCGGGCGCGACCGACATTGTCTCGGGAGATAAGCATCCGGCACTCCGCGACTGGAAATCGGGGAGCCCTGATCTTGGGCTTCTGTTCGCCAGCGGCATCCTGAGTTAACCCACATGGCGAAAGATTTGGTAATATTGGTCGCCGACAAGAATACGCAGTTTGCGTTGAAGGGTGCGGTGGCGCGGCCGACCGCGTTATCCATCCGTCCGATCGAGTTGTCATTTTTAGTTCACCCGGACAGGGACGGGGGCGCCCGCAGTTCGGGGCCGGAAATGCTTGCGACGCAGGCCAGAAACCACCGTCACGCGCTATTGATCTTCGACTACGAAGGTTGCGGCTGGTCCGGAGAGCCGGAGGTACTCGAGGCGGAATTGGACGGTAGACTCCACGCGGTTTGGAAAGCCAGAGCAAAGACCGTAGTAATCCAGCCCGAGGTTGATGCATGGATGTGGGGCTCTGAAAATGCCCTCCGCGATATTTTCGGATGGTCTGGACAACAAGGAATCCGGGGGTGGCTCGAGGAAAAAGGCTATCGAATCGGGAGCGACGGAAAGCCGGAGCGACCGAAAGAGGCAATGAACCTCCTTTGTCGTTCGCAGCGACAGCAAAGATCTTCGTCACTCTACGAAACGATTGCTAGCCGAATCAGCCTCAAATCCTGCACGGATCGGGCGTTTGCCCGTGTCCGATCTCAGCTTCAGGCATGGTTTCCTTGTGAGTAGCCTTCGTCTTCGAGTCAACTCGCACATCCGGCACATTACGGTAATCACCGATCACGGCGCCAGGCGCTCGGGCGGCGTGAAGATTCCGGTCGCGGCCCGCACGCTGATCCGCTGATTCTTCGCGTAGGCCTCAGCGGCAGCACTCCGGAAGGCGGCGGTCGTGCCTCCCCGCAGCCAGGGTTCGATCATGTCGTGGAGAAGGAACGCGCCGGGATACATCAGTTGATCGGTGAGCAGGACTCGACGGGCCCCCAACCCAGCCAGGCGCGGACCGAAATACGCGGAGCTCGCGCAACAGAGGATGACCGCATCTGACCGGCGGGCGCCCGGCACCGGGGCGGCCGGGGTGATCGGGCCATCCATCAGGACGTTGTGTCCAATGAATGCGATCAGATCGCTCTCGCCCACTGCGATCGCCCGCTCTCCATCCTGCAGACAAAGCCGGATCTCCGATCCGCGGTACGCCTCGGCGGTCAGGATGGTGCCGGTCGCGACGTGCCGGAACACGAGCCGCTCCAGGATGGCCGGCGAGACGTCTTTCTCCGTCTTCTGCAGCTGCCAGAGGCGGCTCGCCCGGAACCAGCTGCTCAGACCATCCGAGCAGCCCCAGTAGAGGTTCGACGCGGGATCGTTGCCGTTGCCGATCTTCGCGGGGACGGGCTGGATGCCCTGCGAGGCGTTGTCGCACAGCGCGACAAAGACATGGATCTGGCGCGGCTCCGCGGAAGCCACCGTGGGCCGCGAGGCGAGGAGGCTGAGCCCGACGAACGCGGCGAGGGATCGGAGGACGCACATGGCAGCGACGGGGTCGCACCGGGAAGACGGGCTAGGCGCGGGAATCTTAGCCTAACTTCCGACGTTTTTGAGCCTCGCCAGAGTAAATGTTCATAAATGTAGCAAGTAATACATGCGTCTGCGGCCATTCATTCCTTGGTTTCCCTCAAACATCCAGTTATTGGGTAGCAAGTGTTCGTCCAAGCCACCACCTCCAGACGCGGTTCCAAGGTCTACACCTCTCACCTCATCCGCGAGTCCTTCCGCACCCCCAAGGGCCCCCGCTCGCGCACCGTCTGAAGTCGAGCCGAAAATGCGGACAGGGAAAAGTTAGTTATGGGTGAACTGGTTTTCGAACTGGAGTGGGGAGAGAAAGCCGAGTGAGCTGTGGCGTCGAAGTGGGTTGTAGAATGA
>JBBQFQ010000043.1:0-46188 GCA_038322235.1 Chthoniobacterales bacterium
GACCTACAGCTCGCCGGTGGCGCTCTCCGAGGACGACCTCCTCGAGGCGCAGGCCCAGAAGACCGGCCAACCCGATTCCTCGATCGCCCGATATCTCAATACTGCCCCGAGGAGAGGCCACGGTGGCCTGCCTCCGTAAGCAGCACATCCCATTGCGTAAAGGCGCATCGTTTCATTGTCCGAACCAGAAAAGCTCCCGTTTCGCGTTAAACCCGCTCTCACGTGGCCAGGTGGCAAAAGCCGCCTCCTCAAACATCTCCTCCCGCTCATCCCGAAGCATGAGTGCTACTGCGAGCCATTCAGCGGTGGCCTCGCCGTCCTGCTGGCCAAGCCCAGAAGCACCGTCGAGGTCATCAACGACCTGAACGGCGACCTGGTCACCTTCTATCGGTGCGTCCGGTTCCACCACGACAGCCTGCTCACCGAGCTGGAGTTCGTGCTCAATTCGCGACGGGAGTTCCACGATCTGCGCCACCAGCCTGGCCTGACGGACATTCAGCGCGCTGCGCGTTGGTATTTCCGCAACAAGACCTGCTTCGGCGGGGCCAACATGGAATCCTTCGGGGTGGTCGCCACGGCCGGCGGCGGCGCTGCTTCATCTCGCCAGGCGCGCATGGAAGGGATCCGGGCGCTCAGCCATCGCCTCGATCGGGCGGTGATCGAGAACCTCGACTGGCAGCGTTGCCTGCAACTCTACGACCGGCCGACGACGTTTTTCTTCATCGATCCGCCCTACACGGAGTGCTCGGCCACCATGTACGCCTCCTGGACGGACACCGACGTCGTCGTGCTGCGCGACCGCCTCGTCCAGCTCAAGGCCCGGTGGCTGCTCACGCTCAACGACACAAAGTCGATCCGAGCGATCTTTGCTGGCCACGAGATCACGGCCGTCGAGCGGGTCCGAGGGATCAACAACAAGGCGGGAAAGAGCACGCTATACCGGGAGCTCGTCATCCGGCCGCCGGCTTAGTCGATCAGGATCTCGCGGGCGTTCCTCGCCTTCAGCTTTCGCCGGAGCGCCTCCTTCACCATGATCACGTACGTTTCAGTCCCCTTGATCTCCTTGGCCTGCGCTCGGAGGTCGACGGCCTTCCCGGTTAGGTCCTTGGGCAGCTGTAGCTGGTCGAGGATCCTCTGTGCGTAGTCTTGGGCGCCTTTCCAGCTCATTGCCGGAAACCATCAATAAAGCCCGTTTACAGCCAGCTTATTCGCGAGTTCGTCTACCCCTCGCACGAGTCGACCACCCTCAGACCTCTGCGAACACGCCTCAGACCTCGGGCGCGGTTACAACCCCGTCTCCGCTCCCGCCGTCTTCAACGGCATCGCGGCGACGACCGAGAGCGGTGTCACCCTCGAGCGCATTCAAGCAATCGCCGGGCTCATCGCGCAGGCTTCCGAAGTGGCCGCCTCGTTCCCGGTCGTTCCGTCGAAGCAGCGTCGGCGGATTCGCAGCCTCTCGGCCGGCGATGCGGACTTCACGGCTCGCATCAAGGAACTCTCGGCGCTCAATGCCGAGGCGGTTCCCATCTCGGCCGGCAGCGAAGCGATCGCCGCGCAGAGCGCGGTGCATGCCTCCCTGCTCGAGGCGCGCGCGGCGCTTCAGGTCCTCACCGGCCTGGTCGAAGGCGCCTCGGTCACGACGACCGCCCAGTTTCTGGGCACGGTCGGAGCGGCCTACAACGCGCTGCGCTTCCGGCAGCGCATCGCCAACCCGGCGCTGAAGGAGCAGCTCGACCGCGCCGCCCGGCGGTTCCGTCGGATCACCCCGGCGAAACCCAAGCCCGCAGACGGAACCCCGCCCAAGCCGCCCGTCGCGGCCGACGGCACGCCGCCGAAGCCGACCTGAGCGTCACGCCGGTACCCCGCTGAGTCCGCGGGAGATGGACAGAACCCAGGCGGGCGTCTCGCAAGAGGCGCCCGCTTTTTTCGTACCGTGATCGCGGGCTGACCAAGTTTCCGGAACCGCAACGACGCGGTTCGCTACCGCAATGGAGAGGTCCGGAACCGCAACGGAGAGGTCCGGAACCGCGACGACGCGGTTCGCTACCGCAATGGAGAGGTCCGGAAGCGCAACGGAGAGGTTCGGAACCGCAACGACGAGGTCCGGAACCGCAACGACGAGGTTCGCCACCGCTACGGAGAGGTCCGGAAGCGCAATGGATAGGTCCGGGACCGCGACGACGCGGTTCGGAAGCGCAACGGCGAGGTCCGGAACCGCAACGGCGAGGTTCGGAAGCGCAACGACGCGGTCCGGAACCGCGATGGAGAGGTTCGCTACCGCAACGACGCGGTTCGCTACCGCAACGACGCGGTTCGCTACCGCAATGCAGAGGTCCGGAACCGCAATGGAGAGGTCCGGAACCGCAACGACGAGGTTCGCTACCGCAGCGACGAGGTCCGCTACCTCAGCGGAAAGGTCCGGAACCGCAACGGAGAGGTCCGGAAGTGCAGCGGAGAAGGTCGATACCGCAGCGGAGAGGTCCGGAACCGCGACGGAGAGGTCGTCGAGTTCAACGGCGAGGTCCGCTACCTCAACGGAACACGGACGTTCCGCGGCGGAGAGGTTTCCTCGCTCATCGGTAGGCGACGGCATCTCAACGGAGAGGTCCGCCACGGCGAGGGAGCGGTCGGCTACCGCGGTGGAGACGTCCGCCACCGCATCGGAGAGGCTCGCCACCGGAGCGCCGCGCGCCCGAGTCGCGATGGCAAGGTGCGCCACCTCATCCGCGAGATCTGCCAACGCGACGGAGTGTTCCGGAAGCGTGATCCCGCGAGTCCATGCTGCGCGGAACGCGTCTCTGCTCGCGGTGGAGGTGCGATCCACTTCATGGACTTGGTCCGAGTGCGGAGGCAGAAGATCGACCGCTGCGCGGTGGGATTCGCCGACAGCGAGGACGCAGCCACTCCCGGGGTCTTGGGCCGCTTCAGGGGCAGTGAGCGAGATGCGTCCGCGGTGCCAACGCCGCGCGAGGGGAAGGTCCTGGGAGCGGCTGCGTCCTCGCTGCCGACTGCCCATCTCAAGGAGCGGTATTCCTCTCGCAAAACGCTCCGCTCCGCCATCGGCCCCGAATGTTCGATCCGCCGGTCAGCCCTTCGGTGGCGCGCCGAGCAGCATCTCGAAGTTCGATCGAAGCAGCCAGATGCACTCCCGACCCGCCTCGCTGCAGGAGCGCGGCCTGAGCGATGAAAGCTCGCGCCCGAATCGGCCAGCTACTGCGTTCCCGATACCAGCGGAGGGGACCGTCGAGAGCCGCTTCGGGACGCGACAAACGGGCGAAGAACCCGCGAGCGCCCGCGCCCGAGAGCTCACGGTTGGGAAGGAAGACCACGCAGGCGGCCATGAGCTTTCCGAGTTCGATCATGTCGCCCACGCTCGTCAGGATGGGGGGAGATTGACTTCACCCCGCCGCAGCTTTCCGAGGCGTTAGTACGTGATAATCTTCAGGAATCGCTCCACGGCGGGGTTTTCACCCGCCGCAATCATCTGGTGCCCGGCAGCTACTGCGCCGCGAAGATATCCGGACATGCCGAGTAGTCGGCCATGACCCACGGAGTCTGAAGCACGTTCAGGAGCAACCCCTGCACCCGGTCGAATTGCCGATCCCAGTTGGCGGGAACCTGCCCGGGGCCCTTGAAGTTGAATTCATCGATCTGCTCGTCCTTGTAGAACGCCTTCACGAGGATCGCGACCGGCGTGCCAAAGCGCTCGACGGTGTGCGGGCTGATGTACATCACCGCGCGGTTTGATCCGCCTTTGACGTTCGCGTAGCGCACAACGCCCTGGATGATTTTGAACGTGTTGCTCGGTCCGGCGAGCAGGGCCGAATAATTCAGGACCACGCCATCCGCCCAGCGCGGCACCGACGTAAAGCGGGTGACCAGCTTCGCCCATGGGAGCGTCGAGCCCGGCAGCGCCGCCGTCTCGATCGTCACCTGCTCGATTTTCACGTCCTTCGGCTTCTCCCCGGGAGTGGGCGCCTGCGCGAGAAGAGTCGAGCTGACGAATGTGGCGAGCAATGCCGGCAGGAGGGAGTGCGCGATATTCATGGGCGTCCGAGGGTTACTGGAAGGACTTACCGATGACAACCGGAACCGGTTGCCCCGTGGAATTCGTGCGCAGCTCGATTTCCGCTCGCAGCGTCGTCCGTCCGGTTGTGCTCACCTTGCCCGCCTGCTTTTCGCGGGCCTCACCGACGACGTAGATCGTGAAACGGGTCGACTGCGTTGTGAGCGCATTCGCAGTCCGACGGATCAGGGTCTCGCGCGCGAAGTCGTCTGTCGCCTTGTTCGTCACCGCCTTCACCGCCTCCACCGCGAGGAAATCCCCCGGCAGCGCATAGGGTCGATTGGATGTCGCTGCCGTCAGCCCCGTCGCGAGGCTCGAGAAGTCGCTGTCTGGCTCGGTCCCGAGAGCGCGGGCCGTCGCGGACGCGTTGGTGTCGGCCGTCCCGCCCAGAAACAACGCGGCGAGTGCACCCGGTTTGCTCGTGTTGATGTTGACCCCGACGTTGTAAGTGCCGATGGCGGTCGCGGGCGCCGTCTCGCCGGGCGCGGCGGCGACGGTGCCGATCTGAGCGTTGGGCTGCGTCCCCGTCTGCACATACGCGAGGGCCAGCCGGTCCTTCGCCTTGTCCGAGGTTGCCGGAGCCTTGTCCGTGACGTAGAACCGGAGCGTCTCCCAGGGGATGCCCGTGTGAATGTAGCCGAGTTCCCCGATCGACTCGATCAGCGTCGCGCTGTTGTTGGGGCTCTTGACGAAAAAATTCTTCCCGAAGGTCGCGTTGGTGTACCAGGTCGAGTCCGTGAGGGCGGGCGCCGCGAAATCGCTCGGGAAGTCCGAAGTAGCGGCATCTGCGAGCGACAGAATATTCCAGCTGCCCGTTGGTGTCGGTGGTTTCGCACCCTGGTCCGCGGAGGTCTGCAGCCCCCACTGCGCGGGCAGGAAGTTCAGCCGGGGATCACCCTTCAGATGGTAATCCGCTTTGGAGGGGCCGCCATCCTTGGTCAACTTGTAGACGATTGAGCCAGCGGTACGGGGTAGGGGGATATCCGCTGGTGAGGCGGTTTGCGGGAGGCTCGACAGGCCATCGAGCACTTGAATGTAGGAGGTCTGGTTCCCGGTCGTTGTGTACTTGAGCCGCAGCTTCTTGAACTTGTATCCCAGACCGCTAAACGACATGCCCGCCGGCTGTCGTCCGGCGCCGTTCACGAGGTCGTTGAAATTCGCGTAATTGTTTCCGCTCGCAGCACCCGGGAAGGTGATGCCGGAGTTAGGGGGAAGGGATCCCTGCGGGTAGACGGTAAGGTTGTTTCCGTTATCCCCGCTCGTGATGGTCTGTTTGAAATATGCTTGAGCGTTGCCACCAAGATTCCCGCCCGAGGCTGAGCCGGTGATCTCGATCTCAATCTCAGGCTGGATGTAGAAGGTCGACCAATCGCTCGTGGGCTTGGACCACGGATTCACAATCCCGAGAAATACGAGGACGCGTGTCGAATTGAGGTCTCCGACTTTGCCGGCCGCACCCGACAAATTGAAAACGATGCCGGTGCCGACGTAGTTGATATATGGATGTCCCGTGACCAATCCGCTGCTATCCGCTCGTCCCTCTACTCCCAAGTAGGTCGGTTTATCGATGTCGTCTGTCGTGGGAACGATATCGCTATCCAAGTAGTCCATCAAATTCGCGACGATCTGCTTTCGCTGAGTTGTCGAGTAGTGCGGTAAGTTGTTCAAGAACGCCAGATTTCCACCGCCCCAGTCGGATCCTTGCTCCGCGTCCGTGAGCAGTCGATCGACGACTTTAGAACGCGCGTTGCCTCTCGTTTGGTCGAGCGGCAGGGAGTCGATGTACGCCTTCAACTTCTTCAGATTCACCTTCGACTTGCCGTTTGGCGCGAGGTTTGTGACCGGCGAGGCGGTGGTGAAATCGTAGTCGTCCGCGGCGGGACTGAAGAACCCCGGGGGATACAGCCGGTTGAGCGTCGAGGGCGAGAAGACGGTTCCGCGATTCGTCCGCAAGAGCGCAAGATCACTCGTGCCCAGCGGCACCGGGTTGCCGGAGGTCGGCACCTTCACCACCGCGATCTGGCCGAGGTCGTCGAGCGACTTGCGGTCGGATTCGCCAGCGACTTGAATGTTTTGCTTCCCGTTCGCTTCGTCGATGAAGTACCCGTATCGGCCAACCTCGACGGGTGGGACAAGAGGATTGGTTTGATCGAGCAGAGGGATCAGCCCGATCTGTTTCGTTACCTGGGGATTGATCGTGAGCGGCACCGTGGTGGTGGTCGAGGTCGTTGCCAGCAACCGTTCCTTGGTCCGATCCAGGGTTCCATCCGATTTCGTCGGATCCAGCGGGATCAGGGTCTGCAGCCCGTTCGCATCGCTCGCGATGACATACCGGAAGTCCGTCAGCGGGGCGGGCGTGCGGAAGGTGGCAATCGCCCTCGCGAGACCGGCCTCGGCGGCCTGCTCGGCCTTGAGGCGATTCAGGTATGCGCGCGAGATCGTCCGATCGTTCGTGGCCGTGGTGAGAAAGGCGGTGACGATGACGGTGAGCAGCGCGACGACGACCAGCGTGACGACGAGCGCGAAGCCGCGGTCGGCGCCGCCCCGGAGGCGGCGGGATTTCAAAGCGGGGTCAGCGGCGTACATAGACTCGGAACTTGAACGTCTGCTTCTGATTCGCCGCGAGCCGCGAGAGCTTGCCCGTCCCCTCCCAATCCTTTGGTTCGCTCAGGGCGGAGGCAGCCGTGCTGCTGAGACTCGTCAATTCGACATCGATGACCACGGGCGCGGCCGGGACCAGGGTGGTCGTTGCCGGCCCGCCGGTGGTGACAGGATCCGCGAAGACGCGGGTGGGCCACGGAGTGCGTTCGACGTATTTGATGCTCGCGGCGTCGTAGCGGTAAAACTTCAGTTTGAAATCGATTACATTGCTCGCGAGCACTTCGTCGTTCGCGGGGTTGGCCGGGGTCGCCTTGATCGTCTTCGGGCCGGTGAGACGCGTATAAGTCTGCTGACCGCTCTCAAGATGGCGATAGAGCTTGAAACTCTTCCGCCCGCTCGGGTCCGGGGTATAGGCGAGGTAATAGCCAACCGTGCAGATGTCGCTTTGCGCGGCAACGGGTGCCGTCGTGGGCGTCGCCGGTTGCTGGGCGTTCGTCGGAAGCCGGGCCAGAAAGAAAACGGCGTCCCCGTGACCGGCGCTCGGCAGGGCCGCGCCGTCCGGCAGCGTGAAATCGATCGGGTTGGCCGGAGGCGCAGGATCCTGAGCACTCGGGTCAGGGGGATCGGAGCCGGCGAGTCCGGTGAAGACTCCGTCCTTCCCGAGGAATACGACGTCGATCTTCGACGCCGCCGGGAGGGCCTGGTAGGCGGCGGGATCGCTGGGCTTGGAGCCATCGAAGGCCATGCTCTGGAAATCGCGCGACATGAGATCGATCGCGGCGCGAACTTCGCGGACGCCATCCGTGAGCTGTTCATTCCGGCTCCACGACGCTGCGGACGCATTCAGGATGTTGAACAGCGCGAAAACGAGCAGGGTGAGGACGACGATGCTGACGAGCAACTCCACGAGCGTGAAGGCGCCCGCGCGCGGCCGAATGCTGCGGCTTGGTGCAGCGGGCCTCATTTGCTAATGAGCGACTGGAAGGTGTGCTGCGATCGGACCGTGGGCGTCGCGGCCGCCGGATACTCGACCGTGACGCTGACGTTGGTCAGTCCGGAGGCGGCCGTTAGCGGCGTGCCTGTGACCGGATCGGTCGTGACGGGATCCGTCTTGATGGTCACCAGGTAGATCGCCGAGGTTCCCCGGACCGGATTGATGGCGGCCTCGGGATTCTGCGAGAGAGGCTTCCCGGTGAAATCGTAGAGCACGAAACGCTGCTGCCCGGGGGTTCCGAGATTCAGATAGTTATACGCCTCGTTCGTTCCGGAGAGGCCCACGACGACTGCAGCCCGGTCAAACGGCGTCCCGCGCAAAGTGGAGAACACTCCCCGGGCGAGAATCGTCGCCTGTGCTTCTTGACGGCCCTTCTGGGCGGCATCGAGCGCGGTGGGGAACAATCCGAGGATGGCGACGATCGCGATCGAGAAGACACCGAGCGCGAGCACGATCTCGATGAGGGAGAAGCCGGCTGCGGGGCGATCAGGGCGGAAGATCGGCTTCATGGCGTGGCGACGGAATCAATTTTTGCCCGGCCGGTATAGCGGGCGAACGTGATGCGATCGCAGAACAGCGTGACGCCCGAGCGTGTCTTCTTCGCCGGCACGAAGGCGAGGTCGGACGTTCGATAAAATCCTTCGAGCACCCAGATGGCCGGGTCGCCTGTGGCAGGAAGCTCGAGCGCGCCCATGCCATTAAACTTCAGGGAGGCGAGTCGGTAGGTCGTCGGTTGGGACGTCGCGCCAGGAATCGGGGGGAAGGCATCCCGACTGACGTCGATCACTGGGTCGGCCGCTGTCGCTCCGGACAGGGCGGAGTTCGCATAGCTGCCGTTGCCAAAAGCGATCCCGGTCGGGAGAGACTCCCATTTGTTCAGCGGCACAAACTTTCGCGTGGGAAAACCCGGGTCGCCGTCCAGGGAATCGCGGAAAACAATGTAGCGAAAATACGTAAACGGCGGATTCGTCGAGGCGCCGAACCCCTGAACGGGGAATCCCACGTAGACGCCAGTCGCGCGTTGGAGGGCCGTGGACCGGGCGCGCTCGAAGACCCCCATCATCTGTCCGACGGCCGCCTTCCGCGAGCTCCCGCCCAGGAGACCCTTCAACGCGGGTCCGCTGACCGAGAGCAAAATGACGATGATCGACATCACCACCAACAGCTCGGCCAGGGTAAAGGCGCGGCGATTCCGGGGAAGCGGGGCGGACGGCATCACAACGCCGTCAGTGTGCGGCGTGTGATTACAATGTAAATACAGAATTCGCCGAGATGCGGCTGCCGAACGGTTTTCGGCGCGGTCCCCCCGGTGCCTTTTCTCCCCCCGCCTCAAGGCTCACTCGCCACATGCCCGCGGAGGCCGGCGTAGCTGTAGAGCGCGAGGCCGAGCCAGATGCAGGCGAACATGAAGAAATCCGAGGTCGCGAAGGGCTCGTGGTAAAGGAATAACCCGAGCAGGAAGGTCATCGAAGGCGTCAGGTACTGCATCAAACCCAGCGAGGCGAGGGTCAGTCGGCGGGCAGCGAAAGCGTAGCCGAGCAGCGGGACGGCCGTCACGATGCCACCCCCGACGAGGAGCAGCGGGACGCGCGGCCAGCCTTCCGCCAGGCCGGGGCCGGGGGTCATCCCGAAGCCGGTCACGAGGATCACCAGAGCCGGCGGGAGCAGGGAAGCGCTCTCGATCACGAGGCCCGTGATGGTGTCCACCCCGGCCAGCCGCTTGATGAGCGCGTAGCAGCCCCAGGTGGAGCACAGGCTGAGCGCGACCCAGGGAAAGCCGCCGACGGTGACGACCTTCGTCAGAACGCCGAGCGCGGCGATCCCGATCGCAATCCAGCGCAGTCTCGGCAGGTGCTCCCGCAGGATGAGCGCGCCGAGCGAGACGGTGACGAGGGGCGAGAGGTAATACCCGAGGGAAGCCTGCAGCACGCGACCATGATTCACCGCCCAGATGAAGATGAACCAGTTGATCCCGATCAACCACCCGGCGAGGAGCGAATACCAGAGCGCCCGCGGCGTGCGGATCGCGTTGAGCAGATTGGTCCGGTTCGTCTGGCTCACCGCCATGACGATCAACATGAACACGAGGCACCAAATCGCCCGGTGCGAGACGATGCGGTCGGCGGAGACGTCATCGAGGCACCGCCAGTAGAGCGGCACGAAGCCCCACGCAATGAACGCCCCGAGGCCGACGAGGACACCCATTCCCGCATTCTGAGGGCGCGCTTCCATCAGCGCGCGAGCGAAGGAACGTCCCCATCCAGAAGCTGGGGGCCGAGCCGAAGCTCCGCCCGTTCGCCGCAGTTGCGACCGCCCGATCGGGCGCTCATTCGAGGTCGTAGATTTCGACGGAGGCGACGCCCGCCGTGCCACCTGCGCCGCGGACGATGGCGGTGTAGAGCCCATTGTTCTCCGCGATGAGCACGGTATTCGCGAAGATCTGCATCGTCGGATCGGCGATCGTGCTCAGGAGGAACATGCGCATTCGGCCAAGTTCCTTCACCGTGGGAGAGCGTCAAGGTGGTACGGGTCGTCCCCAAACGGTCGCAGTGCCCCTGCGGCCACGGCGTGCCGCCCGTCATCGGTCGCACGTCGCGCCCTCAATCATGAACTCGATTTCCGGTCCGTTCCAGCCCCCGGCCCGACATCGGTCCCAGCGCAAACCTCGCGCACGGCGGGTCCCTTCGACGACAGGGAGACAAAGGGCTGCCGTCAACACGCGGTTCCAGAAGACCAGAAATAAATGAAGGGATACCTACCGCCAAGATGGTCTCGCGCAGTCTAATCAAATGATCTCGCAATCGACGGTTTTTGATGGATCCGGCTCCGCCCCTTCGAAACGGAGCGCGACCAGCAGGCATTTCTGAAAAGACGCGTCCCCGAACGAACAATTGCGAAACGTGCAGACCCGCAGCTCGAGGTTGCGAAAAAGCGCACCTTGGAAATCGCAGTTCTCGAAGACGACGCGACGCCCCCCGCCATCCCGGTATCCACGCCCGGTGATCCGACATTTCTCGAACAGGCAATCGCGGAACACCGCGTCGTTGAATGTCGGACTGTCAAATTTGGCCCGTCGAAAAGTCGTCGAAGCGAGCACTGCTTTTTGGAATCCACAGGTGTCAAAATAGGCGTCATCGAAGTTGCAATTCTCTAAGTGCGCCCCAACGGCAGAACACGACGCCTTGCAGTACGACGCGTCGATCTGCCTGGCTTTCAAGCCGTGAAAATCGGCATCGAGAACGTTGGGGAGTGCGTCATAGATTCCGACATTGATTCCGCGCAGATCAACCGGCTCAGTGCTACTCTTTAATTCAAATACCGCGTTCAAGCTCTTCGCGGAACTCTGGACAAACGCCGGAGAGTTCCAGCGGTCTTGGTAAAATTTGCGCGACATAAACGCCAGGACTAGAACGACCGCTCGGGACTCAATCGAATAACTCGTTTTTGCCTACCACCCAGTCGTCGACCCGCCCGCCTACTCCAAATCGTAGATCTCGATCGACGCGATGCCTTGAGACGCATTCGTGCCGCGGACGATGGCGGTGTAGAGCCCCGGCGCGAGCGTGGCGATCACCGCGCTTTCCTTGTCGTTGGTCGGCGCGAAGGGAGTCGCCGCGATGGCGGCCTGGTCTGGGTTCGCGGAACCGTCGAGCGCTTTCCGCCAGTCGTCGTTCTCCGCGATGAGCACCGTGTTGGCGAAGATCTGCATGGTGGGATCCGCCAGCGCGCCCGGGACGGTGTTGGCGTTGGACGGACCGATCGCGCGAATGAGGACCTTCTTCGGCGTGGTGCCGCCGATGACGAAGCCGCCGATCATGACGTTGTCGCCGGTGCCCACGCGACCGCGCGCGGCGATGTTGATGAGCTGAGGCACCTCGGCGCCATCGAGCTCATACACTTCGACGAGGGCCACGCCGGTACTGGCGCCCGCGCCATTGACGACCGCGGTGTATGCCCCGGGGGCGAGCGTGCGCAGGATCGCCGACTCCTTGTCATTGGTCGGGGCAAAGGGCGTGGCGGCGATCTCCGCCTGCTGGGTGGTTTTCCAATCGTCGTTCGTGGCGAGGACGGCTCCATCCTTGATGAGCGTGAGCTGCGGATCGGCGAGCGTTCCCGGGACGGCTCCGGCGAGCGAAGGCCCGATCGCGCGAATCAGCACCTTCTTGGGCGCGGTGCCGCGGACGACGAACCCACCGATCAGCACATTGTCCGCGGTGCCCACCTGGGCGCGCGTCGCGATGTTCGCGAGGTGCGCGAGCGGGGCCGTGGGGCTGACGGTGACATCGAAGGTCGAGCTCACGAAGGCGCCGTTGAAGTCCGTGGCGGTCAGCGTGACCTGCGTCGTGCCCGTCCCTCCGGCGAAAGCCAGCGTCGTCGTGAAGCCGCTCGTCGTCGCGGTGGCGACCGCTGAATTGGACGAGGTCGACGAAAAGCTGATCTTCGGTCCGGACGTGATCGCATCAACAAAGATAAGGTTTGCCGCGACGATTGTTCCCGAGGTGTAATTGCGGAGCGGGAGCGAATCGAAGGGGGAGCCCGCATTAAAGATCGGGAGCGCCGCGATGGCGTCGGCCACCGTCATGCCTCCCTCGATGACACGCCCAAATACGGTGAAGCCGCCATTCTGGCCGTCGAGGTTCGCGGAGTTGTCCGCCAGATTGACGAACCACTGGGAGGTCGCGCTATTCGGATCGCCGCCGAGCTTTGCCATCGCGACGGTCCCGCGCGTGTTCGAGATGCCGAACTCGTTCTGAACGGGGGGAAAGGTCGGGACGGTGCCCGTGGCGTTATTGACAAACGTGAACCCACCCGTCTGGATGATGAAACCTGGAACGGAGCGATGCCAGAATGAGTTCGCGTAGCTATTGGCTTGAATGTAGCGGACGAAGTTCTGGACGGTCAGGGGCGTGCGACCGTCAAACATCTCGAGGTTCATGACGCCGAGCGTCGTCGTGACGCGCACCTGGGTGCCATTGATGTCCATGAGGTCGGGATCCCGGAAGATGTTTCCCAAGAATATTTTAGTCGGACCCGTCGTCGGCCGGCCCGTCAGGTTTGCCGGGGGGGCCAGCACGGTCGGCGCCTGATTCTGCGCGCCCAGCGGCGACCCCAGCGCGGAAAAAGCGAGAAGCGACGTCGAAAGCCGGGAAAAGATCCGCATGCTCCGACGTTCCGCCGCGTCGCCGGAGCGTCAAGGCAGCGCCCGTCTGCCAGCGCTCCGGTTCGTGACCGCCCGCGCGATCCATTCGCCGGCCCGAAAGGAAAGCTTACCGGCCGTGGCAAATGCTCGACAAGGAGGCTCGGGTCATCAAAAGATTGAGACGGATCCGTCGCCGTCCCTCCTCCTCCGCATGCAAGCCTTCGTTCGCCTCGCCGCCGCGCAGCCGGATCGCGGCGGCATGACCGAGGTGGGTGATTCGATGCTGATCGGGCGGGCGCCAGCGTGCAATTTCGTCCTGCCGATCCATTCGGTCAGCCGCTGGCATGCGCTCATCCGCCGGATCGATCCGGCGAAGTTGGACTACGAGCTCTCCGACCTCGGCAGCCAGAACGGGACGTATCTGGAGGATGTACGCCTCACCGCGCCGGTGAAGCTGCCCCGCCGCGCGGTCATCCGGCTCGGCGAGCAGCGCCTCATTTTCGAGACGGTTCCCACTGCGGGTGGGGGTGCGGCGACGCGAAGCCGGCGCGGAGAGATGACGATGATCTCCGAATTCGTGGTCATGCTCGTGTGCGCGCCGCGCCGTGGCCGCGTGCCCGACCGCTTCACGTACGGCGCGATGCCGACGTGGCATCGGCGCGTGCTCGATCTGGCCACTCAGACGGGCGCGATGGTGGAACGATTCAGCGGCGAGCAGGTGCTTTGCTATTGGGCGCTCACGGCGACGAGTCAGACCGTTGCGCCGGGGCAGATGCAGGCGGAAGGGAGCGCGGAGGCGCAAGCGGCGCTCGCGGCGGCGCGCCGTCTTGTGCAAGAGGCGGGCACGATGCCGCCGTGGCCGGATGGGACCCCCTTTAGCGTCGGCGCCTTGTTGCACGCCGGCACCATCGCTCTCGATCGGAGCAACGGGACGCGCCAGGCGCCAGCGTTGATCGGGCCGCTGACCGGGGAAGCGCTCGCGCTGGAATCGATGGCGAGCGCCTTCGTCTCGCAGGTGGTGTGCTCCGAGCGCGTGATCGCCTGTCTTCCGCCCGCGACGTCGGCGGTTCCACTGGGTGATCTACGTGCCGGCGCGGGCCGAGCGCCGCTCCACGTCTTCAGCCTCTGAGGTGGGCCGGTCCGCCGCCCCTGCCGGGGCTCGATGGCTCACGGCGACTACCGGTGCTCACGCCAACCGGCAGCCGAGCCTGCGAGACCGATCGACATGCTCCGATTGCTCCCTCTTCCAATCGATCAAAGTTCCGCGGCCCTTTCAGGGCCAAATCTGCGGGGCCGATCTCGCATCAACCGACCTTACCTTAATGCCATTCGAGTCAGCGGGCCCAGGCCGCGCTGAGCTGGTCGCGGCGGGCGCGGATCCGATCGTGCGCCGAGTGCACTTCCGCCGCTTGGCGGACGATGATCGGTCGGATGGAATCTGGAAGCGCGAGCCCGAGCGCTTCGCGGAAGACGCGCAGGGCGGAATCCTCGCCGCGTTCGCAGTCCAGGAGGATGGTGAGATCGTCCTTCCCGGTGAAGGCGGACTTTACTTCGTTCCCGCCGCGGTGAAGCCCGCCTGCGACCGAAGGACAGATCTCCGACGCTGCGTCGAAGGCCCGAGCCAAGGTCTGCAGCTCCAACGCGAAGTGCGCCCGCGTCGTGGATTCCATCGCAAAGGAGCGCTGCATGTCCGGGATCGTGCTCCCGGCGGCGGCGATCCGGTAGCCTTGCTCGCCTTCCTGTAAGGCCTTGATGAGGGCTTCGAGCGTGAGGGCGGTTTCGCGGTCGCTGAGGATGGAGGGTTTCGTTCTCTTCAGATCGGTTAGAGACATCGAGGGGAAGCAGTCAGGCGGCGCGGGAAAGCGGACGAATTTACTTCTCTGCGGGCAGCCCAAGCCCCGGCGAAGGAGCTGAACGGGCACGCCGCGCGATTGCGTTTTAAGGGGAAGCCGGCCAGCGCCAGGTGGGATGGGCCGGCCGACTCCCCGCAGATCTGCGCGGGCAGAATCAGAGGGAGGAAATGGTCTCCCGAAGGTTTTCCTTGGCTTGCCCGGTGCGCTTCTCGATCCGCCCGAGGAGCTCGTCTTCCTTCCCTTCGGCGAAGAGGAGGTCGTCGTCAGTCAGTTGGGCGTACTTTTGCTTCAGCTTGCCTTTCACTTCATCCCAAGTGCCGGTGAATTGGAGTTTGGTCATATCGAGTGGGGGTTGGGTTGTTTCAGGTTTTCAGTCCGAGGACGGTCTCACTCTTTGCACAACGAATGCCACCGCAGCGCTCCGCCCAACCAACCTTCTGGAAGCAATGGGTTTGGAGCGAAACGCCGCCCTCCGTACTTGGGAGCCCCGCGAAATTTCCCGTTGCGGAGTGCACGAGATTAGCCGCGCCTCCCTGCAATCTGCGGTCTTTCGTGCTCGCAGCGGCGATGCCTGCCCCGCGCAGGCGCCCAAAAGAAAGCAGGAACGGCCAATCACGCGGGCTTGTTGTCTCCGGCGTGCCGCAGAGCATCGGGAATGCGATTTCCCCGATTTGCGCTCGCTCTCGTTTTCGGCGCGTTCCCGTTTGTCGTCCGGCTCGCCGCGCAGGATTATTCCTCCGGGATCAGCGCGCTGCGCGAGCGGGTGAAGGATCGGCCGGACGATCCAACGCTTCAGTACTATCTGGCGATGTATCTCGGTCGCGCCGGCGAGTGCGAGGCGAGCCTGGCGGCGCTGAAGCAGTTGCTGGCCAGCGGCGACGGCTTCCTGCCCGACCTCGGGGAATTCGGGAAATGCGGCGTGGAGCCGGCCATGCTCGCGGTGCGGGGGGAATTCGAGGCCCGGCTGCCGCGCGTGGCGGAGGCACCGGTCGCCTTCACGATTCCCGACTCGCGCTTCATTCCCGAGGGAATCGCGCACGACCCGGTCTCGCGCGATTTCTTCGTCGGCAGCATCGCTCAAAGGCGGATCGTGCGAATCAGCCCCGCTGGCGTCGTCACGCCATTCTCGCGGCCGGAGGACGGCCTGCAATCGATCCTCGGAATCACCGTGGACGCGAAGGCCCGGACGCTTTTTGCGGTCAGCACCAGCGCGGTCACGGATGCCGGAAGGAAGTCGCGGGTGAATGCGATCGCGCGCTACGATCTGCGCTCGGGGCGGAAGTCCGGCGAATTCCGCGTCGATGGCGCGTCGCAACTGAACGACCTGGCGCTCGGGCCGGATGGCCTGATCCTCGCGACGGATTCCGAGAGTGGCGGAGTCTGGATGATCGACGCGCGGAAAAACGCGGTGATGGCCTGGCTCCCGGCGGGCAAGCTCCCCGGCGCGAACGGCATCGCGTTCACCGCGGATCGCAAGTTTGTCTACGTCGCGCATTCGACGGGCGTGGCGCGATTCGCGTTCGCCAATCAAGCGGCCTGCCGGGTCGTTCCGCCGGCGCGGGAGACGATCGCGGCGATCGATGGATTGTACTGGCATCGCGGCGATCTCCTCGGCATTCAGAACGGAACGAATCCAGGGCGCGTCATCCGGATCCGGCTCGAGGCCGATGGATGCACGGTGAAAGCCGTCGAGACGCTCCAGTCGCACCACCAGAAGGCGTTCCATGAGCCGACGACCGGAGCGGTCGTCGGGGGTGAATTTTTCGTCCTCGGAACGACGCAGGTCGGGAAATACAACGTGCGGGGTGAATTCGATGACCCGGCGACGCTGCTCCCGCCGCAGGTCGTGCGCATCGATCTGGGGAAGCGTTGACCGGCGCTCAGGGGGAAGGGGCCGGACCGGCGCCGGACCATTTTCCGTAACCTTCGGGGTCGCAGCGGTAAGAAGCTCCCGAGGTCTCCCGCCATGTTCTACGTCATCGCCGCCCTGAGCACGATCTTGATCGGTGCGTTCTATCTTACCCTCGTCCGGACGCGTCTGCCGGAGGGTGACCGGCGCATGCTTTTGCTCCTCGCGGGGCTCACTTTCTTCATGCCCGGACTGACCTTTTACGCGGTTCGTCTGCACCTCGACGCCTGGCTGCACACGATCCTGGATTCCAAAGGAGCGACCTACACCATACTCACGACTTGGTACGCTCCGGTGACGGAGGAACTCGCCAAGCTCTGGCCGCTCGTGATCCCCTCCGTGAGACGCTGGATCACCACCGAGCGGGTCCCGGGTGCGGCGTTTGCTTTGGGCTGCGGGTTTGGTGTGGGCGAGATCGCGTTCCTCGGCGCGCTTATCGGCACGAGTCCGGCCGCGCAGGGTCTGCCCTGGTATCAACTGCTGGGGTTTCCCACCGAGCGACTCCTCGTCGCGCCGTGCCACGCGTTGTTTGTTCTGGCGAGTCTCACCCCGTGGCGCCGGTGGAAGTGGCCGGGCGGTCTGGCGCTCGGATTTGCCGGTGCCGCAGCACTGCACTTCGGGCTCAACATTCCGATCTTCTTCAAAAGCCGTGGCTGGTTGGGCTCGAGCGAAGCAATCGCGGGGCAACTCCTCCTCGTCTGGATCATGCTTTACTTCGCCGTGACGGTCCTGGTGTTCTCCCGGATGTTCCTGGGGAAGGGCGCGACGATCGGGCAGTTCCTTCTCGGCGAGGTCGACTGCATTCTCTGCGGCGTCCACTACGCACGGCCATTGATCGCCTTCAATTTCGGCAGCCGCCGGTACGAACGCTGCCCGGCCTGCCGGAAATGGCACTGGCAGTGACGACCGGATTTCGAGTCGCATTTCGCGAGCAGGGCAGGATGCTTCGTTTCCTTGCGCCCGATGAATCGGAAACTTCCCGCTGCTGTCCTTGCGATGATTTTTTGGGGGCTCAGCTGCGCCCTTCCCGCGCAGGAAAATGCGCCGCAACCGATCGTGCTCGGGCAAAGTTATCAGCTGGCGTCCCGGGTCCTCGGGCAGACGCGGCGGGTGAACGTCTACCTGCCTCCTGGTTACAACAAAAGCGGTCGGCGGTATCCGGTGCTCTACCTGCTCGATGGCGGGGTGCAGGAGGACTTTTTCCACATCGCCGGTGTGGCCACGCTCGCGGCAGATTTCCGCCGACTTCGCGAGTTCATCGTGGTGGGAATCGAAGGAATCGATCGCTACCACGATCTCCTCCCGCCGAGCGCGGTGGAGGCGGAACAAAAGCGGTTTCCCACCACCGGCGGCGCGGCGGCCTTCCGCGAATTTATCTCGAGCGAGCTTCTCCCTTTCGTGGCGGAACAACTGCGGGTGACGGACGAAACCGTCCTGATGGGCGAATCGGCGGGGGGACTGTTTGTGGTGGAAACGTTCCTTCGTCAGCCCGCGCTTTTTCACGGCTATGTGGCGGTGAGTCCGTCGCTCCAGTGGGACGGTCAATCGATCGCAAAAGCAGCGGCGGAAGTGCTGCGCTCACCTTCCTTCCCCGCGGGCCGCCGGCTGTACCTCTCGATCGCCGATGAGGGCGGCGGCACTCAGGAGGGGGTCGAGCGCGTGGTCGCGGCGCTTAAGGAAACGGATCCAGGGAAGGTCGAGTGGACATACACCCCGATGCCGCAGGAAACGCACGGCACCACGTTTCATCCGGTGGCCCTCGCCGCGGTGCGGAAGTTCTTCGCCGAAGCGCCAGAGAAGCGATAGGTCAGCTCAGTCCGCTGCGACCAGATGTCCGGGGGCAAATTCCCGTAGCGGCGAGACGACGGTCGCGCTCCCCACGGGTCGAAGTGGGCTCGGGATCTCCTCCGCGTTCAGGTCGCGCGGAGCGTGCCGCCGCGCCGGATCGGCGATGGGGACCGCGGCGAGGAGCTTTCGCGTGTACGGGTGCTGCGGGTTTTGGAAGATGGCCTGGCGGGACCCGATCTCGACGATCTTGCCGAGGTACATCACCGCGACGCGGTGGGCGATCCGTTCCACGACCGCGAGGTCGTGCGAGATGAAGAGCAGGGCGATCCCCCGTTCGCGCTGAAGGTCGAGGAAGAGATTCACGATCTGCGCCTGAATCGAGACATCGAGGGCGGAGACCGCTTCGTCGGCGATGATGATCTTCGGATTCAAGGCGAGGGCGCGCGCGATGCAGATCCGCTGCCGCTGCCCGCCCGAGAACTCATGGGGGTAGCGGGTCGCGACCTCGGGAGGAAGGCCCACCTGGCGGAGAAGCGCCGCGACCCGCTCCTTCGCTTCCGTCCGATTCGCGAGCCCGTGCAGGAGGAGCGGCTCGGCGATGGAATAGCCGATGGTGACGCGGGGGTCGAGAGAGGCAAACGGATCCTGAAAGATGAACTGGATGTCACGGCGTGCGGCGCGGAGCTCCGGCCGGGTGAGGTTTCCGAGGTCACGGCCGGCGACCTCCACCCGTCCTGCCTGAAAATCGACAAGTCGCAGGAGCGATCTTCCCGTCGTGGACTTGCCGCAGCCCGATTCCCCCACGAGCGCGAGCGTCTCCCCCGCGTGGAGGTCGAAGCTCACGCTCTCCACCGCGTGCACGCGGTGCGTGACGCGGCCAAAGATCCCCGTCGCGACGTCGAATCGCGTGACGAGATTTTCCACGCGGAGCACGGGCGGCGCGTCGAGCCGGGCCGTGTCGGGATGCTCTTCGCCCACCGCCGGCGCCGTTTCACCGTCTGCCGCGACGAGGGGAAATTTTGCCGGGTGCTCCTGGCCCGACATCGAGCCCAGCCGCGGCACGGCGGCGAGCAGAGCGTGCGTGTAGCGATGGAGAGGGCGCGCGAAAACCTGCGGGACGGTCCCAGCTTCGACCACTTCGCCCCGCCACATGACGGCGACGCGGTCGGCGACCTCGGCGACCAGCCCGAGGTCGTGGGTGATAAAGATCACCCCCATCTGCAGCTCCGCCTGGAGCGCGCGGATCAAGCCGACAATCTGCGCCTGAATCGTCACATCGAGGGCCGTCGTCGGCTCATCGGCGATGAGCAGCGCGGGTTTGCAGGCGAGGGCGAGGGCGATCATCACGCGTTGGCGCATCCCGCCCGAAAGCTGGTGCGGATGCCGGTCAAGCATTCGCCGGGCATCCGGGATCCGCACGAGATCGAGCATGCGGCGAGCTTCGGCGCGCGCTTCCGATCGACTCGTCCCCTGGTGCTGCCGGATGGATTCCGCAATCTGGTCGCCGACGGTGAAGACGGGGTTGAGCGACGTCATCGGCTCCTGAAAGATCATGGCCAGCTCGGCCCCCCGGAGATCGCGCATCAGCCGGGGAGGGGCTTTCGCGAGGTCGACCACTTCCTGGTTGCGCCGGCGGAAATGGATCTGGCCGCCGGTGATCTGGCCCCCGCCGTTTTCGATCAGGCGAAGGAGGGACAGTGCGGTGACGGATTTTCCGGAGCCAGACTCACCCACGATCGCGAGAGTCTCGCCTCGATCGACGTGGAAGGAGACTCCGCGGACGACATCCACCACGCGATCCGGCGTCGTGAAACGCACGGAGAGCTCCTCCACGGAGACGATCCGCTCAGCGGGAAGGGAATCGGTCACCGGATGCCGATCGCCGCGCCGGGCCGCACGTCAAGGCCACGGGCCCTCAGACCGAGGGTGGTGCGGCGCGGGCCAGGCCCGATCCGCTAAACCTTGTGGAAAAATGGAGCCAACGTGGTCGCGGAGATTGCGCTGGCCTTTGTTCTCCTCGTCGGTGCGGGTCTGTTGATCCAGAGCTTTTCGCGGCTGCAGCGCGTCTCGCCCGGCTTCAATCCCGAACATGTCCTCACCGCAGGGGTCAGCCTGCTCGAAAGCCCCGATCCCGGGCAGCCTGCCCGCATCGCGAGTTTTTATCCGCAACTGCTGGAGCGCGTCGGCAACCTGCCCGGTGTACGCGCGGCGAGTGCGGTCTGGCCCGTTCCGCTCAGCGTCCAAAATGCGGGCACCGGTGTCGATCTCGCCGGTCGGACCGTCGCACCCTCCGACCGGGCCATCAGTTTCTTCCGCGCAGTGACGCCGCACTACCTCCACGTGATGCGCATCCCGCTTCGCAGCGGACGCGATCTCGAGGCGCGCGATGACCAGCGCGCGGCCGGCGTCGCCATCATCAACGAGGCTTTCGCGCTGAAATATTTCCCGGGCGAGAATCCGTTGGGCAAGCGGATCACTCCGCAGATGTCGGCCGAACTACGGGATCCGATCGAGCGCGAAATCGTGGGCGTTGTGGGCGACGTGAAGTCCCGCCGTCTCAGCGCCGAGGACGGGCCCGAAGTCTCCGTGCCACACGGACAGTTTCCCGGTGGAACGATGACGCTCGTGCTCCGCACCGAGCAAGATCCCGAAGCGTTTTTGCCGCCACTCCGCAAGACGGTCGAGCAGCTCGATCGCAACCTGTCGCTCAGCCGTCCGCGGACGATGGAACACTACATTGCCGCGTCCGTGGCGCAGCCACGCTTGAATATGGTCCTGCTCGGGATCTTTGGCCTCGTCGCCGTCACGCTCACGGCGGTGGGTCTCTACGGCGTGATGGCTTGTACCGTCAGCCAGCGGCGCCAGGAGATCGGCATCCGCCTTGCCTTGGGCGCCCTGCCTTCGAACGTGCTCGGACTCGTCGTCGACCAAGACACGCGTCTCGCCTTGCTCGGCGTCGTTCTCGGCGTGCCGCTCGCCTGGGGATCCACGCGACTCCTCAGCGGCCTCCTCTATGGCGTGGGCGCCTCAGACCCGCTCACCTTCATCGGCGTCGCCTTGTTGCTCACCGTAGTCGCGCTGGTGGCTTGCTATCTGCCCGCGCGCCGGGCGGCGGGCTTGGATCCTGTTGCGGCGTTGCGCGCGGACTGAGCCACCGTCCGAGTCGCCATGCACGCGCTCATCCTCTCCGTAGGCATTGTGGCTCAAGACGAAGCCGGGGGACC
Source organism: Chthoniobacterales bacterium (assembly GCA_038322235.1). Classification (GTDB taxonomy): domain Bacteria; phylum Verrucomicrobiota; class Verrucomicrobiia; order Chthoniobacterales; family SZAS-18; genus SZAS-18. Next base: position 21,576 of record JBBQFQ010000043.1, read on the forward strand.
GCGGGTGTTGCAAGGATGGGTGCGTCCCAAGCCCGGAACGGCGAGGCTATCCCAGCAGCAGCCGGCTCAGCGTCAGGATGATGAAGTTATTCGCGGCGTGCGCGGTCATGGAAGCGGCGATGGAACCGCGCCATTCCCGGATGGTGGCGAGAACGAATCCGACCGCGCCGAGGAGCGGGATGGCCATCCAGCCTTGCGGGTGCAGGGCGGCGAAGATCAGCCCCACGACCGAGGCGCTGATGAGCCAGCCCCAGCGCCGGCGGAGATGGTGATAGAACGCGCCCCGAAACATGGTTTCCTCCAATGCCGGTGCCATGACGCAGGCCAGCACGTAGAGGATCACAACATGCCAGAGGCTTCCTTCGAGCATGCTCACGATCGGGTGCGGCGCGGGCCTGCCGCCGGATTTGGAGATCAGCACGCCGGCCAGCGCGATCAGCGGCAACCCAGCCAGATAGCCGACCAGGCCCAGCAGCATTTCCCGCGGCACCCGGCGCACGGAGGGCCAGCCGAAGGCCTGACGGCGCGCTTCCGGCGTGGCGCCGCGCCATTTCGTCCAGAGGAGGATGATGGGGATCAGGAACAGCGCGAGGAGGTTCCAGGCGAGGCTCTCGACCCCGAGCAGCCCGAGCAATCGCCCGGACGCCAGATAGAGCACAAGGTAGAGCGCAAAGGCTTCGAGGTAGGCCGTGTTGGCCAGCGGATCCGGGATGTAGGCCGGGCGGAGTTTTCCCTGGAAATAAAAGATGGCGGCCGTGAGCAGAAGCCCCGCCGAGGCCAGCAGGACCACGAAGAGGCCAATCCCGAACACCGTGATGACGGCGAAGGTTTTCGCGGTGGAATCGAGCATCGATTTGCGCGGCTCGCTGCTGCTTTCGAGGCCGTAGGAAAGGGCGACGCGCCCGAAGAAGCCGTGGCGTCGAGTCAGGCGCTCGCGTTGGGCGGGTTCCAGCGTGGCGGGGCCGCGTTCGTAGAGCGCGTTCAGGATGTCGGCGTCCTGCTGCAGGTCTGCGGAGAGCGTCGTGGTGCGGAGCTGGGCCAAGGCCTGTTCCTTACCCTGCAATTCACCGAGTACGATGGCGAGGTCGAGCAACTCCATCGGCGTCTGGGCCGAATTCCGCAGCTGGGTGACGACCTGCCCCGAAATCCGGAGCAGCTCCGCCCTCTGTGCACCGCCGGCCTCGGTGACGACGTTTCTGATCCCGATGGCGGTTTGGCTCAACAGCCTGAGTTGCATGTTCGGGCCCTCTCCGGTTTCACCTGATCTCCCGCGGCGGGGGGCCTGGTTCATGATGTACGCGACGCAGCCGAGGATGACGAGCCAAGCCAGTAGTCCGCGCCAGCGCGGCTCTTGCGGAGGCAGCGGCGGTAGCGGTGGCGGCGCGGTGGGTGCATCTGCGGCCGGAGCGTTTGGATCTGCGGTCATGGCGGCGTAGGGGATGAGATCATCTTTGCCTTCCCAGTCCCAGGCTGACAAGGTGTCCCATGGTAGCCGCTCGCCGAGCGTGAACCATGCCTCCTCCCGCGCCTCCATCCGGGCGGGCGGGGACGTCCCACTCCCTCTGTGCCTTCCGCGCCTAGACGGCGCAGCTGTTGCAGCAGCTCCAGGCAACTGAGGCCCTCCACAGCTCTCTCGGCTTTCTCTCCCCCCTCCAGTTCGAAAACCAGTTCACCCATAACTAATTTTTCCCTGTCCGAGTTTTCGGCTCGCCTTCATTCGCCACTCCGTCCTCATGACCAAGGCGACTATGAGGGGAGCTTGCCCTCCGTGTGCGCGACGCGTCGATCCCGGGGGCTACGAAGTAGGTGGCGGGGTCTCGCCCCGTGGCACGCGGGCGGGGAGGCGAGCGCGGCACAAGGCGCTATGTTCAGCCCGCCCAGACGTCGCGCCGCTTTGTCATACGCGCTCCCGACAAAGCTGGGAATTCCAAACATCCAGTTAAGAACCCCTCATTGAGGGTGTTAAAGATGGAGCCAACGACGGGAATCGAACCCGTGACCTGCGGTTTACGAAACCGCTGCTCTACCGCTAAGCTACGTTGGCCTGACTGAAGGGAGGGATACAACCACCTCGCGGCGGGCGCAAGGGTTGATGCGGGGGCATTCCGCCCCAAAGCCCGGGGGTGAGATCGCAGCCTTCCCATCCGATTCGTTCCCGCATACCATACGATCGGCATGGCTGTACCGACCGGAGCACAGGAGGGCGATCCGTCCGCGTTGCAGACGCTGGTCGTGCCTCTCGCGGGCGAATCGTTTGCGGGCTACGACCTCGGACAGGAAATCGCCCGGGGTGGCATGGGGATGGTGTTCAGGGCGCGGCGGAAGGGCACGGGCGCTGACGTGGCCGTAAAGATGATCCTGCCGTTCCGGCTCCCCAACTTCGGGGTGGTACAGCGGTTTCGCACCGAGGCAGAAGCCGTGGCAAAACTCGACCATCCCCACATTCTCCCGATCTACGAGGCGGGCGAATCGCACGGGATGCCCTTTTATAGCATGAAGTTCGCCGCGGGCGGGAGCTTGGCGGCGGCGCTGCCGTCCTTCACGGGCAAGTTTAAGGAGGTCGCCGCGCTCCTCGCCAAGGTGGCGCGGGGGATGCAGCACGCGCACGAACGAGGCATCATCCACCGCGATCTGAAACCGGCCAACATCCTCCTCGATGAGCACGGCGAGCCGTACGTCAGCGACTTCGGACTCGCCAAGATTTTGGTGGCGGATGCCGATGAGGTGTCGCTGACGCAGACCCACGCGGTGATCGGCACGCCGCACTACGGCGCGCCCGAGCAATCGAGTGGCGCCGCCGGTCCGCCGACCCCGGCCGCGGATCTCTACAGTCTCGGCGCGATTCTGTACGAAGGCGTGAGCGGCCAGCCGCCGTGGTTCGGGGCCACCGTCTTTACCGTCCTGCGGCAGTCGTCGGAGAATTCCGCGCCCCACCTCCGCGATGTCTGTCCCGGTGCGCCGGCGGAACTCGCGCTGATCTGCGATCGCTGCCTGCAGCCTGAGCCGGCTTTGCGTTACGCGAGCGCGGGAGCGTTCGCCGAGGATCTGGAACGGTTTGGGGAGAATCGTTCGCTCGCTCCGTTTCGTCCGCCGTGGCGTCCGCGACTACGGCGCTGGGCCCGACGTTACAAGTGGGCGTTGCTGGCGCTCGCCGGAATGATGGTGGCGGCGGGGGGATTGGGCCTTGGCGTGCGCCTGCGCGCGGCGCTGCCCGATATCGATCTCTCCGGGAGCCGGAGTCCGGAGGCGATCTATTTCCTGAAGCGAAGTCTGGACATCAATCCGAGCACGAACATTTCCGACCGTGGCCATCTCGAGGCCACTCAGGAGATCCTCCAGCGGGCGCTGCAGGCGGATCCGAACTATGCCGCCGCGCACGCCGAACTTTCGCGCGTGCACAGCCAGCTTTACTGGCATTTTCACGACCGCTCCGAGGCGCGGGCGATGCTCGCGAAGAACGCGGCGGAGACGGCGCTCCGCCTCAAGCCGGAGTACGGGAGGGCGCTCCTCGCGCTCGCGGAATATCATTTCCGGGTCCGGCGCGAGGATGCGCGGGCGCGCCAACTGCTCGACCAGGCGCTCCGGCGTTCCCCGAACGATCCGGACATCTTCAACCTGGTCCAGCTCGTGGCGAAACGGCAGGGACATTGGGATGAATCGATCGCGGCTTCGGTCAGACTCACGGAACTGCGCCCGACGAACGCCACTGATTTCTTCTTTCTCGGCATCAACTACGACACCATCCGGCGCTACGCGGACGCGCAGAAGGCGTTCGATCGCGCGATCTATCTCGCGCCCGAACGGAGCGACTACGATCTCGCGCGGGCGTACACGGCGTTTCGCTGGCGCGGCGATCTGTCGGAGATGGAACGCTGGATCGCGCGTTTGCCGGTGCCACCGCCGCTTTCGGCTGCGGGGGCCGCTTCGGCGCGGGCGCCGGCGGAGGAGCGGGGATACACGCAGTTCCAGTTCTATCGCTGGAAGCGGAATGGCGACCTGATGCTGCGGCTGGCCGTTTCGCGTCCCGCGGACTGGGTTTACCGCGACAAGACGCTCTGGCTGCCGAAAGCGTTCCTCGTGGCCCAGGCGCGGGCGCTGCGGGGTGAGGGCGACGCGGCGCGCGGGGAGTGGGAGAACGCGCGGCGGGAGCTGGAGGCGCGAGCGGCCCTGCCGCCGGACGAAGCCCGTGTGCGGGCGTGTCTGGGCTTGGTTTACGCGCAGCTGGGCATGAAGGCCGAGGCCGTCCGCGAGGGGGAACGTGCCGTCGCGCTGATGCCCGTGGCTCAGGAGCCGGTCTTCGGGCCCGAAGTTCAAGTGGCCCTCGCGGAGATCTGCCTGCGGTCCGGCGAGGTCGGGCGAGGCTTCGCTCTCCTGCGGGATGCGCTCGATCGTCCGGGCGACTTTACCCGGTTCGAGCTGCGCCTTGATCCGCGCTGGGATTTTGCGCGTTCGTTGCCGGGATATGCAGACCTGGCGGCGGATCCGCCGGTCCGTTGAGCCCTGGGATCTCGAGGTGCCACCGGGGCGAGACTCGCCCGCCGTTCCGTCGCGGGTTCAATAGCCCGTCTGCGGATTGCTCTGCCCGGGGTTCACGTTCAGCGACTCGCTGACCTTCGGGAGATCCTTGAGGGTGAACGTGAGGATGAACCCCACGTCGTTCACGCGCCGATTGTTGTTCACGACGGCGCTGATGCTCCCAACGAATGACGTGAGGTCCCGGTAAATCGTGTAGGTTTGGTTCTCCAGCGTCCGGTCGTCGTACTCGTAGCGTCCGGAGACGCCCACGGCCCAGTTCTCGTCGACGCGATAATATGCCCGGTAGGTCAGCAACGAGCTATCCGGAAAGAAGGGGTTCTTGCTCAGGTAACGATGACCGACTTCAAATTCCGTGTTCGACGCGGGCATGAATCGAACGGCGGTATTCAGCTCGGTAAAGCCGTTGCGATTCAGGAGGGGAAACTGGGCATCGATCGTGAACGCGACCCAGGGAACGGGTCGGAAACGGGCGCCCTGGAAGAAGTTCGAAGTCGTGGAGGGTGAGTACGGGTTCCGGAAGTTCCGCTGAAAATACGAATCCAGCTCGAGCCAGTTAAAGGTCAGCGCATCCCGTTTGGTCTGGAAGCGCTGGCGGACGCCGATCCGCGCAACCGTGCTCGGACGGATCGAATCGATCGCCGTGAACTGCGGAAAGTCGATCGGATCGAGGGCCGTGGTGGGCTGCCGGCGGTCGGCAGGGAGGGGCACGCGCGTCTGCGGGTTCAGATTCTCGACGTAAGAGAAGTTCACATACGGCTGCACGATGTGCTGCAGTCGGTCGAGCCCGAGGAGGCGGGACTGGATGTTGTAGACGCGCGAGACCTTGAAGGACGACTCGAACCCGAGATTCACGAGCGGACGCCAGAGGCTCTGGGCGAGCTGGAACGGAGGGATGGGAGCTGGGGTCTGCGCGGCATTGAAGGTCGTCTGAGTGAGCTGATCCGCGACCGCCTGCGAGGGGGCGGTCGCGGAATAGTAGGTGAGCCGGAAGCCGGCGCGGGGCACAATGTTCAGCCAGCCGAAGAAGGTACGCGGAACGGTAAACTGATGGAACGAATCGAAGCGGAAGAAAGCGTAATCCGGGCGATTGATGCCATCCGAGGCGAAATTCCGGCGGAGGTATCCGGCGCTGGTCTCGCCTTCATAAAAGACCCCGAGATGCGCGAGTTCCTGGCGCTTGAACTCGATGGAGAGCTCGGGCAGTCGCTCGGTGACATCGAAGAAGTTGTTCAGCTGAATCCGCGTGACCAGTGAGACGACGAATCGATCCTGCCGCCAGGTCAGCGAGCCCTGGTTGTCCGGCTGGGGATCCCTCACGACGTCGCGGCGGAAGAAGTCTTCCAACAGGTATTTGTCGCTCAACTTCGTCGCCGTCAGCTTGAAATAGAAGTCGTCCGAAAAGAAGTGAATATCCTGCGCCGCCAGGCGGTAGCGACCCTTCGAGACCGGATCGCGCGGCAGGCCGGTGCGGTTAAGGTTCGGATCCTGATCCTCGAGAAAGTACGTGAGAAACTGTCCGCCCTCAACCGAACGCAAGGCCTGGCTGACGGCGGCGGCGCGGTCCGTCGGCGTGGACGCGGATTCCTCTTCGTCCCCGCCCAGTCCGGTCAGGAGTGGGCTCCTCCGCTTCGAGCCGGCGATGTAGGGCTTATAGAAGAAGTTCAGTCCGGCGGCGACACCGCGACGCGTGCGGACGTCGAGCTGCAGCTGTCCGGTGACGGAGTTCGTCAGCGGGAACCCGTAACGCGTCAGCAGAAAGGCGCCGTTCGTGCTGCTCTGTCCCGGGGTGACCTCGAAACCATCGTTGTCCCGCCGTTCGACCGAGGTCACAAAATACGGCAGCCAGAAGATCGGCGTCTGGCCGAGGTACAGCCGCACGTTCTTGTACACGACGCGGTCATCGGGATAGACCACGACGGTTTTCGCCGCGAGGTGAAAATCGGGTTTTGAGGAGTCGTGCGTCGTGAGAAACGTCTCGGTGAGCGTCAGCGGTTCCGTTTTCCCCGCCGAATTCGCCGTCGCTCCGCTGAAGAGAAACGGAAGCTGCGCCCCATCAAATTTCTCGGTCGAGATCGCCCCGGTATCGAGGTGATACGTGGCGCGGTCAGCGAGGATCAATCGGCCGTCGCGGTAGATGCGAACGTTTCCGACGAGGATCGCAATCCGACCCGCCATCCGGTATTCGCCGTAGTCGGCGTAGATGTTCGTGCCGCCCCGCTCGATGCTGACATCGCCCCGGGCGATGGCGATGCCGTTCGAATACGTCGCGCTCTGGGACGCGTTGATCTCGACCGGGCCAGCATCCGGACCGGGATTTTTGGCCGGTTTCTCGTCGGCAGCGCAGAGCCCGGCGAACAGCGCGCCGACGGCCAGGGGGAAAAGTCGCGTCCGCATCGGGGTGGAAAGGATTAATCACACCGTGGCGATTCCGCGAAGAAAATTGCGTATCGGCCGGCGTTCCGGCGCATTTTTCGGGCTGGGTCGCCCTTCCCCGCTTCGCGCCGGTCGGGAGAGTAGTTTACCTTTACCCCGGCATCGGCGTCCCTCAATCGAGCCCAGCGTTCGTCTCCGCCACGATGTGATCGACGACGGCGCGCAGATCGCGGGTCTGGCCCCAGACTTCGAGCTGGCGGTCGGCGCCGGTGCCCTCGTTCAGGATGCGCTCGATATGTTTCATCTCGGGCTCGGAGCCGAATTCCTTGATCTCCTCCCCCACGAACTCCATCAGCTCATGGATCAGGCTGCGGGTTTCCACTTCGGCCTGCTTGCCGAAATCGATCAGCTTCCCCTGGATGCCATAGCGCGAAGCGCGCCAGCGGTTTTCATCGATCAAGCGGCGCCGGTAGATGCGGAAAGAGAGGTTTTTCCGCATCAGCTTGAAAAGCTTGGCGACCACCGCCTGGATCACCGCGGCGAGCGCGATGGTGTCGTCGATCCGACCCTGCGCATCGCACATGCGAAACTCGAGCGTGTCGAAAAACGGGTGCAGCCGGATGTCCCACCAGATCTTCTTCGCGTTGTCGATGCACTTCGTTTTGACGAGCAGCTTGAGGTATTCCTCGTATTCGCTCAGGGCTTCGAACGCATCGGGGATGCCGGTGCGCGGGAAGCGTTCGAAGACCTTCACGCGGTAACTTTTGAAGCCCGTGTTCCGGCCCACCCAGAACGGCGAGTTCGTGGAGAGGGCGAAAATATGCGGGAGGAAATATCGCGCCATGTTCATCACCTGGATCGCGATTTCGCGGTCGGGAATGCCCACGTGCACATGCAGGCCGAAGATGAGATTCGCGCGCGCGACCTGCTGCATGTCTTGCACGAGTTCCTTATAGCGGTCCCCCTCGGTGATCTTCTGTTCGAGCCAGTGCGAGAACGGGTGGGTGCCCGCGGAGGCGATCTTCAGGCCGGCCCGCGCCGCGAGGTTGCGGAGATTGCGGCGCAGGTCGGTCACCTGCCGGCGGGCGTCGCGGACATCGGTGCAGATGTCCGTGCCCACCTCCACCACCGACTGGTGCATCTCCGGTTTGACGTGCTCGTGCAGGACGATTTTTCCGTCCTCCAGCATCTGCTGGATGTGCGAGCGCAGTTCCCGCGACTCCGGGTCAACGATCTGGAATTCCTCCTCGATGCCGAGGGTGAAGAGATTCTTTTGCTCGCTCATTTTCGGAATTGCTACGGTCGAGTGCTATCTGCCCGGCCACGTGGAGGCCAGTCGGGAATGCCGCGGCCGCTCGCGGGAGCATCCCCCGTCACGATCGCCACGAGTTGCGGGCGCGGAGGAAAGGGGCGCTCAGAGCATCGACGAGAGCGTCTTGTTCGCGCCGCTGGCGAGCACGAACTTGCCCCAGGTCAGGTTGTTCCGGCCGGGCGTGTGTTGAAGAGCCTTCCGGATCGCCATGTTCGCGGCAGCCTCCACCACCCATTCGAAATTCACCCGCCCAACCGACGTGACCTCGGCGTCCGGGGCGGGGTTGCAGAAGTCGATCGCGATGGGGATGCCATCACGCACGGCGAACTCGACCGTGTTGAAATCGTAGCCGAGGAATTGATTCAGCTTCATGCAATCCTGCTCCATGCGATCGAGGAGCGAAGGCGCAGGCGTGAAGCCAGCTTGATACCGGAGGTGGTGCGGATTGCGCGGCTCATAAGGCATGATCCGGACGTTGCGGCCGTCGAGGCAATAGCAGCGGTAGTACTCGTCGAAGAGGATCTCCTCCTGCAGCATCATGACGAGGTGACCGGTCTCGGCGTAGGCGGTGAAGAAATCGTCCGGACCATTCAGTTTGTAGACGTTTTTCCAGCCGCCGCCGGCGAAGGGCTTGAAATAGGCGGGCCAGCCCACGTACTCGAAAATCGCCTCCCAGTTCATCGGGTAGGCCAGGTTACGGAACGAGTTCGCGTTCGTGTCGGGCGGATTCTGGTTCGAGGGCAGGAGGACGGTCCGCGGCACGGCCACGCCGATCTTGGTCGCGAGGGCGTTGTTGAAAAACTTTTCATCGGCACTCCACCAAAACGGGTTATTGCAGACGGCCGTTCCGGTGAGCGCGGCGTTCTTCAGCCAGCCGCGGTAGAAGGGGACATCCTGGGAAATCCGGTCGATCACCACATCGTACTCGCAGGGCTCGCCCTGGACGACCTTGTCAATCCGCACGAACTCGGCGGTGATTTCCGCGATCCCCTTGCTGTTCACCCGATCAACGAAGGCCGTGGGGAAGGAGTTTTCCTGACCGAAGAGGACGCCGATTTTTTTCATCGCAAGAGAGAACGGGGGTAACGGAGTAACGAAGCGGCCCCTGTCTTAGCTCGAAATGCCGCGCCTCGAAACCCGAAAGAGGGGAAATTCGCCGCCGCAGCGCGGCGGTTTCGGGCCGTTTCCCGCCCGTTGGCCCGCGAAAAGCCCCGACCGTCGCCGGCCGGGGCTGCTTCGGGGAGGGCGGGCGGAAATCGTCCGCCGCCCGCTCCGGATCGATTACGGAGTGGGCGAGGGTTCTGGCCGGGCCTTCGGCTTTTCCTTCCCTGCTTCCGGTTTGGCGGGCTGGGCGCGGTCGGTCGGTGGCTCGGAACGCGGGCGTTCCGCCTTGGGCTGAGCGTCCGGCGCTTTCGTCTCCCGGACCGGATCGGCCTTCGGGGTCTTTTCGCGCGCGGGCGCTGGAGCCTGGTCAGGTTTGACATCGGGCGCCTTCGACGGCGCCGGGACATCCTTCGGGGCGACTGTCGGGATCGCCGGAGCCTTGGTCGGAGCGGCCTTCTCCGGGGCTTTTGTGGGTGCGGGCGTTTCCTTCACCGGCACCTTTGTCGGAGCGGGCATTTCTTTCGCGGGCGCTTTCGTCGGAGCGGGCATTTCTTTCGCGGGCGCTTTCGTCGGAGCAGGCATTTCTTTCGCGGGCGCTTTCGTCGGTGCAGGCGTTTCCTTGGCGGGGGCCTTCGACGGAGCGGGAGTTGCGTTCGTCGGGGCCGTCGTCGGAGCTGGCATTTCCTTGGTGGGGGCCGTCGTCGGAGCGGTTGTAGGCTTCACCGGAGGTGCCGGCATCCGATCCGCCGGGATCGCGGTCGTTGGAGGGGCAGGCGAACGGGCGGGAGCGGGAGTGGCCGCTCCTGTTGCGCCGGCACCGGGCGCGGCGACGGGCGCCGCCGCGGGGATCAGCTTCGCGGAACGAGCTTCCGGGGATTCTTCGCGAAGTTTCGTCCGAAGTCGGATCGTCGCATTCGGATCGCGAACCTGCGACCAACCGCGTTCCACCTCCACCCGCTCGATTCGCGCGCCGAGCTGGCTGGGCCGGACGGAATCGCGCTGGATAAACGTCGGTGCGATCACGGCAAGTGTGGCGCCGCCAACGGCGACAGCGAGGGTGGCGTCGCCGATCTCAGTCCGGCGCTCGAGCCGCAACTGCGGGAACGGGGCGGAAACTCGCCGGCTGATCACGTCGTAGTCCGGTCCCTCCACGAAGATCGCGGAGTTGGCGTAGCGGATATTCGTCACGTTTCGGGTTCCTTCGACGATCACGAGGTTTTCGTCCGACCGAACGACGACTTCCACAATGGACGGGGAGGCGAAACGCTCCACTTCGACGAACGAATAAAGGTCCGGACCCAGATCGAATTGCACGTCCGCGGCGACCGTGATTCCGCGGGAGCGCTCAAAGCGCGCTTCGGGCGGCAGCGGTGCCCAGCCCACGTATTTGTCGCTCGAGCGCCATGAGACCCAGGACGGTGCCCATTCGTTTCCCGGCACCCAGACCCAGCCGACGTCCCGGAGACGGGCCCAGCGGCCATAGTGATAGGTGGCCCAGCCGAAGCGCTCGGTGGACACCCAAGTCCAGCCTGCATCGGTGCGGGACCAATGGCCTTGCGTGTAAGGGCGCCAGTCTGCTTTCACGCGCGGGTGAAACACGTAGCCGTAGTCGGCGGATTCGCGCCAGTCGCCGTCGGTTGCGAGGCGCTCGTAAAAGACGTCGTAGGAAGGCTCGCCGGCGGCCCCCCGCCCGGATTGAGCGGGAAGCGGGGCTACGAGGCCGAGAGCCCACGTGAGGGCAAGGGGGGCAGCGAGAAGGAATGTTCGTCTCATGCCTCCCTATCGCGGGGCAGCTGGCGGGCGGCCGTATCCGACACCCGCTGACGCACAAAGGTCACAGTTCCGGCCGCGCGAGCTGCCAGACGGGAGCCATGATTTTCTCGAAAACGGGCCGGCGCTCCCATTCCTCGAGGGTAATCCGGCGAGACTGCGAGAGGTCGCGCTGGAAGTTTATGTCCTGCTGCCGGGCAAAATTCCGGTCGAGCACGCTGAGATTTGCTTCGTCGTTCAGCCGCATGGAGCGGTCGTCAAAGTTTGATGAGCCCACGGAAACCCACAGATCATCAATGATGAGGAGTTTGGCGTGGATCATCGTGGGCTGATATTCCCGAATTTCGATCCCGGCGGTGAGCAGCGGGCCCCAGACCGAGCGGGAAGTCGCGCGCGTGATTTTGGAGTCGATGTATTTTCCGGGGGCGATCACTTGCACGCGAACGCCTCGTTGCGTGGCCGCGACGAGCTCTTTCGTGAGGAGCGGATCCGGGACGAAATAGGGGCTTTCGATCTTGATGCTTTTTCGGGCGCTTGCGATCGAAAGGAGAAAAAGGAGCCGCATGTTCGGATTCCCCCGCCCGGGAGAGCTCTTGGTCGCGGCCGCCAGCACGTTGCCCGCGCGCTGGAGCCGCGGGAAGAACGCGTCGCCGTGCAGCACCTCTCCCCGCGACTTGATCCAATTGTCCAGGAAGACGCCCTGAAGCTGCGCGACGGCCGGTCCTTCGAGCCGGTAGTGGCTATCCCGCCAGTGATCCGGATCGGTGGCGTTGCCCAGCCAGAGGTCCGCGATGCCCACTCCCCCCGTAAAACCGATCTTTCCGTCGATGATCAGAAGCTTCCGGTGGGTTCGATTGTTTAACCGGCGGGGGTCATACCATTTGATCGGGTTGTAACTCACAAGTTGCACGCCGGCGTCGGTCATCAGTGAGCGGTCGGCCCCGGACATCGTCGCGGTACCTTGCCAGTCGAGGATGGCGCGAACCTCAACGCCGGCGCGCGCTCGCTCAGCGAGCGCATCCGCGAACTGGTGACCGATTTCGCCCGACCAGTAAACGTACGTTTCGAAATTGATCGATCGCCGCGCTGCGCGCACGCCGCTCAACATCGCCGGAAAAATTTGATCGCCGTTTAGCAGGGTGGTGGTTCGGTTCCCCGCGAGAAGCGACGGGCCGAGCAGCGCCTCGAAGGAGCGGCGAAATTGGGGGTCGCTCACGGAGTAGCGCGCACCGATCGGTTCGCGCACTTCGTTGCGGTCGGTCCCGGAGCATCCCGTGAGTACGAGGGCGATGAGGAGCACGCTCCCGAACCGGAGACCGGCAAGCGAGACAGTGAGTCGAGGGGAAGTTCCGTGAGCGATAAATGAGGCCATCGAAGTCGATCGTTCTTGCGCTTACCAATGGATGGGTGGAGTTGGAAATTCGGAACCAATTCGCGCGGCGGCACATCCGCGTCCGGCCCGCGGCGCGATCAGAAAGTTGAACCACCGCGTGTAGTTGCGCGGTGGAATCCCACCCGGTTCCGAGTCTTCCCGAGCGTGAACCTATTTACCTACCAGCACTATTCCATGAAAAAAATCCTATTTAGCGCCCTCGCCTTGAGTCTCGGTTTCCTCGCCGCCTGTGAGCGGAAAGAAACAACCGTCGTCGCTCCGCCGGCCCCCGCGGTTGAGAAGAAGACTGAGACAAACAACACCACCGTCATTCAACCTGCCGCCCCCACGGCGCGGCCGGTCGAAAAGAAGACGGAAACGACCACGGTCATCACGCCTGGCGGTTCGACGACCGAAAAGAAGACGACGGAGCAGCCTCCAAAACCGTAGTCCAACTGATTCCTGTCAGCGGCCTCCCGGGTTCGGGGGGCCGCTTTTTTGCGTCGGTGTGGTCCGCCTTTCTGACTCCGAATCAGACGCGGGCCGCAGCCTCCTCCGCCGCAGGCCCCAGCTCCCACTTCCCTTCCTTCGCCAGCAGCAGGAGACGATCATGATACTGCCGCAGCGTGCTCCGATGGCCGACGCTGAGGATCGCGATCTTTCGCTCCTTCAAAAGCGCGTAGAGGTGCTTTTCGTTGTCCTCGTCGAGCGCGCTGGTCGCTTCGTCGAGGAAGGCGATGGCGGGCTCATGCAGCAGCAACCTGGCGAACGCGACGCGCTGCTGTTCGCCTAGGGAAAGTACATTGGACCAGTCGACGACGGAGTCGAGATCACCCTCCATCCGCGCGGTGACATCCTCCAGTCGGACGAGCGAAAGAGCTTCGCGAATTCGCTCGTCGTCGATCTTCTGGTCGAGGCGAGGGTAGAGGAGTTGGTTCCGGAGGGAACCGGGGACCATGTAGGGGCGTTGGGGGAGAAACATGATCCGGCCGAGCGGTGGGCGTTCGATGGCGCCCTCGGCGGAATCCCACAGTCCGGCAATGGTGCGGAGGAGCGAGCTCTTGCCGGTGCCGCTGCCCCCCATGATGAGAACGCCTTCTCCGGCCCCGATGTGCAGGTTGAGATGGTCCACAAGCACTCGCTCTGCGCCCGGCGGTCGCACCGTGACATCTTTCAGATTGAGGTCTCGACCGCGTTCATCGATTGAGATCTCCTCCTCGCCGCGCTCTCGCTCATCCTCGACGTCGAGTTCATCGAGGCTGTCCCAGAGCGCACCCAGACGGGCCACATTCGCCGCGTAGGAACTGAGTTGTTCGAATTGGGTGATGAACAGTGACACCGCCGCCAGCACGGAAGCGAAGGCGGACGTCGCCTGCGTGACGGTACCGAAGGGGATGTCTCCCCGAAAATACATCGGTGCGACGACGAGTGTCGGAACGACGAAGGCGGCGTAGCTATACGCCGAGGTGAAGAATCCAAGATTTCGGTTCCAGCCGATGAGTGCAAACGTGTTTTGGACCACGCGTTGAAGCCGCTGACTCAGATCGAGAACCTCGCTTTTTTCCCCGCGGTAGAACGCGATCGACTCCGCGTTCTCCCGCACGCGCACGAGACCGTAGCGAAAGTCGGCTTCCTTTTGGAACTGGTGGTAGTTGATCCCGACGAGCCGGCGGCCGATGAAGATGGTTCCGAGCGTCCCCGCCAGAGCGTACCCAAGCAACACTGCCACGAGCAGGCCGGAGACTGACCAGAGCACGCTCGTGAAAGCGATGATCGTCATGATCGAGTTCGCGACGGTCAAGAGCAGCGAGAGGGTCGTGGTCGTGAAATTCTTCGCGTCTTCGCTGATCCGCTGCTCGGGATTGTCGATCTCCGCGGTGCTGCGGATTCGAAAGTAGGCCCGGTTGTTAAAATACCGGCGCAGGAGTTTCGACGTGAACCACTCGCGCCACGAGAGCGCGAGCCGCTGCTCAGCGTAGCGATAGTACACTCCCAGCGGAACAGCCGCGGTCAGGGCGACGGCGTAAATCAGGAGGGCCTTCGTGTAGCCGTCCATGTTCCGCTCGGTGAGCGCGGTGATGAAGTCCCGGCCCGCGTAGCTCATCCACACCTGCATGCCGGAGAGGATCAGCATCAGACCGAACAGAATCGTGAGCAACGCGAGCGCGCGCCGCCGCCGTTCTGAAACGCAGAAGGCGTACACGAGCATTCGCCATTGCCGCCAGGAAAAGGGAGGCGACTCGGAACCAGGCGGCGGGACTGCGACTGATGGGGCATCAGGCATACGAGACTTTACGAAACGCAGGGTGGAACGCCTGGAAAATATCTCCGCTGGTTGAACGAAAAACGGCGCTTCCCAAGGGAAAGCGCCGCTCGCAGATCAAGGGGTTTGGTCAGCGACTGCTCAGCTTCACCTCGAGCAGGTCCGTGACCTTCCCCTTTCCCGCCAGGCCGGTGGCGAGCGTATCGATGGTCGCGCGTTCCTTTTCAGATTCGATCGAGCCTCGGAGGGTCACGAGGCCATCGCGAACGATGATCTTGCAGTTTTTCGCACCCATCGAAAGCGTGGCGTCGGCGATCACCGCTTTCCGGATCGCTTGGAGAAGCTTCAGGTCGGCGGGATCGTTCGGCTGCTGGTCCGCAGTGCTCGCGCCCGTGGCGGCATCACCCGCATTCCGCGCGGTGTTATTCGCGTCGGTCATCGTGCGCGCCGGCTTTGGCGTGGGCGTGACCGATCTGGAATCCGCGACGGTTGGGCTCGTCGTGGTGCGGGGACCGGGAGTGGGGGTAGGGGACTGCGCCCGCACCGCGGCCACGAGCAGACCAGCGGTGAGGAAGAGGAGATAAAGGCTTCGTTTCATGGCGACGGGGACAGCGGGTGTCCGATCAGGCGCGCTGGCGGAGGCCGTTCACGAGGAGGGCCGCGCCACCGGCCACGACGATCCAGCCCAAAATGGGAGGCACGGGGATGTCATGCCGCGTCTGCGCTTCGATCTTGGCAGGTCCGATCTCGAGGACCTTCTCCGTCTTGGTGTAGTAGAAACCGTGGTAGATCAGGAAGACGGCGCCGAGGATGAGCAGGACGACGCCCGGGAGGGTGGTGTTTTTCATGGATCGTGAGAGGAGCGGGGTAGATTCAGACGGGAGGACTGCGGCTGGTGATCAACGCGATCAGAAACAGCGTGACGAAGAGGACGAAAAGGATCTCGGCGATCCAGGTAGCGGAGTTCTCGATCCCGCCGAAGCCGACCGCGCCGGCGATGACGGCGAGGACGAAGAACGCAGGGGCATAGTGGGCCATGGCAGCGGAGGCGGCGGGTTGGAACGGGATCGAAGCCTCGGACGCCCGGTCAGATGAGGAGGGCGGCGAAGCCGTGATACGACTGGCTCCGCCACCACTCCGCATCGCCGGACCCGGAGGGTCAGAGTGAGGAAATTGGGGCGTGAAGCGCTTCCTCGAGTTCACTGGTGCGCTTCTGCAGACGTCCGAGGAGTTCGTCGTCCTTCCCCTCGGCAAAGAGGAGATCGTCGTCCGTCAACTGCGCGTACTTTTGCTTGAGGCGACCCTTCACTCCGTTCCAAGTGCCGCTGAATTGGAGCTTGGTCATATCAACATTTTGGGACGGGGTTCGTTTGGTGTGAGCCGGCCGGCCGGCGAAACGAAACTACGACCGCTGGCGTCGGAACCAGCGCAGCGTCCCGAGCAGCACCACCGCCCCGGCCGTGTAGACAAGGGCCTGACGAGTGGCGGTCGGGCGGGTCGCCGGATTGGTAAATTGCTCCCGGAGATTTTCCGTGAAAGCGGTGGCGTAGCGCTGAAGCGGGTCGACAACCTGAGTCATGGCCGTGTCCGCGAGTGACTTCCAGTTTACAATCTGGCTCGCGTCGCTGGCGATGCGCTCGAGGGCGCGCGTTTCGAAGATGGGTTCGGACATGGCGTGGGGTTCGAAGAGGTTAGCCCGGCGGATCAACGACCTCCTCCGGCCCGCTCGACGCCGCGGCCCACTGCTTCGACATCGCGGCCGACCCCCTTGGTCGTGTTGCACGCGGATTGGGCGAGGCTCGCCGCGACCAGGGTGGCGATCGCAAGCATGACGGCGACCCGACGGAGAGCAGGGGAGTCGATTTCGGCGGTAGAATTGGCGAGTGAATTTTTCATGGTTCGAGCAAGGACTGGGTGGATATTGGATCGTGGGCTGCCCCGAGCTTCGAGGCGATGACATCCCTTCAACACGTTCTGTGCCGCTTCGGTTTATCCGTCACAACGTGCTTAAAAATGGATGGTTGTGATAAATGGCCATCCCCTTCCGCGTGGAGCTGCATGACGCTCTGCACGAAGGAGCCGGGTGGAACCGGGCAGAATGCAAGCTGGGGTGCAAAGCCGGTCGCGGCGTGGGACGAGAATGGGTGGAACCCAGCGCGGCTAACGCGAATCAAACGACACGGGCGCCCGCCTCCCGAGGAGGATGCACTGTGCACGGTCCCCGGTGCATTCTGCACGAAACCCGTAGGGCAGCGGTTGGCTCATAGCGGCTGTAATTATTGACTTCGAGCTACTTACGAGTATGGCACCCTTCCGGCTGAAATGACAGTATGATCCTGTTGTCCGCACCCGTCCGCCCGTTTCGCCCGGTGGTTTCTGTGCCACCGCCGACTGCCCCCGAAGCGGCTGACGAACAGCTGCTGCGCGAGTGCGCGGAGGGCCGCGAAGCATCACTCAGCGTCCTTTACCGTCGCCGTGCTCCCCTCGTCCGCGTCATCGCCTTCCGCGTCGTCAATAGTGCGGCCGAAGCCGAGGACGTCGTCCAGGACGTCTTCCTCGAGATCTGGCATCAGGCGGGACGATTCCTCGAATCGAAGGGTTCCGGCCTCGCGTGGATCACGACCCTGGCACGCCGCCGGGCAATCGATCGTCTTCGCCGGAAGCAGGCGTATCTTCGAGCGCAAGATCGATATCGCGATGATGCGTTCACGGAGTCGGGCACGTTTTCCCCACCCAGTCCGGACGGAGGAGCCATGGCGGCCGATCGTGCCCGGGCGGTGCAACAGGTCATGAGCACACTCCCGGCCGCCCAGCAGCAGGTGGTGGACTTCGCTTTTTTTCGCGGCTGCAGTCAACGCGAGACCGCGCTGCGGACCGGGATTCCGCTCGGAACGATCAAGACCCGGCTTGAGCTCGCCCTCCGCAAGATTCGTGCCGCCATTCTCACCCCGGACGGTGGAACCGCGGAATGGGCGTACCTGCATGCTTGAATAGCGGCCGCCTTCGGGAGGCGACCGCGAAGGCGCGGTCTCGCGAACTGGCTCCATGGGAACGTACCACCTGCACGTCAGCGACGCCGGACTCGTGAATGCCGAACGCACGCTCTTCGCCAACGCGGGGACTCTTCCCAAAGTGATCGGAGCAGCGATCAGCGAAATGATCGAGGAGCATCAGAAGGTGATTTCGCTCCCGCTCTTCATCGACCTGCAGGCCCAGGGCGATTTCGCCAACTGCGGCTGGGTGTACCAACCGCCGGCCGGCTCGAATGAAACCCGTTGAGGTGCAGACGTCGGAGGCATCCGAGCACTGCGCAGGGCCGAAGCAATAGTAGTTTCTCGGGAGTCAACCCGCAATAACCACCAACCAAATCAGACCATGAAAAAGCTCCTCCTCTTGCTAACCCTCGCCGCCGCAGGCGCGACCCTGATCCCGCACGAAAGCCAGGCCGGTCCTCGCAGTCGGGTCGTCTGGGAAGTCGTGGACGACCGGCCGGTGCGCCGCGTCGTTTACTTTGAAGGCGATCGTCCGTACTACACCGTCCGAGGCGAGCGCCGTTGGGTCCGGAGCTACTACCACAACCGCCCTCGCTCGAACTGGCGGGACGGACGTCGGGTCTATGCGGCGCCGTCGATCCAGTTGAATTTCTGAGCCGGCTGACCCGAAAGCTTCGTGACCCTATTTATGGAACAGCCTCATCGCATTGAAATTCACGGCGCGGGTCTCGGCATCGCTGACGATTCGCTCGTGGCCCGGCGCGCCCGGGAGCTGGCCCACATCGACGGGCGGTCGACGCCGGAGGGCCGAGATGTTGCGGCCGCCCAGCTCGAGCTGACTCATGGCGCTCCTTCCCCTGCTTCCCTCGAGGGCCCGGAGAATCTCCAGGCCTGGAATGAAGCCCCGGGGGAAACCGGCGCACAGACGCCTCGAGTCGGGTTGGAGGACGAGAAATCCTCCGCTGAGACGCTCATCGAAGAAGGCTTGAGCGAAGCCGATCATGACACACGCGTGGCCGCGAGCAAACGGAGCGCCTGAACCGCTCAGGGCACGCCTGCGAAACAATTTCGGGCGTGTTTTCGCACTGGCACAGATCTCCTGCGCGATACGTCCGAGGAGCTGGGCAGTCCCGAAGTGTCAGTGATCACACATCGCTCGTCCGACCCATCGGCCGGCCGACAGACCGGTGAGCGAACGCAGTTCGCTCCACCGGCGATCAGACCGAAAAACCACCAACCCAAGAACCATTATGAAAACCCCTTTGTTTACCGGCCTTGCCCGGATCTCAGCTATCGCCGCGATGGCTTGCACCACCCTTGTCGTTTCCGCGCAGGAAACGGTCGTCACCACGACCGGAACGATCTCGTCCCTCTCTCCGACTGAAGTCATCGTCACCCGGACGACCGGCACCCCCGTGACGTATCGTTACACGAAGCAAACGGTGTTCGTTGATGCCGACGGCCGGGTCATCACTTACGACACGATCAAGCCCGGCGAGGCAACGACGGTATATTACACCACCGTCGAAGGTCAGCCCGTTGTGCAAAAGGTACTCGTGACCCGCAAGACGGTAGCGACCCCGGTCGCTCCGACCGTCGTAGAAGAGACGACGACCACCACCACCACCACGGGCAAGGAAAAGAAAGATAAGTAACCCACCCCTCAGACCCTCGATTTCTCCAACCATGAAACGCATCCTTCTTCATTCGCTGGCCGCCGCGGCCGTGCTCACCGGTCTCTCTGCCTGCGCTCACGACGACCCCGTCCAGACCACCTCGACGACCACGACGCGCCGGGTCGAAGTGAAGCCGGTGACCCCGGTATCGAGCACGACGACCACGGTGCGCGAACGCACCTACTAATCACCCTTCGAAATCCGAACAATCAAAGGCCAGGTTCCCGGAAGGGGATCTGGCCTTTTTGTGGCCTGAGGCGCCTGGATCGAGCACCGAGGACTCTTCTCGGAGAGGATCGGAGCCGGCGCCGTCCGCGGGGATAGGTGCAACGCAGCTCGCTGCGCAAGCGGATTAGTAGGGTGATCTCCACCCCGCGGTGGAACAGAGTGGCTGAAGATTCCTGCGGAGAGGAACGACGAAGGCCAGGTTCCCGCGAGGGAACCTGGCCTTCGTTGTGAGTCGCTCCTTGAAGGAGGCGGAGGGCTAAAGGCAGTTGGAGCGGGAAACATCCCGCCCCAACCAGACATCAAACTGTGCGGCGGTCACAGCCGACCGGTGATCGCGAGGATGATGAGGATCAGCAGGATGAGACCAAGACCTCCGCTCGGGAAGTAGCCCCAGCTGGCGCTGTGGGACCAAGTGGGAAGCGCTCCGATCAGGAGCAGGACGAGGATGACGATTAGGATGGTGGACATGGGATGGGGAGTTGGTGTTGGGTGACCCGGAAGGGGTCAACACTGCTTCGCGCGCTCTCGCGTGCGCGGACGTATCCCACCAGGCCCGCGCCGCTCAGATTCGATCCCAGGGGACCGGCCCGGAGATGTCGATCCGCGGAAGATCCTCCTCAACCGCTTCTGGATATTTTTGGGACGCGCCCGTGTTGAAGATGACGATCCGGTCCTCGGGCCGAATCACCCCACGGCCGAGCAAAACTTCGAGTGCCCCCAGGCACACCGCCGTCTCCGGGCACAGGGAAATGCCCTCGCTCGAAGCGGCGAGTCGCATCCAGCGCGGAATGTCCGCCTCCGGCGTGGCCAACGCGACGCCCCCGCTCGCGCGGACCGCGTCGAGAATCATAAAGTCGCCCACCGCGGCGGGCACGCGAATCCCGCTCGCCACGGTCGCCGCTCCGGGAAAGAGCTCTGCAAATCGCTCGCCTCGTTCGAAGGCGGTCGCGATCGGCGCGCAGCCGGTGCTCTGGCAGGAAATCATGCGCGGTCGCTTGTTTCCCGTCAGCCAGCCCAGCGCCTCCAGCTCGGCGAATGCCTTCCACATTCCGATCAATCCCGTTCCGCCGCCGGTCGGGTAAAGAATCACGTCCGGCAGGTTCCAGTCGAGTTGCTCCGCCAGCTCCAGCCCCATCGTCTTTTTCCCCTCGATGCGGTAGGGCTCCTTCAAGGTCGAGACGTCAAACCACCCCTTCACCGCCTTGCCTTCGCCGACGATCCGGCCGCAGTCGGTGATGAGGCCGTTGACCAGGAAAGTTTTCGCACCAGCCAGGAAGCACTCCTTTCGATTGATGCTCGGCGTATCGTCCGGCATGAAGACGGTCGCTTCCATCCCGGCCCGCGCCGCGTAAGCCGCGAGCGCACCGCCAGCATTTCCTGCGGTAGGCACGGCAAGCCTCGTGATGCCGAACTCTTTCGCCATCGAAACGGCGAGCGCCATGCCTCGAGCTTTGAAGCTGCCGGTCGGAAGCCGGCTCTCGTCCTTGACCCTTAAATCGCGCACCCCGAAATGTGCGGCGAGCCGTGGGACGTCGAGCAGCGGCGTCATCGTCTCGCCAAGCGAAACAATGCTCGAATCATCCCTCATTGGCAGCAACTCGCGGTAGCGCCAGAGGGTCGGGGGACGATCAGCGAGCGCTTCGCGCGGGAAGGCCGCCTTCACGGCTGGCAGGTCGTAGCGCACCCAGAGCGGACGCTGCGCCGCGGCGCTCAGATTATAGATGCGCCCGGGCGGGTATTGTTCGCCCGAGAGCGCACATTCCAGGTGGGTGACAAAGCTTCCCATGCCACGACGATAACCACACCCGTCGCCCATGGGAAGGATTTGGGCGGTCGCCGCCGGTCAGCGCAGCGAAGCCAGGCTTTTTCCTGTTCGCCGGCATCCGGCAATGGTTCATCAGGCGGCCGACCCTTCGCGGGTGAGGCCATTTTACCGCTCCCCCCGCGTGGATCGGGAGGTGGAGGCGAGGGGAGTTGAACCCCTGTCCTCGAGGACTTCAGCACAAGCATCTACAGGTTTAGCGTGGTGATTGATTTAAGTCTGACGGACCGCACCGGCACGGGATGTCAGACCGAGCAGCCACGAAATCTGTCTCGCCCTCAGCCGCGGTTGCTCCGGCCTCGAGCCAGCCTGCTGTCGTCGCTCCCCGCCCTAGCAGGCGTCAGTCGGGGAACGTCACGGTCAATTAAGCCGCAAGAGCCAGGTCAGTATTGGCGTTTGATTTTTTGATCCGGTTATTAACGAGGCCAACGAATCATCCTCGACCTGCCGCCTGCACTTCCACCCAAGAGTCGAAGCCAGTACGCCCCCATTTTTCTGAGGACGTGATGGTCATCCGGGACTTCTCGCCGGGCAAGAGATTCCAGCGTCATGGCGCTGGAAATCCAAATTCAGCGCTCCAAGGCAAGACTGGGGGCTGGACGTCCGCCGGGGTCCGTCCAATCGATCAGGCCGTGATCAGCTCATTGAGCTGCTGGAATCGCTCGCCCGACGTGACGTGCTGGGGGATACGGAAAAAGCTCCGGCGGGCGGCCTCAACCTTGCCTTGGTGCAGCAGGCAGACCACGCGGGCGAGGGCCATTTCGGGGTCATCGAAAAGAACCGAGGCGAGATCCGCCGCCGCCGCCCAGCGACGAAATCCGATCAGCGTTCTCACCCGGAGCTTGAGAACGCTCGCCCGCGAGCGTTGAGCCATCGGAATCCGTTCCAACTCCCGCCAGGCCTCGGCGTACATCCCGAGTTCACAATACCCTTCGGCGCGAACGGTGCACGCGGTGTGCTCATCGATGAAGCGTGTCGCAGTCATTATGGTAATTTTAGCAAGCGCTGCTCGTTTTGCCACGGGGAAGCCCAGCCAAAATTGGTTTCAAGCCCGCAAATCCCTCTGTCGCAACATCCTGTTGTTACGGATGGTCGACACCCTTGGAGCGTGCACGGAACCTGCTCTCGACCAGACGGGCGGAGGAAGTTTATCGACGGCAGGATCTTGCGCAGATCAGGGCGCAGACACCTTTTTTCGCTCCTGGCGGCTCTAGAGGTGCCCTTCCGCGACTCTTCGGAGGGCGGCGCCGAGAGGTCGCGGATCCCGAACCCCCAGCTTTTCACTCGCCGCTTCGAGCCGTCGGATGAGCGGAAGAACATCCCGCCGGGCGTAGGGGCCGCCAGCCGCGGCACAAAAGTGGGTCCGGCAACCAAAAGGTCGGGCGTCGTACACCCGGCAGCCGCGTTTTGCCCGGTCAAACATCGGGCAATCGCCCTCGATCGCTTCCGGCGCGCCCTTCCGTCCGCTCGCCTTCCACGCCCGGGAGAGGAGGAGGGCCTCCGCGTGAGTAAGCGACGGCACCTCCCCGGTGACGCCGAAGCGACAGCATTCGGTTCGGCGCTGGCAATCCCGCTCTAGCGGGTTTTTCTCCAGCTCGTCGTAAACGGACCGGACCTCCGCGAGCGAGGCGGCGAGGACATCACCGCGCGCGGAGGGAGGAGGATTGCGCTGGCGCATCCCGCAGGGTCGTAGCCCGGGCAGGGAAGTCAAAGCGGGTCCCGCGATACGCTGTCGCGCAAAGGGCACTCGGGGCTCGTTCGGGGGTTTCCGCGCGAGCATGCTTGCCAAGCGATCGAGCCGTGCTTTATTCTTCTCTCACATTTCAAGCGCGGTTAGCTCAGTGGTAGAGCATTACCTTGACACGGTAGGGGTCACAGGTTCGAACCCTGTATCGCGCACCATTTTTCTGGGAATGATGGATTCACGCCTCGCGCCGCTGGCCCGGAAAGATTCGGATCTTTTTCTCCGGCTTCCGCGTGGCGTCGGCTGGTGATCCTGCGCGCTTGACGGTCAGCGTCCGTTTCCACCGGCGCGGTAGGTTATTTCGTCGATGCTCTCGGCAGTTCTGGAACGCTCGGTTGGGGCCACGCCGCCAAGCTGTCAGCGGACCATTCCTGGGCAGCGGTGTTTGACGACGAAAACGCGACCGACAGGTGGTTCGTGGGGCCGTCGTTTTGCTCGCGGGGAGAGGTGGCCCGGGTTGGAGTTCCGAGTAGCAAAAGGGGGCAGATCGCGGATCCTCTGCGGAGTGCGATGACGAATCTCTGGCGAATTTTATCAGCGTTCTCCGGCCTCCTTTTGCTCTATCAGACGGCTCTGGCCAGCATCGACAACTCGAGGGCGGGCTTTCCCGATGGCCACGTCACGGCCTACGAGAAAGCGGTGGCTGCTCCGTTCGCAGCCTTCTGCGGGCTGGCGTTCCTCCTTGCCTTCTACTTTCTGTGGGTGCCGTTTTCGAAGTCCGGCGGGGTCGGGCGGCGTCTGGTAGCCGGCTACGTCATGCTGGTATTTGCCGTGATCCTGCCCACCGCCAGCGTCGTCTATTACTACAAGTACCACCAGGGGCTGGATACCGGCACCGGGGGCTGAGAGTCTGCGCGTCGGGCGGAGCGACGCCTTTATTTTGCCCGGAAATCGGGGAGTGCGGAAGGGCGTGCCTGGGGTTGCCGCCGACATGGTGGCCCAGCCCCGCGCCAAAGTCCTTTACCGGGGCGTCTATCGGCCGGTGCAATCCGAACGCCCGGTCGCGCAAGACGATCAGTCGTTCACGGGTGGCCGTGCCGTGGTCGATTTTTCATCTACGATTTGGCCGATGGAAAATTGCTGGCGCATTGGCGGCAGCCCACGCGGCCCGATGAAACGGGGTCCTCCCTCTCCAAACCGGGGGAGGAAAAGAAAGAGCAGATGGAGTCCTGGGCGCGGTCTTCAATTTACACGAATCCGTTGAAGGGCCTCGCGGAGTCACTCCCGAGGGAGGTTGGCCGCGAATTTGTGAAGTAGGGGCAAACTCGGCGCGAGAAGGCTCCGTATCTGTTTAGCGTCCCTTACGTTTTTTCTGGTGTCCGGCTTTTTCGTGGTTTAGAGCTTGAGGCGTGGAGAACGCCACCTACATCCAAGGCCGTTGGTGGACGGCCGAGCAAGTCGAGTCGATCGGGCAGCTGAT
>JBBQFQ010000044.1:0-45805 GCA_038322235.1 Chthoniobacterales bacterium
GCTGTCGGCGTAAAAACGGCGCGGCGTGGCGATGGGCGAGTTGGAGCAGGCGTTTGGCATTCCGCCCACCCTCCTTCCTCTGCCTGCCCCTGCACCCTTTCCTTCCCCGCGCCCCTTCCTTTCCCACACCCCACCCACTCCCATCCTCCCTTCGCAGGGGCTCCGCCCCCGCACCCCCGGAGTTTATCGCTTTGCTCCGCCGATCGAGGAACCCCCCTTCCTCCAGCCACGCAGCTCCGCCGTGGCTGACGCCACGACGGAGGCAGGGTTGACTCAACCCACGGAGCACGAACCGCTCGGGTCGCTCTCCAGCGTTGCCCTATCCTGTTCGCGCTCCGCTCCCCGTTCTCTCCCTCCGCCCCTCGTCAACGACCCAAACCCACTATTCCGGTTTTGATCGCACCAATCTTTCCGGTTTTGATCGCACGCTCTCCGGTTTTGATCGCACGCCGACACGGTGTCCAGACCGGTCCGGGGGCCACCGCATTGACGCTAACGCCCCGCTGGATGCCGAGGGGCGCGAGAGCCTTCGTGAAACTCGCGACGGCGGACTTGCTGGTCGCGTACGGCAACAGCGTTTCACCGGGACCAAACGCCTGAATGGAAGCGATGTTGATGATGCTCGCGCCAACGGGCAAATGCGGCAGCGCGGTTTGGCAGAGGTAGAACATGGCAAACAGGTTGATCTGGAGCCTTCGCTCGAACTCCCCCTCCGGGATATCCGCCAGCGCCTTAAAAGTACGCTGATGGGCCGCTTTGTTGACCAACAGGTCGATTCCGCCCAAGCCCTTCCTCGTCATTTCGATCAAGCTGCGGCAGTGCGCCGGCGAGCCGATATCACCCGGTAGAAGCAACGCGTTCTGCCCCGCCTCTTTGACGTAGCGTCCCGTCTCCAGGGCATCCTTCTGAAGGAGATGCCACGGAAACGCCCTCGCGCGCGAAGGCGATCGCCACCGCGCGCCCGTTCCCGCTGTCCGCACCTGTGATCAGCGCGCGCCGCCTGGCGAGCCGCGTGCCTTTAGGATAGGTATTCTCACCTGATCGGCGCGGGGATGCATCTCCCCCTCGAGGGTGGCCCTGCGTGCACCAACGTCGAAAATTTGTCGCCCGACCCATGCGAGACCGGATGGATGGCGACGATCCAGAGTCGGAAACGCGTTCTCCGGAGCGAAACGGGCCCGGGTCGATCGCTTCCTGCGCAGCCTTCCCGCAGGCTCCACGCAAGGCTTATGGTGGAGCCGCGTTCTTCTTTCCGCCGGCGACGACCGCTATCGCGGCGAAGAGTTCTGCTGGCTCCACGGGTTTTGCAAGATGCGCCAGAAACCCGGCCGCGTGCGCGCGAGTGCGATCTTCCGAGCGGGCAAGCGCCGTCAACGCTATCGCCGGAGTGTCCCGGCCCTCTTCACGGGGCAACGCGCGGACGCGGGCGAGCAGTTCGTACCCGTCGAGGCCCGGCAGACCGATGTCGCTCAATAAGACATCTGGTCGGTGGAGTCGCAATAGCTCCAGCGCCTCAGGAGCGGAACCGGCACAAAGAACATCGGCTTTCCGATCTTGCAGCAATCGGCACAACAAGTCGCGGGTGTCGGGTTCATCATCCACGATGAGAACGCGCAACCCTTCCAGTTGAGAATGCGGCAACCCAGGACCCGACGCCCCCAGCCGCGTCGGATGATGTCGCTCGCTCACCGATCCGCTTTGATATGCAGCTTTAACCGGAAGGGAGACAATGAAC
The DNA here is from genome assembly GCA_038322235.1 of Chthoniobacterales bacterium. GTDB lineage: Bacteria > Verrucomicrobiota > Verrucomicrobiia > Chthoniobacterales > SZAS-18 > SZAS-18. Next base: position 1,736 of record JBBQFQ010000044.1, read on the forward strand.
GTCGCGCCCTTGCCCTCTCCATCGCTCTCTGCGCGAATCGTCCCGCCGTGCAATTCCACGAGCTGTTTGACGATCGAAAGCCCCAAGCCGAGTCCGCCGTGCTGACGAGTGATCGCGGAATCAGCTTGCCTAAACCGATCAAAGACGTGCGGCAGGAAATCTGCGCCAATCCCCTGTCCTGAGTCGGAGACGATGATTTCAAGATGGGAATTTACTCGCTGCAGCAGCACATCCACCCGCCCGCCCTTCCTGGTAAACTTGATGGCGTTTGAGAGGAGGTTCCAGATAATCTGCTGAATTCGACCAGGATCTCCGGAAACGGGCCCGGCGAGCGGATCGAGAATTTGCTGGAGACGGATCTCTTTCGCATTTGCCGCCGCCGAGACGGTCTCAACGGCTGCTTCGATGCAGGTCACGGGGAAGACATCCTGAACGTCGACGCGGAGCTTACCGGAAATGATTCGACTCATGTCGAGCAAATCCTCAATCAGCTGGGCCTGCGTGCGCACGTTTCGATCGATCACCTTGATCCCGGCAAGGACCAAGTCTGGCTCTGTATGGCCCTCCTGCAGGAGATGCGTCCAGCCGAAGATCGCGTTTAGCGGCGTGCGCAACTCGTGGCTGAGCGTCGCAAGGAACTCATCCTTCGTCCGGTTGGCCTGCTCGGCGGCGGACCGCGCCGCCCGCTCGGACACCAGCAATCGCTCTTTTTGGTCCTCCAGTTCCTTTTGTTCTTGGATGTCGGTGCAGGTACCAAACCATTTCTTCACCGCCCCTTCGGCATCATGGATTGGAGCGCTCTCGCCAAGAACCAGCGAAATTGACCGCCTGCTCCCCGCAGGCGAAACTGCTGCGAATACGGGCGGGACGCCGAAATTGCTTCCGACCATTTGGCATTCTTGATCGCGAGATCGTCGTGATGAACATAATGATCCAGGTGCGTTTCACCGCTCTTGCCTGGAGCCAGACCGATAAAGCTGAACCAGCCTCGATTGTAATAATCCGGCGTCCCGTCTGGCCGCGCCGCCCAGACGATTTGGGGCATGGCATCGGCTAGTTCGCGAAAACGCTCCTCACTGTTTCTTAGGCCGTCCTCCGCCCGCCGACGCTCCGCGTTTTCGAGGACGAGTTTTTTATTTAAAGCCTGGGTGCCTGGAAGCGAAAGCGCATAAGGCAGAGCGCGGATTAAGACGACGGCGGTGGTGGCGGACACCACGGCTGTGAGCAGCTTCACCAAACAGGACAATCGATACCAAGGGTGCCAAAAGAGCGTGGCGTCGATGAGGTGGGTAGTCCCGCAGGACAAGATGAAAAGGGCAAACAGCCAATAAATCTTTGGGAAAACGATCTCGTCGCGCTTTCGAACAACGTAACTCGCAATGGCGATGGGAATAGCCGCATAGGCACCTGCGATCACGAGATCCGACAAAATGTGGAGCCAACCGACCTGTTCCGACCAATTCCCGCACATCCACCGAGGGGGGTAATCGGACGTGTCGAATAGCTTGCGAAGGAATTCCAGCATGGGAGTAAGCGTGGTCGTTGGGGGTCGAAAATCGGATTCGTGATCGCGCCAAGATGATTCGGAAAATTATCAAATCTCAACCTTCGAAAGTAGACAAGCGCTCCGCCGATTTCGTTGCATTTGTCAGTCCCAAGAGCGCGCGCTTTGAGCGATAGCCCCTCGAAAGCACGAGCCGTCCAGTGGCTCCTAGCGGGCACTCGCAAACGCGAAATTGCGGCAATGTTCGAGATAAGCCGCCTCGTGGGCACCCACCAGCTCGACGACGCTCTTCCAGAGCCACGAGGGAGCGTCCAGTAACTTCGAGCGATTCGCCTGTAGCTCACCCAACCAGCTCTGTCGTGCGCCCGCATCGAGTTGGCGCGCGTGTCCGCGGCCAACGATCTGGGCGAGAAATTCCGAGACCTGCGTGGCTTCCTGTCGCGAGAGTTGCTCAATCTCGAGCTTGAGGTCTTGAGGGAGCAATTCGCGGACGAAGACCGTTTTACCGAGAAGCCGGGCTGGACGCATTCGACTGCCCAGAAAAGGCGAAAGATTGCGCGCGCCCGTGACGACGCGCTCCGCGTTGTCCTCTGGCAACAGCGCGGAGTCCGATCGCGGGGCCGCGGGCGCGATCGCTTCCTTCACATCCATTAAGCAGTGACGTTCATTTTTTCCCTTCCCGATCGCCAGCAATACTGCCACCCGGAGACGCCCGAGCGAACTGCACCCCTTCCGCCAGTAGGCCGCATCGAGCACGCGGACCGGCGCGTCATCATCTCGGCCCCGCAATGAGGTCGCCAACTTTCGCAGATCTTCATGGGTAAAGAGTTCCTCGATTCCGGCGCGCTCGCCTTGGCTGAGGGGCCAGAACCTCCGGCCCAAAGGAATAACCGGTTCCGTTCCTTCGATCCGCTCATCCGCTAGATGCTTCCAAGATCGACCGGCGGCGCGGCGCATGACCAGCTTCACGGTCTGTGGCATGTCGGCGCGGGCTTCGGAGGTCCTGTCACCTGCCTCCGGATCGAAGGCGGCCTCATAGCCCGTCATCATATGTTCCATCATGTGCGCGGTGGTAACTCCCGGGAGATTGGAACCTCGCGCCGCCATTGCCAGCGAGAGGCTGAGACGAATGAGGTCGTGTGCGGGATTGCCGATCACCGTTTGGTCCAGATCGCGGACCTGGATCGCCAACGCGCCATCCACGCTGGCCACGGGTCCAAGGTTCCCCACGTGGCAGTCCCCGCAGATCCAGATCGCGGGGCCTTCCGGAAGGGTCACGCGCTCAGAGGCTCCCAACCAATCGTAAAATCTCTTGGTGCTACCGCGCACATAGGCATGAACGGACGCTGCCATCTTCCGATCACGCTCCGCGTGCAGCAGGCGCAGCCGATCGTTTGGGGGCGGGAACGATATTGTCTTCATTATTTTCGTTTTATCGGTCAACGGAGAAGTATGGCCGGGGGCAGCGTTTTCCCCCGTCGGCGGGAGGCACCGTATTTTCAGCACGGCTCGAGCCCTTGAGGGAATCCGAAAGCAGCAGGAAGCAAAGAAAACGTATCGGGCCGCGTCTCACGATCGGATACGTGAAGAGCAGCTTCTCAACACGGTCGGAATTATTCCCGCGGCGAGATCACACCGGAAAGACTCACTCGCGTTGGAAAATTTCTGCGAGGACCTCCTACGAGCGCAAACGCTATTGGGGCCGGGGGGTGCCCCGGGGAGGTGCACACGGGTGGCACCGGGGGGGTAGCGTCGCTCCCGCGGTCCCCCCGCTTGGAGCTGGGCATTCCCATTGCCACTTCATTGCCAGTTCAGCGTTTGCAATCCTTCGCTTCGTTGCTTTCCCTCTCGCAACCGTCGGTCGTCGGTTCGAATCCGACTGTCGGCTCATTTTGAATATTCTCACCCGAGTGGCTCCCGCAGGGGTGTGGAGACGAAGAAAACCATTCCTTCACGAGACGCTGCCTCATCGCCCGGCGGAGGAGGCGGTCGAATTTTTCGCCGAGCGAGTCTTCGGTGCAAGCCGGTCTGCTCGCTCAGAGCGAGATGTGGCCGCCAAATCCCCGGCGCTTTACTCCGATGGGGATGCGGTATTCGATCCCCCGGGGCGTCTTTTTCGAAGTCTGCCAGTTGCAAAGGAAATGCCGGAGGTAAAAGAGGTCGGTTCCGGGATCGCCCGTGGATTTCGCGACCATGACCTCGACGGGATAACCGCCCTGCGGACCGAATGTCACCAGGAACTCTCCCTCCAAGCCGTTGTCTTGCATGCCGCGTCGATACAACAACTGTTCCGGCATCGGCGTGGAAAATTCCTTCCCCGCAGGGATCGGCTTTTGGCCATCTTCGTTCCGATTCGAGGCGTCCAGTGCGGGGGGCGAGACGATGAGCTGGAACGCGAGTTCCTTGGTCTTGTTCATCTCACGGAGAGCGGCGTTTTTCCGCGCCATCTCCCCCGCATAGTCGAAGGCCACAGCGTCGATGGCCGAGCGGCCACAAGTCTTCCCGACCCGCGCACCTTGGCCGCCCCGCGGGACGATGATGACCACGCGGTAAGTGCGCATCGGCCCCGATGCGGATTGAACGACGCGCTGGAGGGTGAAATCGCTCGGGATCCGGACCCATTGTCCTGCATCGGCCTCCGCCTTCTTCTCCGCGGCAGGAGCGGCAAGGGGCAGAGTGGACAGGGCGAGAAGGACAAAGGTCCGGAACGAAGGGAGGTTGGCCATAAGAGGTTGATCGAGGGTAAAATGGAGCGCCGAGGGTGGGGTCATTCCCCGAGAGGTGGATGACGGTGATACGGCAGCCCGTTTCGGTAGAGCCGCAGGCGTTCCTTCGCCTGCTTGAAGGTCTTTCCATCCGTGAAGTGGTCGCTGTCCAATTTCTGCAAAGCCCGGGCCTGCGTCTCGGCCGCCTTTGGGAAGTCACCGGATGTCGCGAGTGCGGCTGCGAGGGTGTCAATGACATCACCATCCTCCCACTTCCGCGCTTCGCAGGCGCGAGTCGCCAGCAAGACCGCCCGCTTCCCATCCCGAAGGGTGGCATCCGGCGAAGTGGCGAGGAGCCAGGCGAGCGCGTTTGCGGCGCCGATGCTGCCCGGTGCCTGGCGAAATCCGGTTTCCGCCGCCGTCCGCGCCTCTCGATCGCTCCCGGTGGCAAAGAGCACCCAGGACCACGCAAACCACGCCCCGGGATCTTCGGGATGTTGTTTCACAAACGCGCGGCTTTCGGCCTTCGCTTCGTCGGTGCGGCCAAGGTGGGCGAGGGCGCTGATGCGCCCGAGCGTCGCCGTTCGCCGCCCGAGATTTGCATCCCGTGCCGCGGTGAAGAATCCCAGCGCGCGCCCATAGTCGCGACGGGCAAGCGCGGCCGAAGCGTCGGAGAGCGGGTCGGCCCCAGCGGGGACGACGAGGCCGGCTCCGACGCAGGCGATCGCCAGGAGCATCCATCTTCGGAGTCGGTTTACCGGACGCATTCCCGCGGAGATGACAGAGCGAGTGTGGAGTGCAAACGCGAAGTTTTCTTTGGCGCGCCGGCACTCGGTGGACGGACCGCGCAAGATACGGCAGGCCAGAACCCGAGGCGGTTGATCAGCAGTGTTTTATCGCGGGGAGCTGGGCTTCGCGAGAGGAGCGACAAAAGGGGCGTGGCGCCCGAGATTTTTCCCGACCAAGCCCCTCAGCCGTGGTAAGTGCGACCTCCGGTGGAGCGTATTCATCCTTTTGGGGAGCACCGCGAACTGCCGCCCCTCCCCATGAGCAAAGACTTCGAAGAACTGGATTTCCGGTCCACCCGCCTTGGGGAACTGAGCCTCCGCCGACGGCGGGTCGCGGCGCTTGATGGACTGGAGGTCTTCGAGGTGAAGCTGGGAGAGGCATTCCTGATGTCGAGTCTGTTTCACGTCGTGGAGGAAGCCCTCGCGGACTTGGGACTGGCGGCGGTCGGGGCCTCGGAATGCGACGTCGTCGTGGGCGGACTCGGGCTGGGGTACACGGCGGTCGCCGCGCTGGCGCACGCCAAGGTGCGCTCCCTCGTCGTGGTGGAGACGCTCGACGCGGTGATCGACTGGCACCGCCGCGCTCTCGTGCCGCTCGGGCCGAAGCTCACCTCTGACACCCGCTGCCGGTTTGTGTGCGCGGATTTCTTCGCGCTCGCCGATTCCTTTGGCACCGGCTTCGATCCCGACGTGCCGGGGAGGCGTTTCCACGCGATCCTTCTCGACATCGATCACTCACCGCAGAACCTGCTTCATCCGCGGCATGCGGTGCTGTACTCGCCGGAGGGGCTCCGCGGACTGTCGGTCCACCTTCATCCCGGCGGGGTGTTCGCGCTGTGGTCGGACGACCCGCCCGACGCTGATTTTCTCGGGGCGTTGGAAAAGAGTTTCCTGAAGGTGAAGGCGCACGTCGTCACGTTTCCGAATCCGCTCCAGGAAAAGGAATCCGCGAGCACCGTCTACGTCGCCCGCAAAGCGGGCTGAACTCCGGGGCAGGGTGCGACGAGTCGAAACGACCTGCCGGGAGCAGAGTGAACGATCGGAACGTTTTGTTTCAATGACGCTCTTTCGAATGGGGCACGGGCCAGAACGTGCGGCGTCGGAATGTCGCTAGAACCGCGACCCCACCGAGCACGAATGCCGTCGTCGAAGCTTCGGGGACCGCGACAAAGTTATCTGCATTCAAAAGGCCCTCCGGCACTGAGGCGAAGTTGGAGCTAGCTATCAACGTCAGCTCAAAGTCGCCCCCTCCGGCCATTCCCCAGTCGAAGTTCCCGACGCTGCCACCGCCACCGGCGACTCCGTACGACCCGACGAGGACGAATTCTGGCGAGACGCTGGTGTTGATCGCATAGAGCGTGGACAACACCTTGGTTACAGGATCGAACTCGATCCGGATCGTGCCGGACCCACCGCCTGCGACTGCAAGATTCTGAACGGGTGAGTACTGGGCGCCAAAGCTCAGCCTGCCGGAGAAATGCATACCGGTGGCGTCCCGATACGCACCAAAACTCAGCGCCGATCCCCGATTGGCGGAATTGGCGATTTGGAAAGAGACCCCTGCGCTTCCACCCGTTGAGATGGGAACGGCGTTGAAGTAGTCGATCTGCACCGCCCAAGCGCGGGTGAAGTCTCCCGTGCTACCCACCCAGGGTAGAAAGGACTCGCTCGGCCAGCTACTGGCAGAGTACTCCAGCCGATCGTTCCGCTCGATGAAGCGGCCTTGAAGGTACGCCTCGGTTCCCCAGAGGCTGGAATTGCGGAAGTTATGATTAAAATCATCGCTGCCTTCGAAATTTGCGAGAACCCGGCCCGTGATCACAAGGCCGCCGATTAGAAAGAGAAGGCGATTCATGGCTCGATGCCAGAGATTCACCCACGACCGCGAGTGGCGCATGGACAAGTTGCCGCGCCGACGAATTGTCGGCGACACCGATCCCAGGTGGCAGGGCCACCGTCGCCGCAGTGCGCACGCTACGATGAAGCGTTTGCTCCTGTTCAAGAATCGACGCCGTGATCCCCGCCGAAAGGCGTGCCGCGCAGTGAGCCGGGGAAAGGGAAACAGGAGGGAACGGAGATAGCGGAGTTGGTGGATCACGTCCCCCGACGTTCCCCGACGTCCCGAGTAGGTGCCATGACGTCCTCGAGTAGATGGGACGACCTACTCAATGTGCTCCGGCGAATCTGGGACATGATTCGCAAGCGCCTACCGGACGGGGGGAAACGAAGTTCGGGCCGACTGGGAGCTCAGCCGTGCCTATTTTACGAGCAACGGGATCTTCGATTTCGCCGGATCGGCGATCTGGGAGGGAGGACGTCGCCGACGTGCGCCGGATCTGCTCTTCACCGCACGCGCGGGTCGGCGGTTTGATCCCGCCAATCCCGGAGATGGCGCCACGGGCTGCATGTCAGATCACGTCCCGCGACCTCCTGAGTAGATGAGGTGATCGACTCGTCGGGACCGTGTGAAATGACCCGTAGCTGAAAATCGGATCGCGGCCTTCCCACTGCGCCCACCATCGCGGCCCCGGAAGCACGCTTTCGAACGACGCTGCCCCTTCCGAGCGCACGGTTCCGGATCGCCCGACCGAAAACGCAGGCAGTCTGGCGGGGTTCATGCCATCGGTTCCCTGCCATGCCGCCGCCGCCTGAGATTACCTTCCCCGTTTCGCTGGGTGAAGCGCGGGTGGAGCGGACGGCCGCGGCGTTTTCCCCCGACGAATGGCGGGCCGCTTTTGCCGGCGAGGGGAAGGACGGCCGGTATCACGACGTCGTGGAGCGGACGATTCGAGGGGATTTCGCATTCCGCTATCTCAGCGTGCGGGACCGGTCGGGGGCGCTGCGGGTGCTCCAGCCGATGTTTCTCACGAATCAGGACCTCCTCGTGGGCGTCCCGCAAGCGATCCGGCGGGGGGCGGCGATGGTCCGGCGACGCGTGCCGGGGTTCCTCGTGCAGAAAATGCTGATGGTGGGCTGCGCGGCGGGGGAGGGGCACGCGGGCTTGATCGGAGATCTGGCGGAATCGGCCGGCGCCCTGTTTGAGGGCTTGGAAATATACGGCCGCGCGCAGGGCGCTGCGATGGTGACCCTGAAGGATTTTCCGAAGGCGGAGCGGGAGCGACTGGACGTTCCGGCCGCGGCGTATGGCTACCGTCGCATCCCCAGTTTTCCCGGGACGGCGATCGAGCATCTGGAGCGATTTCGCGATTTTGAGGACTACCTCGACCAGGCCCTGAGCAAGGCGACGCGGAAGGATCTGCGTCGAAAATTCCGCACGGCCGACGCGCTGGAACCGAAGCTCGAATTTTGGAATGGAGCGGACGTGTCGCAGAATGCGGCCGAGTTGTGCGCTCTCTACCGGCAGGTCTTCGAGCGGAGTCAGTTCCGTTTTGAAGAGCTGACGGAGGAGTATTTCCGGGAACTGGGTCGACTCCTCCCGGAAACGGCCCGGTTCTTCGTCTGGCGGCTCGACGGGCGCCCGGTCGCGGTCAGCCTGACCCTCGTGCACGACGGCGAGCTCTCCGACAACTACCTCGGGCTCGACTACCAGATCGCCCACGATCGGCACCTCTACTTCGTCACCCTTCGCGACGTCTTCAACTGGGCGGTCGCGAACGGCGTGCGCACCTACTACTCCACGCCGCTGAACTACGATCCCAAGCAGCGCCTGCGGTTCCGGCTCGCTCCGCTCGATCTCTACGTGAAATACCTGAATCGCGCGATCAACCCGATCTTCCGGCGCGTGCTGCCCTTTCTCGAGCCCACGCGCTACGACAAGTCGTTGCGCAAGTTCGAGAATCACGCGGACATGGCATGACGCAACCGGCGTCGGTCGCGGGTTGAAAAATCGGCCTGGCCGCGTTTCCTTACGCGCTCGAATGATTTTCCCTTCGCGCGGAGCGCGGAGACTCCTGCATGAGCAACCCCGCCGCCGCCCTTCCCCGCCTCGAATCCAAGTCGTGGCTTTTTGCCTGGTCCGCCTGGGACGTGGTGCCGGCGCTCTGCGGCATCCTGCACCTGCTCTACATCCCGCTCCTTTTCTGGCTGTTCCCGCGCCTCCCGCTCTGGGCGATGCTGCCGCTCGGGCTGATCTACTCCATCGCGGTGACCTGGAACCTGAACAGCATCGCGCACAATTTCATCCACAACCCGTACTTCCGCTCGCCGCTCCTCAACCGGGTCTTCAGCCTCGTGCAGTCGCTTTCGATGGGGGCGTCGCAGATTTTCATCGAGCAAAACCACCTCCAGCATCACAAGGGCAACGCCGACTACCCGGATGAACAGGGGAAAACCGACGACTGGGTATCGATCTACAAGCACGGTCACGAGCACGAAGCGGAGAACCCCTGGGGGTACATTTTCCTGAGCTTTTTTCGCGAGGACCCGAAGAAGACCTTCGTGGAAATTCGCCGCCGAGCCGGCGCGTTCGAAGCGTGGTGGGGTGTTTTCGAGCTTGCCTGCTTCGTCGCTTTTTTCGTGCTGCTCGGCTGGATGAACTGGAGGTTCATTCTCTTCTTTCTGCCGTTCTGGTATTTCGGGCACTGCCTCGGCTACGCGAATGGCTACTACATGCACTTTGGCGCGAATCCCGATGTGCCCATCGCCTGGGGCGTGAGCACGTACAACCGGTGGTACAACTGGCTTTGGTTCAACAACGGGTATCATGCCGAGCACCACTTCCGACCAAAGATCCATTGGACGCAGATGAAGCCGTATCACGACCTGATCGCGGACGAGCAGGAAGCCGCGGGCGTGCGCGTGATCACGCCGCCGCATACGCTTGGTTTCCTCGATCGGAATCTGCCGAAGCATCCGCCGCTCTTTCGGCCGAAAGCAGCGGATGGGTCGGTGGCGCATTGAAAGTTGAGTCCGGGCCCGTCACCGGCACGCTCCCGCACGTTCCCCACCCTCAGCGAGAATCCCCGCGCCGTGCGGAGCTGGCGGCTTGGATCCCGGAGCAGCTCGCGTTGATTCAGCAGAGGCTGACGCCGGTGATGCGCACTGACTTTCGCCCCGAAGGCGACAGCGAATGGCGAGTCGATGTGCCTTGAAGGGCGGCGACTCATCATTCTCGCCAGACGCGTTGCGTGTTCGCTTCCAGCCTCAAGCCCCATGAGTTCTCCCCCCATCCCCCGACCACCGCGTTCCGTCCTGGTAACCACGCTGGGCTGGCTCACTATCGCGGGCGGTGCGCTTACCATTCCCGTTAGCGTGATTTCGGCGCTCATGCTGAGCGTGCACCATTACGGAAACCAATCCGACCCGCTTGGATTCCTCATCGTGGTGGGTGGCCCGAGCACCCTGTTCGTCGCCGGGGTGGGGCTGTTGCTGCGCAAATCTTGGGGATATTTCCTGGCGTTGGCGCTTCTCAGCATTTTCCTGCTCTCGGGTGTGGTTGACATCATTCGCGCACCGTTCGCGCCGGGCACGACCTTCAGCCAGTCGGCCGGCGGAGTGCCGACAACCACCTTCCACTCCGGGGCCAGAAACTCGATCGCTCCGCTCCTGGTTGGTTTGGCTCTGTCGATCTATCTGCTTCTTCCGTCAGTGCGGAACGAATTTCGTTCACCGCGCGTGTCGTAGCCCGTCGGTCTGGGAAGATCCGATTCCGCCGGGCCGATTCTGCTCTTCCGGCGGCAAGAGCCGGATGGCTCGCTGGCGCACGGAAAGTGTCGGTCTCGCCCTTTCCGCCCAAGGCGGAACCGGGAAGCTCCGGTTGCGCTGATCGGGTTCGCGGACCACGTGACGGCTTGGAAATGGAACCCGCTGTCGCTCCCGCGCCGCCCGCGTGGCGCGTGAACCCGTACCTGGCAATTTTCGTCTGCGAGGCGTTGGTCACCGCCTCGGAGGTCCTGCTCAAGCTCGGCGCGCGGGACTCCGCCGCGGTTGCCGCTCCGGTTTCGTGGCTGGCCTGGATCGGCGTGACCGGGCTGACGTCGCTCTGGACCTGGCTCGCGATCCCCTTTCTTCTCGCCAGCTTCGCCGCGTGGCTTTGGATCATCCGGTTGATTCCGCTCAATATCGCCTCCCTCCTCTCGAACGTGGTGCACATCATGATCCCGCTGAGCTGCCTCCTTTTCCTCGGCGAACAGATCAGCGCGCAGCGCTGGGCGGGGATCGCGCTCGTGCTCACCGGGCTCTGTCTCGTCGTCCCGCCGGCGGAGGTGAAGGCGCCGCCCTCCGCCTCTTAGCCCGTTAGCCCTTTTTTCGCCGCGCCATGTCCGTGCTCGCCCTCTTCCTGATCCTGGTGACGCATTCCTGCACCGTCGCCGGTCAGATCCTGATGAAGACCGCCGTGATGGCGGACGGTCGGCGCCGCAAGCTGCAGTTCGGCGCGGCCATTGTCTGCATGACGCTGGCCTTCTTCCTGACCATCGGGCTGCTTCAGCGCTTCGATCTCAGCTACCTCTATCCATTCCAGGCCAGCGTGGTGATCCTCATGGTGCTCGCCTCGCGGATCTTCCTCGGGGAGAGACTCAGCCGCCGGAATCTTTTCGCGATGGCAGTCATCGCGGCGGGCGTGGCGCTCGTCTCCGCTTCGTAGTCCTCGGGCAGGAAACGGAGAGCGCACCGCCGCGCCGGTTCGATCACGCCGTGGCGCGACCGTTCACCGGCGCGTCCGCGAGCTCGGCCGCCGGGATCGCCGCGGCGGCGCGGGCCGCGCGTTGCGAACCGAGATGCCGCCAGGCGGCGAACCCGAGGAACACGGCATCGAGCACGATGCCTCCCGCGACATAGGCCTCACCGCCGATGCCGAAGCCATAGCTATGGAGTCCTTTCCCGAGCACGAAATTCACCCCATACCACGTGAAGATGATCGAGATGAAGCAAACGGCGCTGGCCATGGCGAGGCCGAAGTGACTCCACCAGCCGGCGATGCGGCCATGGAGCGCGACGATGTAGCAAAGGAAGGCGATAAGCGCCGCCGTCTCCTTTGGGTCCCAACCCCAGAAGCGGCCCCAGGAATAATTCGCCCACACCCCGCCGAGAATCGTGCCGGCTCCGAGCAGCAGTGTGCCGAGCTGAATGATGCGGTAGTTCCAAAAATGCAGCGTCGCATCCTTCCGCGTCGCCTCCGGCCAGAGCGCGTAGCGCACCAGAATGGTATGGCCGAAGGCCGTCGCGAGGAAAAACGCGCCGTAGCTCGCGGTGATGCTGAGCACATGGATGGTCAGCCAGAAATTATCCCGCAGCACCGGGACGAGCGGATCGATGTTCGAAGGCATCGCGATCGGCATATTCAGGATCGCCGCGAGGCAGAGTGCGCCTGCGGGCAGCGAGGCGAGGAGGAACGCCGGACCCCGGTAGATCGCGTAGAAGATGAAGCCGCAGAGCACCGCGATAAAAGCCACCCAGATCCCGGATTCGTACATGTTCGTCACCGGCGGCCGCCCCGCGATAATGCAGCGGAGAGCGATGCCGGCACCGTGCAGCACAAACCCGGCGAGCGATGCGGCCAGCCCGAGCCAGAGGAAAATGCGGGGGCCGCCCGGCCGCGCGGCGTACACGCCGAGCCCGATGAGCCCGATGACGTAGAGCCAGGTCGCCCGGGAGAAGGCGGACAGATGATTCGAGAAATACTCGGTCGAGAGAGCCTTCTCGCTTGGGTAGATCGACGGGGAGAGCTCCCGGAGCGCAAAGCGGAGCTGGCGAGCGTTGAGCGCGAAGTTATAGGAGTCGCCCGTCGACGCCGCCTTCGCCATCGCCTGAAGGGCGGCCGTGGACTTCTCGAAGTCCGCGTCCTTGTGGTACGCGCCGTATTGCGGCGGGATCACCCAGGGTTCCTTGGCATTTTGCTTCGGCGGGACGATCAACATCGTGCTGCCTTGGGAAAGGCTCATGAACAGTCCGATGCGCGCGGAGACGCTCTCGACTTCCTGCTGCATCCGGTCGAGTTCCGGCTTCTCCTCCGTCGCGCGCAGCTGATGCACCTCTTTCGCGAGCTTCTCGAGTTCGGGAATCTTCGAAAGCTCCTCGAAGGAAAAACGCTTCCGCGTCGCGTCGAGACCGAGCTTCTGCACCAGCGGGAGATGGCCGACGAGGATGACCGGTTCCTTTTTCCAGTCGTGCGTCTCCAGCAGCATCGAGAGGACAAACTCGTTCGGCGTCCAGACGCGACCGTCGGCCTGCGTGTAGGGAACGCGGCCGTGGATGCGCATGAGCGATTCCTGCGCGAACGTGTCCATCGGCTTCCGCCGGCCGTTATCCTGGACCGCGAGCTTACCGAATTCGTTGAAGTCGTCGGGGGCGAGTTCCGCTGCCGGAGCGGCGAGGGACCACGCAGAAGCCGCGCAGACGAGCGCGGGAAGCAGAAGGCGGAGTTTCATTTTTTCGGGGATTTTTTCTTCGCGGCTGGTGCCGGGGCGGGACCGCTCGGGAGCTTGGGCGAGGGACGGAGATAAAACAGCGTAAAGATGCCGATACAGATCGTCAGCGAACCCACCCACTTCAGCAACCAGCCCGGATCACGCAGGATCTGGACGGAACTTTGGTTCAGATTCTGCGGATTCCAGGAGGCTTGGGATATCTTGTAGGTGAGTCCGGTGAAGGAACCGAAAATCCCGGCCGGGAAATTGAAGGGATTGTTCATGTAGGCGAACCCCTGGTCGGTTTTTCCTTCGCGATCGGTGACCTTCACCGTGCTTTTGAAGCCGGCCGGCGAGTCGTTGCCTTCGTTCCGTTCAACCTCAAAATTCATCAGCTCGAGTCCGATGGGAAGCGGTTCGAGCCGGAAGCCGTAGGTGAACAGGACCGGTTTTGGCTGGACCGGAAGGCTCACCCGCCAACCCCCCGGGACCCACTCCTCGTGGCTCTCCGTTCCCTTGGTCAAGCGCACGCGGACCCCTTCCGTGAATTTTCCCTGCTCCATCTTCGACGGTTTCTTTCCTTCGAACGGGGCGAACTTCGTGAATTCCACCGCGCGCGGAACGACGGCCGAGACCTCGAGCTGCCAGTCAGCCCACCCGGTGTTGATCGCCTTATTTAGCTCCAAAAACCCCTTCAAGGGCGCCGGGGACGACGTCGAACGAAGCTCGTAGGTGAGGGCGCCATCCGCTCCCACGAAGACGAGCGCCTCGTTGCCCCCCGAAGGTGTGGCCTCGTCGGCGATCGCCGCCGCCTCCGTGGCGGGCAGTCCACCCGTGATCCGGATCAACACCGCGGGATTGTTCGGTGAAGCGGAGGCCGACTGCGGCTTGCCGTCCTTCAGCTCAAACTCCGGCCAATACTCCTCAATGCGCAGCTTGATGCCGCTGCCGCTGCCGAGTTCCTCGTCCCGGCCCTTGTCGGTGGCGGGATCAAACTCGTAGGTCGCGCCCCGCCACGTCACCTCGAGCCGGCGCTGGTTTTGATCCGCGGCGAGCTTCACCTTCGCGCCGCTCGCGGTCGTGCCGGGGGCGGGCTGGCTGATTTGATCATCCGCCTTCAGGGCGAAGGCCATGATGCGCTCATCGATCTTCACCGCGCCGCTCAGCGCGGGCTTGCCTTCCGCGGCCGGGGCGGGAGCACTGCCGGCCGGCCGCACCCGCACCGCCGCCATCCCGAGATCGAGCGCGTTGTTCTCCGGATTGGCGTCGGCGAGGAGCCACCGGTCGATCGTCTGCTTCAAGCGCGGGGAGACGAGTTTCACGCGCACGGCCGGGGCGGCCTGCGCGGACGAGGCGTCCACCGCCTTCGGTTCCAGCGAGGCGTTCAGCTGGGGCGCATAGTCGATGACGTCGATGTTATACCCACCGGCGGTCTGGCCGAGGCGCCACGGCTTTTCCGGGGTCGGTTTCCGACCAATGACTTCCACCGGCCACGCGAGGGAGCGGGCGCCGTCCTGCTGCACGTGGAGGATCTTTTGATCGATCACGAGTTGGTTGTTCGGCGGCCGGCCCTTGAAAATCGTCATGGTCCCCTCGATTCCCCAGGTGCGCCCGATGTACGATCCGATCAGGAGCAGGATGATGCCGAGGTGCGTGATGAGGAAGCCGGTGTGGTGACGTTTCCACGGCCAGCGGGAAAGGGCCGCGAAGAACAGGTTCAGGCCGAGGAAGAGCAGCCAGACATTGAACCATGACGCGTCGTAGACGTAGGCGCGTGCCACCTTGGCATCGAAGCTCGTCTCGTAGAGCGTCCCGACGAGACTCGCGATGATCAGGACGCTGAGCAGCACGACGGCCAGCCGCACCGAGGAAAACAGCCGGAACAGAGCCCGGCCGAGCCGCGCGAGGGGCGGTCGGGATGGAACGGTGGCGGCGGGCGCCGGGGCGGAAATTGGCTCGGGAGCCGGAGAGACGGGCGGCATGGTGACAACGGCGCGGATAACGGACGCGGGAGACCATGGCCGAGCGCGTGCGCGGGATCAACTGTTCGTGCGCGTTCCTTTGTCAGCTGACGCAAGTGCGGGCGGCCGGGCGAGGACCGGGACCGGTGCGGCTCAAGTAGGCGCTGGCCCATTTTCCGCGCGGAGTAGGGACGCCCTCGAACTCGACGAGCTCGATCCCCGGCTCAAGGTCGGACCAGGGCCTTGGCCATGAGATCGACGACAAATTCATCCGCGATCCGAACAACCGTATAGTCAGCGACGTCAGTCGGCCCCATCCCGCGGGCGGCCTGATCGGGCAGGACGTCCATCGCGAGAACTACGCGGGCCTGATTCTCGGCGGACGGGTCGATGATGAGGTCGATGCCCTTGGTCGCCCGAACGTAGCGATGGAGAAGGAGCGCCATTCCCCCAATGACGGCGTAGCGCGCGCCCGCGGCATTCAACGCGCGGCAAAGGAGGGCGAGATCCGCCGGGGTCGGCGCCCGCGACTCTAGCGCGTCGCTGGGCGGGCCATCATCTGGCGAGCCCATCGGTCGGCGTCCTCGTGCGAGTGAAAGCGGTAGACTCCGCGCGGCATGAACGGCTTCCCCTTCGCGGCCGCGATCGCGAGCTGCTGGATCGCCATGGCATCCTCCAAGGTGCCGAAGTTGCTGTAGTGGCGGCGGCCAACGACTTTCATCCCGGGAAGAGTAGGGGGACGGCCGGGATTGTCGATCGTGCTCGCGTCGTTCACGCGGCGAGCGCCGCGGCATCATCGGCCCGCAGCTCCTCTTCCTCGCGCTGCATGCTGGCCTCGTAGAGCTGGGCGTACTTCCCGCCGTGGATGACGAGCTCCTCGTGCGTGCCCCGTTCAATGATCCGCCCCTTGTCGAGCACGAGGATTTGATCCGCGTTCCGGACCGTCGAGAGGCGGTGGGCGATGACGAAGGACGTGCGGTGCGACATCAGTCCCTCGAGCGCGGCCTGGATGAGTCGTTCGGTTTCGTTGTCCACGCTCGCGGTCGCCTCATCGAGGACGAGGATGGGCGGATCCTTCAACAGCACGCGGGCAATCGAGATGCGCTGCTTCTCGCCGACGCTGAGTTTCACCCCGCGCTCACCCACGATGGTGGCGAGGCCTTCCGGCAGACGCTCGATGAAGGCCCGGGCGCCGGCGGCCTCCGCCGCGCGGAGCAATTCGTCATCCGTGGCATCCGGCTTCGCGAAGCGGAGATTTTCCCGGACGGTGCCGTTGAAGAGAAAGCTCTCCTGGGTCACAAGCCCCACCGCCCGCCGGAGCTGGCCCTGCGGCAGGCTGCGGAGGGGAACGCCGTCGATCGTGATCCCGCCTGCCTCGTATTCGTAGAAGCGGGTCAGCAGATTCACGAGGGTCGATTTTCCCGCGCCCGTCGTGCCGACGAGCGCAACGGTCTCGCCCGGACGGGCGTGGAGGGAGACGTGCTGAAGCACGTTCGAGCGGCCCGCGTAGGAAAAGCTGACGTCGCGGAATTCCACCTCGCCGCGAATCGGGCTCGCGGCGGTCCCGGAGGGTGCGTCCGCCTGCAGTCCGGCTTCGACCGGTTCGTCCATGATCTCGAAGACGCGGCCGGCCGCCGCCCGCCCGGCTTGAAACATCTGGTTGAGCGTGTGCAACCGGGCGATCGGGTCGTAGAGAAATTTCACGAGCGCGAGAAAGGCGACGAGTTCTCCGAGCTGCATTTCGCCCTTCAAGACGGCGCGTCCGCCCAGAAAGACCACGAGCACGAGCCCGCAGTTGTTGAAGAAATCCATCGCCGGGTTGTAGCCTGCCCAGACCTTCATCACCCAGAGCGTGGCCTTCCGGAGCTGGTCACTCACCTGATTGAAGCGCGTGTGCTCCGCCTCCTCGCGGACATAGGTCTTGATCTGCCGGATGCCGGCGAGGTTGTCGTGGAGCAGCGAATTCATCGCGCTCGAAGCGACCCGCTGCGCCTTGTAGCGGCGGTAGGCGGTCAGCGTGTAGAGCATCGCTCCGCCGGCGAGCAGCGGGATCGGCACCAGCGCCACCAGCGCGAGCGAGGGCCGGTAAAGGAAGAGCATGGCGAGCACGGTGCCGATCTGCAGGAGCGCAATGAGCCCGGTCTCGATCCCGTCGATCAGGACGCGCTCCATCGAATTCACGTCCTCCAATACCCGCGTCATGATGTCGCCCGTGGCGCGGTTGTCGAACCACCCGAGCGGCAAGCGCTGGAGATGCGAGTAAAGATCACTCCGCAGATCGTAAATGACCTTCTGCTCGAAGACATTGTTCAGGACGATCCGCAGCCCGTTGAGGCCATTCTGGAGCACGAAACTGAGCAGGCCCACGAGGCAGAGCGGCACGAGGAGCTCGGGTCGATTGCCGCGGATCGCGTCATCGATCACCCGCTGGGTGACCGCCGGAAACACCACCACCATGAGGGTGCTTCCCGCCGCGCAGAGCAGCATGGCGATGGCCATCCAGGGATAGCGGCGAACGTAACCAAAAACGCGAAAAAGATGCTTCATGCGATGACCCCGGGAACGACCCGGGGGAGACTGTCGCGCAGATGCGCGAAGCGGCAAGGCGGCTGACGCGGGGGGCGCCTCCCCGGGACGCAAAAACGCCCGGCGCAGGGGCCGGGCGTTTGCCGCGAATGACGGGGAGAGACAGGCGATCAGCCGCGGAGCGCCGCGACGGCCTTCCAGTCGACCACATTCCACCACGCCTTGAGGTAATCGGCGCGGCGGTTCTGGTAGTTCAGGTAGTAGGCATGCTCCCAGACGTCGCAGCCGAGGATCGGCGTTCCGCCGCAGCCTGCGATGGCCTTGCCCATGGTGGGATTGTCCTGATTCGGGGTCGAGCAGATTTCGAGCTTGCCGTCCGCGTTCACGCAGAGCCAGGCCCAGCCGGAGCCGAAGCGGCCGAGACCGGCCGCGGCGAACTTTTCCTTGAAGGCGTCAAACGACCCGAACGCGGCCGTGATTTCGTCGCCGAGTTTGCCGGTCGGCGCGCCGCCGCCCGTGGCGGACATGAGGCTCCAAAAGAGCGTGTGATTTACGTGGCCACCGGCGTTTTTGCGCACGGGCCCGCGGATCGCCTCAGGGACGGCGTCGAGGTTCTTGATCAGGTCCGCGGCTGACTTGGCGGCGAGTTCAGGATGATCCTTCAGCGCGTTATTGAGATTCGTGACGTAAGTTGCGTGGTGCTTGTCGTGATGGATCTCCATCGTGCGCGCATCGATGTGCGGCTCCAGCGCGGTGTTGGGATAGGGAAGGGGGGCGAGTTCGTAAGCCATGGGTTGGTCAGTTTGGGTTTGGGAGAGTAGGATAGCGGGGTCAGGTTGGACCGCCAGGGAGGGAGAGCGGTTCAATCGCCATTTTGCGTCACCATCAGCCGCTCCCAGAGTGCCGAGATCCGGCCGCGGGCGCCGGTCTCGCGGACGGCCCGGGTCAGGGCTTTTCGCTGGGCGACGATGACGACGAGACGCTTGCCGCGGGTGACGGCCGTGTAGAGGAGATTGCGCTGCAGGAGAAGGTATTGCTCGGCGGCCAGGGGGATCACGACGGCCGGAAACTCGCTCCCTTGCGACTTGTGAATCGTGATCGCGCAGGCCGGCGCGAGCTCATCGAGTTCGCCGAAATCGTAGGCAACTTCTTTCTCGCGGTTTTCGAACGCGACGCGGATTTCGCGATCCTCCGCGCTCACGCGCGTGATCCGGCCGATGTCGCCATTGAAGACTTCCTTGTCGTAGTCGTTCTGCGTCTGGATGACGCGGTCCCCGGTCCGGAACGTCCAGCCGAATCGCTCGACCTCATCGCGTCCGCCCTCGCGCGGTGGGTTCAAGACCGCCTGCAACCGGCGGTTCAGTTCCCGAGTGCCGCAGGCGCCACGATTCATCGGAGCGAGCACCTGGATATCGCGGTGCGGATCGAGTCCGAACCCGCGCGGGATGCGGTTCATCACCAGCTCTTCGACGGTGGCGGCGACCTCGGCCGCTTCTTCGCGCTCGATCACGAAAAAATCCGCATTCGGCTCGTCGCGCTGCGCGCCCCGCGGGTATTCCCCCTGGTTGATGGCGTGGGCGTTAGTCACGATGCGACTCTCGGCCGCCTGACGGAAGATCTCGGTCAGGCGCGCGACCGGAAGCACGTCGCTCTCGATCAGGTGCCGCAGGACGAGGCCCGGGCCGACCGATGGCAGTTGGTCCACATCGCCGACGAGGAGCAACGCGGCCTCGCGCGGAAGCGCCCGGAAGAGCGCGTGAGCGAGCGGGAGATCCAGCATCGAGCTTTCATCGACGACGAAGAGATCGCCCTCGAGCGGATGCGTCTCGCTGCGTTGAAATCCGCCCTGCCGCGCTTCGAGCAAGCGGTGGATCGTTCCAGCCGGCCGGCCCGTGGCCTGGGCGAGGCGCTGCGCCGCGCGGCCGGTCGGGGCGCAAAGAACCATGCGCACGCCGCGCTCCGCGACGATGCGCAGGTACGCGTCGAGCAGGGTCGTTTTGCCCACGCCGGGTCCGCCCGTGAGGACGGCGATCCGCGTGCCCAAGAGGGTCGCGAGGGCGCTCCGCTGGCTGGGGGAAAGCGTGCGACCGGATTGTTCTTCCGCCTTCGCCGCCGCCGCTTCGAGATCGAGATCCGCCCCCAGGCGGGGCACCCGAATCATCCGGCTCACGCGCGCCGCGATCCCCACCTCGGCGGCGTGGAGAGCCGGGAGATAGATCAACGCCTCGCTGGCGATCGCCTCCGCGATGAAGTCGCGCCGCGCCACCGCCGCATCCAGTTCGTTGCCGCAGCGGGATTTTTCCGCCTCGATCAACGCCGCCGTCCGCCGCAACAGTTCCTCCCGGGCGAGCGCCGCGTGTCCCTCGCCGCCCGCGGCCTCCTGGAGAACGTGGCGGAGGGCGGCCGCGATGCGCACCGGGGCGTCGCCGGCGATGCCCAGCTTGGCCGCGATGCCGTCGGCCGTGCGAAATCCGATGCCGTGGATGTCGCGGGCGAGTTGATAAGGATCGCGCCGCACGACCTCGATCGACTTCTCGCCGTAGGTTTTGAAAATCCGCTGGGCGCGCGAGGTGCTCGCCCCGTGGGCGTACAGGAAGAGCATGATGTCGCGCACCTGGCGCTGCTCCGTCCACGCGTGCTTGATCCGCCGCCGGCGTTCCGCGCCCACGCCCGGGATCTCCTCGAGCCGGGCGGATTCATGCTCGATCACGTCGAGGATCTTTTCTCCGAACTTGGCGACGAGTTTCTTCGCGAAAACGGGGCCGATGCCTTTGATGAGTCCGCCGCCGAGGAAGCGCACGAGTCCCTCCGCGGAGTGCGGCGCCACCGCGCGCGCTTCGGCGGCGCGAAACTGCAGGCCGTGCTCCCGATCCCGCTGCCACTCACCGCTCGCCTCGATCCACTCCCCCGCGTTTACGGCCGGGAGATGGCAGAGCACGGTCGCGAGGTCGTGCCGGTCCGGCGGCTGGACGCGCAGGATCGCGAAGCCGTTCTCTTCGTTGAAAAACGTCACACGCTCGATCGAGCCGGAGAGCGTCTCGGGCATGCGTGGCGATACACAGGAAGGGCGCTGCTGCCAAACCCGGCCTTGGATTTCGAGTTCCCGGCAGAGCCGGTCGTGGCCTACGTTGAGCCGACTCATGGATCACGAGACCCCGCCCCGCTTCGCCCGTCCGGATATCGCCGGTCGCGGCGATCTGGAGTGCCTCGTGAATGCGTTCTACGCCCAGGTTCGGCGGGACGAGTTGATCGGATTCATCTTTACGGATGTCGCCGGCGTCGACTGGGGGACGCATCTGCCGAAGCTATACGCGTTTTGGGAGACGGTGCTTTTCGGAGGCGGCGGCTACACGGGGAACCTGCTCGGCGCCCACGCGCGGCTCGTGCCGCTGACCACGATGGGCCCCGCTCAATTCGAGCGCTGGATTTCTCTCTTTAACCGCACCGTGGACGAGTTGTTCGCGGGGCCAAAGGCCACCCACCTCAAGGCGATCGCCGGGGACATGGCGAACGTCATCCACGCGCGGATCAACGGCGTCGCGCAGGCCCCCTTCGATTACGGGACGATGGAGCGGGGAGCGGAATGAAGGGGGAGTGCTCCGCTTAAGCGGGAGCGGGGACGATCGCGTCGCGCTGGATCTCGGCGACCGAACGGCAGCCCGCCAAGCCCATGGTGAGCTCGAAATCGGCCGCGAGGTTGCGGAGCAGCGTCTCCACGCCGGCTTGGCCAGCGACGGCGAGCGCGAAAGCAAAAGGGCGTCCCACGAGCACCGTACGAGCGCCCAAGGCGAGGGCCTTGAAGATGTCCGCTCCGGTGCGGATGCCGCTGTCGAAAAGGACCGGGATGCGGCCGGCCACGGCATCGGCGATCGCGGGGAGGGCGTCGAGTGAGCCGATTGAGCCATCGATCTGGCGTCCGCCGTGATTGGAAACGACCAGCCCATCGATCCCGGCATCCAGGGCGCGGCGGGCGTCGTCGGGATGCTGGATCCCTTTCAGCAGGATGGGCAGCCGGGTGTGCTGCCGGAGAAAAGGGAGATCTTCCCACGTGAGCGACGGGCGCGAGTAGATGGAAACGAAAGTTCGCACGGCGGCGCGCGCGAGGCCCGAGCGCAAGTTCGCCAGCATCGGACCGGGATGTCGTCGCGCCATGGCCAGCAACGCCCCGAGGGCAGCGAGAGTCGGCTTCGGCCCGGCCGGGGCGGGCTCTCGGAGCGATTCCTCGGCTAGGCGCAGGAATACCGGGTCGCTGGTGTATTGCGCGATGCCCATTCCCCGCAGAAATGGCAGATAGGCGAGGTCGAGATCGCGCGTACGCCAGCCCAGCATCGTGGTGTCGAGGGTGACCACGATGGCCTCGCAACCGCACTTTTCCGCGCGCGTGACAAAACTCGCGACCAAGTCATTCGATTTGCTCCAGTACAGCTGAAACCAGCGGGGGGCGGATCCCATCGCGGCTGCGCACGCCTCCATCGGAATGGACGCCTGGTTCGAAAAGATCATCGGCGTTCCGCACACGGACGCAGCCCGGGCGACGGCCAGGTCCGCTTCGGGATGGGCCAGTTCGAGCACGCCCACTGGGGCGGTCAGGAACGGCGCGGGAATGCGGCGGCCGAAAAGCTCCACCGATGGATCGCGCTCCGAGACATCCCGCAGCATCCGCGGCACGATGCGCCAGCGGTCGAAAGCATCCCGGTTCGCCTGCATGCTGCGCTCGATCCCGGCGCCCCCGGCGAGGTAGGCGAAAGCCTCGCGCGGAAGCGCGGCCTTCGCGCCGAGTTCGAGCTCCCGCGGGTCAAAGGGAACGGGTGACCTTCGGCCGGAAACCCCGGCGACGTAGACATCGGTCTGGCGCTGGGTGGCGATGCTCGGAGGGGGCATGAAAAAGAAGGGACGAGGAAGAAGAAAGAGGCGAGGCGGTCTTTCGGCCGCGATTGTGGGCGCGCAGCAGCGGGGAGTCGAGCGGGCGATTCAGGTCTCGGCTTGCCGGCGGGCGCATCCGGGAGGAAAGGCCGGAGGCGTGGACAGCAACTTCCAACTCCCGCTCGCGATCGATCTCGCGGCGACGATTCTGCTCGGGCTCACGGGTGGACTCACGGCGATCCGGCGGGGTTATGACTTCGTGGGCCTCTCGGCGCTCGCGTTCGTCACGGGCGTCGGAGGCGGTTTGATCCGGGACAGCATGTTCATCAATCACGGGCCGCCCGTCATCGCGACCGATGAACGCTATCTCTACGCGGTCGCGATCGCCGCGTTGCTCGCCCGCCTTCTGCGCACGCGGATCGAGCGCTTCCATCATTTCATCGCGCACGCCGACGCGCTCGGACTCGGAGCCTATGCGGTGGTCGGCGCCCAGAAAGCGCTCTTGTTCGGCCTCAGCGCGCCCGCCGCCGTTCTCGTGGGGGTCGTAAACGCGGCGGGTGGCGGATTACTCCGCGACATCATCTCGGGCGAGGCGCCGCTCGTCTTCAAGCCGGGGCAGTTCTACGTCCTCGCCGCGCTCTTCGGCTCGACGGTGTTCGTCGTGATCGAGCGCCAGACGGCCATCCCGCCGGTCTATGCGGCGGCCATCACGATTCCCGTGACGTTCCTGCTGCGGGCGCTCGCGATCCGGTTCAACTGGCGGACCACTCCACTCTGATCAGCGGTCGCGGTCCACGAAATCCTTCGCCCGCGGCTCGCGGTCCTTCGAAGTCGCCGAGCTCGGAGACGTGACAAATGGCCCTCCGGCCAGCGGAGCGATCCCGGTAAAGGCAACGTCCGGCATCTCGCTTGGCTTCCCCTCGAGCGGGAAATCTTTTCGCAGCGGGAAGTACGGGTAGCCGTCCCACATCAGGATGCGGCGCAGGTCCGGATGCCCCTCAAACTTCAGCCCCATCATGTCGTAAACCTCCCGCTCGTGCCAATCCGCGGTGGGCCACAAATCACTGCACGTTGGCACCGTTTCCGCCTGTTCCTCGCTGACGGCACACTTGAGCCGGAGATGCAGGTGATGGCTCATCCCGTAGAGCTCGTAAACCATCTCGAAACGGGGATCCTCGCCAAAGTTATCCACGCTCGAGATGTCGAGCAGATAGTCGAACGCGAGCTCCGATTTGCAGAGCGTGAGGACGGCTTTGAGCTCCGCAAGCGCGACGGTAAAGGTCAGCTCACCTCGAAATTCGGTCTTCTTGGCCGCGGGGAACTTCGCAGAAATCTCGGTGGCGAGGGATGTCTGGGTCATCGGAAGAGTTAAGGATGGAGCCTGGAAATTCGGGGATCGCAACGAGGCGGCGGGCCTCCCGTCACGACAAGGAGGCCAGCAGCTCCCGCTTCTGCTCCACGAACGAACTCTCGTTTTGGATCTTCGCCTGGAGGCGCATCAGGCCTTCGAGGAGCGCTTCCGGCCGCGGGGGACAGCCGGAGACGTAGACATCCACGGGGATGATTTGATCCACGCCCTGGAGCACGGCGTAGCTGCGATACATCCCTCCGCTCGACGCGCAGGCTCCCATCGCGATCACCCACTTCGGTTCGGGCATCTGGTCGTAAATCCGCTTCACCGCGAGAGCCATTTTATACGTGACCGTGCCGGCCACGATCATGACATCGGCTTGGCGCGGGCTGAAGCGCATCACCTCGGCGCCGAACCGGGCGATATCGTACCGCGAAGACGCGGCGGCCATCAGTTCAATCGCGCAGCAGGCCAGTCCCATGGGCATGGGCCAGAGGGAGTTTTTCCGCATCCAGTTCATGGCGGCGTCCAGCCGCGTGAAGATGACATTGCCCTCGATCTTTGAGTCGTAGGTGGTGGGGATGATGACGCGGCTGGGGTCCATGGCGGCGCCAACGTAGAGCGCCGGGGAAACAGCGCAAGAACGGCGAAAAACATCCCCCCGGGGCGATTTCTCGGGTCAGGGAACGAGGACCCGCAACCGGTTTTCGTCCATGCGGAATTCCACCGGGGCGACCCCGGCCAGTTCGCCATCGGCTTCAAACGGCACCTCCGCTGCCTCGTCCATCGGCCGCACGGTCAGGCGGGGCGACTGGAAGTATTCCACATCGGTGAACGTATCGTGCTCGGCGAAAACAACCCCGCGAAAATACCGCAGCAGATCGAAGTGGCTCAGGCGCTTGAAAACCACCACGTCGAGCAGGCCATCATCGAGCCGGGCGCTCTTGAAGAGAGGCAGTTTGCCCCCGTAGTAGCGGCCATTCCCGATCAGGATAAAGCGACCCTCGGCGCGACGGCCGCACTCGCTCTCGACCCGGACCGAAACCGCCGGATGCTCCGCGCTCAGGATCTGCGAGGCCGCGAGGAGGTAGCTGAGCGGTCCGAGCGCCCGCTTGTCTTCGCGATCGACCTTCGCGACCGCCTGGGCATCGAATCCGATCCCCGCCAGCTGGATGAAATGCCGCTCGTTCGCCAGCGGGAGATCAACCGGCCGCGTCTTTCCATTTTCGATCACCCGCCAGCAATCGCGCCAGCGCGCGGCCGGCAGCCCCAGCTCGTTCGCGAAGACGTTCATCGTGCCCAGCGGCAGCAGCCCAAGGGCGACGTCCGAACCCGCGAGCCCGTTCACAACCTCGTTGATCGTGCCGTCGCCGCCCGCCGCCACGACCGTCGTACGGCCTTCCGCCACTGCCCGTTGCGCGAGTCGGCGGGCGTCACCGGCCCCTTGCGTCGCCCAGATCTCCACGCGCGAGGAAAGCGCCTTCACCTGCGCCTCCAGCCGCCCGGCGCGGTCCCCCCGGGCGGCGGGGTTGAGGATCACGGGGATGGCTTTCGACTTCACAGGAGGGGAAAGCAGCGTAGCGTCCGGAGTGTCAAAGTTGGTCCGGCGATTGATCACCTCGGTGATCGCCATCGCAGCATTTCTCGGTCTGGCTTTGCTGGGCGCGAACCTCTACGTCCAGTCGAAGGGGCCGCAACAGCAGATTCGCCAGCGCCTCACCGCCGTCCTCGGCCTGCCGGTGGAGGTTTCCCGTGCCGTCTTCACCCCGTGGGGCGGATTGCGCATCGACGGGATCCGGATCGTCGGGATCGACGCGCGCCCGGTGATGCGCGCCGAGACGTTTCAAATGCGGGTTTCGCTCCTCGACCTCCTGCGGGGCCGGATCACGGTGACGGGACTGACGCTCGAAAACCCGGAAGTCACGCTCGCGCAGGACGCCGAGGGCCGGTGGCTGTGGCAAAAGGTGCAACCTTCCCTCGACGCGATGGTCTTCCCTGGGTTGGACGAGACGGCCGGGCCTTCGCCTCCGCCCGGCGCGACTCCCTCGTCCGCAGAGACCGCCAGCGGAACGCCCGCGCCGGGCGGAACCGCGGCCCCCACCCCGGCAACTCGCGGCGCCGGACCGCGGCCGACCTTCCCCGCCGTCGCGACGCCGCCACCAGCCGGCAAGGCTCCGTCGTCCCGCGTGCATCCCGCGCTGCTCACCTTTCCCCCGGGGTTCGAGCGCGTGGAATTGCAGCACGCGAACATCACTTTCCTCGATCGGAACGGCCGACGGGTCGCCGTGCTGGAGGACGTCAATCTCACGCTCGCGCCACTCGCTGGCGGCGCTGCGACCGATTTCTCGGGGCGCATCCTTCTCGCTCGCGCGACGTTCGACGACGACCGCATCCGCGTGACGGATTTTTCCTCCAGCGTGAAGTTCGCCGGAGGGGTGGCGCGGATGCCGGACGGGACCGGCAAGGTGGCAGCGGGCCGGCTCGAAGCCGCCTTCACGATCCGGCCCACGGATCCGGGATCGCCCTATGAACTCGATGCGCGCATCGAGGGCGTTTCCCTGAGCAAGCTGGCCGAGGAAGCGGATGCCGACCCGGAATTCGCGACCGGCAAACTGGAGGGGACGTTGCATCTAACTGGTCTTGGGGCGGATCCCGAAGCCCGCCAGGGCGAGGGAAAATTGCGGCTGCTCGACGGCAAGTTCCGCCGGACCGGGTTGCTTAAGACTTTTGGCGATCGCAGCAACATCGAGGAATTGCGAAACCCAGAGTTCAAGCTCGCGACCCTGGACTACACCGTGGCCGGACGCGTTGTGACGGCCGGCCCGCTTGAGCTCGCATCCGCGAATCTGCGCGTCGTCGCGCGCGGCACCTGTCTGATGCCGAAGGGAGAGCTCGATCTGGGCGCGCGACTCGTACTCGCGCCCGGCATCGCGCGGCAGATCCCGGTCCTGCTCGCCTCGAATTTCATCGCCTCGCCTGATGTTCCCGGCGAGCGCTACATCGACTTCAAGATCGGAGGCACTCTCGGGAACCCGAGCACTGATCTCTTCACCAAAACGCTTTCCCAGCCGGTTCAATCCGTCCTGAGCCGGTTTTTCGGCCGAAAGAAAAAGCCCGAGGAGGAACGCGTGGACGCGGAGCCGAGCCCGTCGCCTTCACCGCGTTCCCCGTAATCTGCCCGGGCCCGTTCACCGCCGGGAGGATGCCCCGGCGGTGCGAGCAGCGAGCCGTTCAGGCGGCGTTCCGCAGGTTCATGATGAAGTCCGTCGCCTCGTAGTTGCGGATCACGACGTGGGTCTGGCCGTCCCGACGGAGCCGGACTTCGGAAGCACCAATTTCCGGGGTCTTGTGCGGGGCAAACAGGATGTCGTCGTGGGTCGCATTTTTCTTCGTCGCGAACATGTCCGGCGTCAGCGTGCCGCCGAGATGGTCGCTGCGCCCGGTGGCCACGTGGAAGGTCCCGAGGACTTTTTCGTCCTGGATGTCGCGGCCTGAGACGGGCAGCACCTGGGTCCCAAACCCCAGCTCGCCGAGTTCACCGGTCACGGGGTCGCTCGCTAGTTTCTCGTTGTGCTCCTGCACGACGGCAGCGCTGCCCCGGATCAGCTCGGACTTCACGATGCGGCCGGCCTTCACGGTCATGAGCGCGAGCGTGCCTTCCTCATAGCGGTGAGGGAACTCTCCGTGCGCACCCGTCGGCACAAAGTAGATCTCGCCGGCGGGAAGATTGGCGATGTCCGGACCTCCGAGACACAAGCCGTGGCTCTTCTGCGCTTCCTGGCGGTTCAGATCGAGATGCAGCGTGTGCTTCTTCCCTTCACAGGTGAAGTCGATCTCCACCCAATCCGCCTTCGTCATCCCGAGACGCATCTTTTCCGCGGTCTTCGAGACTTCCGCGTAGTTCACCGCGAGCCCGCTCGCGAGAATGATTGGGTTCACGCCGTGGAGCGTCGCGCCCCGGAAGCCGTATTTCTTCGCAAACGCCGTCAGCGGCGCCGTCGCGGAGAACGTGGAGATGCAGAGGATCAGGTCGTAGTTCGGGTAGATGTCCTTCTCGAGGCTCAGTTCCCGGCCCTCCACATCCACGGCGAGGTCCGGCAGGTCGAGATTGCTCCCGCCGGTCTTCGCGTAGCAGAACATTTCTCCGCCACGCAGGTCGAGTTGCTCGAGGATGCGATCCTTCAGGGCGAGCTGGAAGTCGCGGTATGCATGCGCCTGGATCGTGTTGGCCGGATTTTGCAGGAAGGCGAGGTCCTTCATCCCGTGCGGATCATCGAGGTCAATGAGGATCGCCACGCGTTCCGCGGGCCGCGGGTTGAAGACCGTTTTCAAAAGCCGGGCCAGATCAAACGGCGGAAAATGCTCCGTGCCGGGAGGCTTGGTACCGGCGGCGGGCGAAGTGGCTTGGATGGAGTCAGTCGTGGTCATGGACGTTTCCCTGAGGGATTGGTTGATTGTCGTATCTGTAACAATTGCGGTTGCATGATAGCATGGCGAACGCGCGTGTTCAAAAGATTCGCGACACAATCCCTTCCGCATTTCCGAAATCTCTCTGAGAATCGCGCTTCCGGGAACTGTGTCATCAACCTCGCTCCCCACCTCACTCCGGGCGCGCTGGGTCCGTGGAACGACGGACCCACGCCGCGGTCCTCCGGGTGTCGGCCTACTTCTCGGTGTACATCGCCTCGATCTCGGCCTTGTACCTTTCGAACAGGACCTTCTTCTTGACCTTAAGGGATGCGGTCATCAAGCCGCTCTCCACCGTGAAGTCCTCCGGAATGATGAAGAACTTTTTGATCGTTTCGAAGCGCGCCAACTCACGATTCATGTTCTCGATGTCCGTCTCGATGAAGTAGCGGGTTTTCTTATTGTTCGCGATATCGGCCAACGGGGCATCGGCGGGGAGACCGATAATGCCCATCACGTTCTTGAACGGATCGCGCTCGATCCCGATGAGTGCGGTGGCGTAGGGGCGCCCTTCCCCTACGACGGCGGCGTGCGAGACGTAGCGGGTCATCTTCATCAAAGCCTCGATCTTCTGAGGCACGAGGTACTTGCCGCCGGAGGTCTTGATGAGATCTTTCTTCCGGTCCGTGATCGTCAGATAACCCTCGGGCGACCAGACGCCGATGTCGCCAGTGTGCAGCCAGCCATTGATCAAGGTCGAGGCCGTCTCCTCGGGTTTTTTGTAATAGCCCGTAAAAAGTCCCTCCGTCTTCATGAGGATTTCGCCGTCCTCGGCGAGTTTGATCTCCACATCGCCCAGCGGCAGGCCGACCGTGCCGGGAATGGGCCGCTCCTTCGGGTTGATTGTCACGCCGGAGATGCTTTCCGTCAGTCCGTACCCTTCGAGGATTGTGAGGCGGGCATTTTGGAGAAACCGCATGATTTCGGGCGCCAGCGAGGCCCCGCCGCTGATGAAGTAGCGCATGCGCCCGCCAAAGCGCTCGTAGATTTTGGAGAAGACCAGCTTCCAGGCGAGCTTGTGCATCGTCTGGTCAAACTTTCCCGGCTTTTCGCCGGCGGCGACGCGTTCGTTGAACTTCGATGACGCACCGAGGGCCCACCGGAAGACCTGCTGTTTGATCTTCGAGCCCTCGTCGACCTGCTGAAGAATTCGCGCGTAGATCTTTTCAAAAATTCGCGGCACGGCCGCCATCATCGTCGGCTTCACCAGTCCGATATTGTCGACGATCTTGTCGATCGACTCCGCGAAGACCATGCGAGCGCCGAAGACCAGGATCAAATAAGCATCCTGCCGCCCGAAAATATGCGAGAGCGGCAGGAAGGTCAGCAGGGTGTCGGAGCTCAAAAACGTGCCGGTACGTCCTGCCACCTCGACGTTGCGCAGATTCGCCGCGAACGACCGGTGGGGGAGCATCGCGCCCTTCGGTTCGCCGGTCGTGCCGGAAGTGTAGGCGATGGTCGCGAGGTCATCGGGTGACTGGTCCCGGATCGCCTGTTCGAAGGCATCCGGATTCACCTTCCGGATCTCGGCGCCCTCTTCCAGCATGGCAGCGAGTGTGATCACAGGCGGGCCATTCAAGCTCGCGAGACGAAGGCGGGCGTCATCCGACACCGGACCGAAACTCACGATCAGGCGCAAGGCCGGCATCTGCCGCAGCAGCAGGATGATTTTGTCGAGCTGCACGGCGTCCTCCACCGCGATGAGCACGGTATCGGAATCATTGACGATGTAGCGGACTTCTTCCGGTAGATAGCTCGGATAGATCGGCACGACGACCCCCCAGGCGCATTGGACGGCGATGTCGAAGACGTTCCACTCCTTCCGCGTGTTGCTCATGATCGCGGCCTTCTCTCCGGGCAGCAACCCATGCACCCTCAGGGCGAGCGCCAGGCATTCCACGGCGTCCCGATATTCCCGAAAATTCCAGCCCTTGACCTCGCCATTCTCGATCCAGCCGATTGCCGGATCGTCCGGACGCTCCGAAACGCGATGGAGAAAATACTGCGGAATCGTCAGTCGTTGGTTCATCAGGGCCTCCCGGGGGGTTGGAGTGACTATGGAATTTGGAAGCATTGCGCCCCCGCGCGCCAGAGTCCAGCCTGCTATTCTGCCGACACGCCCCGCGCGCCTGATGGCGCGCCGCTATTCGAGAGTGGAAGAGCCGGCGCCGGCGTACATGCCGTCGATCTCCGCCTTGTACCGCTCGATCGCGACCTTCTTCTTCACCTTGAGGGACGGCGTCAGCAGCCCGCCGTCGATCGTGAACTCCTCCGCGCAAACATGGAAGCGCTTGATGGTTTCGTACTTGGCGAGCTTCTTGTTCACCTCGGTGATGTCCCCCTGAATCATCTCCCGGAGCTTCGGGTGCGAGGCGAGCTCGGAAATCCGGCAATCCGCGTTCAGTCCGAGTTGAGGAATCGTGTCCTTCAGCTTTTCCTTGTCCACGCCGATCAGAGCCGTGACGAAGTTCCGCTTGTCGCCGATCACGACGATCTGCGAGACCCAGCGCCCCGCCTTCACCATCCCCTCGATGCGCTGCGGGATGATGTATTTGCCGCCTGAAGTCTTGATCAGGTCCTTCTTCCGGTCGGTGATCTTGAGGAATCCCTCGGGAGTGAATTCGCCGATGTCGCCGGTGTAAAGCCAGCCATCCTTCAGCGACTCGGCCGTCGCCTCCGGGCTCTTGTAATACCCGGAGAATAGCGCGTCGCCCTTGATCAGGATCTCGCCGTCCTCCGCGATCTTGATCTCGGTGTTGGGGAACGCCTTGCCCACCGTGCCGGGGATCTGCCGGCTCGGGAGATTGATGCAGCAGCCGGAGAGCGTTTCCGTCAGGCCGTAGCCTTCGAGGATCGAGAGCCCGATCGCCCGGAGGAACTGGAGGATGTCGACCGAGAGCGGCGCGCTGCCGCTGATGAAGTAGCGCAGCTTGCCGCCGAATTTTTGCTGGATCTTCGAGAAGACGAGGGCGTTCGCGATCTTGTGCTTCAGCGCGAGGAACCCACCGGGCGTGCCGCCGGCGTCCGTGAGCGCGAGGACCTCGCGCGCGACGCCGACCGACCAGTTGAAGATCGCCCGCTTGAGCGCCGGACCGTTCTCCACCTGCTTCGTGATCCCGGCGTAGATTTTTTCGAGCACGCGCGGGACGACCGCCATCACCGTCGGCTTCGCCATCGCGATGTTTGGCACGAGCTTTTCGAGGGACTCGGCATACACCATCCGCCAGCCGAAGATCAGGATGAGCAGCGAGTCCTGTCTTCCGAATACGTGGGAAAGCGGCAGGTACGTCAGGATCGTATCCTGGCGGCCGAGGCTCTCGTGCAGGAGTTCAAGGACGTTCCGCAAACTGCAGGCGAGGGCATATTGCGTGATCACCGCCCCCTTGGGCGTGCCGGTCGTGCCGGAGGTGTAGATGATCGTCGCCAGATCCTCCTTGGGCGCGGAGAGGACCAGCTCCTCGAAGGCCTTCGGCTTCGCGGCCATCTCCTTCGCGCCCTCTTCCTGGAGCTCGGCAAAGGAACGAAGCGTGATGCCGCCGGCCGCGGAAAACTTCTTCTTCGCCTCGTCGCTGACTGGCTTGATCGTCGCGACCAGCTTCTGCTTCGGCACTGCGCCCAGCACGGAGGTGACCTTCGCGAGCTGCGCCTCGTCCTCGACGATGGTCATACAACTCTCGGAGTGCTTGATGATGTACTCGACCTCGTCCGCGAGATAACTCGGGTAAACCGGGATCGTCACGCCCCGGGAGGACATGATCGCCAGGTCGAAAAGATTCCACTCGCGCCGGGTCCCGCTGATGATCGCCACCTTCTCCTGCGGCTGCAGACCATGTTTGCGCAGTGCGAGCGTGAGCGACTCCACCTCGCGGCGATAGTCCTGGTAGGTCGTCTCGTGGAGTTCGCTCCCCTCGATCCAGCCGACGGCCATGTCGGTTCCGGATTTCTGACAGCGTTCGATGAAAAGGGAGGGGAGGGTGTTCTGGGGAAACATGGTGGAGGGGAAAACGCCGGCTGGTTTGGGGAACAGTCGCCGCGCGTGCGTCCCTCTACGTTCCAGAATTTACGGAGCAAACGGAAAAACTTCGCTGGCAGCGGACTACTTTTTCGTCATCACGGTCACGTCGCTCCAATCGGCCGCCTCGCCCTCCTCGAGTCGCTCCCGCGCCTTTTCGAGATGGCGCTCCGCCAGCGGATCTCCGGGGCGCAGCGCCAGACAGCGCTCAAACGCGCCGATCGCGCCGGTGGCATCACGCGCGTGATACCGCTTCAGCCCCTCTTCGTAATCGGCCAGTCCGCCCGTCTGCAGACGCTCGCGCAGCCCGTCCTTATCCTCGCCGAGGACGGTGAAAATTCCGACGGGTCGGGTCTTCCCCTTCGGCACGTTGAAGCCCGCCGGCTGCAGCACGAAGACGTCGCGAATCAGGGTCGCGATGTTCTCCCCCACGAGGAGGTCCACGGCGTATTCCTTCGTGAGACCCTCGAAGCGCGAAGCGGTGTTCACCACGTCGCCGATGACGGTGATCTCCATCTTTTGCGGCGAGCCCATCTCCCCCACGATGACTTCGCCGAAGTTGAGCCCGATCCCAATCTTCAAGGGCTTTCGGCCGTCCTTGACCCACTTTTCGTTGAGGGCCCGCAGTTCGACCAGCATGTCCAGCGCACACCGCACCGCATCGCAGGCGTCGCCCTTGGGGCCTTTCGTGACGGGCGTGTTCCCCCACACCGCCATGACGGCGTCGCCGATGAACTTGTCCAGGGTTCCGTCGTAGCGGAAGACGCAGGTCACCATCCGTCCGAGATACTCGTTCAGCTGCACGACCAGTTCGTGCTCATCGACGGACTCCGTCATCGTCGTGAAGCTGCGGATGTCCGAGAACAGAATCGAAACCGGCATGCGCTGCCCGCTTTTGATCTTTTCGTAGAACGCCGGGCTATCGAGGACGGCTCGCACCATGTTCGCCGACATCGTGCGTTCGAGGAATTTGCGCGTCCGCGCGCGTTCGAGCCGTTCCAGCACAAAATCCTGCAGCAACACGCCGAATCCGCTGGTCGACAGGGCGATCAGCGGAGGGACCGTCAGGAGATAGGTATCGAATCGATCGTAAGCCAGCCGGGCCGCGTAAACCAGGCCAGCCAGCATTGCGACCGCGATCGCGAAACGAAGCAGCGGCCGCCACCCCGTGAGGCTGAGGAGAAAGACCGCCATCCCGACTCCGACGACGGAAGCGACTCCGAACCAGTCCGGCGCTTCCTCGAGAAAGGATTTCGAGATCAACGCATTGAGCGCGTTCAGGTGCACCTCCGGGCCGGGCATGACGCCCCAGGAGGTCGCGTGAAAATCCTGGGACCAGTTCCCGAACGGGCCCAGAATCACGATCTTGTCCTTGAAGAAGGCGCCGTTCGCGAAATTCCGTTCCCATTGGCGGGGGTAAAAGATCTCCTGGAATGATCGGGGTTTGAAGGTACCAGGGGGTCCGGCGAATCGAAAAAAGGTCTCGCCCAGCCCAGGGGGGATACTGGAGGAGAAGCCGATCTTCGCGGCCGTCCGCGCGGCGAGGGAAAGAATCAGGTCGCCCTGCTCGTCGGTGGCGTTATAGCCGGCGAGCTGGCGCAAGCTGACCCGATAGCGGGCGCTCCGGATGGATCCGTCTCGTTCGTCGGGAAAGAAGTTCGCGAGCCCGATGACGTCGAACGGCGCTTCGGTCGGCAGCACCGAGGTGGGAGGAAGCGTCATGCGATCCTTGC
The DNA here is from genome assembly GCA_038322235.1 of Chthoniobacterales bacterium. Lineage (GTDB taxonomy): Bacteria > Verrucomicrobiota > Verrucomicrobiia > Chthoniobacterales > SZAS-18 > SZAS-18. Next base: position 35,952 of record JBBQFQ010000044.1, read on the forward strand.
CCGCTCCGGACGCGTTTCCGCCACCTTTGTCCGTCGGTGGCTCATAGTTGCACACGATTGTCACTTTGCTTCGATGCCTCTCGAGGGCCGTCTGGAGCGGTCGGTCGCCCGCGGATGGCTTTGGAAAGACAAAGTCGACCATGACCGCCCGGGCGCCGGCCTGGATCAGCTTGTCGATCGCGAGCGCGTGCACCTCCCGATCAAACGGCCAGCGCTGGCTCATGAGGCTCAGCGCGCGGTAGTCCCGCGACTCCCGGGGGACATCCGCCGCGCTGGAGTCGAGGTCGAGGGGCTCGACGCCGATCGAGAGATCGTCGACCGCGAGGAAGACGAGGTCGGGCGAGAGCGGGGCGCGGCGGCCGGTTTGGACAAGTTCATTTCGCAACGCGCCCTCCGCCGCCGGGATCCAGGTGCCGACCTCCCAGAGCAACCTCACGACCGGATCACGCTCCGGATCCGGGGTTTTCCTCGCGACGAGGCGATCGAGTCGGGCATTTGCGAAACCGACCGCGAGCGTCAGGACGAGCGTGGCTCCCGCGCAAAGCGCGCAAATCACCCCGGTCTGAAAGCGACGCCGCCGGAAAGGATTCACGACTCGATCCAAGCAAGATCCCGTTCCGACCGCCAGCCCGGACTCTGCGCCCGGCTTTACAACCCCGCGTCCGTGACGGCGCCTTCGCTCGCGGAATTGACGAGGCGGGCGTACTTCGCCAGGACGCCCCGCCGGTAGCGCGGGGCGGGCTGCTGCCACTTCGCCTGCCGCCGCTTCAGTTCCGCGGCGCTGACGTGCAGGGTCATGGCGCGCGACCCGGCGTCGATCGTGATCCCGTCGCCGTTCTGGACCAGCGCGAGCGGTCCGCCTTCGTAGGCCTCCGGCGTGATGTGCCCGACCACAAAGCCGTGGCTGCCGCCGCTGAAGCGTCCGTCCGTGATCAGTGCCACTTCCTGGCCCAGTCCCTTCCCCATCACCGCCGAGGTGGGCGAGAGCATTTCCCGCATCCCCGGCCCTCCGCGCGGCCCCTCGTAGCGGATCACGATGACGTCTCCGCGCACCACCGTGCCATCGAGGATCCCGGCGAGCGCGATTTCCTCGCTCTCGAAAACTCGCGCCGTCCCGGTGAAGGCGAGTCCCTCTTTGCCGCTGATCTTCGCCACCGCTCCGCCGGGCGCCAGATTGCCGCGCAGAATGACGAGATGGCCCTCGGGCTTGATCGGATTCTTCAGCGTCCGGATGATGGTCTGCCCCTTCGGATACGGCTTCACCCGCGCGAGATTCTGCCGGAGCGTCTTGCCGGTGACGGTGAGGCAATCTCCGTGCAGCAAGCCCGCGCCGAGGAGCGTTTTCATCAGCGGCTGAATCCCGCCGATCGCGACCAGCTCGCTCATGAAGTGTTTCCCGCTCGGCTTCAGATCGGCGAGCACCGGCGTGCGCGCGCCCACCCGTTCGAAATCTTCCAGCGTCAGCGGGACGTGGGCCGCGTGGGCCATCGCGAGGAGGTGCAGTACGGCGTTCGTGGATCCACCCAGGGCATTCACGACCGTGATCGCGTTCTCAAACGCTTCCTTCGTGAGGATGTCGAGCGGACGCAGATTCAACTTCAGCAGCTCGACCACCTGCGCCCCCGCGCGTCGGCAGTCATCGAGCTTCGCCTTGCTGATGGCCGCCTGCGCGGAGCTGCCCGGGAGACTCATGCCCAGCGCCTCGATCGCACTGGCCATCGTGTTCGCGGTGTACATGCCGCCGCACGAGCCCGGCCCAGGAATGGCGCAGGACTCGAGCTTGGCGAGCTGGCGGTCGGTGATCTCCCCTTTCGCATGCGCGCCCACCGCTTCGAAGACGCTCACGATGTCCACGAGCTTCTTCGTGCCCTTCGCGCCGCCGGTCTGCAGACAGCCCGGCAGGATCGTGCCGCCGTAGACGAAGACACTGGGCCGATTGAGGCGCGCCAGCGCGATCAGGCATCCCGGCATGTTTTTATCGCAGCCTCCGATCGCCACCAGCCCGTCAAAGGCCTCGCCCCCCGCGCACGTCTCGATGCTGTCCGCGATCACCTCCCGGGAGACCAGCGAGTACTTCATGCACTCGGTGCCCATGCTGATTCCGTCGGAGACGGTGATCGTATTGAAGATCGTCGCCTTGCCCCCGGCGGCATCCGCGCCGCGCGCGGCTTCGAGCGCCAGCCCGTCGATGTGCGAGTTGCACGGCGTGACTTCGCTCCAGGTGGAGGCGATGCCGATCTGCGACTTCAGAAAATCCGCCACCTTGAATCCGACCGCGTGGAGCATCGCCCGGCCCGGCGCCCGCTCGGGTCCGTCGAGTATCATCGCGGAATGCGGACGCGGGGCGGGGGTCTTCGTCGGTTTGGCTTTGGCGGTGGGCATGGCAGCGGGAGTAAAGCCGCGCCCGGGCACTTGGGAAGCCTGCGTCAGCGCGGATTCCGCGCTTTGACACATCGTCCGCGCTCCCCACCTTGCCCGCCCTATGGCTGAGGACATCAAGGTGCTGATCGCAGATCCCGTTTCCCCTCGCACGGTCGAGGAAATCACGAAGGGGGGCGGCATCGAGGCGGTCGTCCAGACCGGCTTGAAGGAAGACGCGCTCGTCGCGATCGTCGCTCAGTTCTCCGCCATCGTCGTCCGTTCGCAGACGAAGATCACCAAGCGGGTCCTCGAAGCCGCCACGAAGCTGCGGGCCGTCGGGCGCGCCGGCGTGGGCGTCGATAACGTGGACGTGGAAACCGCGACGCGCCGCGGCGTGATCGTGATGAACACCCCGGACGGAAACACCATCTCCACCGCGGAGCACGCGTTCTCCCTCCTCGTCTCGACCGCGCGAAACATCCCGCAGGCGGATGCCTCGATGCACAGCGGGAAGTGGGATCGGAAGTCCTTCGAGGGCGTGGAACTCTACGGTAAGACCCTCGGCATTCTCGGCATGGGGCGCATCGGCACGGAAGTCGCGCGCCGCGCCATCGCCTTCGGTTTGAACGTCCTCGCCTACGATCCCTATCTCTCGGCCAGCCGCGCGCGCACGCTCCAGGTGGAGCTCGTCGAGCAACTCGAAGACCTCCTCCCGCGGGCGGATTTTCTCACCATGCACATGCCGCTCACGCCCGAGACCAAGCACATGCTCGGCGCCGCGCGGCTGGCGAAATGCCGGAAAGGCGTACGGATCGTGAATTGCGCCCGCGGCGGGCTCATCGACGAGGCCGCGCTTAATGACGCGCTCGCGTCCGGCCAGGTCGCGGCCGCGGCGCTCGATGTCTACGAGCAGGAGCCGCCGCCCGCGGACTTCCCGCTGCGGGCTCGGACGAATCTCGTCATGACGCCGCATCTCGGCGCCTCCACCGCCGAGGCGCAGGAAAGCGTGGGGATCGAGATCGCCCAGGCGCTCCGCGCCCTCCTGCTCGACGGCGTGGTTCGGAATGCCGTGAACCTGCCGAACCTCGACGCGAAGACCCTCGCCGCGGTCGGTCCGTATCTCGACTTCGGCCAGAAGCTCGGCCGCTTCCTCTCCCAGATCGCGCCGAGCAAACGCGCCGACCGGCTCACGATCAACTACAGCGGCAAGGTGAACGAATCCGACACCGGCCCGATCACTCGCGCGGTCGCGATGGGTTTCCTCGAGGCCGCCGAGGGCAGCCAGGTGAATCACGTCAACGCCCTCGCCGTCGCGCGCGGCATGGGCCTGGAGATCGACGAGACCCGCCACAGCGCCGCCGGCGCGTTCACCGATGAGCTGGAGCTGACCGTCGAATGCGCCGGCCAACGCGCGAGCGTCGCAGGCGCATTTTTCGGGCGTCAGCCCCGCATCGTCCGGATCAACGACGCGCCCGTCGAGGCCCGTCCGGAAGGTGCCATCGCCCTGATCGAAAATCGCGACGTTCCCGGCATGGTCGGTCTGATCGGGACGCTGCTTGGAGCGCTCGGGATCAATATCGCCACCATGTCCCTCAGCCGCGACGCCGCCGGCGGCCGCGCGCTCACCGTCCTGAACCTCGACTCCGTGCCCGATGACGCCGCCCTCGCCCGCATCCGCGGTGAGCATGACATCCTCTCCGCCCGGGTGGTGCAGGTTTAAGGGGGTCGCGGCGCTTGGGCGCATTCTCTGGGGCTTCACGTCGCGCCCAAAGTGCTGCCATCCGTCCGGGATGGACTTCTCTTATTCCAATATTCCGGGGCCGTCCGCCCCCCGGCGACTCCTTTTTCACGTCGACGGACGGCAAAATCGCGTCGACCCAATCCTTTTTCACGTCGGCGCACCGAAAATCGAGTCGAAGTCGCAATTTTCGAGTCGGCGGACTGAAAATCACGTCAGCCTTTCCTTTTTCACGTCAATGATTCCTTTCCGACGTCAGCGAATCGAAAATTGCGTCGCGCTTTCCTTTTTCACGTCGGCGGACCGAAAATCGCGCCGAGCGACGCCTCTTTCGCGCCGGGGAATCGAAAATTGCGCCGAGGCATGCCTTTTTCGAGGCCGCGGACCAAAAATCACGTCGGCCTCTCCTTTTTCACGTCGGCGGACTGAAAATCACGTCGGCGGACCAAAAATCGCGACGAACTCGCCTTTTTCACTCCAACGGACCGGAAATCGCGTCGCTGGACCGAAATTCACGCCGAGCCACCCTCTTTCGCGGCGGCGGACCGAAAATCACGTGGGCCCACGCCTTTTTCACGTGGCGCGACGTCGAAAAGGAGACCCGTGACGTGAATTTGCAGTGCTTTCACGCCAGTTTTCTGACTTTGGCTTCAATTCGGACGCGCGGTGGAGAAATTTGGTGCTCCGACGGAATTTTCCCGACTCAGAGTAATAATTTGGTCCGAAGGCGGCGATTTTGATCCGTCCGCAGCGATTTTGATCGCGCGGCGCTAAATCGGGTCGGGAGCTCGCGGGCCCGGGAACGGTCGGCTGCTTTTTGGAGTCGCCCGATACCGATCTTTTCAGATCGACGACTTTTTCGGTCAGTTGGCGACGATTTCGCGACCGTGGCGCCGATTTCAGTCCGCTGGCTGGTTGTTTGACGGCCGCTCTCCTTTTTTCCGACGCAGTGGAGATTTTCGATGCGATGGCTCGATTTTCTTGAGTGCAGCTGGAAATTGCCTCGCGCCACGCCTTTTTCGCGTCCCGCGAAGCCAAAAAGGATACCCGCGACGTGAATTTCGCATGGCTTGACGACGGTTTTCCGACGTCGGCGTGAATTCGAACCCGCGATGAGAAGTCTTGGGCCCACTCCGGAAATTTCGCGACGACGGGTGACCATTTCCTCCGGGCCGGGCGAATCTGGTCCGTTGGCTGAAATTTGGAGCGCGGAGTGCGGAGACGGGTCGGGAGGTCTCGGAGCCGGGAACGCTCGGCTGCTTCTTGGAGTGGCACGGGCGCCATTTCCCGAGACTGACAACTTCTCGGGTGAATCGGCGACGATTTTGCGACGACGGTGCCGAATTCAACTCGCTGGTTCGTTTCTTTACCGCCGTGCGCCATTTGTCTGACCAAGGTGCCGCCCGTCGATGCGCACCAGCGTGCCTGAGCCCCGGGTTCCGCCGCCCCTGCCGGGGCGGATTTTATCGGGTTACCGGTGTAACGGTGGCTGACGCCGACCGGGAGCCGAGCTTGCGTTTTGGTTCTGGTCCCCGGAGCGGTCTTGCGACCTTTCCGGGCGGTTTTCTGCGTTTGGTGCCGCGGCTGGCTGGAGGGCCAGGCGAAGCGGTTTTGGGTTTTTGCTCCGTTCAGCAAGGTGACCGACCGGAGCGGGTTCTGCGTTTTTTTGCCTCGCCCGGTGCTTGACCGGAGGAAGCGGTTTTGGTTTTAGTTTGTGCTCCGCCCGGCCAGGGGCCCGAACAGAGCGGTTTTGGGTTGATCCCCCGGCCCTCCAGAGGGAGAACCGGGGCGGTTTTTGTGATCGGGACTTTCCCGGCCACGCGTTCATACCCACCCACCCCGCAGCCAGTTCGCGGGGTGAAACGATTTTGGAAAAAATCTTTCGAAGAATTTCGCTTCTCTGTGGCCTCTCTGTAGCCCTGACCCCAAAAACCCGTCGAAAACCCGGAAAACGCCAAAAATTCGGCGGGACCCGCGGCGCTTGGAGCCAGTCGGCGATCAAGCGGCGAAAAAAGCGGGCCTCGGGCCGCGGCAGCAGGCTGCCGCGCCGAAGCCCCGACGGGGCAAGGTGCTCCTCGTCAACGCCAGCCAGAGGGCCCCCAAAGAACTTCACCCCGCCCGAGGGCATCGCCCGCATCGCCGAGAACCCTCCTTGGGTGGAAGGAGGACAAAAGACTCAGCCGCATCGTGGACCACGCCCGGGTGAAGAAAAGCGACGACAGCATCTCCCCCACCCGCTAAATCCACGTCAGCGACGCCGAGATCTGTCGGCCGATTGCCGAGATCGTGGACGAACTGAATGTCATCGAGCCCGAGGCGATGGAGACCGAAAAAGCGCTTCGCCGAATCCTCCAGCAACTGGGCGAATGAACGACGCTTCCACCGGCAATCTCATCATCTACCAGACCGAGGATGGTCGGGCGAAGGTCGAGTGCCGTCTTGTCGATGAAACCATCTGGCTATCCCAGGCCCGCATCGGCGAACTCTTCGAGCGCTCGAAGCAGACGGTCAGCGAGCACCTTCAAAATCTCTTTTCCGAAGGAGAATTGGATGAGAATTCAGTTGTCCGGAACTTCCGGACAACTGCCACCGACGGCAAATCCTACGACGTCGCCCACTACAACCTTGGAGCCATCACGGCCCGTGGACTGCGGCAGCCTGCTGCCGCTTTTTCCGGGCGCAGCCGGCTGCGCCTGCCGACTCAATGCTTTGGCGCGATTGATCCGAGCTGGTGTCCAAATATGGCAGCAAACAATCCGACGACGGGCAACACGATGAGCCGAAAAATCAGAAGGCCATTGAGCAGACGCACTTCCCCGAGAACTGGAAATGTCCCCAGCAAGTCAAACCACTCCTTACTCGCCGCGTAAGGCAGGAAGCACGTCACGCCTGCAACCTGCGAGAGGAGCGCAGCGACATAGCCGACGCGCGCCGCATTGGCGAACACGGTCCTGGCCCTCGCGCGCTCTGCCACCAGTCCGAGAGCGAAGCCAACCGCGACGAAGGAAAGGCCGACATACCACGCGTGCGCCACGGCATTCCCCGGCGTCAGCTTTCCAATGAAAGCGGTCGCCAACAGCGCGGCAATCGAATATGCCGCAGTGCCAAACAGCATGATCCGGAGCAGCGTCAGACGGCAATCAGCGTCCCCGAGCCCGGCCCGGTCGTTCTCGGAGATCCCCGGACGCGTTTGAATCTCGCCGATGGTTGGGGTGTTTCTCTCGCGCCGCCTCGGAATCAACCACGCGAAGAGCCAGCCGATGGCGAGATCCAACGCGCCGGTCGCATGCTTGATGACGTCTTCGACGACAGTTTCCCCAATTTCCTTGAGCACCTCGGGCCTGACGTTCAGGTTTTTGAGGATCAGGGTGGGTACATCAAACGCCGTGCTGATTCCGTAGAGAATCGCGCAGGCGGTGGCAGCGACGAGGAGGCGGAGGAGAAATTCCATGACGGGGATTTTGGTTGGGTTGCTACTTCGAGAAGGCCTTGGTCGTTGGCGTCGGTGTGGCCGCGTGGTTTGAAGGCAGCGGCGTCGGTCGTCGTGTCGGCGGGTGGGGAGGAGTCGGCGTGCGCGTTGGCGAGGGCGAGCGCGGGAGCCGCGGCGTGGATGTCGCGGTTGTCGTCGGGGTCGAGGATGCCGTGGGAATCGGCGTTGGAGACGGCGTTGGAGACGGCGTGGAAGTTGGCGTCGCGGTGGGCGTCGCGGTGGGCGTCGCGGTGGGCGTCGCGGTGGTTAGTTGCGAGGGAGTCGGCGAATCGGTGGCCGTCGGAGAGACGCTGACTCGCGGGCAGGCCGTTGGACTCGGCGTCGAGGTCGGGGTCGCCGTGTTTGAGGCCGTTGGCGTGGGACCCTCCCGGTGACAGTACGGCGGCTTTACCGGGAGAAGGCAGAACGCATAGAGGAGCAGGAGGATGAGAATCAGGCTGGCGATCAAGGCGAGCCGGCGCCGATCAACGCGCTTCGGTGCCGGGTGACCTTGAGGAGATCCCGCTGAGGGTGCGGCGGAGTCGTTGTTTTCCATGCCGGGGTGGGGTGAGGGTGACGTCCAGACCGACTACCGGACCCGCACGATCCAATACCCCCGCATCGAGCCGGCGAACTGGGCCGCGGGGACGACCTGTCGGCCGCCCGTCGCGGCGTTCTCCGGACTCGGCCATGGATCCCGGATCGTGATTGTCTGAATGCTGGGCCCCATCGGCGTCGGCACGAAGGTCACCGCGGTGATGACCACCGCATGACCGCCTCCGCCTCCCATGCTGCAGGCCAGAATGATCGGCTGACCCCTCGCCAATTCATTGAGAAGCACCTGCGGAGGCGGCGGACCCTGCCCGTATTGGCAGGCGACCGCGTAGGGCCGCCCGGTCATTTCGTCGAGATCCCAGTTGTTGAGGTTCGAGGTGATGACCTCCCACGATCCCGCCCAGTCCGGCAGATTGCCCTGCGGGTCGACCCCGTAGGATCGCGCGACGATTCGCTCCTGCGAGATCCTGACGCCGTGCGCCGAAAGCACCATCTGGATCGACGCCGCCCAACACCACTGGCTGCGACGTTGGGCAGCCGTGGAGAAGTTCATGACATTCGAAGGAATGCCAACCGTCTGCGGCATCGGGGCGAACTGCGCGGAGACCGGGCTGATCAGCGCGGCGAGCACGAGGAAAAGTCGAACGCGTTTCATGCCCAAATAAACGGCGTCCGTCAGGCGTCATTACACCCCGATCGAATTCCGTCTGCGGCCATCTATCCGTCCGCGAAGCGGACACGCCGGTTCTTGCAGCCGGTTCGCGAAGCTTGTCTGGGAAAGGCTGTCCTCCGCGAAGTCGTCGACGGGAAGGTTTCCAGAAACCACGTCCAGAAGAGCTTTCCAAGCCTCCGGCGCCCGCTCGGCGCCTAATATCACGGCCATTTCCCGGAAAAACGCCGGGCGTTGGTAACAAACGGAACATCCCGCCGTTTTGAGAAAAGAGCCGGGGAGCCCATCGCCGTCTCGGCCCACCAATCTACCAAGCACACCATGACCACGGCTTTGAAAGATCGACTCAAATGGTACCTGATCACGCTGGGAATCGACGTTGCGCTGATCGGCTGGATCAATTTCGTGCACCTCCGGGATACGAAACTCGAAAACCAGCTCCTGACGGCCCTGAGCGGACTGTTAATCTTTGTCGTCCCGGCTATTATTGCGCTCCTGACGCCGAGCAAGGATGCGATCGCGATTCAAGACAAACCGATCTCCGGCGAACCCGCAGAAACGACGCCTGACAGCACTCACGACTTGCGGATCGAGAACGAAACCCTGAAAACGCAGGTTCACGAATGGGCAGAGTGGGCGAGGACGGCGGATCGCGCAAACGCGTCCCTCAACGCCCGACAAACCCTCCTGCGAGCAGCCCTGTTTGGGATGATTGCCCTTTCTGTCCTGCTGGCCGTGGCTGGTTTTTGATCCCGCTTTATTCGCTTAAGATCGGACCCGATGGGATCACCAGTGTAACGCCCCCTACGTCCGAGGTTGTCTACGCTCATCTCGGAGCGTTGGCGTGTGCCTGGTCTTGCAACGAAAATCTGGACAGGTGGAGCGAAAGGTTTTGAGGGTGGTCAGGCAGCGGTCTGAGCGGAATGGCACTAAGATAAGGGCGGTTTAGGATGATTTTCTCGCGGTGGTGGACTTTGGGCGCTTGCGGCGGGAAACGTTGCCCATTTTGTGGCGCGGCTTGGTGAGGAGGCTGAAAGCCTTTGGTCGACGTTTGACCGCCC
>JBBQFQ010000045.1:0-45601 GCA_038322235.1 Chthoniobacterales bacterium
CAGAACTCCACTCCCACCACCGCGCCACCCCCCACAAAAACCTCCCCATCACCCAGCTCGACACCAACACGTTTCACCCCAAAGAAAAAATTCCGGTTTTGATCGCACGCACTTTTCCGGTTTTGATGTCACGCCGACAACCGGTCTGGACACCGTTGACTATGCCGCCCAAGAAGGCGAAGAACTTCGGGTGCGATTCGATTTTCGAACGTCCGGCACAGCCAGCCGAACTCGCGCCCGCATATGTCTTTCTCGCCAGCACGCAGGCGAGCTACCTGACCGGAGAGATTTACGGGGTAACCGGCGGTCGCGTGCAGGTCTGAGGTTTTACCCGGAGAGGTCCCCAGCCCGACAATATGCCCAGCTCCAGCGCGACTTTGGAGCCGTGGTGCTCAGTGTAGTCGCCGGCTGATTCGCGACGCGTTCTGGGAGCGGCGCTTACGCCCTCAAGACACCTGTGCCACGGACAAATTTAACGATTTGGCCGCAGAGGGACGCCGAGCAGTGACGTGCTCGGCGTTTATCTCGGCGGAGCGGTCCTCAGACGGCTCCCGGCACTCGTCATTCAGGGCAGAGTCGAGCCGGCCGCGCGGCGGGCGGCGATGCGGTCGTAGGCGGCACGGGCGGGCCGTTGAGCATCAGCCCATTGGGTCACCGGACCAGCGGGAGTGGACGCCTTCGCGGAGCGCTCATAGTCGGCTCGAATCGTCTCGGCGTTTTGGTCGAAGCTCAGATCATCGCGGTAGTTGGTGTAACCCGCACGATAGGCTGGGGCGTATTCGTCGTAGGTGTGACCATCGGCGTTGTGGTGATTTTGACGCCAATAGGCGTCTTCGACAGTGGGGTCGATGGCTTCGGCGACACCTTTACCGCCGAGGCCGCCAACTACGGCGCCGATCGCCGCGCCCGCGAGCGCGCCGACTGGTCCAGCGAAGGCGCCCACGGCAGCACCTGCGACGCCGCCTGCTGCGGCTCCCGCACCAGTACCGACTGGATGAGAGCCGGGTGCGCCGGTGATGGGATCGGGGTTACTGCTGGGGGAGGGGGAGACATTATCGGGCTTCGTCATATGGGGGATTGCGTTTAATGGCGGACGGGAATCGACCGCCGATCGTTTCTTCGGCGCCCTTCGCCCAAGTGGCCGTCCCTAATTCAGCGTCCACTAACCTCCTGATTCTCATTCATCGCCTATCCGGGCCGGTGCCGAATCCGGAAGGCGCCGGCCTCGGCGGTCAACAAAACCATCGAAGACGCGATCGCAATCGGGTGAAACCCGGTCTTTTATCTGCGTCGTGACGGTCGGAAGATCACGAACAACCGTCGGCCTTCGACAACTTGCGGAGCTTATCGAGCGCGCGGGTTTCACCATGTATTCGAACTCGGCTACGCCACTTACGCGAACCACGGAGGCGGGCGCTTCGAGGACTACGAGTGCAATATGCAGGAGAGGTGGATGCAAACGCGGGGGAAGTCGCGTCTGGCCTGGCACCGCGCGTAGAATGCGATGCGCGCCGCGTGGAACCGCGCCGCTCAGAAATATCCACGGCCCCACTAAATCTGATCGAAGGCGGGGTCCGACAGCGAGCCCGGTATTTTATTTGTTTTGCCCGCCGCCGTCGGGGCCGAGCTCGAGGTCAGCAGTAGTGAGTGCGGCGCGAGTGACCCCTGCGGAAAAACGTCCGGAACGCACGCGCATCCCGTCACCAATCGGCGAAGGATTGTCATGTCTAAAAAGCACCCAGCCGCTGAAGGCGGTCGCAGCGACCGGGACACGCGGAAAGCCCGTCAACGCAGGCGAGACAATTTATACACCCGCGAGATTCGCGACATCGCGCGCGATCTTCGCAAATTCGACAGCTCGGACTGAGTGACTCCCGTTTAATTTTCCGCTGTCCAAGACGACGTGGCGGAACGGTTCGCAGCCGCCCGAAACTAAACGCACCGATCTGTCCATCAGCCATGCCTGACGCCTTGAGCCCGCAAGCCGCCGCCCGCGACGCAGGTCTGCGGTACATCAGTGACGCTGCGCCAGGTATCCGGCGGCTGGGTGTCAGCCCCGATTTCGAGTACAGGTGTCCCGACGGAACGCAGATCTGTGATGAAGTGACGTTGGAACGGATCCGTTCGCTTGTGATCCCGCCGGCTTGGACGCAGGTTTGGATCAGCCCGGTCGAGCGCGGACACATCCAGGCGATTGGTCGCGACGCCCGTGGGCGGAAACAATATCGGTATCATTCACGGTGGCGCGAGGTGCGCGACGAATCGAAATTCGACCATATTCTGGCTTTCGCATCGGTGCTGCCGCGGCTGCGCCGGCGGGTCGCGGTAGACCTTGCCCGCCGCGGCCTCACCCGGGAAAAGGTGCTCGCGGCCGTCGTGCACCTGCTGGAAGCCACCCTGATCCGAGTCGGGAACGAAGTGTACGCTCGCATGAACCGCAGTTTCGGACTGACCACCCTGCGCAACCGTCATGCGCGAGTCCGAGGTGGAGACGTGGAGTTCCGCTTCGTCGGCAAGAGCGGGCGTAAGCACGTCATTTCGACCAACGACCCGCGCCTCGCGCGGATCGAAGCAATGGCGTTATCACGTCCTCCACCTAAACAGCACGATTTGAGCGTGTTAAGGATGGAGCCGACAGTCGGATTCGAACCGACGACCGACGGTTTACAAAACCGTTGCTCTACCACTGAGCTATGCCGGCGATTTCCGCCTCCGGACTGATCGCGCAGGGCGAGCGATGCTCAAGGGCAATTCCGTCACGGGAGCTTCACGATGTCATTCAACGGTCGGACGCTCCCATTCGCGAAAATGAGCAGATTCCCGGACCCGTGGAGATCCCCCACCTCCGCGAACCAAGGCTGATTCGCGTATTCGAACGGGCGGCGCGGGTTCTCGTCGAAGGAGGTGGCGAGATAATCGATCCGGGCATTTCCCGGCTGGGAGAGATCCGGCGAGCCATAGCGCCGCTGGACGGTGGGACAGATCCAGGATGCCTGCTCCGGACCGTACGGTTTCAAGGCCGCGATCCATTCCAGCGAGAAACTGGAGAAATTCGAAATCGGTGCCCGGATCTGGGGCCAGCTTCCCTTCTCCTGGACATAGAGACTTGCCGCGGCATGCAGAGTCTTGAGGTTATTCGCGCATTTGGCGCCATCCAGTCGCTCACGCACTTTGCCAAAAACGGGAAACAGGAGCGCCATCAGGATCCCGATGACGATGACCGTCGCCATCAGCTCGACCACGGAGAACGCGGCTGAAGGTCGCGAGCCGTGCGCGATCGAGCAGGGCAAGCGAATCGCCACGCGGTGACGGACGGATCAGAGTTCGCTCTGCTTGAATCCGACCACAGTGTAGTTAACGGGGACCAGCAGCGACGGATCAATGACAATCGGCTGATCGGTCGGCGGAGCGGTCGCAGTCACCAATGCAGTTCCATCCAGCCGGATCGCGCCGCGGGAGAAGCGGTTGTTGCTGCTCGTCAGATTCGCTTGGAGGATTCCGGCGGCAGAAATCGTCACGGCAACGATCACGGTGTTCCCGCCGTTCGCGACGGCGTATACGTATGCGTATTGGAGGTTGAGCAAACCCGAAACCTTGCCGCTCGCAGGATCCGCCGTGGCTTGGATTGCCCCACCGAAGAAAAGGCCATTTCGAAACACCACCGCTCGTCCCGAGCCAAGCCCGTTCCGTGGGATCGTGACGCTGAAAAGACCGATGGAATTGCTCTGCAAGCCGTTCAACACTCCCGCGTAAATGCCGGTCGTCGAGACCGAGCCTCCCGGATACACGGGCCCGCCGCTGATGGCCTGAGCCTCCGCGGCGAAAAGCACGTAGCAGAGGAGCACCGCGAGGATGCTGAAGATGGGAGACGGCTGGCGGTTCATGGAAAAAGGACGGCGAAAATCATCAAGGGCGGAAGCGGGGCGCCGGTCAATGCAAAACCAGATCCCGTTCCGGTCGGGGCACATCCGTAAATGCCTTTTGCGGCGCAAGATTGAGTTCCGCGAGGAGGGCCTGATCGGCATCCTCACCGGGATTCCCCGCCGTGAGCAGTTTGTCGCCGTAGAAGACGGAGTTCGCTCCCGCGAAGAAGCAGAGCGCCTGAGCTTCGCGCGAGAGCCGGGTGCGTCCCGCGGAGAGTCGGACCTTCGCCCGCGGCAGGGCAATCCGGGTGCACGCGATCAGCCGCACGAGCTCAAAGACGTCCACCGGCGGCTGCGCGGCGAGCGGGGTGCCGGGCATCGCCATGAGACAGTTGATCGGCACGCTCTCGGGCGCCGGATTCAACGCGCACAACACCTCCAGGAGCCGGAGGCGATCGTCGACGGATTCACCCATCCCGATGATCCCACCGCAGCACACCGCCATGCCCGCCCCTTGCACGGCGGCGATCGTGTCGAGCCGATCCTGATAGGTGTGCGTGCTGACGATCTGCGGGTAATACTCGGGCGAGGTGTCGAGATTGTGATTGTAGGCGGTGACTCCCGCTTCGCGCAGCGCTTCCGCCTCCGGCGGCGACAAGTGGCCGAGGGTGACGCACACTTCCAGGTCGAGCTTTGAGACTTCGCGAATCGTCTCGAGCACTTGCTCGAAGCGTTTGTCGCCGCGGCGGACGCCCTTCCAGGCCGCGCCCATGCAAAAACGGGTGGAACCGTTTGCCTTGGCCCGATGCGCGGCGGCGAGTACGTCCTCCGCGCCGAGGAGCTTTTCCGCCTTCACTCCGGTGGAGTAACGCGCGCTCTGGGCGCAGTACCCGCAGTCCTCGCTGCAGCCACCCGTCTTGATGCTGAGCAGCGTGCAGAGCTGCACTTCGTTCGCCGGCCAATGGTCCCGGTGCACCTCGTGCGAGCGCGAGATGAGATCGAAGAACGGCGTGTCGTAGATCGCCCGCAGGCGCTCGAAGGCGGAAGACATCCGGGGAGAGTGTAGGAGAATCCGGGGCTTGGGAATGGCGATTTCGAGCCCGTGGGCACCGCGCTCCCGGGCGTCAATTCGTCCAGCGCCCGTCCGAGGAGGAAAGCGTGGGAATGATGCCGTTCAGGATGCCATCCGTGTTTTCGATCCGGCTCGTGTAGGTCGTCTTTCCGATCGCGCCGATCATTTTGGCCCCTGTGGCGGAGTAAAACTTCTCGCTCATGCTCTCGCCCGTGTGGCAGCCCCAGCTCTTAATATAGGCGCCGCTGGCGAAGATGGTCCGACCGAGGCGAACGAGTTCGTCCTCGTGCATCCAGCATTTCGAGCATGAGTCGATCTCGTTGCTGTAGTCGAACATGAAGCACTTCGCGTTCGAATGGCCGAAGAACTCGAACCCGGCCAGCTTCACGCGATCCCGCGAGCGACCGGCGTTCAAATATTGGAAGACCTCGGCGCCGGAATTGAACCACACGATGTTCACCTTGAAGGCATCGCGGACGGAGTTCACCAGGCTGACGAGATCCCGGCCGTCCTGCGCGCCGCGGGTGAGATAGCTCTTCCGGTAGACGAGCATCGTGATCGTCGTCGGACTGCCGACGGGGATCGTAGTCTGGCGGAGTTGCTGCACGCGGGTCCGGGCCGCGCGGGTGAAGCTACCCCAGAAGGCATCATGCGGCTCCTGCTTGAACTTCTCCCACTTGATCAGCGAGGGCCCGCCCACCAGGATCACATATTCCCGCTCCTGGGCGGAAGCTGGCGAGGACGCCGCCGCAGCGACCGCCAGGGCCAGAAAAACGAAAAGACGACGCAGAGCACTCATGAGCGGAACTCTCGCCGCGCGGCGCCGCGTGACAAGTGCGCAAACCCGCAGTGGCACCGCCTCACTCGCGCCGCTTCCGCCAGTCGACGATCCGCGGAGCCCGGACCTGAAACGCGGGATCACGCAGGGTTCGGGCTCGCCACTGCCCGGGCCGGTGGGTCACTTCATCCATGGCGGCCGGGGAATGATGGGCGTGATCCGTCAGCGGCGTGAGGTCGATCCGCAATAGGTCCTGGACCGCGTGCAACATCTTGCGCTCGCTCGCCGTGCAGAGGGTGATCGCAATGCCCTGCTCCCCGGCGCGTCCGGTGCGACCGATGCGGTGTATGTACTGCTCCGGCTCCGACGGGAGATCGAAATTGACCACGAGCCCCACGCCCTTGATGTCGAGGCCGCGCGCCGCCACATCGGTGGCCACCAGCACTGAAACCTTCCCTTCGCGGAAATCCTCGAGCGCGTGCAGTCGGGACGTCTGATGCATCCGGCCGTGCAGCATGCGCACGGAAAATCCCTCTTCGTCCAGGGCCGCGCGGAGCCGATTCGTCTCCCGCTTCGCGCTGATGAACACGAGCGCCCGCGTCCGGGGATGCCGGTGGAGCAATTCGAAAAGCGTGGCGCGGCGGTCCGCCGCTTCGATGAAACAGGCAAACTGGCCCACGCCTTCAGCCGCCGCCGCCCGCCGGTTCACGTCCAGCCGCTCTGGTTTCCGGAGCAGTTCATTGCCGAGACGAATCACTTCCGGCGGAAGCGTCGCGGAAAAAAACGCCGCCTGACGCTCCTTTGGCAACGCCGCCATGATGCGACGGACATCCGGCAGAAATCCGAGGTCCAGCATGCGATCGGCCTCGTCGAGGACGAAGATCTCCACATCGCTCAAATCGATGAGCTCCTGCGCCCGCAGGTCGATCAATCGCCCCGGAGTTCCCACGACGACGTGAGGCCCGCGCCGGAGATGCTCCGCCTGACTCTCCTGCGTGAGGCCGCCGAACACCGCAGCGATTCGAATCCCGCGAAGGTATCTCGCGTACCGCCGGAACGCCTCGGTCGTCTGCAGCGCGAGTTCCCGCGTCGGAGCCAGGACCAGGGCGCGCGGCCGGTGCGGACGCGGTTCGCCGCCGAGCGCATCGACCCGCTGGAGAATCGGCAGGGCGAACGCGGCCGTCTTACCGGTGCCAGTCTGCGCGGAACTCATGATGTCGCGCCCTTCAAGCAGCGCGGGAATCGCCACGGACTGCACCGGCGTGGGCTCGCGATACTGCATCAGCGCCACGGCGCGAACGAGCGGTTCGGTCAATCCGAGGACGGTAAAGTTCGAGGGCGGCAGCGGACGCTTGGTCTTGGGCATGGGAGGGATGGCTGGAATTCAGCCCGCAGCCAGACCCAGGACCAGATGTTCTGTCACCTCGGAGCGGCAAACAACCGGGGAGTTCGCGAAAAGTTCAGCTCGGCCCGAATCATCCGCCCCGAGCGCCTACTTCATCCGATCAAAGCTCTTTTGCAGAATCTGCCAGTCGGCCAAATCCCCCACCTTCGCGCGGTGGTCCGCGATGATTTTCGCCTCGTTCGCATTCTTCGTGGGCACCTTCTGCTGATAAAAAATCCCGAAACTGCCGGGGAACGGCTCATCGGCGAGCTTGTAAGCCGCAAATTCGTCCGTGACATCGTGCTCCGGCGGCACGGTCTTGAACACCCCGCCTTTGCGCGGGATCGAAGCGTCGAAGGATCCCGGGTAGAACTCGATGCACTCGCTCAAACACTCGATGAAACTGAAGCCGTCGTGGTCCATCGCCGCTTCCATCATGGCGAGGATGTGATTGGGATTCGTCGCCGCCGTGCGAGCCACAAACGTCGCGCCCGCACTGATCGCCTGCTTCATCGGGTTCACCGGCCGGTCGCCGGAGCCCCAGACATCCGTCTTCGACTTGTGCCCGATCGGCGTGGTCGGCGATGTCTGGGCTTTGGTCAGTCCGTAGATCCAGTTATCCATGACCACGTAGGTCAGCTTGATGTTTCGCCGGGCGGTATGCGTGAAATGATTCCCGCCGATGGAAAAAGCGTCGCCGTCTCCGCCGAAGACAAAGACGTGGAGATCCGGGCGCGAAAGGGAGATGCCGCTGGCGAAGGAAAGCGCGCGTCCGTGGATGTAATGGGCTCCGTGCGCCTGAACGAAGTAGGGGAAGCGGGAGGAGCAGCCGATCCCCGCGACGGTCGTAATCTTTTCGTGGGGGATGCGGCGCTTTTCGATCAACCGGTAGTAGAAGGCTAGGACCGAAAAATCGCCGCAGCCCGGACACCACGTGGGATGATCCGCGGCGGTTTCCTTCTTCGTGAGCGGCTTTCGCTCCCCCTCGGGCAGATCAGGCGCGGCGATTCCTGCACCCGCGCCGGTGCGCGACAGCCGCTCGTGGGGGATGGCAAGGGTGTTCATGATAGTGGGTTCAAAGAGGCTCCGTTGCCGGCGGTGGGCACGAGAGTGAGGGCGCGGGCGCGATCCAGAATCTCTCGAACTTTCCAGGTGAGGCCGTCGGTCTTGTTGATACCGCGGATCCGCGGGTCGCAGAATCGGGCCCTGAGGATCGCGGCGAGTTGCCCGTAGCCATAGAAGCCCTCGTCATTGAGTTCCACGACGAAGATGTGCAGGAAGCCGCCGAGGACTTCGCCCAGCCCATCCGGGAGCGGGTGGAGATGCTTCACGTGGACGGCCGAGACTGCGTCACCGGCCGCGCGGGCCTGCTTCACGGCCTCGCGCAACGGTCCCAGAACGGAACCCCAACCCACGAGGAGAATCTCGCCTTCCGGCGGGCCGTAAATGACCGGCGTGGGTAATTCGGAAGCGAGCTTTCGATACTTCGCCCGGCGCTTGGCGGTCATCACGACGTGCATGGTTGGCGAACCGCTCGGGTGACCTAGTTCGTCGTGTTCGAGGCCGGTCACGACCGGGTACTTGCCGTTCGCGACGCGCGTCCCGGGTGCGAGATGACGCGTGATCCCGTCGACGGCGGCGAGATCATACGGTTTGTGCTCGGTCACCGCGGTGAAGTCGGGGGCGATATCCTGACAGACCTTTGCCAGATCAGGAGCCTCGAACGCCTCGATCCGCGTGGCGATTCCCTGGTCGGTGAGGAGAATCACCGGCGTGCTAAACTTCCGCGCGATGTTCACCGCTTCGATCGCCGTGTAGAAGCAATCCTCCACGCTCGCCGGGGCCAGCACCACGCGCGGGCTGTCCCCATGCCCGCCGAAGCACGCTACGTTCAGATCGGATTGCTCGACGTTCGTGGGCAGTCCGGTGGAGGGCCCACCCCGCTGCACGTCGATGATCAGAAGGGGCATCTCCGCCATCGACGCCCAGCCCAGCGCCTCGGTTTTCAGGGAGATGCCTGGACCCGAGGACCCCGTCACCGCCACGCGTCCCGCGTAGCTTGCGCCGATCGCCATTGAGACCGCGGCGATCTCATCCTCGGTTTGAACAAAAGTTCCGCCGTACTTCGGTAACTCCCGGCGGAGCAGTTCCATGATGTCGCTCCACGGCGTGATGGGATAGCCGGCGCCAAAGCGTACGCCGGCCGCGATGATCCCATACGCGAGCGCCTCATTTCCGCTCATCACGACCTGCCCACGGCCGCCTTTTTCGCCCGGAAAAAACGCGAAACTCTCCAGCAGGTTTTGCACTTCGTGTCCGTAACCGGACGTGAAGCACGCGAGGGCGTTCGTCACCACGCTTCCGTCCTTGCCTGCAAACCGTTCCTCGATGAGCCGCGTGAGCTTCTTCACGTCGAGGTGAAACATTTTCGCGATGAGGCCCAGCGCGTAGAGGTTCTTCCCCCGGTCGCGCCCGGTTCCGCCGATCGCCTCGACGGTCAGGCTGGAAATCGGTACACCCACGTGACGGTAGCGCATCTCCCATTCCGGCTTGGGGTGCACGTGGTCGCTGTCGTAAAGTACGATCCCCCCTTCCTTCAGAGCGGCCGCATTCCCTTCGTAGCTGTGCTGATAAAAGCACAGCAGCACATCGGACTCGTCCCCGGCGCTCAGCACCTCGCCCGAACCGATCCGCACCTGAAAAAGGGACGGGCCGCCGGAAATCGTGGACGGGATCGTCATGAACGTCATGACCTCCTGCTCACTGCGACCCGCGAGGCGCGCGAGAAATCCACCGATCGCCTGGATGCCGTCCTGGGAGTTGCCGGCGATCCGGATGACCGCCTCCGGAATCCCCGAGACCGGTGGTCCAGGGTCAGAAGGCGCTGTCGCGAGTCCGAGGTCGCTCATGTTCCGTTCGAAGGGGGAATCGGGGCCGGGACCGACGCGTCAGTCCCGGGGGAGGAAATCATCCTAACGACTGCTCTTCGAGGGTCAAGCATCCGCGTTGAGCAGGCTCGCCTAGCGCACTCCGCGGGGTGACGCGAGCGGCGCCGACGGGATGCTCTTGGGCTTTTCGGCGGGGCGTTCCGCCTCTGGCGTCGTCCCCACGGCGGGACGCCACACGGGCGCGGAGAACGGCCCCTGCGTACCAAATTCGAAGAGCTTGCTGACCGGATACAACACCACTCCCGGCAAGCCCTGGGCATTCACCCGGATGCGAAAATCCATCTTTTCGTCCAGATAGCCGACCCAGCCGCTTCCGATCATGGAGAAGCCTTTTCCCTTCACGAGAAAATCCTTCGTGTCGAGGTGCCCGCCTTTCGCGGTAAACGTCGCGCTGGCTTCGTTCGCCGTGTTATAGCCAAGCCCGGGCGCGGCCTTGCTCAAGGTCGCGGAGAGCGGGCCGAGAAACGGGATCGCAAAGACGTTTCCCCGATCCACCTTCATGCGGCCCGAGCCGGCCATCGACGCGGCGTCGTCTCCTCGAGCGGTCCATTTGAAGGTCCCGGCGATCCGGCCCTCCGACTCATCGTAGCCAAAGTACAATTTCGTGATCGCCTTGAAATCGGCCCCATCGGTCTCGACGGACGCGGCGTAGTCGACCCCCGAGCGGTTGATGGGAATGTCCGCCTCCGCCCGCCAGGCGCTGCCAAACATATCCCCCCGCAGGTTCTGAATCTGCAGCCGGTGCTCGGTAAACAACAACTGACCGGCGAGCTTAGCGATGGGGAGGTTCTTCTTCGCGAAGGTGTACTCCAGGCCGTTCGGCGCGTCGAAATCGATGAGGAACCGGGTGCCCATGCGCCCGGCGAACTGCAGGACCCCGCTGACCTTCGCATTCGGCGGCCGTTTGAACCGGTAGGGCCGGGTGAAACGGGGATAGTTCGGATTGATCCAGACCATCACGTCGTTCGGATTGAGAGTGGAGCGGACGTTATCGAAGCGGAGTTCGTGCTGGCCAATGTCCGCCACCACCTGATCCCCACTCGCCCGACCCTCATCCCGCTCGAGCGTGAACTTGCGGAAGAAGATCGCCAGGTTCTTGAACTCGAAATCCGTGCTGAACCTGTTCAATCCGACACCCCGGAAGCGGGTGCGCCCGAATTCCGCCCGTCCCTTTGCGGTGAATCCGAACGGATCGAGGATCGTTTTCCCCTCCGCGGTGAAATCGAGTTTCGGGGGGTCCTGAAAGGAGAATTCGCTCATCAGCGTCCGACCCTCCTTGTTCAGCAGCGGCGTGATCACGTCCGGATCGATGGTGCTGCTGATCTTCGCGCGGAGCTGGCCCGGGGCGTTCATCACGTCGGCGCGCAATTCACCACTCCGGTGCAGCAAACGAGCGCTCCGCAGGTACCAATGGCCGTCGCGCCAGGAAAACTCCGTCACCAGTCCATCAAACGCGATCCCACGCGCACCAAACGCTCCGCACTCGACCCGCCCGATCAATTCGAGATCCGGCGCATCGCCCTCCGTCGCCCCGGCTTCCCGCGAACCCGGCATCCGCGCCCGGACCGAAAGGTCGATCTTCGGCGGTTCCCGGGAGGTAATCCCGAAATCGAGCGCGCCCGGCCAGAATTCGGTCAGGGCACCGGCGAGATCGAGATCGCTCCGAATCTGGCCCGACACCATTCCCGTCCCGGGACGAAAATCCGCCTGAGCATGAAGTTGACCGCGCGCGTCAGTCAGGTCGGCATTTTCCAAGCGGACGAGGCCCGACTCGTAGCGGCCAGCGACGATGAGTTTACTCAGGGACCATTTCCCGCGTTGGACCGGTCCACTGGTGAAGCGCGCCGTGGCAGCCAGAGTCTCCGGTTTGGCGAGATCCCCACTGAACTCCAAAACGATCCGGGGCGGGTCGCCCCGGAACGTCAGCTTCTTGAGCTCGTCGAGAATTGCCCGCGCGAGCTTCCGCCGTGACTCGAGCACGCCCTTCGCGACCTTGCCGTCGTCCTTGAAGAGGGGAATCTCGCCGGTGATCGCCAGCAGCCCGCTCGCGGAGAACTGGACCCCCTCGCACTCGCCCTCCGCCTGGGCGACCCGCACCTGACCGGGCGGGAGCAGGACCCGGGCGCGGAGCTTCTTTACTTCGATCACCGGCCCGTGCGGATTCGTCGAGTCGATCGGGATTCGCAGGGTCGCATCGCGCAGTTCGATCGAGTTGAGGAAGGGCTCGCGCCTCCACAGCTGGGTCAGGCTAATGTCGAGAGAGGTCCGGGAAATCTGCACGACCGCCCCAGTGGGATCGTCCGCGCGCCGCAGGGTGACATCACGCGCCACGAGTCCTTCGAAGGGATCGAGCGTGATCCGGCGGACGCTGATGTCGAGCCCGTACCGCCGGAGTTCCGCGGAAACGTAGTTGCGCCACTTCCGCGTAAAGCCCTTGGAGTAAACGTACCACCCGGACCAAAGCGCGGTTCCGACCATCAGGACGAAGAGCGTCGCCGTGAAGCGAAACCAGAAACGGCGCGGCTTTCCCGGCGTCGGTGCTGCGGCAGCGGCGCTCTCGGGAGATAAAACTAATCCAGAACGCTCTTGACTCTCCGGCACGCGGGATGCTCAAACCTTAGTCCCGATGATTCAAGCCAATTGTCGGGACCGCCTCACGGCGGAGGACTTCCAATTTGTGACCCACACGCTTGCGGCCTCGCGGGAAAGCGCGGTTTCGCTGGTGGATCTTTTGACCGATCCGGAGTCGCGCGATGCGGTGCTCGACCACGATCGGCTCGCGAGCGCGATCCTCTCGCATGCTGGCCAGCTCAGGATCTCCGCGCAGCTTTACTTCTACGTTCTGAGCCGCCGGGTGCTGCGGAATGCGGGGCTCGCCGACCGCCCTCTGGCGGACTACGTCGCCTCCCTCCTCGAGCAATTCACCCGCACGGCCCGGCTGAATGCGCCGGGCGACGAAGCTTCCCGAGGTGTGACATATCTCAGCGATTTGCTCACTAGGCTGTCCGCGGCCGACTCCTCCCGCGCGTTTCTCCTCCGTTCCCATGCAGGCAATTACGCGCTGTTTCTGACCGGAATCTTCCACGAGGCCGTCGAAAAGCGGTCCCGTCGGGGCGCGCCCGACGCGTCGTACTACGCCGATGTCGGTCGCAGCAGCTACCGGGTCGCCGCCCGGCACGAGGTCGCCAGGCGCTGCGGGCTCGCCACGATTTACGAGCAGCTTTCCGATGAATTTCACCGCGTGCGCGGGGCTTTGAACGAGCTGGCGGACCGGCTGCTCAACCTCGACGACGAAACCCACGCCGGAGCGGGACTGGCGCTCCTCAGCTGAGCAGCGGCGATTCCCCGACCCAGGCCATGAATGCGACGCTTTTCTCCCAGATCCAGCGCCTCTTCGAAAGAACCTATGAGGACGTCGGTCTGAATCTGGAGGACTGCCTCATCGATCAGCCGCGCTGTCGCCAGCTTTCCGCCCTGGCGGGCGCGCAGGCGCGCGAACTCAGCGAACTCGCCCGGACGTTTCTCCGGGCCACCGATGGGCGGCTCCACATCGGGATCTACTACTCGAGCTGGCTGATCCAGCAGCTCGAGCGCCACGACCCGCGGGCCGCGCTCCACGATGAAAACATCCAGTGTCTCATCGCCTTCGTGGAGGAGATCAATCACGCGCTGCACGCGGCGCTCGCCTTCCAGCGCGGGATGCGTGGGATCGAGGACGAGGGGTTCCTGCGGCATTTGGAGCTCCAGGCCGGCGTGGACACCTACCTTGTGTTGCTGCTCTTCGTCGCGTTCTTCCGCAAGCCGAGGCGCATTACGCGCCGGGACCGGCGCTGGCTGCGATTCCATCTTTTTACCCGGAAGGATCCGGGCGCCTATGACGATCCCGGTCTGCGGAACCGCTACCGCGAGACGAACCTGCTCGCGCGGCGATTTACCCGGTTCCTCGATTCCCTGAGCGATCTGCGCCGGCTGGAAGAAATCCGGCTCTTTCACGCGCTCGACTACGAGCGCCAGCGCGCCCGCATCTTAGCGCTGCCTCCCCCGCGGTAGGGAGACGGGTGACCGACGGGACTCGAACCCGCAACAGCCAGAATCACAATCTGGAGCTCTACCATTGAGCTACGGCCACCGTTACGAATTGAAACTAGTCGCATCGACGCCCGACGGCGCAAACGGAAATTCCGCGACGGTGTCAACGCCTATTGCGGGTCGCCGCCGGCCGCCTACCTTTCGAGGCGCTTATGACCCCGTCGCTGTTGGAAGACGCACCCCCGCCCGTATCCGGAGCCACTGTCACCGGTCATCCGCCCTTGCCGGAAGGGATCATCGAGAAGGTCTTGGGAGGGGATCGCATTTCGGACGCCGACGCGCTAGCACTCTACCGCGGCACCGAACTCTCGGAACTCGGGGCTCTGGCCGACTATCGGCGCCGACTCGCGAAAGCCGCCGCCTACGGGGGCCGGGGGAATGAGATCGTCACCTACATCATCGAGCGGAACATCAACTACACGAACGTCTGCAACGTGTACTGCAAATTCTGCGCGTTTTACCGCACCGAAAAGGATGAGGACCATTACGTCCTGACGCACGAGCAGATCGACCGGAAGCTCGATGAGCTCAGCGCGATCGGCGGCATCCAGATCCTGATGCAGGGTGGGCATCATCCGAAGCTCGGGATCGACCACTACCTCGACCTCCTCGGCCACATCCGGGAGAAGTATCCGCACATCAACATCCACGGTTTCAGTCCGCCGGAGATCAATCATTTTGCCCAGGTCTTCGGGATGACGCTGCGCGAGGTCATAAGCCGGTTTCAAGCCGCGGGACTGGGCTCGATTCCGGGCGGCGGCGGCGAGATCCTGGTCGACCGGGTGCGGAACCGCATCGCTCCGCTCAAGTGCAATTCGGACCAGTGGCTCGAGGTCATGGCCATCGCTCACGAACTCGGACTCGTGACCAGCGCGACGATGATGTTTGGTCACGTCGAGACGGTCGAAGATCGCATCGAGCATCTCGGGCGGCTGCGCCGGCAGCAGGACGAGACCGGCGGTTTCACCGCGTTCATTTGCTGGACGTTCCAACCCGAAAACGTCGTCCTGAAGGCCCAGCCGGTCGGTTCCGCAGAGTACCTCCGGATGCAGGCGCTCTCCCGCATCTATCTGGACAACTTCGAAAACCTCCAGAGTTCGTGGGTTACCCAGGGACCGAAGATTGGCCAGATCGCCCTCCGCTACGGCGCGAATGACTACGGTAGTGTGATGATGGAGGAAAACGTCGTCAGCAGCGCGGGCACCACCTATTGCATCGACGAACCCGGCATCCGGCGGCTGGTCACCGAGATGGGCTACGAGCCCCACCGGCGCGACAAGCGGTATGACCTCGTTTGAGGTGTCACGGCCCGTCGACCGCGAACGCGTGGCCGATCACTGCTTCACCTCGAGCCGTTTGCTCAGCAGCGAGAGGGAGTAGCAGATCACGAAGTAGATCGCCGCCACGACGAACATCGTCTCGAGGACGTTATTGGCCATTTCGGCGAGCTGTTTTCCCTTCCGGGTGAGTTCCTGCACCGCGATGACCGAGGCGAGGGAAGTGTCCTTGGTCAACGTGATCAACTGGCTGACGATCGACGGTACCATTTTCCGGAACGCCTGAGGGAGAATGATACTCACGACCGTGTCGCGGGGTTTCAGGCCCAGCGCGTAGGCGGCTTCGAGCTGGCCCTTCTCAACCGAGAGAATTCCGGCGCGAAAAATCTCCGCCATCACCGCGCTGGTGTAGAGCGACAGCCCAACGATCGCGAACCACTGGTCTGATGTGAGACCGAGAATATTCATCGGCCCCCACTCGAACTTCACCCCAAATTTCGGGAAGACGATGAAAACGTAAAAGATGATCAAATACGACGGAAGCGCCCGCATGAACTCGATGTAAGACGAGCAGAAAACCCGGAGCGGCTTGACGTTCGAAAGTCGGCCCAGCGCGAAGAGAAAGCCGAATGCCGTCGAAAGTGCGATCGAAATGATGCCGATGCGGAGGGTGACGAGCAGGCCCTCATACAAGAAGTACCAGATGGCCCCTTTGTCCGGACCGATGAACGGAGTCCAGTTGCCACCCCGCAGTCCCGGGATGACAACGATGAACAAAATCGCGCTCAGGACGATCCAGCCAATGACGTTGAAAAGCAGCCCGTACGTGAAGAACGGCTGGCTGTACTTGCGGGCGGGGACCGCGGCGGGAACGGATGCGGAAGGCATGGTTTTATTCCCGGTTCAGATGTGAGCACCCTTGAGACGCAGCGTCCGCGCGCGCAAAGGATTGAATTTGCGTTCGAGCCAGTGAACGAACGCCCCCATCGGGAGAGTCAGCATCAGATAGAAGACGATCACCGCGGTGAAGACTTCAAACGTCTGGAAAGTGCTGGCATCGACGAAGACCGCCTGAAACATCAAATCCGCCGCGCCAATCGACGCGATGATGGCGGAATTCTTGAGCATCGCGCTGTAGATGTTTCCGAGGGGAGGCAGCACGATTCGGAGGGCCTGCGGAATGACGACGAGGCGCAGCGTCTGGAGGACGGACAAACCAAGCGAGCGGGCCGCTTCGGACTGGCCTTTTGGGATGACAAGCAGCCCCGCTCGAATGGCCTCGGCGACGAAGGCGGCCGTATAGAGGCCGAGGGCGATCGTACCCGCGATGAATGAATAACTGATGGGAAGCCCAATCGCAGCGAGCCCATCCGTCAACGGCCGGGTGTTGATCAGTCGCGGGACGCCGAGAAAGAAAGCGGACATCTGCACGATCAGTGGCGTGTTCCGAAAGAACTCGGTGTAGGCAGTGGCGAGAATCTTCAACCCGCCACTCGGGGTCACCCGCAGCACGGCGATGATCAAACCGATGGAAAGCGAAATGACGGCGGCGACGATGCAGATGCAAATCGTCGCTCCCATGCCCGCGAGGAAAAGCGGCAGATTGTCGATGATCGCCTTCCCGAAGTAGCGGGGTGCTGCTGCCTGCGGATCTGCCTGGGCGAGGAACGAAATCATGGGGATCAATAAATGCGCCGTCGCGAGAGAGGGAGGCAAACAAAAACGGCCAGACGGAGCAAGGGCCGTCTGGCCGTTTTGGAAAAATCTGGTGGTCCGGACCGTCAGGCTACTTCGGCGGCTCGGCGCTCGAACCGCTCACCGCCTTGAGGTGCTTGTCGTAAATCGCCTTCCAGCGTCCGTCCGTCTTCATCTTGCGCAGCTCGGCATTGATGAATTCGAGCAGATCTGGGCGACCCTTCTTCACGCCGATGCCGTAGGGCTCGGTGGTGAACTGCCCCCCCACGAGCTCGAACTTCTCCGGCGCGGCAACGCGCAGGCCCATCAGAATGATGTCGTCGGTTGTCATGGCGTCGACCTGGCCATTTTGGAGCGCGGTGAAGCACTCCGAATAGGCCTTGAGCAGAAGTGGCTTGCACTTGGGTGCCTGCTTCATCAGCTCCTTTTCGGACGTCGAGCCCTGCACGGTGGCGACGGTCTTGTCCTCTAGATCCTTCACGCTCTTGATCGGGCTGCCCGTCGGCACGAGCAGCGACTGGCCGGCGACGTAGTAGACGTCGGAGAAGTCGATCGTCTGCCTGCGTTGCTCCGTAATCGTCATGGTGGCGATCACGAAGTCGACCTTGTCCTCCTGAAGGAAGGGAATGCGATTGGCCGAGATGGCCTCGACGAAGTCGATCTTGTCGGCCCCGCCGAGCAGGTCCTTGGCGATCTCGCGGGCGATGTCGGCATCGAGGCCCTCGACCTGCCGGGTGAGCGGATTGTTCAGTCCGAAGAGGCGTTGATCGAACTTCACGCCCACGCGCAGCTTACCGCGGGACTTGATGTCGGGGATGACATTTTTCTCCACCACCGGCACGGCGGTTGGAGGGGCGGGAGGAGTGGTAGCCACTGGCACGGCGGTCGCGACCGCGGCGGGGGCCGGGGTGGGTTTGGCCGACGGCGTCGGCGTCGGCGCAGGCTTGGGCGCAGGCGTTGGCGACGGCCCACAGGCGGTCATCGCGCCGGACGCCAGGGCGACGACGGCGGTGGTGAACCAAGGACGGAATCGAATCATGGGTGTGCTGGGGTGTTGGGGTGTTGGCGCGACCACCGGAGGATGGCACTCCAGCGGGCTTTGAGGTGGAAGGGAAGGGTGCGGAAAACCAAGCGCCGCCGTCAATGCTTGAGAATCTTGCTGAGGAAGTCCTTCGCGCGCTCCTCCTTCGGGTTGTCGAAGAACTCCGCCGGGGTGCCGCGTTCGCAGATCCGACCGGCATCGATGAACAGCACGCGGTCGGCCACTTCCCGGGCGAACGCCATCTCGTGCGTCACCGTCACCATCGTCATGCCGGCCGTGGCCAGGTCGCGCATCACGTCCAGGACCTCGCGAATCATTTCGGGATCGAGCGCCGAGGTGGGTTCGTCGAAGAGCATGATCTTCGGATCCATGGCCAGCGAGCGGGCGATCGCCACGCGTTGCTGCTGTCCGCCGGAAAGCTGCGCGGGGTACACGTCCGCCTTCTCATCGATCCCGACGCGCTTGAGGAGCGTCATCGCCTTTTCGCGCGCGGCGTCCTTCGCCATGCCGCGCACCTTCATCGGCGCGAGCATCAGATTTTCCAGCACGCTGAGGTGCGGGAAGAGGTTGAATTGCTGAAAGACCATCCCGGTCTCGGCGCGGATTTTGTTCACGTCCGCCCGCGGATCGGCCAGATTGATGCCATCCACCCAGAGCTCGCCGCCGTCGATCTTTTCGAGGTGATTGATGCAGCGCAGCATGGTGCTCTTCCCGCAGCCGGAGGGGCCGAGGATGACGATCACCTCGCCTTCGCGGATCGTTT
The DNA here is from genome assembly GCA_038322235.1 of Chthoniobacterales bacterium. Lineage (GTDB taxonomy): Bacteria > Verrucomicrobiota > Verrucomicrobiia > Chthoniobacterales > SZAS-18 > SZAS-18. The sequence continues at coordinate 18,912 of JBBQFQ010000045.1, forward strand.
CGTCGACCCCGCGGAGAATGTGCAGGGCGCCGAAATGCTTATGCACGTCGCGAAACTCGATGAGAGGCTTGCTGCTGCCGTTGGCGGAGGCCTTCTTGCTCATGGGTTGGGACGCGGAGTATTTCCGCCTCCGGCGGGACTGTCACGCACAGATGTTTGCCATCCCCACGATTTTTCGTTACACGCTTCGCGGTCCTGAGACGTTAATCGCATGCCGGAGCCCCAACATTTACCTGAAGAGCGGGAAGCACCGGTCGAGGCGGCTGCGCGGCGACCCGGCGGGCTTTCGCGGCACTTTCGGAAGTCGCGAACCGGGGAAGATCTGCCCGTTTCGCCCGGCGCCGAGGAAGCCGTCGCCGGTGGCGATGAGGACGAGATCGAGGAGCTGACCGACCAGCTAAAGCAGCTGGTGGCCCGGAAGAAGGCGCGCGAGCGGCGGGAAATCGAAGAATCCGCGGCCGGCGTCGATCCGCGGAAGGGGCGCGAGCGCATGACCCGTTCCGGCCACGTAAACCTTTCGGTGATGATGGGCGCCGGCGCGGACACGCTTGGCCCGGAATCCGAGCACGCTTCGCTCGGCGATCCCACGAAGGTGCCTCCCGCCACGCCCGTGGTGGAGGTGGCGCCGCCTCCTCCCCGGGCCGCTCCCTCGCCCGCGATTCCGGCCAACGTGCCGAAGGCGGTTAACTTCGGTGACAGCTATCCGCCGCCCAAGCGCACGCCGGTGCTGCCCTTCGTTTTGGGCGGCGTGGCGATCGCCCTTTTCGCGGCGGGCTATTATCTCGGCGGAGTCGGTGACGGAGCGGCCAAGGCAAGGACCGCCGCGACCCCTTCCGAAGCGGCGGGCCTCGCACCGGCGACGCTCGCAAACTGGCGGGAAAATACGGTGGAAGTGCTGGATCGCGCGCTCGCCGCCGATCAAGTCGGGGACCTCCCCGGCGCGCTCAAACTCGTGAAGGACCTCCGCGAAGCGGAGGCTGGACTTCCGGGATTGGACCGCTATTTCGCGGATTTGCAGATCCGGAGCGGGGACACCGTGGCACCGGAAGCTGATCTCGCCGCGCAAATCACGGCGGGCCGCGACGTGGCTCAGGCATTTTACCTCCGAGCCTTCGGGCACGCGCGGCAGCGCCGCTTTTCGGACGCCTTCAAGCTCCTCCAGGCATCCCTCGTTTTGGACCCGTTTCATGCGGACGGCTTGTATCAGATGAGTGAACTGCTGCGACGGCAGGGGAAGTTCGGGGATGCGCTCATCGTCGCCCGGCAGGCTCAGCTCCGGGTCCGTCCCGGCTATGGCATCACGGGGGAGACGATCGCCTTCAAGATGCACCTCGCCCAGATCGAGAACGGGGCCGCGGCCGACGTCGAATCAGCGATGCAAGAAGCCGCTCGAAACCCGCCGGTCGCAGCGGAATGGAATCTGATCGCCGCCGCCCTCGCGCTGCAAAAGCCGGATCGAGAACGCGCGGCGGAGTGGCTGACGAAGGCGCGCGCCTTGATGGAGCGCGAGGATTTCAACAGCAAGATCGACGATTACTTCTTTCGGAATCACACCGCATCGCCGGAGCTTTCGGCATTTCGTCTGACCGAAGCCGAGCGCACGGCCAGGAGGCTCCGGAGCTGGGAGTTCTTCATCGATCCCTGACGCAGAGCCGGATCGCGGCGTCGGGACGGGACGGATCAGGGAGCGAGAATCTTTGCATCTGCCGCGGGGGGTTACAGCGCATAGGGCGTTGGAACCGGCGCGAATGCGGGTTCCGCTCATCACCCCGCTTGCCGTTCCATGACCGCTGTGCTTCTCTCCCCTCCGGCCCTCCCCTGGCTGCCCTGGCTCGATCAGGCGCTCGCCAAGTGGGAAGTATGGGCCACCGAGAGCATCCGCCGCATCATGAACGCCCCCGCCGACACGTCGACCCAGATTGGGCCTGACGTCGTGCAACGCATCGCCATCGGCGACGCGAAGGCTTTCTCCCAGCTCTACGACGCTTTCGCGAGCGCGCTCTTTTCCCTCGCGGTGAAGATTTTGGGCAGTCCGGAAGAGGCTGAGGATGTGCTGCAGGCCTCGTGCCTGCGCATGTGGGATGACGCCTCGCGCTACAGCTCCGAGCGGGGCACGCCGTTCACGTGGGCCTACACGATCACGCGTTCGAAGGCGCTCGACCGCTTGCGCCTCCGCCAGCGGCGCTCGCAACTCATGGAAGCGGGTGGGATGCAGCAACTCGTGGCCCAAGCGACGAACGGCTCCGCGGCCTCGGCGGACGATGAAGCGGTCGCCCGCGAGCGCGCCACGGCCGTCCGATCCGCCCTCGGCGAACTGCCGGCCGATCAGCGTCAGGCGATCGAACTGGCCTTTTTCAGCGGGCTCACCCAGCAGGAAATCGCGTCCCGGCTCGGCGAGCCGCTCGGCACGGTGAAGGCCCGGATCCGCCGCGGCATGATGCGGCTGCGCACCCCTCTCGCGAAAGTCCTATGAGCGCGCCTGACTTTGATGAGCCCACGCAGGAGCGCGCGTCGCTCCATGCGCTGGGCCTCCTCGCGCCCGATGAAGCGGCCGCGTTCGAGCGGGAAATCTGGACGCGGAAAGGCCTGCGCGAGCTCGTCGACGAGTTCCGCCAAGCCCTCGAAACCGTCGCCCGCGCGGAGGCCGTCACGCCGCCGCCGCCGCGCCTGCGCGAGACTCTCCTCGAGGAACTCGCGACCCGCCCGGCTTCGAAACCGCCGATCCCGTTCGCGGCGATCTCCCGCGAGCCGATCGCGCTGCCGGACGCGCCGCGCGCCCGCTCTGGCTGGATTCCGTGGTCAATCGCGGCCGGCCTCGCGGTCGCAGCAGGGGTCGGCTTCGTCGGTTACCGCGATGTCCGCACCCAGCTCGATGGCGCCCTTGCCAACGCGAAGGCCACCGAAAGCCAGCTTCTCGCGGTCCAGACGCAGAATCTCGCGAGCGCCAAACGCATCGCCGAGCTCGAAAACGACGGAGGCCGACTGCGGGCCGACAATTCCAAACTCGCCGCGGCCCAAGCCCAGACTCTTTCCAAGCTCCGCGTCGCTTCGCTCGTGAAGACGCCTTCCGCGAATCCCGCCTCGCCCGCCGCGGCGATGGTAGTGTGGGACACGGAACAGGGCTCCGGCCTCCTCGCCGTGAAGAATCTTCCGCCCGCTCCCGCCGGGAAGGACTACCAGTTGTGGGTGATCGACAATGGGCAGCCGAAGCCGATCAGCGGGGGCGTGTTTAAGACCGCTTCTGACGGCAGCGTGCAGATCCGTTTCAATGTTCCGGACGGAAAGCCGCGCGGTGACCAGTTCGCCATCAGTCTGGAGCGGGCCGGCGGGCGCCCCTCCGCCGAGGGACCAGTGTTCCTGGCTGGAGCCTCGGGCACCTGATCGTGTCCTCGCCATTCGACACGGCGCGGCTTTGGCGATAAGTGCGCCGGATGGCGGAAGAAAAGCGCGGCAAGCTCGCTCGCACGATTGGAGCGCTCCGCGAAGGCTGGCCGCTCTATCGCCAGCTCTTCGCGTACATGCGGCCCTACCGGGCCCGCTTCGCCCTCGGGATCGCCGCTGGCATTTTCTTCGCCGTCTGCAATAACGGACTTCTCCCCATCGTGGTGCGGAACGTCACCGCCAGTCTCCTCCCCGCGCCCGCTTCGAGCCGGGGAACCACCGGATCGTTCAGCAGCGGGCTCGGCTCGATCTTCGCCACGCGCCGGCCGGGCGCCGAAACGACCCCACCCGCGGTCCGGCGTTCGCCCACGCCCGCGGTCTGGGCGGCGTGTCTCGCCATTCCCGGAGTGATGATCCTCCGCTCGCTCTTCGCCTACCTGAATGCGTACTGCATGCACTGGGTGTCGCTGCGCGTGCTCCGCGATATCCGGCAGCGGCTCTTCACGCATCTCGTCGGGCAGTCGATGGATTTCTTCTCGCAGAGCCGGGCCGGACAATTGATTTCGCGCGTGACGAACGACGCCCGCGTCGCGCAATTCGCCCTTGCCTCGGTGAGCGCGGATATCGTGAAGCAACCGTTCGCCGTGCTCGTCGGCGTGATCACGCTCCTCATCCTCGACTGGCGCTTCACCCTCGTTTGCGTGGTTCTCTTCCCGATCTGCATTCTCCCGGTCCGCCATTTCGGCAAGCGCGTGCGCCGCTCCGGCCAACGCGAGGAGGAGGAAAACTCCGCCATGACCGTGATCCTGAGCGAAACGCTCGCGGGCATCCGGGTGGTGAAGTCGTTCGGGCGCGAGGAGCATCAGGCCGCGCAATTCGTGCGTTCGGCTAACGAACAGCTCAACAACTCGCTGAAAGCCCGCACTGCTTCCGAGGTCGTCGGCCCGATGGTCGAGGCGGTCGCCGCACTCGGAGCGGGGCTCGCCCTGCTCTACGCATTTACGATCGGGATGACCTCCGATGCCTTCATCGCCCTGCTCGGCGGGACGTTTCTGCTCTACGAACCGGTGAAATCGCTCAGCAAGATGCACCTCCTGCTCCAGCAGTGCCGCGCGGCCACGGAGAACATTTTCGCGCTCCTGCAGACGCAGCCCAGCGTCCAGGACGCGCCAGGCGCGAAGCTTCTCGCGAGCGGTCGGAGCGGGATCGTCTTCGACCATGTCTCCTTCGCCTATCCCGCCCGCGAAGATCACGAGGCGGTGCCGGTCCTGCACGACTTCAATCTCGAGATCGAGCCCGGCCGAACGTACGCCTTGGTCGGTCAGAGCGGCGGCGGCAAGTCGACGATCTTCGCCCTGCTCCAGCGGTTTTATGATCCGACCTCGGGCTCCGTGAAGGTTGGGGGTGAGGACCTCCGCGCGTTCACGCAGGCTTCGTTGCGCGATCAAATTGGCGTGGTGACCCAGGAGGGGTTTCTCTTTCACGACACGATCTTCGAAAACATCCGCTTTGGCCGGCTCGATGCCACCCGCGACGAAGTCATGGAAGCGGCGAAGCAGGCCTACGCCCACGATTTCATTCTGACGCTGCCGCAGGGCTACGAGACCGTCGTCGGCGACAAGGGATCGCGCCTTTCCGGCGGCCAGCAGCAGCGCCTCGCCATCGCCCGCGCCCTCTTGAAAAACGCGCCGATTCTTTTGCTCGATGAAGCGACGTCCGCGCTCGATACGGAGGCGGAGCGGATCGTCCAGCAGGCCCTCGAGCGTCTCGCGGCGGGCCGCACGGTGATCGCGATCGCCCACCGGCTCTCGACCGTCGTGAAGGCCGATCACATCATCGTGCTCGAACGCGGTCGCATCGTGGAACAGGGCACGCACCGTGAGCTCTCCGCCCGGGGCGGGACCTACCAGAAGCTGTGCGAGCTCCAGTTCGCGGAGTCGCCCGAGCCGAAGGCGGCCTGATCGCGCATGGACTCGCTCGTCCCGTTTCTCGGCACGGCTCTCCTCGTCACCGCCGCCCCCGGACCGGACAATCTCGGCATCATCGGCCTCGGACTCTCCCGGGGCCGCAACGCGGCGCTCGGTTTCGCGCTCGGCTGCACGCTGGGCTGCCTGACTCACACGCTCTGGGCCACGCTAGGGGTCGCCGCGCTCGTGATGGCTTCCCCCGTTGCCTTTACGGTCCTAAAGTTCGCCGGCGCCGCCTACCTGATTTATCTCGGCGTCCAGGCCCTGCGCAGCCGAGGTTCCGGTCTCGCCGAAACAAAACCTGGGCCGTCCACGCAGTTCCTCGCGCGAGGTTTCATCGCCAACGCGATCAACCCGAAGGTCGCCCTCTTTTTTCTCGCCTTTCTCCCGCAGTTCGTCGATGCGACCAGCCCAGTGCCGCGCCAGATGGCAACGCTCGGTTTGCTCTTCGCGCTCGTCACCGTGGTGGTCTTTGGCCCGCTCGCGCTCTTCTCCGGGGTCGTCGGCGACTGGCTCCGGCGCACGCCGGGCGCGAGCATCTGGCTCGATCGCCTGACCGGGATTCTGTTTGTCGGCCTCGCCGTGCGGCTCGCGTTCGCGCAGCGCTGAACAAATCCCGGGCGACGTCCGGCGCGCGACGGACGACGTTCCCGCCCCATGTTTCCTCTATGATCGCCGGCATCGACCTCGGAACGACGAACTCCCTCATTGGCGTGATGGAGGCGGGCTTCCCGCTCCTCCTCGCCGATTCCTCCGGCCGGCGTCTGACTCCCTCCGTGGTGCATTTCCCGGCAGACGAATCGCGCGCGCCGCTCGTCGGCGAACCCGCCGCGCGCATGCGGCGGCTCGAACCGGCGCGAACCATTCATTCGATCAAACGCTTGATGGGAGCTCCCGGCGGCGACCCTGCGACCGCGACGGATGCCGCCCGCCTGCCGTATGCGGTCCGGCAGGAACCAGCGGGCGCCCCCGTTTGCGTGGGGGTGGGTGGACGCGAGTATCGCCCGGAAGAAATCTCCGCTCTCATCCTCGCCAAGCTGAGAGCCGATGCCGAAACGGCGCTGGGCCAGCCCGTCACTCGCGCCGTCATCACCGTGCCGGCGTACTTCAATGACGCCCAGCGCGCCGCGACGCGCCGCGCGGGCGAGCTCGCGGGCTTCACGGTGGAGCGCATTCTCAATGAGCCCACCGCTGCGGCCCTCACCTACGGATTGCAGCGTCTGGGCGAACGGGCGCGCGTGGCGGTTTTCGACTTTGGCGGCGGCACGTTCGACCTCTCGATTCTCGAACTCCGCGAGGGAATCTTCCAGGTGCTCGCCACCAACGGGAACACGCGCCTGGGCGGCGATGACATCGACCGCGCGGTTTCCCGTCATCTCCACGCCCGCTTCCGCGAGCAATTCCCCTCCGCCGATGCCGAGGCGCCCCTGCTCGTGGCCGCGCTGCGGGAAGCGGCCGAGAAGGCGAAGATCGCCCTGTCGGACGCCACGGAAACCAGGATCGAGATTCCCTTCGCCGCGGGCGCGGATTCCTTCGTCTTCGAGCTGACGCGCGCGGAGTTTGAGCGCCTGGCCCGTCCCGTGATCGAGCAGGCCCGGATCCATTGCCGGCGCGCGCTCGAGGACGCCAAATGCGCGCCGCGCGATCTGCAGGCCGTCGTCCTCGTGGGAGGTTCCACCCGCATCCCGCTCATCCGCGCCCTCGCGGGCGAGATCTTCGAGCGTGAACCGGACACGACCCAACATCCCGATGAAGCGATCGCCCTCGGAGCCATCATCCAGGCGGGGATTCTCAGCGGCGCCGTGCAGAACATCACCCTGCTCGACGTCACGCCGCTTTCCCTCGGCCTCGAGACCATCGGCGGATTGATGAACGTCCTGATCCCGCGCAACAGCACCATTCCGACCAAGGCGGGCGAGATGTTCACGAACGCCGCCACCGATCAACGCGCGATGCGCATTCACGTGCTGCAGGGTGAGCGGGAGATGGCGCGGGATAATTTCTCGCTCGGTTCGTTCGAGCTCGCGTTCGTGCCCGCGCCGCGCGGACAGGCCCGGGTCGGCGTTCAATTCGAACTCGACGCCAATGGCATTCTCACCGTGCTCGCCCGCGACACCACCACAGGCCGCGAAGAGATCGTGACCTTGACCAGCGCCGTCGATGTGGCCGACGAACGGGTGGAGCAGATGATCGCCTCGTCCCTCGATCACGCGTTCGACGATTTCCACGAGCGTCGTTTCACGGAGGCAAAGCTTAAGGCCGAGGAACTCGTTCCGGCTGTCCGCCAGGCCGTCTCGACCGTCGGCAGTGAATTATCCGCGGATGAACACGCAGAAATCGGGCGCCAGATCGCCGCGGTCGAAGCCGCGCTTGCGGCGCGATCACTCCCCGCGCTCCAGAGCGCCACGGCGGCGCTCGACGAGGCCACGCAGACGCTCGCAGCCATCCTCGTCGAGCGGGCGATGGAGGAATCGCTGCGTCGCAAAGGTGTGCTGTAGTCACACCCCCAGCAACGCCCGATGGTACTCCCAATTCATCCGGGCGATGTTCAAGACGCTGATTCCCTGCGGGCATTCGACCTCGCAGGCCTCGGTATTTGAGCAATGGCCGAAGCCTTCGCGGTCCATGCGTTCCACGAGCGCGACCACGCGGGTGGCGGCTTCCTTCCGGCCCTGGGGAAGCTTCGCGAGATGCGCGACCTTGGCTGACGTAAACAACGCGGCGCTCGCGTTCTTGCAGGTGGCGACGCACGCGCCGCAGCCGATGCAGGCCGCGGAATCAAAGGCTGACTCGGCCTCAGCGAAGGACACGAGGATCGTGTTCGCCTCCGGTGGGCGGCCGGTGCTCGCGGAGATGTAGCCGCCTGCCGAGATGATCCGATCAAACGCCGAGCGATCGACCCTCAGGTCACGCTTGAGGGGAAACGCGGCGGCGCGAAACGGCTCCACCGTGATCGTGTCCCCGTCGGCAAACTGCCGCAGATGCAGCTGGCACGTCGTAATGCCGGCAACGGGTCCGTGAGCGCGGCCGTCGATCATCACGCCGCACGCTCCGCAGATGCCCTCGCGGCAGTCATGGTCGAACTCCACCGGCTCCCCACCCTCGACGACGAGGCGTTCGTTGAGGACGTCGAGCATTTCGAGAAACGACATGTGCGGATTCAGATCCGTGAGTTCGTAGGCTACGAATCCCCCGGGCGTGGCTGCATCCCGCTGACGCCAGATTTTCAGATGAAGTCGCATGGTCGCGATTTGTGGGATTACTTGTAGCTCCGCACGGCCAGCTTCACGGCGTCGAAGGTCAACTGCTCGCGGTGGAGCTCCGGCTCGGAATCCGCCCCGGTCCATTCCCAGGCGGAGACGAAACAAAAGTGCTCGTCGTCCCGCACGGCTTCACCATCGTCCGTCTGATATTCCTCGCGAAAATGCGCGCCGCACGATTCCTCCCGCGTCAACGCATCACGGCACATCAGCTCGCCGATCTCCAGATAGTCCGCGACGCGTCCGGCCTTCTCGAGTTCCGCGTTGATCTCGCCAGCCGAACCAGGCACGCGCAGATCCTGGTGAAAGGCCGTCCGTAGCTGGCGGATTTCCTCGATCGCCCCCGTGAGACCCGCCCGCGAACGCGAGAGGCCGCAGTGCTGGTAGAGCAGGTGGCCGAGCGCCTTGTGGAACGAGTCGGCGGTGTGGGTACCCTTCCGCGCGATCATGCGCTCGAGGTCCGCCCGCACCTGCTCCTCCGCCGCATCGAACGCCGGGTGTTTCGGATCGGGCGCGAGGCTCTTCAACTCACCCGCGAGATAATCCGGCACGGTCGCCGGAGCGATGAAGTAGCCGTCCACGCTGGCCTGGAGGAGCGAGTTCGCGCCGAGCCGGTTCGCGCCATGATCCGCGCAGTTCGCTTCGCCCAGCGCGAAAAGCCCGGGAATCGTCGTCATCAATTCATAGTCCACCCACAGCCCGCCCATGGAAAAATGAGCCGCGGGCGAGATCATCATGGGTTCCTTGTACGCATCCGCGCCGGTGATCTTCCGATACATCTCGAAGAGGTTCCCGTACCGCGCCCGGATCTTTTCCAAGCCGGCCTTCTTTAGCGCGTCCGCGAAATCGAGATAGACCGCGTTTCGCTGCGGACCCACGCCGAAGCCAGCATCGACCCGCTCCTTCGCCGCTCGCGACGAGATGTCGCGCGGTGCCAGATTTCCGAACGCCGGGTAGCGCCGCTCGAGGTAGTAGTCACGCTCGACCTCCGGAATGTCGCCGGGCGCGCGCTGTTCTCCCGCCAGCTTCGGCACCCAGATCCGGCCATCGTTGCGCAGCGATTCGGACATCAGCGTGAGCTTCGACTGATACTCCCCGGACTGCGGGAGACACGTGGGATGAACCTGTGTCCAGCTCGGGCAGGCCATCGCTGCCCCGCGTTTGTGCGCCCGCCAGATGGCGGAGCCGTTGCAGCCCATCGCGAGGGTCGACAGATAGTAGATCTTGCCGAATCCGCCGGTGGCGAGAATCACGGCGTGCGCGGCGTGACGCTCGATCGCGCCGGTGTCGAGATTTCGCGTGATGATGCCGCGCGCCTTTCCGTCGACCACCACGAGATCGAGCATTTCGTGGCGGGCGTGCAGCGTGACCTTCCCGGCCTCCACCTGACGCATCATCGCCTGATACGCTCCGAGCAGAAGCTGCTGGCCGGTCTGGCCGCGTGCGTAAAACGTCCGACTGACCTGGACTCCGCCGAAGGAGCGGTTCGCGAGATAGCCGGAGTACTCGCGGGCGAATGGCACCCCTTGGGCAACCGCTTGATCGATCAGCCCAAGGGAGAGCTGCGCGAGTCGATAGACGTTGGCCTCCCGCGAGCGGAAATCCCCGCCCTTGATCGTGTCGACAAACATCCGCCGCACGCTGTCGCCGTCGTTCTGATAATTCTTCGCCGCGTTCACTCCGCCTTGCGCGGCCACGGAATGCGCCCGCCGCGCCGAATCCTGGAAACAGAAGGCATCGACATTGTACCCGAGCTCAGCGAGCGACGCAGCCGCGGAACTGCCCGCCAACCCGGTGCCGACGATGATGATCCGGAGCTTCGGCCGGTTGGCGGGATTGACGAGCCGGGCGCCGGCGCGATAGCGGTCCCACTTTTCCTCCAGTGGACCCTCAGGGATTCGGGCGTCGAGATTCATCGGCCGGATTGGGTGAGGTGGAGGTAGATCGGAATGACGGAAAACCCGACCGCGATCACCACGCTGTAGACGATTCCGGAGATTCGGATCCACGCCGCGGAGCGCGGATGAAACACTCCCAGCGTGCGCGCGGCGCTGAAGAATCCGTGCAGGAGGTGGTAACCGAGCGCGATCATGGCGAGAACGTAGATCGCGACATACCACCAGTCCGCGTAGGCCCGGACGACCAGTGCGTAGAGATCGTGATTTCCCCACTTATCCGCCGGCAGCGCGCCGAACCGATACGGATACCAAAAATCACGGAAGTGGATGACGAGGAACACGAGGATCACGGATCCGAGGATTCCCATGCTGCGCGCGTACCAGTGGCTGGCGGCGTCACGGCGATCGACCGCATAGCGCCCGGCCGCGCGCCGGTTCCGCAGCGTGAGCAAAAGCGCGTCAAGGCTGTGGCTCAGGATCGACGCGTACAGGACCCAAGAGACGAGTTTGATGAGCGGATTCCCCGAGAGAACATGCGAGTAGGCATTAAAGCTCTCGCGCGCGGTCTCCCGCGGGAGGAGGAGCTGCAGATTTCCGCCGAGGTGCACGATGAGGAACACGCACAGGAACAGGCCCGTGAGCGCCATAAACGTCTTGCGCGACAGGCTGGAGTAAAGCTGACGGACGGTCATCGGTCGGGAGGCCGGGGTTCAAGACGTGCCGAGCAACCTACGACCTCGCGAGGAGGGAAAGTTCGTTGATCGCTTGCATCGGAGTCGGGATTCCACCACGCGCGTTCCCGCGCCGTTCGGCGGGAAGCGGGGCGGATGAGCAGGTCCCATCCGCGCTCTGCATCCCAGCTGACGACGAGAGCATGCGCCCCTTCCCGGCTTTGGCGAACCGCATCTCACAAATGCCACCCCTCCCGAAAACGCTATGCTCCGGGACTGCTTCGCGGCTTCCCTCTGGTGCGTGGGCTCATCCTCCAACTGATCTATTTGCTCGGCGCCTTCATCTGCGCCCCGCTGCTACCGCTCCTGGCCTGGCAGGCCCGGCGCGTGCGTCGCGAAGTTCGGGCGCTTCCGGAGGCGATGCTTCATCGGGACGCGACCGCTCCAGGACCGGTTCCGCCGCTGCGACTCGTCCTGCTCGGCGAATCGACCATCGCGGGCGTGGGCGTGACCGACCAGCGCGACGGCATCGCGGGCCAACTCGCCCGCGCGCTGGCGGACTCACTGGGCTGCGCGGTGCGCTGGCAGGTCTTCGCGCGGAACGGCTGCACCGCCCGGGACTGCCGGCGGGAATTCGTGCCGCTGCTCCTGGCCGAACCGATCGATCTCATCGTCGTCGGCCTCGGCGGGAACGAAGCCTTCACCCTCAACTCGCCACGTGCCTTTCGACGCCAGATGGGTGAACTCATCCGCTCGATCCGCGAACGTCATCCGGCGGTGCCGATCGTGATTCCGAGTCTGCCGCCCGTCGGCGAATTTCCCGCCTTCCCCTGGTTGATGCGAGTCGTCCTTGGCGGCCTCATTCGCCTCCACGGCCTGGCGCTCCTCGATCTGCCCGCCGCCGAGCCCGGGGTCCACTATCTACCGGGCCCGATCCGGCTTCGCGATTGGCTCGGCCGGGTGCCGGGGGTCACGGACGCGCAGGGATTCTTCAGCGACGGGGTCCACCCCAACGCGCTGACCTACGGCGTCCTCTCCCGGGAGATCGCCGGCGCCGTGATTGACCGCGGGTTGATCCCGAGCAGAGCCGGCCCCGACCCACGCTGAATTCTGAAATAGCGTCGTCACCGGGTCACCCGAATCCGACGCTTCGCCACGACCTTCGTATCTCCAATCACGAACCGGATCTCGTATTCCCCTGGCTCGCCCGGCGCCGCGAGTTCCAGCGGAGAGGTCCCTTCCGCGGTGGTTTGATACGCCCCGTAGCTCGATTCCGAGGCGCCCGGCTCCACGATCGTGATCCAGGCGCCCCGACCGCGCGGGCCGGTCCACTTGATGAGAATGGTGGACCCAGCGATCACGGTTGCGGGCGCATCGAGCGTGGCGCGCGAGGCGACGATCCTCACGGCCTGCTTCGCGAGCAGGATCCCGCCACCTGCGATCTGGCGAATCTCGTAGTTTCCGGCCTCCAGCGGCGCGGTCAGAACGGTCTCGCCTTCGTCGTTGGGCCGACCCCAGAAGTCCCCGTATTCCTCCACCGGCATTTCCACCTTCACAAAGGTCAGAGCATCCCCTTTCCCCTTGCCGCTGAACTTCACCGGAACCAGGTCGCCCGCCGTCACCTCGGCCGGGGCGGTGAGCGTGAGGTTCGCCGCGACGATCTTCAACTTCGCCTTCGCTGCGACCCGGCCGCTTTCGGCCACCATGTAGCTCACCTCGGCATCGCCAGTCTGGAATGGTGCGGTGAGCGTGATCGTTTTCTCCGCGCCGAGCCGGCGCCAGTCATACTCGATGTAGTTGCCGTCGATCGTCCGCCCGAGCGTCAGGTAGTCATCGGGCAGGCCCGGCCCGGTCCATTCGATCGGGATGATCGCCCCGGCTTCCACCGTCGGAGGCACTTTGAGGGTCGCCGGCGCCGCGAAGATGGCCACGAGGTTCGATCTCCCGACGACGAGCGTGCGGTCTGCTTCCGTCACCACGCAGCGCACCTCCACGTTCCCCTCGAAGTCCGGGGCGATGATCTCGACGCTGCCGGAAGCGGCTGTGGCGTCGGCCGAGGCGAGTTCGGTCTCATCACCCGAGCCTGGGGGCGCCACGAGAAGCCGGATCTTTCCTCCCGCGGCGGGCGCGGTCGTCCCGGCCGCCGGCGCATATTCCACCTTGATCCGATCGGCGACCTTCACCCGTGCGGGTGAGGCCTTCACCGTGAACGCGCGCGGCTCCGTCAGATCGAGGACGAATTCGTTCCGCCCGCCCGCCGTCACGCTCACGATCGCGAACTCCCGCGGAGCGGCCATTCCCGGCAGCGTGAGCAGCGGCGTGTACCCGCCCGGGGCGACTTGCGCCGTGAAGACGCCCGGTTCGCCCGCGGCGAGCCGAATCGGCTGAGGCTGGCGGGAGGTTCCGAGCGCGACCTGCGCTCCCGCGAGATTGGCCGGCTGGCCGTCGCGCACGAGGGTTACTCGGACGCCAGTTGCCTTTGGGGACGCTGCGGCCGCAGGAACGGCCGGCTTCAGCGCGCGCCCGATCGCCTGGGCCAGCGCCGCCCCGGAATTCGCATTCTCGATCGGGGCCAGATCCGAAAATCGCTTCACCGCGGCGGCGGACAGCCCGATCCCGATGATCCGAAAATCGACGTTCGCGCCGGCGGCCTTGAGCGTGGTGATGGCCGCCGCGACGTTTCCGCCGCACGTCTCCTCGCCATCGGTCACGAGCAACACGCTCACCTTTCCGCCGGCCGGCAGCGCTTTGAGATCCGCCGCCGCCAACTCGAGCGAGCGCGCGATCGGCGTGGATCCGATCGCCCGCGCGTCGCGAATCGTTTTGAGCAGCGCCGCGCGGTCGAATCCGCGGATGGGCACGAAGAGCTGCGAGTCCTCGCATGCCCGGGGCTGTCCGACCCGGATCTGCGAACCGTAGATGCGCAGGCCGATGTTCAGATCCGGCGAATCCGCCGTCCCCGCGACGAAGTCCGTCAGCACCTGCTTGGCCGCCGTGATCCGCGGCCGTCCGTCCTCGAGCTTCGTCCACATTGAGTTCGAGGCATCGAGGATCAGTTCGATCTGCACCGGCGGATTCGGTCCTGGGAGCGGCGGAGCAACGGCGAGAAGCGACACCAGGCCAAGGGCCAGAGCTCGAAGGGGACGAATCATCGGCTTCCGATAGGGAGCCGCGGGAATGCTCGCAAGGCGAAATCGGGACAGCACTGTCGTCGGACCGGCCCGGGGCGAGGACCGCGCTTGATCTGAGACGGAGCATCGCAATTCGGTCGCCTGCGTCCCCGGAGAGCGGGCGAGTTTGACTATCGCGAGGTTCTTCTTTGATGTGAGGAGACCCCGACCACGGCGGCGCGATGGCAATTGTCGCCCGAACTGCGCATTCCGAACCCGCTCGCAACATCCCATGAAATTCACCCCGTTGGTCCTGGGCATCAGCGCATTTTTTGTCGGGCGCGCGGGGGCGAATGAATTCACCCGCGCAAGCGCCTTCGAGTCTGTCGACGCCTTTGTCGCGGCCGCGACGGCCTTTCAGCCCGCGAAGTCGAGGAGTGACCTCGCCCGGCGGTTCATGGTTCGCGAGCTTGGACAGGCCGAGGATCCCAAGACGGGCCATCCACGGACGGCCACCTCGATCCAGTCTTCCGTCGTGTTGTGGTCGAATCCCGCGCGTGCGCTCGTGTTCGTCACCGCCATGCCGCCAACAGATGCGACCCGGTCCGCGGTCAGCGTCCTTTTCCTGCTCCAGCGCGCGACGGGTGTTTGGCGCATCTCCGACATCAGGCGGTTCGTCGCAACCGGCAGCGATGCTGGATTGACGGCTGAGCTAACCGCCGGCACCGGCGTTGGCTATCGGCTCGGAGACGGTGGGGTGGCGCCGGTTGTGACCGTAAAGGAGTCTCAGGGCGGTCGCGGCTACGCTTACCAGCTCAGCGCATCGTTCACGGTGAATGGCTCGAGAATCGATCGCGTTGGGCTCAAGTAGCCCGGCTGCCTCTCGCGTAACCTCGCGCCCGCCGTGAGACTTCTCTCGCCCGAAGAATATCAACCCGCTGCCGAGGCCGCGTTCGAAGCCATCGCGTCCCGGTTGGCGGCGGTTCTCCCGCGAGCTCGAATTGAGCACGTCGGGGCGTCTTCGGTTCCCGGCGCGATCTCGAAGGGAGATCTCGACGTCTGCGTCATCGTCGAACGGGCGGAATTTTCAGCCGCGCTCGATCAGATTCTCGCGCTTGGCTACCGGGTGAAGCCCGATACGCTGCGAGCGGATCAACTGGCGATGCTGATTCCGCGGCTGTCCAGCAAGCGAGAGGACGATCACGCGATCCAACTGGTCGAGGCGGGCTCGAAGTTTGAGTTCTTCCTGACGTTCCGTGACTTGCTCCGGAACGACCCCGGCACCGTGTCCCGGTACAATGCGATGAAGCGGCGCGCGGCGAACCAAACGCCGACGGAATATCGCAGCGCGAAGAGTGCGTTTATCGCCGCCGTGCTCGCCGCGAGCCGCCCCAGCGTTTAAACCCCATCCAGAAACCGAATCCGGCGAAAAGACTCGGCGCGATCGGGTCTGCTGTGATTCGCTTCATCAAGAAGGCGCCCCCGGCCACCACCAGCCATGCACTCCTACCACGTCCATTTCACCCCCAAGGCGGACGTCGGCGACGCGGAGCTGATCGAGAAATGTCACGCGTTTCTCCGGAGCCTGAAGGATGACGGCCAGATCGAATCCTATCGGCTCATCCGCATCACGAACCCCGCGAGTTTCCCGGCCCTGCCCCGCTTTCAATTGATCGTGGACTACCGCTCCCAGGAGCAACTGGATGGTTCATTCGCGTTCATGAAGAGCGCGAACCGGATCGGAAGCCCTCCCCACGGCGAAATCATGCACATGGTTTCGGACTTCCGAGTTTCGTTCAGCGAGGACGTGTGACCAACCCCTTTCGCTATCCCAGCGCACCTCAGGAGAATCCTTTTCGACTACATGAACGTCACGACGATTGCCGCGCTGCTCCTGATGCTTCCAGCTCTTGCGCTGGCCGGCGAGTATTCAAGGTATGCGTGGACGAGCGATCTGCCTCCGCCAGTTGCCACGCTCGCGCCTGCAGCAAGCCGAACGGCGCGCGCGGTGGATGAGTTGTTCGCCTTGGAGCGGCTCCCGCTAACCTTGGACATCGTCATCGCGAACCTCGGCCGGCCCGACGGATTCAGTCGCCAATCGCTTTACTCCAAAGCGTTCGGATCATCTCGGCCGCAGAAAGAGGGCGGCACGCTTCGATTCAAACTGAATCGCGGCGGGGAATTGCTCGTCCGAACTGGCGATTTTCGCGTCATTTTCGAAGCGATCCGCTACGACAAAAAGGGCGACGGAACCCTCCTTCAGAAGTGAAACCGCTGCGTGAGCCTACTCCGAAAGTGGAGAGATCGACTCCCCTCGATCTGAGTGCATCCACGGCCTAACGGCTGGAGCGTTGGCTCTGACTTTCGCCATCGCGCTTGTCTCCGGCGGGAGGGGATTCCAGAGTGCGCGCCGTCGATGGTTCCACCTCGCCTCTTCTCGGTCTGATCTCGACTTTCCGAAAAAATCTTGCCATCGCATGTCCAACTCGGCTCACCTCATTCGTCGCCGGATGGGAGGGCTTCAACCAATTCGCCTCCACCCGACGCCGCATGAAATACGCTCCCCCCATCGCCGGTGCCCTCCTGGGCCTTCTTTTCATCATGTCGGCTGTGGTGGTGCTCTTCCATCTGGTCACTCCGCCGCCACCCGAGCCGGGGACACCAGCCGGGATGTTCATGGGCGCCTTCGCTCCGACCGGTTACCTCACGTTCGTCAAGGTGCTGGAGCTCATCGGGGGGATTCTCGTCGCCATTCCGCGCACGCGGAACTTCGGCCTCCTCGTGCTCGGTCCGATCCTCGTGAACATCCTCGCCTTTCATCTCTTTCTCATGAAGGGCGAAGGCCTCTTCAACCCGCTCCTCCTCGTCATTGTCCTCCTCGCCGCGTACCTGCTCTGGGTCGGGCGACAGGCTTTCGCCGGTCTGCTCAACTAACCTCCTCGCGATATGTCCGCACCCCTCATCCAGTCTTACCTCTTCTTCGCCGGCCGCTGCGAGGAGGCGCTGGAATTCTACCGCACCGCGGTGGGAGCCGAACTTCTGATGCTCATGCGCTGCAAGGAAAGCCCGGAGCCGCATCAGCCCGGCATGCTGCCTCAGGGATCCGAGGAGAAAGTGCTGCACGCTTCCTTCCGCATCGGCGCCAGTGTCGTCATGGCCTCCGACGGACCCTTTCACGGCGAGGCGAAGTTCGAAGGCTTCGCGCTCTCGCTCAGCGTGGCGGATGAAGCCGCGGCCGATCGCACTTTCCGCGCCCTCGCGGATGCCGGGCAGATCATGATGCCCCTGGCGAAGACCTTCTGGTCACCGTGCTTCGGCATGCTGCACGATCGCTTCGGCGTGACCTGGATGGTCACCATTCCCGGCCAGCGTTGATTTTCCGATCCAGACCCTCCAAACCCCCAAGATCCCGTCCCTCCCATGAGCAGCGTCCGCGTTCTCGTCGGCACCAAGAAAGGTGCCTTTATCCTCACCGCCGATGAAAAGCGCGAGCGTTGGGAGGTCAGTGGCCCCCATTTCGCCGGCTGGGAAATGTATCATCTCAAGGGCTCGCCGGTGGATCCGAATCGGATCTACGCCTCGCAGACAAGCGGCTGGTTTGGCCAGCAGATCCAGCGCTCGAGCGACGGCGGAAAGACGTGGGAGCAGGTCAGCAACGAATTCAAGTACGAGGGAGTTCCCGGGACGCATCAGTGGTACGACGGCACCCAGCATCCGTGGGAATTCAAACGCATCTGGCATCTCGAGCCCTCGCTGACCGATCCCGACACGGTCTACGCCGGAGCGGAGGATGCCGCGATGTTCAAGACGACCGACGGCGGCAAATCCTGGCAGGAGCTCGCGGGTCTGCGCAGCGTCAAAAGTCCGCTCTGGCAGCCAGGCGCGGGCGGCATGGGCCTGCACACGATTCTGCTCGATCCGGTCAATCCACTGCGGATGTTCATCGCGATCTCGGCGGCGGGCGCCTTCCGCACCGACGACGGTGGTCTCACCTGGAAGGCGATCAATCGGGGTCTGAAATCACCCTACGAACTGCCCGACCCGGACGCCGAGGTCGGCCACTGCGTGCACCGCATCGCCCTGCACCCTTCGCGCCCGAACGTACTCTTCATGCAGAAGCATTGGGACGTACTGCGGACCGATGACGCCGGTGAGATGTGGCACGACGTGAGCGGCAATCTGCCCTCCGACTTCGGGTTCCCCATCGACGTGCACGCGCACGAGCCCGAGACCATTTACGTCGTGCCGATCAAGAGCGACTCCGAGCATTTTCCGCCCGAGGGGAAGCTGCGCGTCTACCGCAGCCGGACGGGCGGGAACGAGTGGGAGGCGCTCACCAACGGGCTTCCCCAGCAGGATTGCTACGTAAACGTCCTGCGTGACGCCATGGCGGTCGACTCGCTCGATTCCTGCGGCATCTATTTCGGCACCACCGGCGGCCAAGTCTATGGCTCGGCCGACAGCGGCGATTCCTGGAAGCCCATCGTGCGGGATCTTCCGGCCGTTTATTCCGTCGAGGTCCAGACCTTGAAATGATCCGCGTCGTGCTCCCTTTCCATCTCCGCAACCTCGCCCGGGTGGGAGAGGAGGTCACGCTCGCCGTGGCTGCGCCGGTGACGCTGGGCCGCGTGCTCGACGCGCTCGAGGCCGCCCATCCGGCGTTGCGGGGCACCATTCGCGATCACGGCACCCTAAAGCGCCGGCCGTTTGTGCGATTCTTCGCCTGCAAGGACGACTTGTCCCACGAGCCACCCGAGACCTCGCTGCCCGCGCCGATCGTCGCGGGCGAGGAGCCGCTCATGATCATCGGGGCGATGGCGGGGGGCTGAGCGGCCCCGGTCGGTTTCGAAATCAGCGAAAAGTCGCGGCGAATCCGCATCCAGCGATTGCGCCACGGGCGAATGGCAGGGAGTGAAACCCATCACCCATCGATCCGGCGCTTTGTCTTTGCGGACCGGCGGGGCGCGGGTGAATCGTCCCCCGACCCGCCCCGCCTGATGAATTGCCTCCGGGGTTCCGTCTGCTTTCTCCTCTGTGCGGCCACGCTCGCGGTCAACCTACCCGCCGCGGCGGCGGAGACCTTGAAATTCGAACGCGATACCTTCGCTTTCTCGAACGAGACCTTTTTCATGTACGAAGCGGGCCGCATGGGGGCGCGCAATACCGCCGCCGAGTACGCCGGACGCTGCTTCGTCATGACGCGTTCCGTCATCCAGTTCCGAAAGTTTGCCCGCTTCGATCCGGCGGCGCCGCCTCTGGACGATGACACTCTGGCCGGGCGCGTGCGGTCCATCGCGGCCCGGGCTCCCTGGCGAGGAGCGCTGCCGGAGGAGCGCCGCATCGTCATTCCGGGCGTGGCGGATTTGCGCACGCTCAGCCGGACGCGGCCGCGGGTGCTCCAGGAGAATCTCGGGCTCGGCTGGCCGACGTACTTCCGGCCGGGAAATTGGCGCGTGGTGTTTCCAAAATTCCCGGGGCAGCAGCGGGCCACGAAGGAGCATCTCGATGCCGCCCTCGCGGAAGGAAGGCCCTTCACGGCCTATCTCACGACGCTGCCGGACAACCTGAACATCAACCACGCCGTCCTGCCGCTGGCGCGTCGGGGGGAAGACGGGCAAAACATTTCCTACGAAGTCTACGATCCGAACCACGCGGACGCGCCTTGTCTCTTATATTGGTCGAAACGCGACAAAACGTTCTGGTATCCCGCGGACGAGACCTTCATCGGCGGCCGCGTCTACGTCTGGCAGGTCTACGGCGGACCCTTGCAGTGAGTGATCCGGCTGGGAGCCGCGCCCATGGGTCACACAGACGTCTGGACGAGGACCCAACTCTTGCGCGCAGGGTGACTTCGGGTTGATGATCTGCGCCTGCCCGGCCCCTATGTCCGCCCTCGTCTCAACCGCAGTGGATCAGTCGCTGGTGGCCTGCCACGATTGTGATGCGCTCTTTCGAATCCGCCCGCTCGAGTCGGGCGAGCGCATGATTTGCCCGCACTGTGGGGCGACGCTTTTTTCGCACCGCGCCAACGCCGTGCCCCGGGCCGCGGCATTCGGCGTGAGTGCAGCCTCTCTCTTCCTCGTCGCGAATATTTTCCCCTTCATCGAGCTCCGGGCGGGAGGACAGGTCAGCCAGATCGTGCTCGCGCAAAGCGTCTCCGCGCTGGAAGCGCATGGCAGTCCGGGGCTGGCTGCCGCCGTCGCGGTCTTCATTCTCGGCGCGCCGCTTCTCACGATCACGGGTCTGCTCTATCTCCTCCTCCCGCTCCTGCGCGGCCGGCGGCTTCCCGGCGCCAGCCGGGTCTGTCGCTGGGTGTACGGCTCCGGCACATGGAATATGATCGAGGTCTTCCTGCTCGGCGTACTCGTGAGCCTGCTGAAGCTCGGCGATATCGCCACCGTCACGCTGGGCGTCTCGTTCTGGGCCTTCGCCGGACTCATCATCTGCCTCGCTGCGGCGGTCTCGTCGATCGACCGGCGTGACCTCTGGGATCAGTTGGAGGCGGCCCGCCCATGATCGCGTACGCGCCCTCGACCGCCGCCTCGCGCGGCCTTGCCGCCTGCCACTCGTGCGGCAAGGTTCAACCCCTCGCGCACGGCCACTGCGTGCGCTGCCACGCCGCCCTGCACCTGCGCAAGCCTCACAGCCTCCAGCGCACCTGGGCGCTGACGATCGCGGCCGCCATCCTTTACGTCCCAGCCAACGTCTATCCCGTGATGCGGGCCGACCGCATCGGCGGAGCGGAGGCAAACACGATTCTCAGCGGCGTGGCCCTCTTCTGGGAACATCACGCATATCCCATCGCGATCGTCATCTTCACGGCCAGCGTCGTGATTCCCATTTTGAAGCTTCTGGCCATCGTAGCTCTCTGCCTCTCGGCCCGACGCTGCCGCCATCCCCAGGCGATGACGCGGATTTATCGCCTCACCGAACTCGTCGGCCGCTGGTCGATGGTCGATGTTTTTGTCGTGGCAATCCTCGTGGCCGTGGTACAGCTCGGCTCTCTCATGTCCATTGTCCCCGGCCCCGCGGCGCTGGCCTTTGCCGGCGTCGTCATTTCGACGATGCTCGCCGCCCTGTCCTTCGATCCGCGCCTCCTGTGGGATTCCGCCGGCGGCCCGGGTGTGGCCCCGGTGCCGGCGGGATCCCGCCCGACTTCGCGTTCATGAGCGACGATCCCGCCCACGTTCCCATCGCCCCTGTCGTCCGCCACACCCGGAGCTGGCACGGCCTCTCTCCGGTTTGGATCATCCCGGTCGTCGCCGCCCTCCTTGGCCTCTGGCTGGTCTGGCATCACTACGCCGGGAGAGGACCGCTCGTGGAAATCCGCTTCGAAACGGCCGAGGGAATCGAGGCGGGAAAGACCGGGGTGCAGTGCCGCAGCGTTCGCGTGGGCCTCGTCGAATCCGTCCGCCTCGCCGACGATTTGAAGGGGGTCGTGACGCTCCTCCGCGTGGATCGCGCCGTCGCCGGACTGCTGAAGAGCGACACGCGCTTTTGGGTCGTCCGCCCCCGCTTCGGCGGTGCGGGCATTTCGGGTCTCGGCACGCTGGTTTCCGGGACGTTCATCGAGCTCGACCCCGGGTCCTCTCCCACGCCGGAACGGAAGTTCGTGGGGCTGGAAAATCCGCCCGTCACGCCGCAGGGCGTACCCGGTCTGCACGTCACGCTGGTGACCGACAAGGCCGGCTCGCTCGGGCCTGGTTCACCGGTCGTTTACAAAGGCCTCAAGGTCGGACGCGTGGAGAGCCAAAACTTCAACCGCCAGAACGGACGCGTGGAATACGGCGCCTTCATCGAGGGTGAGTTCGGCAAGCTGATCAACAACCGCACCCACTTCTGGAATGTAAGCGGGATCGATGTCGAGATGGGTGCGAATGGCATCCGCCTCCGCACCGGCACGCTCGAATCGCTGCTCGTCGGCGGCGTCGCCTTTGAGGTGGGGCACGGCGGCGCCCGAGTCGAGCCCGCGGCCGACGGTGCCTTTTTCCCGCTGCAGGAAAGTCGCGACGAATTCCAGCTACCCTCGTTCGAATCGCGCCTGACCTACCTCCTGCTCTTCAAGGACAGCGTCCGCGGCCTCAGCCCGGAGGCCCCGGTCGAGTTTCGCGGGATCCGGGTCGGCACCGTCACCGGGATCTCCTTCGAGTATCTGCCAAACGATGCCGAGCGCCGCGTGCCGGTCCTGATCAGCATCGATCCCACCCTTTTCCCGAATCTGCCCCGGAACGATCTCAACGCCGGGGCCGCCATGATCGCGCAAGGCGTGAAGGAAGGACTCCGGGCCACGATGCGGACGGGCAGCCTCCTGACGGGTCAGCTTTTCGTGGATCTCGATTACCAGACCGGGGCAACGGAAGCGGAAGTGGTGGATATCGGCGGGTATCCCACGCTGCCCACGATTTCCTCGGGTTTGAGCCGGCTGCAGGACAAGGTCACCGCCGTGCTCGACAAGATCCAGGCGCTCAAGATCGAAGACACGGTGGAGAGCGCCACGGGAGCGCTGGCGGAAATCAAACGGGCGGCGGCCGGGCTCGGCAAGTTCCTTGATTCGAAGGAGACCCAGGGACTGCCCAACGATCTCAAGAAGTCGCTCGCCGCGCTGGAGAAAACGCTCAAGGGCTTCAATGAAAACTCGGACGTCTATCGTGAGCTTTCCGGCATGATTACCGATCTGCGGAGCGCGTTGCGGTCGATTGACTCGCTCAGCTCGACGATCGAGCGCAAACCCAGTTCGCTGCTCTGGGGCAATCCCAAGGGCAAAGTCGTCCCGCCCAAAGGCAAACCCTGATCCTGCGATGAATCTTCTGCGCGCCTTCGCCCTCGCTCTTGCTCTTGCTGCATTCGCCCTCGCCGGCTGCGGCACGGGGGAAAGTTACTACCGTCTCAGCGCGGAAGGCGCCCTCCCAGGCAACGCCTCGGGCGTCTCCCTCGGGGTCGGACCCATCACGCTGCCCGACTACATCGACCGCGGCGAAATCGTCTTCCAGAGCGAGGCGAATCGCTTCGAGATCCCGTACGAACGGCGCTGGGCGGGAAACCTCCGGGCCTCGACGACCCGGGTGCTGGGCACCAATCTCGCCCGCCGGCTCGGGACGGGAAATCTGCACCTCTACCCGTGGGAACCCGGTACGTCGTTGCGCTGGCAGGTACGCGTGGAAATCCAGCAATTCCACGCCGTCTCCGGCGGCGACGCGATCCTCCAGTGCTCGTGGACGATCGAAGACAAGCAGGGCGGCGGAATCGTCGTCCGGAAGGTTGGCAGCTTCACCGAACCGGTTCGCGGCGATGGCTACGAAGCCATCGTGGCCGCCGAGAGCCGCCTCCTGGCCCAACTCGCCGGCAAGATCGCGTCGGGCTTCCCGCGGCGGTAGCAACCTGGTCACAGTGTGAGGTGTCACGCGAAACGGACCATTGGCGCGGATGGCGAGAGCTGATTCTCACCTTGCCGCCCCCAGTCGCCGGGCTTCGGGATGAGGTGGTCATCGAGGAGCAATCCGCAGCCGGCGCGTCACCGGCGGGGAACCTCCGCGTCGGTTTCGCCATCAATCGGATGGCGCCGATTTCAAATCCCCCGTCCCGCCAGGATCCCCGGCTCGAAGGCCGCCGGCGGCCGAAGGCGACGACCGCGGCGACGACCACCCCGTCAGAATCGCCGCGTTCACCCGCGGCTCCGGGATCGGCGCGACCACGCCGACGCCGGCCAGCTCATAAGTTCCGCCGTGCAGATACAAGATGCTCACCTGCGCGGCACGTAGATCGAAGATCCCGTTCTGCCTGCTCCGATTCCTCAGACTGTCCGTCACGTCGAAGGCGTCCCGGCGCCCAGCGCCGCTCGCTCCCCGATCAAGCTTGCGGAATAAGGTAAAACGCTGCTTGGCCACCGAGAACGTTCGATGCGGCGATACCGGCGTCGAATGTCGCAAAACGGGCTTGGTGTTTTACGGCAAGGGAGAGGAGGTAAACGTCGGTCAGGCTGTCGGAGGTTGGAAGATTTGGGAAGATGTTCGACGCGGTGAAGGTGAGATCATCTGGCCAAAATTGGTGGCCTGGAGTCGCCATTATGCCGGTGAGGAGGTGGCGCGCCGCCTCTGGCGAACCCGGTCCGCCGGGGTATTTGTGCGAGCCGAAGACGCGAAGAAAACCATTCTCGACGAGCGGGCAGGTGGCCCAACCATGACGAGTAAGGCTGGCCGAGAAAAACTTTCGGGCCGCCGCCGCGTGCGGATGGGCCGGATCGCAAAGGGCAATAAGAACATTGATGTCGAGCAAATGAATCATGCCTGCCGGGGGGAGATGGAACGCTGGAATTCTTCTTCGTCGAGTTCGGTTTGGATCGCCCCGATTTGCTCCATCGTGACCGTCTCTCCCGCCTTCCGTTTTAGCACGAGAAAGCCCAATGGCCCAATCTCAAATTTCTCCGGATCCGGGTTGGAAATTTCGGGGTCCGGGGCCAATTCTCGCCTCAAGGCATGTTCGACGATCGCTTTCAACGTGGTGCGACGCTTCGCGGCGACGGACTTGGCTTCGATCAGCAGGGCGTCGTCGACATCGATGGTGGTTTTCATATATGGTTGAGCGTATGGGTATATGGGTACAGGTCAATGTTTTCGCTGACGGGCAAATGGAGAACGATCCAAAGTGGGTGCGGGCGGTCGAATCCGAGTCGAATGGTCGCTTGTTTTGGACTTGAGACGCCCATTTTTTGGGGCACCGGTGCCCCGTTGCGGCTTCAACCAAGTGCCGCGAACCACTTTGGCTCGCTCTCCCGCAGCACGGGACGTACCCGGCAGTCTTCGTGCGCAATTCTTCGATGAGGGCGTCGCGAAACCGGTTACACGACTCGTCATTGGCGAGGTAGTCCGAGCACCGGTGCCCGTCCACGCCCGCCGCCCCATCTTTGTACGCCGCGCGCGACGTCATCTGATGGTGTTCCCTGTCGTTACAACCCGTTGATTCCTTCCCCACTCCCGCTTGTGGTTCGGCCTCACGGCCTCATCCCGGAGCCGGCGGTGCGGTACCTAATCGACAATTCGACCGGCAGGACTTTCACCTGCAACTGATGCACTTCACTGGCGCGCGCCGGAGCGATGCCGCTGGCAAAGCCCAGTCTGCTTGATCTCTTCGCGAACTCAGTTGCCGCTTCGGGAGAAAGCGAAGTATGAGCGCTGTCTCGCTTCGCTCGGCTGTCGTTCGTCGGTTAAAACTCTGTTTGAGAGGTACCCGGTTGCTGTCGCTGCTCGGAGATTGCAACTCGCACGGTCGCGGCTCGAAATCCAATGCAAAACGCGCGACTCTGAAATCTCCCTTGTGCTTGCTCGCTGGTCGTAAACCGCTCCCTCTGAGGGAGGAATCCACGTCTCTGCCGCGAGGCATTGCTCGTGCTCAGAGACGAACGACAAGAAACCCGAACTCCAAGACTCCAATGATCATCGCTACTACCATCCTCGCGGCCGCCGGCTGGGCATTCCTCGTTTATCTTTGCGGCGGCGGCTTCGGACTCGCTCTCGTCGTCTTCATCGCCCTCAAGGTCTTGGGCAAATAGGCGTCCGCGCCATCACCCGTCTCAAGATGAGCGCTCTCCCATCCAACCCCCGCACGAGCGACGCGCTCGAGCAGCTCGCCACCACCGCCCGCGAGGCCGCGCGCTCCTACCGAAATACCGCCCTCGCCGCCGACGCTCCCCGTTTCCGCGGCCTCGCGACCCAGCTTTCGCTCCGGCACCAGGGCTACCTGCGGGACTTGGAACGCTTCCTTCAGGCGCCCGGAGCGTCCAGGGATGCGCAGGAATCCGCGTTGGGCTTCTGGATCGACGTCACTCCGGCCTTTGCCCATTCCGATGACGCGAGATTGTCCGCCAGCTGCCTCAGCTTCAACGAGCGGTGCCGCGAGACCTACGAAGAAGTGCTCGAGCGTTTGCCCCTGGCCGAGCCCGCCCGTTCACTGGTCGCGTGCCAGCTCGGAGAAATCTCCGAGGCCACCGCGACGCTCCGCGAACTAGCCGAGCGGCGCGAAACCATCGCGGCCTAAACACCCAGACCTCTCAGAGCCAATTTCAGTGCAGTAGACAGGCCCTCCACGATTCGACTCCAACTTACCCAAACTTATGAAAACCACCACGATCGCTCTCTTCCTTACCCTGACTAGCCTAACGGTAGCCGTGAACGCTCAGACGCCGACGCCGACGGGCGCTCAGCCCTCGATGCCAGCCCAGACCGCGCCGGCAACGACGGATGCCAATAATACGGCTCGCAACGCTGGTGATGCGAAAGCCGGCGCCAGCACGGCCGATCAGCAGCCAAACAATCCCACCGACTTGAAGCTGGTGCAGGCGATCCGCCAGGGCGTCATCGCTGACAAGTCACTCTCCATCGACGCCAAGAACTGCAAAATCATCGTGGTC
>JBBQFQ010000046.1:0-44042 GCA_038322235.1 Chthoniobacterales bacterium
AGGTCGCGAGGTAGGGCGGAAACATCGCGAGGTGCGGCATGAAGGTCGCGAGGTAGGGCGGAAACATCGCGAGGTACGGCGTGAAGGTCGCGAGGTAGGGCGGAAACATCTCGAGGTACGGCATGAAGGTCGCGAGGTCTGGCGGAAACATCTCGAGGTACGGCATGAAGGTCGCGAGGTAGGGCGGAAACATCGCGAGGTACGGCGTGAAGGTCGCGAGGTAGGGCGGAAACATCGCGAGGTACCGCGTGAAGGTCGCGGGGTAGGGCGGAAACATCGCGAGGTACGGCGCGAAGGTCGCGAGGTAGGGCGGAAACATCGCGAGGTACGGCGTGAAGGTCGCGAGGTATGGCGGAAACATCGCGAGGTACCGCGGGAAGGTCGCGAGGACTGGCGGAAACATCGCGAGATACGGCGTGAAGGTCGCGAGGTAGGGCGGAAACATCGCGAGGTACCGCGTGAAGGTCGCGAGGTAGGGCGGAAACATCGCGAGGTACCGCGTGAAGGTCGCGAGGTATGGCGGAAACATCGCGAGGTACGGCGTGAAGGTCGCGAGGTAGGGCGGAAACATCGCGAGCTACCGCGTGAAGGTCGCGAGGTAGGGCGGAAACATCGCGAGGTACGGCGCAAAGGTCGCGATGTATCACCCCTACATCGAGATGTCTGGCGTGAAGGTCGCGATGTATGACCCCCTACATCGCGATGTCTGGCGCCAAGGTCGCGATGTATCACCCCTACATCGAGATGTCTGGCGTGAAGGTCGCGATGTATCACCCCCTACATCGCGATGTCTGGCGCCAAGGTCGCGATGTATCACCCCCTACATCGCGATGTCCGGCGCCAAGGTCGCGATGTATCACCCCCTACATCGCGATGGATTCGGTTAAGATCAGGGACGAGAGCTGAAGCCGCTGGACTGTGGGGATTTACGGACAGAAGACGGTGCGGAGCGAAACCTCATTCCGAGCCTCCACTCGTGGAATGGTCAAACGGTTCCCAATCCGCTGAAGTATCCACGCTGTGGCACGGGTTCGCGGGCTATCCCGGGGCTGACTTTCAGAGCTTTTCGCCTAATCGCGTCCGATCGAACGAGGCGTGACCCGCCGGTGTCATCAGAATTTCTCTTCGAACAAGGCGGATTGGTAGCGGGCGCCGTCGCCAAAATGGTTGCTCGAATCGAATCCTTGCGCGAAGCGATTTGATGCCGAAACCCCGCTCTGCAACCACTCCGCTCCTGCAGTTCAAGATCACCCTGCGGGACGCCAAGCCTCCCATTTGGCGCAGGGTCGTGGTGCGGGCGGATCTACCCCTCGCCGGGATGCACGATGTGATCCAGATCGCCATGGGCTGGATGAACAGTCATTTGCATCAGTTCATCAAGGTGGACGGTGCCAGACGGACTTACTATGGCGCGCCCGATCCGTTTGGCGGGATGGTCCGATTGAGCGAAAGCACCCATACGGTCGAGGACCTCGCCGGGGCGGTGAAACAAAAATTCCTCTACGAGTACGATTTCGGTGACTCGTGGCTCCACGATCTCATCCTGGAAAAAATCCTGCCCCCTGACCCCACTTTCCGGCATCCCGTCTGTCTGGCCGGGAAAGGCGCCTGCCCGCAGGAAGACTCGGGTGGAATTTGGGGGCACATGAACAACATGAAGGTCATCGCGAATCCGCAAGATCCCGAATATGCGGGCACGCTGAAATGGCTCGGGGGGTCCTGGGATCCCACCGCCTTCTCATCTGAGGAGACCAACGCATTTTTGGAACGTCTTCCCGCCTGACCCAGGGATCCCCGAAGCTGAACATTGAACTTTGAACATCGAACTTTGAACGTCGAAGTTGGAAGGCGACGCGTCCCGCATCCAACCAGAACTTTGCCAGCGACGGCGGACTGACTTCGCCGGCGCTCCTCCAGAGACTTCGCTCGCGAACGAGACGTCGCCACTGCCGCATGAACCAGAACCAAGCCCATCCGTTCCGGATCGAAGAGGACGCCCTCGGCGACGTGGAGGTGCCGGTCGAGCGCTTGTGGGGCGCACAGACGCAGCGATCCATTCAGAACTTCCCGATCGGAGTGGAGCGTTTCCGCTGGGGGCGTCCAGTGATCCGGGCGTTCGGGATCCTCAAGAAGTGCGCGGCGCTCGCGAATGGCGAGTTGGGGCAGCTGGCGCCGGAGAAAGTCGATCTGATCGTCCGCGCCGCGCAGGAAGTGATCGATGGTCGCTGGGACGCGGAGTTCCCTCTCGTCGTCTTCCAGACAGGTTCCGGTACGCAGACAAACATGAACGCGAACGAGGTGATCGCGAACCGGGCGATCCAGCTCGCCGGAGGAGTCGTCGGCTCAAAGACGCCCGTGCACCCGAACGACGACGTCAATCACAGCCAATCTTCGAACGATACATTCCCGACCGCGATGCACCTCGCCACGGTCGCAGAGATCGAGCACCAACTCTTTCCCGCCGGGCGCGGGCTGCGGGACGTGCTGGACGCAAAAGCGGCGGCGTTCTCAGACGTCGTCATGATCGGACGGACGCATTTGCAAGACGCGACTCCGCTCACGCTCGGCCAGATGATCTCGGGCTGGGTGGCGCAGCTCGACGACGCGCTCGCCGGAATCCGCCGGTCGCTCGCGGGCGTGTATCCGCTGGCGATTGGGGGCACGGCGGTCGGCACCGGGCTGAACGCGGATCCGCGCTTCGGGGAGCTGGCGGCGAGTCGCATTGCCGTGGAGACCGGCCAGCCGTTCGTCTCCGCACCGAACAAGTTCGCCGCGCTTTCGGCGCACGACGGCATGGTGAGCGTGAGCGGAATGCTGCGCACGCTGGCGGGTGCCCTCCTGAAGATCGCCAACGATGTCCGCTGGCACGCCTCGGGCCCACGATCGGGACTCGGCGAAATCCTCCTTCCCGCGAATGAGCCGGGTTCGTCCATCATGCCCGGAAAAATCAATCCCACCCAATGCGAGGCGCTCACGATGGTCGCGGTGCAGGTCTTCGGGAACGACCACGCGGTCGCGTTCGCGGGCTCGCAGGGGAATTTTCAACTGAACGTCTACAAGCCCGTGATCCTGCACAACGTGCTCGTCTCGATCGAACTGCTCGCCGACGGGTGCCGCTCGTTCACCGAGCGTTGCGCCGCTGGGATCGAGCCAAACCGGAAGCGGATCCAGGAGCAACTCGATCGCTCGCTGATGCTGGTAACTGCCCTCAATCCGCATCTCGGCTACGAGAAGGCCGCACAGATCGCGCTCCTGGCGTACCGGGAGGACCTCAGTCTGCGCGAGGCGGCGGTCCGGCTGGGATTTCTCACTCCGGAGCAGTTCGATGCCTGGGTGCGTCCGGACGACATGACCCATCCGCTGGCGGCAGACTCCAGGCCCGCAGAGCGTGATCTTCCTGAGCCCGCCGACCGGAGAGAGTAGCTGGTTCGTCTGGGAATCGGAGCGAGGAGCGGTTCGCTTGGGGAGAATCAGGCGTGGGCGTCAGCCGCGGGGAACGCCGCGCGATCATCGCTCTCGAGCAGATCGAAGACCTTCGTGCCGGCGGGCGAGTCCTTCCCATAATATCGCTCGAACGCTTCGCGCAAATCCGGCGGCACTTCTTCCGCGGTGACGAGGGGGAGGCGAGCGCTGAGGTTGGCGAAATCTGAATCCGGCCGATCGCCCATCGCGCGCACGGCCACGCTGGCGTCATCGGCCGCCTCGGCCACGATCTGCACAAACGCTGTCACGTCGAGTCGGAGCTTCCCGAGCACCATCCCGCTGAAGCCCTGCCCAATCTGGTATTCCCCGATGTTCCCACCGGGGAGCTTTGCCCGCGCGACATCGATCATCCGTGGAAGCATGCATAGCCCACGCAGCGAGGCACGCGGTGAACGCGGGGGAGCGAGAGTCAGATCGAGCGGGGTCATGGGGCGAACATGGCATTGAGAGCGGCCGCAGGCTACCGAAGTCCACGACGCCGCCCCGACGCCGCTTCGCCGCGATGTCACGGGAAGCGTCATCCGGCATCTCCACCGCCGATTCAGTGCGGGCGGGCGACCCAAGTCATGAGGGTTCAGCTCGCCCCGGCTCAGTTCAGATAAATCTAGACAGCGTATTCGAAGCCACTCTAAAATTTCGAACCCGCGCCGCGTCGTCTCGAATCTACTCCCACGCGGGCATTTGCGGCCGCTGCAACGCGGAAAGCGGAAAGAGTCCTAGCGTCCTCGATTTTCCTTTCCCGAGGGCGCCTCGTTGGGAGGATTAAGCAGTCCGAGGGTGGGTGGCCCAGGGTGGCCCATGCGACCGCGGAAGATTTTCCTCGCGAGAATTCAACTTGGATTCAGGGCCGCAATCTGTTTCCCTTGGGAATGAGTACGGACCGACAAAGATTATTTATCGCCCGTGCTCTCAGCATTTACGTTTTGCTCTGCCTCGTCCTTTCCAGGCTGTCGGCGGGGGCAGCGATGGTTTACACGGTAACGAACGGAACGGACACGCCCACGAGTGGCACCCTTACCCTGCGGCAGGCGCTCGCGGCCGCGGCGGACGGCGACCAAATTGGGTTCAATCTACCGGCGGGAGCCAGCATCGATCTTCAAGCAAAATTGTTTGTGAATGTCGGGGTAACGATCACGGGTCCGGGCGCAAACCTGTTGACGGTGCAGGACGCCTCGAACCAATTCAGATTCACCATTTTTACTGTCTCGGCCAGCGGCTCGAGCCCCGCCACGATCTCCGGCCTCTCGATCGCGGGCGGCCGTGGGGGTGTCATCAATAAGAGCGGAAGCACTTTGACATTACTGGAATGCCAGATCAGGAGTAATAGAGCCCCTGACGGGGGTGGCATTGGCAACGATGGGACGTTAAATGTAGTCAGCTCGACGGTTTCTGAAAACTACGCCTTCCATGGCTTTGTTCCTGGGAAGGGCGGCGGAATCCGGAACACGGGGATGCTCGCGGTTTTGAAAAGCACGATCTCGAACAACACCGTCGGTGGATTGGGCGGAGGCATTTATAACGACGGAACAATCACGATCAATAGCTCCACGGTTGCCGGGAATATGGCCCAAGTTGACCCAACAACGTCCTACGGCGGTGGCATCTTCAACGACACGCAGGGCACGGCGGAGACGAGCGGAAATCCGAATGCCACGGTCACGATCAGGAACACGATCATCGCTATAAATGAAACCGCCGCTGGCGCTGGCTCCGGCAATGACGGATTTGGGCCATTTATCTCCCAAGGCTACAACTTGATCGGCGATAACACCGACAACACCATCACCGGCATCGCCACAGGCAACCAGTTCAACGTCGATCCTCTACTCGGGCCTCTGCAGGATAATGGCGGACCCACCACCACCCGTGCCTTGCTCTCGGGTAGTCCAGCGACTGATAAAGGCAGCTCCGGGGGAAACTCGTCCGATCAACGCGGGTTCTCCCGTCCGGTGGATAGTCCCGTGATCGCGAATGCGAGCGGCGGAGACGGCAGCGACATCGGGGCCTTCGAGGATCAAAACGTTTGTGGAGACCAGATCGTCACGAACAACAACGACAGCGGAGGCGGCTCCCTGCGAGCCGTCATAGCCAGCGCCTGCACGGGCTCCACCATCACCTTCGCACCCAGCGTGCTTAGCCCAATCAATCTCACGAGTGGTGAGCTGACGATTCCCAGGCCGATGATAATCAGCGGCCCGGGGGCGAATCTCATGACGATCCAGCGCGGAGCGAGTGCCGGCTCGAATTTCAGTATCTTCCACGTCAGCGCCGGTGGGAATGTGAACATCTCCGGCCTGACCATCACCAAGGGCAACCCGAGTCACGATGGCGGCGGCATTTTCGTCGATAACGCGAGTCTCTTGTTTCTTGCAAATTGCGCGGTGGTCGGCAACTCCGCGAATAGCGCCGGGGCCTTGACCGCCAGCGGCGGCGGGATCGCAGCCGGGGGGCTCGGCTCACCCAACGTGATCGTCGTGAGGAGCACCATTTCCGGTAACTCGGCCACGAATGACGGCGGCGGAATCGCAGCAGGCAATCTGACCGTCGACACTTCAACCATCTCCGGCAACACCGCCGCCAGATTCGGTGGCGGGATTTCCGTCTCAGGAACAAGCAACTTCATCAATAGCACCGTTGCCAATAACTCGGCTGCCACCGGCGGAGGGCTGCGAGGGAACGGCTACAGCGTCACGGCGAGCAATTCGATCTTCGCGAAAAACAACATCACGGTCGGCGATCCCGATTTCAGTGGCACGCTCACCTCGCGCGGATACAACCTGATCGGGAATACCTTTGGCACGACCATCACCGGCACGACCGCCGGAAATCTCCTGAACGTCGATCCCCTGCTCGGTCCCCTCCAAAACAATGGCGGACCGACGGCTACCCTGGCCTTGCTCCCAGGTAGTCCCGCCATCGATCAAGGCCGGCCGTTCGGTATTGCCGTCCCTGATCAACGGGGCGTGAACAGACCGTATGACTTTCCAAGTATTCCGAATGCGCCGGGCGGAAACGGTGTCGACATTGGAGCCTTCGAAGCGGTGCCGGGAGGGCTCCAAGTCACGTCTATCACCCGTCTCACGACCGGTCACATCATGCTTCGCGGCCTCTACGTGGCGAATCTTTCCGTCACGGTCCAAGCCTCCGCCGACCTACAGACCGACAACTTTGTTCCGATTGGAGCAGCGACTACCGATGCCAGCGGCGCGTTGCAATACGATGACGCGGGCGCGGTAAATCTAACGAAACGGTTTTATCGTCTAGCTTCTCCTTGAGGCCCCGAATCGGGAGCGGGTGCTTCATCTCATCGGCAGCGGCTGAGTTCCGCGAGGCTCACGGCGTTTTCATCGCGTCGGTTTCCGCGCTCGTCAGTGCAGCGGCACCACGAGCTGTGTCGGCGCGGCGGCCGGCGAAGTGAAGGTGACTCCGGCGCCGAGCGGCGATTGGGTGGTGAAACGCGCGTCCACGGTATCGATCACCACGGCGAGGTAGCGGCCGGCGCCGAGGTCCCAACTGGTGGCTTCGAGCTCCACCGTGAGCGTCTGCGGCACGGCGGGCGTGACGCCGCGCAACGTGACGGGCTTGTAGGTGATCAATTCACCGATCCCGAGCAGATCGACGCTATAGAGGTAGACCATCGCCGAGGCGTCGGGGCGGCTCGGGGTGAGGGTGAAGCGCAGCGACGGTACGCCCGTCAGGTGTTGGGCACTCCACGAAAACGGTCCGGTCCACACTCCGGCACCGACCCGTGCGACCAAGGGGATCGAGGCCGTGGTGGGCAGGCGCAGGCCCTGCATCAGGCCACTCAGAATGACCACGCCCGAATCCGCCACGGTCGGCACGCCCGCGGCGACGCCGTAGGACCAGCCGGTGTTGGCAGCGGAAGTGAATCCGCCGGTCGGCACGAGGCCCCAAGGCCGGGTCAGCGAGTAGGTCATCCGGCCGTTCTGCACGGCGTTCCAGTCGGCGTAGTTGCGCCAGGTTCCGTTCTGGGATTTCAGTTTGACCGTTGGCTCCGCGCCGACGCCGTTGGCCGCGCGCTTGAGATGGAAGTCGAACCAGCGGGTCACCGCGGCGTACACTTCGTTCGGCAGTCCCAACGCGCCCGGGAGTTCCACCGTAGCGTGATCGCCGGGCGCAAACATCAGCTGCTTGGGGCCGGTCAGGGCGTTGAAGAGGCGGATGTATTGGTTGGGCGTAAATAGCCCATCGCCGAAGGCGTTCGCCAGCAGCACCGCGGTGCCGTTGTTATTGAGCTGATTCACCGCGGTGATCGGACTGCGGGCCGCGGCCCCCGGCAGGAAGGTGTCGACCGCACCCTGGAAGTCATTGGCCAGAACGTGCTGGCTCAAGGCGGATAGCTCCGGCCCCGGCCGGCCGGTGAAGAGGCCGAGACCGACCAGGAGGGCGATGGCCTGCTGGCTCGGGGTCTGGTTCGGATAGAGCGAGGCGGCGAGATCGCCCCATCCGCTCAAGGCTGCCACGGCCCGGATGCGCGGGTCGCGCTCGGCCGCGAGGAGACTGGTGCCGGCGCCGTAGGAAATCCCCGACGCGCCGATCGCGTCGGCGCGGGAAGGGGTGTGGGCGAGGGCCCAGTCAATCACGGCGCTGACGTCCCGCACCGTTGCGGTGCCGGCGATATCGATCTGACCGCCGGATTCCCAGAAGCCGCGCGAAGTGTAGCTGATGACCACGTAGCCCTGGCCGGCCAGTTCCGTCCCCCGGCCGACGTACCCCAGGTTTTGGATGCCCCAGCTGGAGGGCATGACGAGCAGCGGGAAGGGACCAGCGCCTTGGCCACTCGGAGTCAGGACGATCGCGCTGATGGGCGTACCGTCGAAACTCGGGATGGTCTCATGGCGCGCGGCGGCGGTGCCGGCGTGGGCCGCCCCCGTTGCGAGCGACCACAGGCAGGCGGAGAGCAGGGCAGTTTTCAGCATAAATGGGGGGATGGTAAGGAGGGGAGGGGAAGAGACGGGAACGGGGTTCTTCTAGCGGGCCGCGCCGTGCGTTGAAAGCGAATTTTCGCGAAAGTGAAAGATTTCGCGAAATTGCCGATAGCTTGATATACGCTCGCCGAGCGAGACGATTGATTCACCGCCCCGCCCCCCTGTCGCGCCGGTGCGGGCGGAAACCGTCTCTTAGAACGCCATTGCGACGGATCGTTCGCGACGCACGTCCTGAGGTGGTTCTCGCGCTTATTGTCGCCGGATCGGCGCTTTCGGCGGCGGTGGTCTGGTCGGTGCTTCGCTGGCGTTTTCTCCGAATGGTTCCGACCGCTTTCGAGGGCGCGTGGATCGGGCGCTGGAACAGCCCGTGGCGCCCGGACAATCTGAAGAGCGGCGCTGTCGCCCATCAATCACGCCAGCGGCAGATCGCTGGTGGCCCGAGAGACGGTGTCATGGAGGTCGCGCACGGCAGCCGCCGCTGGATCCGTCAGGCCCGTCCCCAGTTCTTCGATGAAGCGGCACGCCGCAAATTCGCGGGCGCGAGTGTCGTAGCGTTCGAGCCAGGCGCGCCGCTCGGGCTGGCGATGCTCGGCGACCGGCCACACGCCGGGCCTCGGTCGAAGATGCTCGGCGATCCCCATTCGCCAGGGTTTTCCGGTGAGGCGGGCGCGGAAGCAGCGCTGCCGCTCACACATGGTTGCGTAGGTGGGATCCGTCCCGAGCGCCTCGAAGGCGTCGTCGATCCCCGGATCCTCGGGCTCGAAAGTGCGGTGCAGCGCGAGGACCCGCAGGCCAGCCGGCGTCTGGTAGACGCGCGCCCGCCAAGAGGGGCGCTGGCTGACAAAGCGACGGACTCTTTCCAGGATGTCGGCCTGAGCCCGGCCGCTGCGCAGCCGCGCGCTTCGGGCGCGAATGACGAGCAGCCAGATCGTCACCGCGACGACGAACGAGAGGGCGAAGATAAGGAAGAGATGGGCTCGGAGGAAGCCCCAGATTGCGAGCGGCACGAGCAATGTCGCCAGCGCGGGCCAGCGACCAATATCTTCCTGCCCGGTGGGGTAATCGATGTCCACGAACATGATGTTCGGCGTGTTCAGGCAGACGGCCCCGTAGCTGTTTCGGGTCAGCACCGTGTCGCCATGCCGGGCGATCACCTCCTCGCGGATGGGCATCCCTTCGGCCCCGTTGTAGGCCACTTTCGGTTCCCGCTGCGGGATGATGTGTCCGCGCTGCCAGCGCATTTCGAGCGCTTCTTCAGCGCGCTGACTGGCCATTTTTTTCCGCTTGGTCTGCACTCATCTCCGACCAACCAAAACGCCGCACGGTCACCTGACGTGCGCCTTCCTTGCGCACCCGCTTGGCCTCGGCCCAATAGGACGGAATCAGCATAGGGCTGTTTTAGAGGAGGGCCGCGGACGGTCGCAAGCGAATCCGCGGGGATCGCTCTGGAAACGGAATTCAGCGCGTCAGACCCACAAAGAAGGATTCGATGATGAAGGAGAAATGAGGAGGCAGGGTCGGGGCTGATCCTGCTTCTTCGTCGTGCGGTGATTTCGATGTGTTCTCTGTGTTTCTTGCGATTGGCCGATTCAGTCTGACTCCACCGTCGCCGGTCGTCGCCAGGCCGTTCGCCGCGGAGCCAGAGCTTGCAAATGGGACCTGCCACGCTCCCGTCTGCCTCGTCCGAGCGCGGCGTTGTCCCCGAATCTTCCATGAACTTTATTAGCCGAACTGGTCCGCTCGTGGTGATCCGGCAGGTGCCCGTCGCGCTTCTCGCGATCGCGGGGTTTTTCAGCCTGCCCTTCCTGGCTTTCTCGCTTTTCGCGATTGCGACCGGATCAGACGCGGCTGGGAAGTACTTCTGTTTGTTTTTCGGGGTCTTCATCCTGTGGGTCTTCCTCGAGTTCGTTGCCACGCGCGAACGCATCGAGACCGATCGTGAAGCCCGGCAGCTCCGGCGAACGGTCAGCGGCGTTTTCCGGAACCCGCGCCAGATCGTGCCGCTCGACACCGTCACCGACCTGAGCCTGGAAAGTCGGGTGGAACGGACGGGGATCGGGCGAATGCTTCGGCGCGAATACCTGTACCTCAACGGACGAGGGGAGCGGTTTCTCGTGAACAGCCCCGCGAAAGTTTACCTCGATCACGCGAAACTGGCGACGCTTCTCCAGGAGGCAACTGGCCTCCCTTTGCGGAGATTGAGGGACGGCAAGGTGGAGATTTAGTTCGTTGGAGCGTCAATCGAAGTGCGTGGCAGCACTGAGACGGCCGGGGGACCGCGCAGGTCGCGCGGATCGCCAGGATCGGAAGAGGAGTCGAGGATAATCGGGGGTATACCGTGAACGGGGTGGGTGCCCCAGCGCGGGCAAGGAGATCGTCAGTACGGGGGAAGCAGTCTTCGGAGGCCGTGGAGGAGGACGAGGACGAGGAACGCGGCATTGCGCAGCGCCATTCCGGGCCAGAAGTAACGAACGGGTTGGGCCGGGGAACCGCCCTTGATGATGGCCGCAAGTCGCGCGCCGATGGTGCGCAGATGATCCATCGTCCGCGGCCATTCGCAGACGCCGGCGATCCACTCGCCGGGAATGGCGGCGGCTCCCAGCCGCGCGCCCATGATTCCACCCACGATCGCGCCGGTGGTATCGGTGTCGCCGCCGCACTCGAGCACTGAAACCAACGCGCCCCGGAAACTCTCGGGGTGTCGCAGGCAGGCGTACACGGCCACGGGCACGGTGTGCCAGGCGTACCCCGTGACGCCGCGGCTGAGTCCGAGTGACGCCGCGAATTCCCTCACCGGGCGTTGCGTCGCGAGGTGCGACTCCGCCTCGGCAATCCACTTCAACCAGACGGGATCGTCCGCGAGCGAGCGGAGTTGTGCGAGCGTCGTCTGGGGCGGCAGCGATTCCGCGGCAAGGTGAGCCACGGCCAGCGCCGCGATCTCGGCCTTCGGATCGGTGTGGGTGAGTCGGGTCGAAGCCCGAACGTAGTCAGACAGGCGTTCGGGGTCAGCCGCGAAAAACGCGCCGAGGACGGCGCTGCGCATGGCCGGCCCGTTCCCCGCGGAAAATACTCCGCTGCGTTCGGGCGAGATCCCCAGGCAGAGCCGGACGGTGGCGAGGAGCGTGGCAAGGCCGACGCCGGCGGGCAGGCCGAGCAGCCAACCGCGCAGGCACCACGCGAGTCGGGCGCGAAACGCCCGCACGTCCGTGGGATGCGCCAGGAGCGACTGCGCGACGAAGAAAGTGTGCTCGGTGTCATCACTCCACAAACCCCTCCCGGCGATGAACCGATGCCGCCAGGGGCCGGGCCAGAGCGCCTTCTGGCGCGCGGGCGTCATCCCCTCGGCGGGAAGTCCGAGCGCGTCCCCGACGGCACATCCGAGCAGAGCGCCCGTCAGCCGGGCGAACGCGTCGATCGCGGGAGGGGGAAAGCCGGCCATCACAGCTCAGTCAATGCGGTGCGGGGACATTCGTCGGTGCGGGGCCCCGGCAGAAGATCATCAAACAGGCCGGATTCGCGCGCTTCGATCCAGCCCGCCGGGATGCCGGCTCGACCGGTGCGCGCTGCGACGATGCCGCCCACGATTGCGGCCGTGGTGTCGACATCGCCGCCGACCGAGACCGTGGACCACAAGGCCGCCGGGTAGTCATCGAGACAGCGCGCCGCGTTCCAGATGCAGAACGGCACGGTGTCTTGCGCGGTCACTTTTTGCCCGCATCCGAGACGCTCGGCGGCCACATATTCACCAACTGCCGGGGGCAGATCGGCGGCGTGAGCGACCCCGTTCCGAACCTCGCCGGCGGGAGTGTGGGCGAGCACGAAGGTGAACATCTGGTCGACCGGTCGGTCCCGGTTTTCCGGCTGGCACGCCCAGGCCGCCGCCAACGCGGTGGCGATCGCGCCGGCGATTCCCTCCGGGTGCGAATGGGTCACGACGGCGGAGAGTGTGGCCTCGCGGACCACCGCCTGAGTGTCATCGGCAAAGTATGCGCCCAGCGGCGTGACCCGCATGGCGGAACCATTTCCGCAGGACCCGGTCCCATCGAAGGCCGCTTTGCTCGCCAAACGCCAATCCACGCCATGCTGGATCTGCGTAAGGATCTGGCGCGCCATGCCCCCATACCCGCGGCCGGGGTCGCGGATGAATTCGAACACGAAGCGGCGGGCCAGATCGTCCTGTTCGATCCGTCCGTGCCGCGCAAGGCAGCGAACCAGCGCAATCGCCATGATCGAATCGTCCGTCACGATCCAGGGCGGGGGCGGAGCGTGGCGATCGCGCACGCGCCGGGCGATCACCGACGGCGACGTGAAGAAACACTCGCCGAACCCATCGCCAACGCTGAGGCCTTCGAGCGACTGCAGGGCGCGTTCGAGACGGGGATCGGTGCTCATGACGGTCAGCTGTTAAGAGGTGTGTGCAATACACACCAAGCAAGAGCCGTGTCAATGAGACACCATTCACGGCGGCGACCAAAGCGCTCGCATATACTCACGACCATCCGGCATCCGCCAGACGCGCGCAGCAGTCTGCGCGGGGAAAAGCGGCTGCAGGCTTCAGTCCATGACGCCGCTTCGCAGCGACGCCTCGGGAAGCGGCACCCGCTCGGCGACGTCGCCCGAAAGCGGCCGTGATGCCGCATCTCCTCCGTCGATTCCGCGCTGGGTGTGACCCGACCAATGGGCGTCGGGTCGCTCCGGCTCCGTTCAGATCAATACTTCACGCTGCAGCCGTAGGGCTGCGTGGAGGGAGTGGTCACCGGTTTGCCGGCCATGGCCTCGTCGAGCGCGGCTTTCACGTAGTTCGTGGCCTTCGGGATGTCGTCCTGCTTCGGGCTGCGGATGGAGTCGATCGCTCCAGCGTAGACAATCTTTCCCGCCGGATTAATCACGAACATCTGGGGCGTGTTTGTCGCGCGGTAGGCCTTCCCGACCTTGCCATCGCCATCAAAGAGTTGAGCGGTGGTGGCGATGCCCTTGGCCTTCACCATTTCGTTCACCTTGGCGGCCGGATAGACGCCTTCCTTGCCGGTGGCGCCGGAGTTGATCGCGAGCCAGACGACGCCCTTGGCGGTGTAGGCGCTCTGCAGATTCTGCATATTCTTCGAATCGTAGTGTTTCACGACGAAGGGGCAGTCAGGGTTCGTCCACTCGAGGACGACCCACTTGCCCTTGAAGGAGGAGAGGGCGTGCGCCTTGCCGTTGGAATCGGTCAGGGTGAAGTCGGGAGCGGCGGAGCCCACGATGGCATCCGCACGCACGCTCGGGGCGGCCGCGAAGGCGAGGGTGAGGACCGCGGCGAGGAGCGAGAGGGGCTTGAGCATGGTTCGAAGCGAGTCGGATGTCCGGCGATGGGCGGAAGGGTCAGCGACCGGCGGCCGGACGTTCGGCGGCAGCGACCTGAGTGGAAGATTTTGCGGGCGCCGCGCGAGTGAGGGCATCGAGCACCATCTGTTTCGTGAGCAATTCCGGCAGCACCTGCGGCTCGGATTTGCCCGGAGCGTAGACGAGGTAGAGCGGAATGCCTGCGCGCTGATGACGACGGAGCACGGCCGTGATCGCGGGGTCGCTCCGGGTCCAATCGCCCTTCAGCGCGAGAAAGCCCTTCTCTCGGAAGGCGGCGCGGATGACGTCGGTCTCGAGCACCGTGCGCTCATTGAATTTGCAGTTCACGCACCAGTCGGCGGTGAAGTCGATGAAGACCGGCTGCCGCGCGGCGAGGGCGGCATCGAGTCGTTCCGCACTGAACTTCTCCCACGGAATCCCCCCGGCTTCCGCGAGGCTTCCAGCGCCGGCGGGTTTGTCCGAGGCCGCGATCTGCGCGACGCAGAATCCACCCGGCCCCAGCAGGACGAGCGCGATCGCGGTGAGACTGATGAGGCGCGTCCGGGACGGAGCGACCGGCGTGACAAACGACCCATAGATCCAGGCGGCGAGCCCGAGCGTGAGCATCAGCGCGGCGGCCCAGATGACGGCATCGACCCCCCGCATCTGGCCCACGACCCAGAGCAGAAACAAGACCGTGGCGATGAGGAGAAATCCGGTGAGCTGCTTCACGCGTTCCATCCAGGCGCCGGGGCGGGGGAGGAACTTCATCCAGCCGGGAAAGGCGGTCAGCAGCAACATGGGCGAGGCCATGCCGAGCGCGACGGCGGCAAAGACAAGCAGCACGATGGGAGCGGGGCGACCGAGCGTGAAGCCCACCGCGGCACCGAGAAACGGAGCGGTGCAGCTCGTCGCGAGCACCGTGGCGAGCAGGCCCTGGAAGAACGCCCCGCCGAAGCCCTCGTGCTGCGTCGCGCCCACGAGCGAATTCTGCATCTGCCCGGGCAGGATGATCTCGAAGACGCCAAGCAGATTCAGCGCGAAGACGAAGACGACCGCGCTCAAGCCGAGGAGGAACCACGGATTCTGAAATTGCGCGCCCCAGGTTTGGTTCAGGAGGATCAAGGCGCCCGCGAGTCCCAGGAACCAAGTAAAAACACCAGCCGAGTAGGCGAGTCCGAGGTGAAAAACACGACGCGGGGCGGCGCCGGCCTGACTGAGAAAGCTGAAGAGCTTGAGCGAGAGCACCGGCAGCACGCAGGGCATGACGTTCAGGATCAAACCGCCGAGGAGCCCGAGCCAGAGCGCGGTGAAGAGCGAGGTTTGTGCCGCGGGGCTGGCGGCGTCCGCCGTTGCCGGCGCACTCACCGATGGAGGTGCCGGAGTCCCGGCGAAGGAGGCGGACGTAAATTCCCAACCGAGCCGCCGGCCGCCCTTCGTGAACGCGATGACGCCGTTCACGCCGGGATTCTTCGGCGGTTGAGCGAACTCGATCCGCGCCCTCGTCCCACGGGCGGTCGCGCTGATCTTCGCCGCGGTGACGGAGGTCTCAGCATTGGGCGGGAGCGGATAGAAATCGATCTCCGTGGCATCCCGGGCGAGGAGGCCGTCGAACTCGAACGTGATCCCTTTCGCGTCGATGGTCCGCGTCACCGTGAATCCCGCCTTTCCGCCGTCGTAGAGTAGCGGGAGCGCGCCGCGCGCCCCCTCGAAGAGCGCGCGCAATTCGGCCGCCGGGATCGCGCCAGATGGCGTGAGCGTGAGATCGGCATCGCCGGGCACGCAGCTTTCGCGGCAGACTAGCCATGAAACCTTGGCCCGGATCGTCACCGGGTCCGGGAGCGCCGTGGTGCCGGCGGGAGGCGTGAGCTCGGTGAGGAGCAGCACCTCGTCGCTGTAGCCGAAGGTGATGATGTCTCCGTCGGTCATTCGATGCGGGAGCGGCCAGAGAATGGGGCCCGCCGTCCAGCCGGGCGGAAGGACCCAGTCGATCTCCGTCGGCAGGCCGAAGTCGCCGGAATTTCGCCAGTACGTATGCCAGTCTTTCGCCATGCGCAGGCGCACGCCCACGGTCAGCGGCTTGCCCGAAGCGGCGGCGGGATCGAGCAGCAGATCCGCCTTCACGAGGTCCTGGCCTTGATAGGACTGCGCCCGAGCTGGCGCCGCGAACCCGGCGAGGAGGGCAACGGCCAGCAGGAGACGGACGGTTGCGGGCATGGAGAGGTAGTCGCGCAGAAGGAAGGGTCAGACAAGGCGCCGAGATTGCGTGTTCAAAGGACGAACAAGGAGGAAGGCGGAACTTCAAACTTCGAGCGCTGAACATCGAACTTCGAAGGCCGGAGGCGCGCGCGGCGGGGATCCGCGCTCCTTTTCCGGGGAGAAGCGTCTCGTCGGAACGACGTTTACCCGGGTCGGGTGGATCGCGGTTTCGCGACCACCGCCCGAGCTGCCGGTCACTTGTAGGTGTAGCGAATGTCCACGGTTTCCCTGGTCAGGGTGGACACGACGAAATTCGTTCCGGCGTTCTCGCCGTCGGCCAGAAACTCGACATCGACCTCGGTGCCCTGCTGGATCGTTCCCTTGCTCGGGTCGACCGGGATCACGCACGACAGCTTCGACTGCAGGCTCCCGCGCCGAATCTTCAGTCCGTTGGGCAGGGGAATCTTCAGCTCCGAGACCGCGAACTCTCCGGTGATGCGCAGCGCGCTCCCGCCGGCCGCTTGTACGACTTCCTGGAGTTGGCAGCCACCCTGCAGGTCCTCCGGCGCGAACCGCCCACCAAAAGTCGCGGAGAGGGATTTCGCCGCGGGGGCCGCATTCATGGGCCAGCGCTTTCCCGGAGACTGACGCTGCTCGGTGCCGAAAATCACGTCGTCGGAGGTCTCGTCGGACGAAAGGGCGAAGACGAGCGCCAGAGCCTTCCGGGCCTGCTCGCCGGCGGGAAGTCCGCCGATCGAGTACTTTGATTTCTTATCCACAAACTCCACGATTACTTCCGTGCTGCGAGGCATCGCGTCGTTGGAGCGGCCATCGGTCTCAACCGTCAGTCGGGTCGCGGTGAGCCGAACTTTGCGGGGTTTTCCTTTCGGCGAGACGGCGAGCACTTCGACGTCGGCGGAGAGCTCCGCGGTCAG
This sequence comes from Chthoniobacterales bacterium, assembly GCA_038322235.1. Classification (GTDB taxonomy): domain Bacteria; phylum Verrucomicrobiota; class Verrucomicrobiia; order Chthoniobacterales; family SZAS-18; genus SZAS-18. The sequence continues at coordinate 16,889 of JBBQFQ010000046.1, forward strand.
CGCCTCCCGCTTCTCCGGCAGCGCGCGATCACCGGCCGTCACATTCGCGATTTGACTCTGCGTGCCCCGGGACGTGACGCTGAAGCGATCCCCGACCTTCATGGGGCGGTCGAATTTGATGGCGTAGTCGTCGGCCGCCGCGGCCCAGAGCGAAGTGAGAAAGAACGCGATGACGAGGGTGACGGGGAACGATGGACGGAGGATCACGGCGGTAAGTCTACGGAATGAAGTGACGTCGGGTCGCGAATTACTTCGATCCGGCCCGGCGCGGTGACGGTCGTGCCGCGTTGCGTTCCGCGTGCGGCCAGCCGATTCATTGCCTTCATGTCCCGACCACCCATTGTCATTGTCGGAGCTGGCCTGGCCGGCCTCGTGTGCGCGAAAGTCCTCGTGCGGCGGGGCGTCGCCGATGTCGTGCTACTCGAAGCGGCACCCGCCTCGGGTGGGCGCGTGCGGACGACGATCACCCCAGAGGGGTTCGTGCTCGATCACGGTTTTCAGGTGCTGCTCGACAGCTACCCGGCTGTGCACCGGCATCTGGACCTGGCGGCGCTTCATCCGCGCCTGTTCGAGAGCGGCAGCATCCTCGTCGATGGCGATCGCCGCTGGCTGCTGGCGCATCCGCTCCGGCATCCCCGCAGCTTTGCGACCACGGCGCGGGCCGATGCGTTTCCCCTCGCGGACAAGCTCCGGCTCGCCGGCCTTGTTGCCGATGTCATGGCGACGCCGGATCGGGCGCTGCTCGCGCAGTCCGAACGACTCTCTGATGTGTCGACCGCGGGGTATCTGCTCATGTGCGGTTTTACCCGCGACATCATCGAGCGGTTCTTCCGGCCATTCTTCGGTGGGGTCTTCCTGGATGACTCCCTCGCGACGAGTTGCGCGCTCTTCCGCTACTATCTGAAGAAATTTGCCGCGGGTCGGGCGCTGATCCCGGCGGGAGGAATCGGAGAGATTCCCCGTCAGCTGGCGGAGCGACTGCCGCCCGGAGTCCTGCACCTGAGCACTCCGGTCCGGGCCCTCAACGTGGAGGCGCATCGCGCCACGGGCGTCACGCTCGTTTCGGGCGGCGAGATCCCGGCGCGCGCCGTCGTGCTCGCGACGGATGAACGCGCTACGCTGGGTCTTCTCGGCGCGGCGAGCCCGCCGCGTCCGACGGTCGGAACCACGGTGGCCTACCTCTTCAGCGACCGCCCGCTGCTTGACCGGGCCATGCTCGTGTTGCCAGCCGGACGCGGCGGGCTCGTGCGTCACTTCGTCCAGGTGACCAATGTTTCGCCCGAGGCGGCGCCGCCGGGCTGCCATCTCGTGAGCGCGACCATCCTCGATCGCCACGGGCTCGACGACGACGCCCTCTTCCGCCAGGTGCAGGAAGAGCTCGGCGCGTTCGCACCGGTCTCGCTCGAGCCGCTCGCCATCATCGAGGTTCCCGACGCGTTGCGTCGGCAGGAGGCGGGCTTTGGCCGCACCGCGGTCGCGCCCGCCACCCCGTGCGCCAATGTCTTCCGGGCGGGCGATCAGACCGCGTCGTGCAGCATCAACGCGGCGATGGAGTCCGGCGAACAGGCCGCGGCGGAACTCGTGCGGGGCGGCTTTGCGGGGTAAGCTCACGCTGCATGTCGTACCGATCCTTCCGCGAATTCGTTTCCGCCCTCGACGCTGCCGGCGAGGTGCGCCGGATCTCCGAGCCGGTCGCGACCGAGCTCGAGATCACCGCGCTGGCGGATCGCGAGATGAAGTCGCCCGACGGAGGCAAGGCCCTCGTTTTCGAGCAGCCGACCGTGAATGGCGTTGTTTCGAAATTCCCGCTCGCGATCAATACGATGGGCTCGAAGAAGCGGATGGCGCTCGCGTTGAAGCTCGGCGACATCGAGGACCTGGCGCGCGAGATGCAGCTCATCCTCAAGGCGAAGCCTCCGACGAATCTGAAGCAGGGCTGGGAATTGCTGAAGCAGGGCATCAACCTCCTCCACGCGCGTCCGAAGCACGTGAAGGACGGACCGTGCAAGGAGGTCATCCACCGCTTTGACGGCGATCCGCGCGTCACCGAGCTGCCGACGCTGCTGGATCTCCCGATTCTGAAATGCTGGCCGGAGGACGGCGGCCGGTTTGTGACGCTGCCGAATGTTCACACCAAGGATCCCGACACCGGCGAGCGGAATCTCGGGATGTACCGGATGCAGATCTACGACGATCGCACTACCGGCATGCACTGGCAGGTGCACAAAGTCGGCGCGCGTCACGGCCGGCGCTACTACGAGCGGGGCGAGCGCATGCCGGTGGCGGTGACGCTGGGAGGCGATCCGGCGTACACCTTCGCGGCGACGGCGCCGCTGCCGGACGGGCTCGATGAAATTCTCTTCGCGGGGTTCTGTCGGAAGAAGTCGGTCGAACTGGTGAAATGCGAGACGATCGATCTCGAGGTGCCGGCCGATGTCGATTTCGTGCTGGAGGGATACGTTCAGCCCGGCGATCTGCGGGATGAGGGACCGTTCGGTGATCACACCGGTTTTTACACGCCGGTGGATTCGTATCCGGTGTTTCATCTCACGGCGATCACGCATCGGAAGGATGCGATGTATCCGGCGACGATCGTGGGCGTGCCCCCGATGGAGGACTTTTACATGGGGACGGCGAGCGTCCGCGTCTTCATGCCCGTCTTCCGGATGAACTTCCCGGAGATCGTGGATATAGCCCTGCCGGCCGAGGGCGTGTTTCACAATCTCGTCTTCGTCAGCATCCGGAAGCAATATCCGTATCAGGCCTACAAGATCATGCATGGCCTCTGGGGGATGGGGCAGATGATGTTCAGCAAGTACATCGTCGTCGTGGACGAGGATTGCGACGTCCACAACACGAGCCAGGTGCTCTTCCGGATGTGCGCCAACACCGATCCCCAGCGGGACGCGACGTTCATCAAGAATCCGTGCGACTCGCTCGACCACGCACCAAACCTCCCGAACATCGGCTCCCACATGGGTCTGGACGCAACCCGCAAACTCGCCGGCGAAGGCTACGGTCGCGTCTGGCCCGAGCTCGTAAAGATGGACCCCGCGACCGAGCAGCGGATGCGGGAGCGGTTTGGCGGGTAGGCGGTGTCCCTCGCCAGCCAGATCCTTACCGCACCCGTTTTTCGGGGACCGCGACTCTGGATCTCAGACCGCGGTCGCCATCTGCGGCGACTCGTAGTGCACCATCGAGAGGTGCAGCGTATCGAGGAGTTTCTGCACCACCTTGTAATAATCGAGCTCGTTCACCGGGAGGCGGCCCGCGAGTTCTCCGATGGCGATGGGCTGGCTGTAGCAATGCTGCCAGACGAGTTCGGCCAGCCAGCGCAGGTCCTCGATCCAGGGTTCGTCGCCATCCCAATGGAGATTGAGCTTGGCGCGATGAATCACGCTCCCGCGGTCGGGAGCGGTTTCCATCATGCTCTTGAACTCATCGCGGTACTGGAGGGCCGTGATGAGCATGTCGGTCGGATGGCGCTGGATGATCTGCCCGCTCCGGAGGCTCTCCGGCGGGGCCTCGCAAAGCGTGAACGAAAACGTCCCGATCAGTTTTTCCGGCAGGAAGAGCTGCCAGAAGGCCTGCTCGCCCAGCAGCCGATGATACTGGCCGTACTTGGGCTGGCCGGTGTCGAAGTAAAAGGTGCCGACCCGGTCGTTTTTGTCCTGGTAGATCGAAAGCTCGCCCGTCTGGGAGGAGTTCAGGATCGTCTGATAGATCGTGACGAGATCGAAATTTGCCAGGTTGCCGCTCAGTTCGAGGCAATCCGACTGCATGAACGTCATGTCGCTGACCTGGACGAGACGGGTCGCGAGCTTGGCTGCGAGGTAAAAGAAAAACGACGGTACCCGGCGCATCAGCTCCGGGAAATCCCGCCGCCGGAAGCATTGCACGCTCGTCGACTCGCACGCGCGGAAAATGTTTCGGGTCGGGGTGCCGCTAAGCACGCTCGTCTCCCCGAACATGTCTCCGCGCGAAAGGTAGCTCATCGCCTGGCCGCCGCTCATCCGGGGATCGGCATGGATGACTTCGATCGCCCCCCGATTCACGATGTATAACGCATCGGCCGCCTTCTCTCCGGTCTCGATAACCGCGTTCTCTTCGAGATGAATCACCTGCGACAGCTCGCCGATCGCCTTCATTTCGATCGGCTTTAGCGACGTGACGTAGGAGAAGAAATCGTTTTTGGCCATGAGCGTCGGCTGAGAGGAACTTACGCAGCAAAAAGCAGTCCATTCTTACCCAAAAGCCAGCCAAAAACACCATAATTCCTGTAACTTAAGCGAAATCGTTCCGACGCCGCCTTCTCGGGGATGAAACGAGATCCGCGTCGATTCTTAAGGCTGCGAGCCGACAACGCAAGGCTGCGGCGCGAGCAACCTCCGCGCGAACGGTTGCAGCGCCTGGGCGAGCCGGGTGATCTGTTCCGGCTGATGGCGCGCGCCCAGCGCGATGCGGAGGCGGGCGGTGCCGCGGGCGACGGTCGGATGCCGGATGGCGGGGACGAAAAACCCTGCCTCGGCGAGTCGGGCGGAGACGTCGAGCGCGGCCGCTTCGTCGCCGACGATCCACGGGAAGATCGCGCTTTTCGTGGGCGGTTGCCCGGGCGGTGCGCCGGGGGCGGGGGGGAGCTGCGCGGAGAGGTGGCGAATGTTTTGCCAGAGGGTCAGGCGAAGGCGCTCGCCCTCATTCGAGTCGAGAATCTCCAGCGCGGCGATGGCCGCAGCCGCCAGCGCGGGAGGCTGCGCCGTGGAAAAGATGAAGCTGCGGGCGCGGTTGATGAGCAGATCGATCAGCGAGCGGCGGCCGGCGAGATAGCCGCCGGAGACGCCGAGGGCCTTGCTCATTGTCCCCATGAGGACGTCGACCTCCCGCTCACAATCACACTCGTGCGCCAGCCCGCGGCCGTGGGGCCCGACGACCCCGAGGGCGTGGGCTTCATCGACGAGCAGCAGCGCGCCGTATCTCTTCTTCAGCGCGACAAGATCGCGGAGCGGGGCGCGATCGCCGTCCATGCTGAAGACCGACTCCGTCAAGATGAGGGTGCGTCCTTCGGGATGCTCGGCCTGCGCCCATTGGAGCAGCGATTCAAGTTTCCCGAGGTGGTTGTGGGGGAAGACCCGGATCACGGCCTTGCTCCCGCGCGCGGCATCGATGAGGCAGGCGTGGGCGAGCTTGTCCAGAATGAGGACATCGCCTTCGCGGGCGAGGGCGCTGATCGCCCCGTGGGCCGCGGCGTACCCGCTGGAGAACGTGAGGGCGGCCTCGACGTTTTTGAAGCGGGCGAGGCGCTGCTCGAGCTGCAGATGGGGGCTGAGCGTTCCGCAGACGAGGCGGGAGGCGCCCGCGCCGACGCCGAACTCATCGATCGCCCGCTTCGCGGCCTCGCGCAGGGCAGGGTGCGCCGCGAGGCCGAGGTAGTCGTTGGAGGCGAAGTTGATCATCGGTCCGCCCGCCGGGGCGACCGAGCCATCCGGACCGACCACCATTTCGCGGAGGCGGCGGTGGAGAGACTGCGTGCGGAGGTTGCTGAGCTCGTCGTCGAAGGGATCGGTGGGCACGGGCGACAGGCTACGACCCGGATTTGGACGCACAAGCGCGCGAAACGTTCTTGCAAGAAAAGCGGACGCGTGAACGATCGGGTATCCCATCCTTACATCATGCTGCGTCGTTCCCGCTCCGCTTTTCTCCTCCCGCTTCTCACCGTCACCGCCCTGCTCGGCTTTTCGATGCCGGCGCGCGCCGAGGATGGGGAGATCATCAAGGAACTCTCCGTCACGAACACGGAGAAAATCCTCGAGGCCTTGAAGCTTGAATACGATGAAATCGCGCAGGGCACGTACCGCTTCAAGTTCGCCGGGTACAAGGTGCTGCTGTTCAACAAGGGCAAGAACCTGCAGTTCTACGCGTCCTTCAAGCGCAAGACGACGCTCGGGCGGATCAACGAATGGAATCTCGGCAAGCGTTACACCCGGGCGTATCTCGACAAGGACGGTGATCCCTGCCTCGAGGCGGACCTCGATCTCGAAGGCGGCGTCTCCTACGGCGCGGTGGCGGAATTCTTCAAGACCTGGCAGGCAAGCGTGAAGCTCTTCGTGGAGCACATCGGATTCAAATAACGGCCCCGCCGCGCGAGGAAACTTGAAGTCCGAAAGTTCGGACTTCAAACCTGCCGCTAATCGGTTTGCGCGAGGGCCTCGTCCTCCTGCGTCACGCGGATGACTTCCTCCACGGTCGTCATGCCACTGCGCACGCGGCGCCAGCCGTCCCGCCGGAGCGTGGTCATGCCCTCGCTCATCGCGACGGCTTTCAGGACGCTGCCGTTCGCCTTGTGCACGATCTCCTCGCGGAGGCGCTCGGTGATGGGACAGATCTCGTAGATCGCGGCCCGGCCCAGGTAACCGGTGTGGCGGCACTGCTCGCAACCCGGTCCGCGTTTGAAGATGTTCCCGAATTCCTTCGGCATTCCGATGGAATCGAGGTACGCCGGATCATAGGCATGATCCTCGGTGCAATGGCGGCAGACCGTGCGGACGAGACGCTGGGCGAGGAAGGCCCGGACGACGCTCGCCACGAGGAATGGCTCGACGCCCATGTCGAGCAATCGCGTGATGGCGCCGACGGCGTCATTCGTGTGCAGGGTCGAAAAGACCAAGTGGCCCGTCATGGCGGCGCGGATGCCGATTTCAGCCGTCTCGAAGTCGCGCATTTCCCCGACCATGACGACGTTCGGATCCTGCCGGAGAATCGAACGAAGCCCGTTCGCAAAGGTCAGGTTGATCTCCGCGCGCACCTCGATCTGGCTCACGCCCGGCAGCCGGTATTCCACCGGATCCTCGATCGTGATGATCCGGCGTTGCACCGAGTTGATGCTGCTCAGGAAGCAGTACAGCGAAGTGGACTTGCCCGATCCCGTCGGGCCCGTGATGAGAATGATGCCATTCGGCTGGGCGAGCAGCGTCTTGATCATGGCGATGTGCGCATCGCTCATGTCGAGCCGATTCAGGCCGAAGCGCTGCTGTTCATCGCGGGCGAGGAGCCGCAACGAGATGCTCTCGCCGTGCACAGTGGGGATGGTGGAGACGCGCACATCGATATCGTGCGAGCCGTCCTTCAAGTTGATGCGCCCGTCCTGCGGGAGGCGGCGCTCGGCGATGTCCATGTGGGCCATTACCTTCAAGCGGCTGATAATCGCGCTTTGCAGGAGTCGGAGCTGCGGAGGGACGGCGGTCTCGTGGAGGATGCCGTCGATCCGGTTGCGGATGCGGAGATCGTTCTCGAGCGGCTCCACGTGGATGTCCGTCGCGCGCTCCGCGATGGCTTCGCGAATAATCAGATTCACGAACTTCACGACGCTGGCTTCGGGGTCGTCGGAATTCAGATCCGCGGCGATGGATTCCCGGTCTTCGGGGAGATCGATCGGACCCTGGTTCTGGAGAATCTGGTCAAACGTTTCAGCTCCTACGCCGTAGAGCGTCTTGATCGCGCGGATGAGGGGGCCGCGTGGGACGAGCACCCAGCGGAGCGTCTTGCCAGGGGCGAGCTGCTGCGCGAGCTGACGGGCGACCGGGTTGAACAGGTCGAAAGTCGCGAGCGTGAGCGCGGTATCGGTCTTTTCCAGCGGCAGGATCTGATGCTGGAACACGAAGCGGCTGGGGAGCGCCTTGACCGCGTCGCGGTCCACGGTCTCCGGATCGAGCCGCGCCATGAACGGCACGCGGAAGATCTCAGCTAGCCGGGTGAGGAACTTCTGTTCGTCGAGCTTTTGCGAATTGAGGGCCGTATTCGTCCAAGTGATCCCGGGCTCCCGCTGCTCGATCAGCGCCGTGGCCTCGGTCTCCGAGGGGAGTCCGGCGTGGACGAGCGCCTCAACGAGCTGGCGGCGATGAGCGGACAAGGCAGAAACGGCTGAGGTGGCGATCGATCTGGAGCAGGCGGGATCGTCAAGTCTCGTCTTGGAGCTTCTTGCCATCCGGCTTCCGCTTCACGGGCGGCGTTGGCTTCTTTTTCTCGACGGGGGTCAGCAGCACTCTGTTCCGCGGAGGCGGCAGGGCCTGGGCGCGGCGGACGGGCTGCACGGTGGACTCCGGACTCTCGTAGTAAGGGTCGAGCTGCGCCTCGAGATCACCCTTGAGGTAATATTTCCGCTCGTTGTCCGCGCGATTCTTCGCCAGTTGCGGGATGGTGCTGGTCACAACCGGACGGATCAGGATGATGAGTTCCCGGCGACTGTTGGTATTTTGGCGGCTGCTGAAAAGCTTCCCGAGGATTGGGATGTTGCTGAGGAAAGGCAGGCCCGTCTTCGTCTTGCTCTCGTCCTGCTGGATCAAGCCGCCGAGCACCACGGTCCCTTGATTCGGGACGGAGACGCTCGACTTGACGTAGCGCGTGGCGATGGTCGGAACGGTCGTACCTGCGATCACCGTTCCACCGCCCGAGACGACGGAGTCGATCTTCTGCAGGATGTCGAGCGTGACCTTGTTCTTGCTGTTGATCAGGGGCACGACTTCGAGCTGGAGCGTCACGCTCTTGAACTGGATCGAGGATTGGACGGCCGCCGTGTTATTGGTGGCTCCCGTCGAGCCGATCGTTGAATTGGACAACGTATTCGTCGGAACGGCAATTTCCTGACCGCTGGCGATCACGGCCTTCTTGTTGTTGCTCGTGAAGATCATCGGCCGCGAGATCGTCTTGAAGCGGTTCGAGCTTTCGAGCGCGCGAATGATGACATCGAAGCGATCGGTCGCGCGGATGATCGCGCCGGCGCCGTTAAAACCGGAAAGGAGCGTGCCGGCCAGATTGGCGACGCTCGAGACCGGCGTTCCGACGGGAGGGTTGCCCCGGTCAAAGGCGGTCCCTGATACCAGTCCCGTGAAATTCGACCCCGCCGTTACGCCATTCGCCCGATTCAAAATGTAATCGATGCCGCTCTGAATCCCGTCGCCCAGTGAGAGCTCGCCGATGATCGCATAGATCGCGACCTGCGGGGCCTCGACGTCGAGCTGATCCAGAATCTTGAAGACACGGTCGCGGGCTTCGTCGCTGCCCTGGATAATGATCGCATTGTCGCGGGAGTCCGCGATGATCTTGGTGTTTCCGACGGTCGCGATCGTCGGCGTGGTATCGACCGGCTGAGTTTCGAGTCCCTGCGTCAGATTCAGCCCGCCACTTCCCGTTCCCGACCCTGAGCCGCTGGAATTGGGGGACGTCGAGCGGTTGGGAAACAGCGAGTTTGCCGGCGTCCCGGTCGCTCCGGCCGGACGGGCTCCGCCCGCGGCGGCCGCGCCAGCGCCGGATCCATCGCCGCCGGGTTCGGTCAGCGATGCGACCAAAATCGGCAGGACGTCCCGCGCACTGACGTTATTCAGCCGGCGTTTGACCGGATCGGCGAAGGGCGTGTTCGCATCGTACTCGGCGAGCAGCCGCCGGACGAAGGGCATGTTCACGGGCCGCGTGACCACATGGATGCGATTCGTCCGGACATCAGCGGTGAGGGAAATCTTGCCGACGATGATCGCATCCTCCGTCAGACTCGTGGCGGCCGAGAAAGCCCCGGAGGTGTCGAGGACGGCCGGGACGGCCACGTTCGGCACGCCTGGAGGAGGCGGTACGCCCGGGGCCAGGCGGGGCCGCACGCCCCCGGGTCGCCCGGCGCCACCGGTGGTCGACTCTTTCTTTTCGAAGACCGAATTCAGGAACTCGACCGCCTTCGTCGCTTCCGCGCGCTGGAGCGCGATAAACTCCTGCACGACGTCGGCCGGCGGGAGATCCACTTCGCGCACGAGCTGGACGAGCTTGCGCAGGACGCTGGTGCTCTCGGTGACGAGCAGCGCCCCGGATTTGGGCAGGGCAACAAATGAAGTGTACAGATTGGCGGTGACGTACTGCTGGAGGATCTGCTGAAGCTCCGTCGGGTCGAGATAGCGCAGGCGGAAGAGGTAAGAAACGACCAGTTCGCCCTCCGGGAGCGAAGAGAAGTCAGAGTAGATCGAGACACCCGCGCCCCGGGCATTCTTCGAAAGTCCGAGCACCTTCGTGATGCCGTCGCCTGGGACGATCGAAAAGCCGTTCAGGAGCAGGGCGGTCTCGATGATCTTGATCGCCTCCGACTTCCGAATGTCGGTATTCACGACGATGTTCACCTGCCCTTGAATCGTGTTGTCGATCACGAGGCGTTTCCCGGTGAGGCGCTCGTAATAGGAGAGCACGTCGCGCACATCGAAATTCGGCAACTGCAGCTTCACGAGTTCGTCGCCGTCCGCGGCGGAAATCGGGGCCGGGTTGGTTCCGCCTCCGGGGGGCGGGAAGACGCCCGGTGCTCCCGAGGCGGGGACTGGTGCTCCCACCGCGCTCACGGGCGCCGGCGGCGGCTGAAACGTCGGGCTCTGCGCCACGACGGTGGAGACGAACAGCGCCTCGATCGCGATCGCGGTAATGAGCGCCCGGGCGCACGGAGCATTCGACAACAGGGAGAGCACGCCGTGACTGAACGCGCTTTTCGCGGCATGGTCAATGCATGGGCTTTCCTCATCGCTGATGTTGCGGTAACGATTCCCTTTGTGAGCCCTTTTCGCCCATCCCCTTCGCGCTTCCAGGCGCGCCGCGGCTTCACGCTCATCGAGATCGCAGCCGCGATTTTCCTCGCGATGCTTCTCCTGATGCTTGCGATTCCGGCGCTCGACGGCGCGTTCGCCGCCACCCGGTTACAAAAGCGGGCCGATGCGATGAACGACTTCGTGGCGGGGGCCCGCGAACTCGCCATGTCGCAGAACCGCACCGTCGTCATGGTCTGGGAAAAGGCGGGCGTCCGCGTGATCGGTGATGGATTCACCGCGGAAAAGGACGCGGAACCTCTGGCGGGCTATACCGCGGGCGAAGGCGAAGTGATCACCCTCTATCTTCCGTCGTCTCTCGAGAAGAAGCCGCCCCCCGAGTGGACCTTCTGGCCGAACGGAACGTGCGAACCTGCGACACTGACTTTCGCCGGCCCGGCCGGAACCTGGGAAATCGAGTACTCCCCGCTCTGCGCGCGGCCCCGCGTCAAATCGTTCATCGCGAAATGAGTTCCTTTGCCCGTGCCACCACCCGCCGGACGGAAGCCGGCTTCGTCCTCCTCGAGATCATGCTCGCCGTGGTCATTTTCGCCTTCGGGGTGGCGGCGCTTGGTCGGGCGATGACCGATTGCCTCAACGCCCAGCGGCTCCGGATGGATCTGGAGCGGGTCCGGCTCGTGCTCGGAAATCGCATGCTGGAGATCCAGGCGAACCCTGCGATGCCCGACGATTTCCGGAAGACGGAGCTGAAGGGGGCATTCAAAGGGCTGACGCTGATCGAAAAACGGGTGCCCCTTCAGCTCCGGAACGAAGAAGGCGCCGTCCTCGGCGGTCTGAATGAGGTTCAACTCACCATCGAGTGGCCGGCCGACGGCGGCAGCACGCAAAACCGGACGCTGAGTTTTTATCTCGCGCGGGGATCCTGACGTCATGCGAAGCGTGCGATCAACGCGGGCTCGTCGGGGCTTCACCATTCTCGAGGTGATGGTCGCGGTTGCCATCCTCGCGCTCATTACGGTGGCGATTTACCAATTCGTGAGCGTCGTGCTGAGTTCCGCGCGCTACGCGCAGGAGGTGGCGGGCGATAGTGCCGACACCGGTGGTTTGAACCGGTTCTTGCAGGACCAATTCCTGAACCTTCCGCTCAAGGTACCCGGGGCCGCCCAGACCCTCGCGGGCAAGACCGCTCGAGGAGCGGGAGGAAGGGCCGACGCGCTTTCGTGGGTGGTGCTGCCAGGGGCATCGATCCTCGCGCGGCGGGCCGAAGGCTTGTACATCGCCACGCTCGAACTTCTTCCGGGCACGAAGGGCGGGCAGCCACCAGCGCTGGGATTGTCGCGCGCGAAATTTGATCCCGACAACCCCGCCGCAGCGCCAGTCTCGTCCTCGATCCGGCTGCTGCCGGGCGTTTCGTCGGTCGAGATCACCTACTATGACGCGCGGATCAATAACTGGGTCGACGAGTGGCAGGACGCGGCGACGCTGCCGGACTTGATCCGCTTCCGCCTCTTCTTTACCAGCGGGGGCAGTGAGCACGAAGTCGTGGTGAAACTCCCGCCGAAGAGCGGGCGAACGTGAAGATGAGATCCGGGCGTTTGACGTGGAAATCCGGCCGGGCGCGCGAGCGGGCGGCGGCCCTCCTGATCGTGCTTTGGGCGCTGATGGTGCTGACGCTGGTGATCGTTTCGCTCGCCTCGCAGATCCAGCGTGATCTCGGCGGCCAGGCGGAGGAGAACAGCGGACTCGACGCCCGCGCCCTCGCCTATTCCGGGGCGCAGGTCGCGATGCATCCGGCGACCAGCCCGCTCACGCCGGCGCTTTCCCAGGACTTTGAGGGCGACCGGGCCTATCGGGCGAAGATCGAGGGTGAAGGCGGCCGATTGAACCTCAACTGGCTGATGGCCGGCGAGGACCAGAAGAAGCTCGAGGTCCTGAAAAGCTACCTGACTTACAAGGGCCTCAATTTTTCGCAGCGCGAAGCATTCGTGGATTCGCTGCTCGACTGGGTCGATCCCGACAGCGAGCGTCGACTGAACGGGAACGAGACGCCGGTTCGTGGTCCGATCGCGAACCAACCGCTCCAGGATCTGAGCGAGCTGAAGCAAATCCCCGCGTGCGACCCAATCACGTCCCAGCCCGATTGGGAGCGGGATTTCACGCTCTTGAGTCGCGGGCCCATCGACGTGCAGTGGGCCTCTGAGCAGATTCTGTCGTCGATCCCCGGGGTAGGGGAGGCGCGGGCGCGGGCGCTCGTTCAGTTCCGGCGCGGTCCGGACGGCGAGGATGGCACGCCGGATGATCGGAAGATCAAGGATCTCACCGAAGCCCGCAGCCTGCTCGGACTGGGGCAAAAAGAGTTCGAGGCGCTGGGCGGTCTTCTCTCGTTGAATGATCCGACGATTCACATTATCAGCGAAGGGCGATCCGCTACGGTGATCCGCCGGATCGAAGCGGTGGTCGTCAAACAGGGCGCGCAGCCCCAAATTTTACAGTGGAGAGAGAATTGAAAAATCAGCCACCAGCCGCTGCGATCACGCTCGCGCCCGGCACCGACGCGGGTTCGTGGGTCGTCATCCCGGATGAACCTGGGATCGAGCCGGAGCGCTATCCGAGCCTGGCTGAGGCAGCCCAGGCGATCGTGGGCCGGGGCTCGTGTACGCTCTGCCTTCCGTGCGATGCCTTCATCCTGCATCGGGCGACCCTTCCGGCGGTTGACCCCTCGGAGTTAAAGGAAATGTCGAATCTCCAGCTGGAACGCGTGCTGCCGTACGCGCTCGACGCCGCGGAGTCGAGTCTCGACGTCGTCGAGATGCGGGCGGAAAGCGCCGACGTGGTTTCCTCCGTGGCACCGCTCGAGCACCTGCTGCAGATCGCGCGTCCGCTCGAAGCGCGGGCGCGGTGGCCGGCCCGGGTCGCCACCAATGCCCAGCGAGCCGCGTCCCGGGCGGGGACGAACGGGAGTGCGCTGGCCATTTTCGAAGAGAACGGGCAGCCTGTCGCCGTGGCGAGCGAGAATGGTCTCGCGACGTTCGTGCAGCCGCTGACGGGCCGCAGCGTGGAGGACCTGACGGCGGAACTCCCCTCGCTGCTGCTGGGCGCCGAGCTTGCCGGGGTGAAGCAGCCGTTTGGGCACGCCCTGCTGGAAGAGCGCTGGAAGCTCCTTGGCCCGGCGTTGGCAGAGGCCGCCGGGTGCGTCGTGGAAATTGTCGATTTTGAGCGGGTTCCCTGCGGCGCGGCGGGGGCGGATCTCCAGCCAGCCCAGTGGCGGGCGCAGAAGGAGACCGTCGCGCGGCGGCGCCAGCTCGCCCAGCTCATCATGCTCGCGGCCGCCTGCTATGTGGCGCTGATCGCGCTCGGCTGGGTCTACGCCGGATTTCTCCGCTACCAGCTCGCCGTTCTCGACGGCAAGACGGCCAAGCGCGCTCCGCGCGTGCTCGACGTGTCTTCAACCATCCGCAAATGGAATGCGCTCGCCCCGGCGATCGACCGGCGCCTTTATCTCCTCGAGGTGCTCTACAACGTCTGCGAGAGCATCCCGGCGACCGACCTGCGCGTCACGAGCTACGAGCAGTCACCGCTCCAGATCCTCATGCAGGGTGAGGCGCCGTCTGCCGCGATGGCGTATGATCTCAATGAGCGGCTCAAGTCGCGGCCGGAGATGAAGGATTTGAAGTTCACCGCGGAGCCGCCGCAGATCCTGGCCAATGGACGGGCCCGCTTCCGCATCAGCATTTCGTTCTCTTCCTGACGATGAATCTCGCGGCTCTCATTCCCGACCCGGCGAACTTCCGGGTGCCCGCGGCGCTGGCGAAACTGACACCGCGCGAACGCACGCTGCTCTTCCTCGTCGGGGGATTTCTCTTCGTCGTCATCAACATCGTCCTGGTGCGCGGTCTGCTCGTGACTCTCTCCTCGCAGCGGCTGCAGGTGCAGGCGAAGACGACGATGCTGACGACGCAGAACAACATTCTGGCGCAATCGGATCTCTGGTCGGCGCGGGAGAACTGGATGAAGGAGAAACAGCCCACGCTCACGAAGAGTCGGGATCTCGCCAGCGTGGACTTGCTGAACGATCTCGACTCCGAGATCCGCGCCCATGGCCTCCTCAGCGAGACGCCACCGGTCATCAGTCCGCCCGAAAACATTCCGGCCGGGGCTCCGTATCAATCCGTCTCGGTCAGCGTGGAGATCAAGGGCACGTGGGCCGCCCTCGTCCGTTTCCTCCACAAGATCCAACAACCGGATCGATTTATCGTTTTCGAGACCGCGACGGTGCAGTCTGACACCACGGATAAAAGCTTGTTGCGATCCAAGCTCCGCGTCGCGAAATGGTACGCGCCGCCCCAGTGATTGCCCCGCGCCCGCGCGAATGATCTGCCGTCCGATGACGCCCGCCTCTTCCAATGACCGTGCTGACGGGTCTCCCTCGGCCGGTGCGCGGCGCCCTGCCTGGAGGCGACTGGGTCTTCTCGCCTCCCTGGTTCCGGTCCTGGCGGCGTCGACCCCGATTGTCCTTGCCGCGATGGCGGACGGGCTGCCGGAGGCCCAGCCGATCACCCGCTATCAGAAGATGTTGGAGAATTCTCCCTTCGGAACCTCCACCGCGCCCACGACCGTCCCGACGGGCCCGCCCGCTCCGCCGTGGTCGGAGGATTTCGCCGTGACCGGAGTGATGTCGATGGCGATGGGGTCGAAGTACGTCGCGACTGTGAGTCGGAAAAGCGACAACTCCCGCTTCACGCTCGAAACCGGGGTGCCGAGTCCCCAGGGGATTGAGCTCGTCTCGGTGCAATGGAGCGACAGCCCGGGTCAGACGCGGGTGACGGTGAAGAAAGGAACGGAGTTCGGCACGCTGGTCTTTGATCAGGCGGCGACGAAAGCGGCCCCCTCGGCGCCGCTGCGGATTCCGCCGGCACCCACGCCGCCGCCCCCGGGCACTTTCATTCCTCCCGGGTCGCGGCCTGTCCCGGGCCGACCCGGCCTGCCGACGCCGCCGCCGCCGCTCCCCCAGTCCGGCGCTCCGTTGCAACCGCTTCCCGGTGCTCCCGGTGCCGCGAATAACGGCTTTCCCCGCCCCCGACCGATCGTCCGTTCGGAACCAAATGCGCCCGCCGTCGTCACGCCCCTGCCGAACATCAACCCCGCGGTGATCGACTGATCGAGCGCGTCCGGCATGCAAGTCCCCCTCCTCGACCTGAAGGTCCAATACGCGCCGCTGCGCGAGTCGATCGAACGCCGCCTTCGGACGGTCTGTGAGTCCCAGCATTTCATCCTCGGCCCCGAGGTCACCGGCTTCGAGGACGAGATCAAAGCGTACTGCCATGGCGCGTGGGCCGTGGGAATGTCGAGCGGGACGGATGCCCAGCTCGCCATCCTCATGGCGATGGGGATCGGGCCGGGTGACGCTGTCATCACGAGTTCCTTCACTTTCTTCGCCACGGCTGGCTGTCTCGCCCGAGTCGGCGCGCGCCCGATTTTTTGTGATATCGAGCCGGAGAGCTTCAATCTCTCGCCTCGGGCGGTCGCAGCGTGGCTGGAGGAAAACGCTGAGCGCGATTCGGCCGGCATCCTGCGCGCGAAATCCGGGGAACGGCTTCGCGCGCTCGCGCCGGTGCACCTCTTCGGTCTTTGCGCCGAGATGGAAGCCTTCCTCGCCCTCGGGGCAAGGTACGGTCTGCCGGTGATCGAGGACGCCTCCCAGGCCATCGGGGCCCAGTATCGGTTTTCCGATGGGAGAGTGGGATCGGCGGGCACGATGGGTCGCTACGGTTGGTATTCCTTTTTTCCCTCCAAGAATCTTGGCGCCTTCGGTGATGCCGGGCTCGCTGCCGGGACCGACGTGGGCGACCTGGCGCTCATCCGGTCGATGCGCATGCACGGCATGGAGCAGCAGTACTATCACCGCCATGTCGGCGGTAACTTCCGGATCGACGCGCTCCAGGCCGCGGTGCTCTCGGAGAAACTGCCGTATTTGGACGCGTGGTCGGACGCCCGTCGGGTGAATGCGACGCGCTACCGGGAACTGTTCGCGTCCGCCGGCCTGCTCGATCGGATCACGCTCCCTTCGGAGCCGTTTGCGGGGGCCGGGGTGCGGCACCACCACATCTATCATCAATACGTGATCCGCACGCCTCGGCGCGACGAACTGATGGCGCATCTGAAGGCGCGTGAAGTGGGTTGCGCCATTTACTATCCGCTCCCGCTCCATCAGCAGGAATGTTTCGCGTCGCTTGGCTACCAGGCCGGCGACCTGCCGGTGACCGAGCAGGTCACGCGCGAGGTGCTGGCGCTCCCGATTTATCCGGAGCTGACGGACGCCCAACTGGCTTTCGTCGTCAGATCAATCGGCGAGTTTTTTGGGTGAGGCGCGAAATCCCGCTTCCCAAACGTCGCAATGCCCGATAGCACTCCGGGCCATGAGCGATGACGAAAAATCCGGGATGGGCTGCTTCGCAAAAGGCTGCCTGACAGTCGTGGTATCGGTCATCGCCCTCGTGGCCCTTGTGGGAGGGGGGGCTTATTACTTCGTCGTGAAGTGGGCGGACAAGCTGACCGGGGACAAACCTGCGGCGGTCCGGGTGGACGACGTCACCGAAACTCAGTACCAGACAGCGTCGGCGCGACTGAACAAGTTGATCAACGCGTTCCAGCGGCCGTATGAGACGACGATCGAAATGACCGGGAACGATCTGAACGCGCTCGTCGCGCGGCACCCCAATTTCGCAAAATTGAAGGGGAAGATCTTCTTTACCATCTCGGGGGGCGACGTTGCGGCGGACGCGACCATTCCACTCGATGGCCTCGACGGAACTCTGCTGGATCGGTACAAGAGCCGTTATTTTAATGGGCGCGTCGTGGCATTTTGCGAGTGGATGAATGGGCACTTAACGCTTAAGCCGAAGCTCATGGAAGCGAATGGCGAAACCGTTCCTCAGAGTTTGCTCGATCGGATCGACGAAGTGGAACTGAATCGTGAAATCTTTAAGAACAAGGATGCGCGTGAGTTCATGTCTCGCGTGAAGTCGATCCGAGTAGTGGCGGATACACTCGTGATCACGACGAAGGCCGGTGCGCCGCCGCAGGGCGAACAGCCCGCCGACGCGAAGTAATCGCCGAGCCGGATTGCGGCAGCCGCTATTCTGCGGCACCGGTTAGGCATGGCAGAGATCGCGGAAAGACCCACGTCAGCTGGCGCGAAGGCGTTTCTCGTCGGCGCGCACATCGGGGTGGAGACGGCGCCCGAAGGGCGCAGCCTGCTCGAGGAGCTGGGAGAACTCGTCTGGACGCTGGGCTTGCCCATCGTCGGAACGCTCCTCGTCAAGGTCGCGAAACCCCAGGCGGCCTACTGGATTGGCACCGGCAAGGCAGCCGAGATCGTCGAACTGGCGAAGGAAGCTGGTGCGGGTGTGATCGTTTTCGACAACGAGCTTTCGCCTGGCCAGCAGCGAAACTGGGAGAAGCTTTCCGGCCTCGCGGTCATCGACCGGGAAGAGGTCATTCTCGACATCTTTGCCCGGCGCGCCCAAACGCGGGAGGCGCGGCTGCAGATCGCGCTCGCACAGGCCCAGTATTCCCTGCCCCGGCTGGCCCGGGCCTGGAGCCATCTGAACCGCCAGCAGGGTGGCGGCCTGGGCGGCAAGGGTGAGGGCGAATCCCAGCTCGAAATTGATCGGCGTCTGACGCGCAAGCGCATCGAGAAGCTGCGCGAGGAACTCGTCGAAGTCCGTTCCCAGCGCGCGACTCAGCGCAAACGCCGCCAGCGCATCCCGCTTCCCCGCGCTTCGATTGTCGGTTACACCAACGCGGGAAAATCCTCGCTGCTCAAGAAGCTCACCGGGGCGGACATCTTTGTGGAGGACAAACTCTTTGCGACGCTCGATCCGACCACCCGCCGGGTCGAGGTGCCGAGCGGTCAAACCCTTCTTCTGACGGATACGGTTGGGTTCGTCCGCAAGCTCCCGACCCGCTTGGTCGAGGCCTTCAAGGCGACGCTGGAAGAGGCGCTGCTCGCCGAGTTCCTCGTGCACGTGCTCGATGCGAACGATCCCGAAATCTTCGAATTTCATCGGACGACGATGCGAGTACTGGAGGAGCTGGGCGCGAGCGAAAAGCCGATCCTCACCGTCCTGAACAAGGTCGACCTGCTCGCCGGCCCGGAGGCGCAGGCGCCGCTGGCGCGGCATTTTCCTGATGCCATCTTCATCTCGACGAAGACCGGGGCGGGACTCGACGAGTTGCTCCACCGTTGCGGGCAGCTTCTCGCCGATCGGCCGAGCGTGCTGACCCTCCTCGTGCCTCACGACCGGGGAGATATCCTCTCGCTGCTCCACCGTGCCGGCCGGGTGAATGAGACCGAAGCGCTTGAAGAGGGAATCCGGGTGGTCGCCGTGGTGCCTCCCCGGCTGCGCACCCAAGTGGCCAGCTTCGAAATTCCGTCCGCGACTCCGGTCGTTTCGGAACCTTGCGAAGCAGAGCCCGAGCCCGCTGAAGTGGCGTAGGTGCGCGGGCGCGAGCGGCTACTCGCGTCCCGAACTCGGAAACTCCGTCGGCTCTAGCGGCCCGACGAGTAATCGGAGCGGATCTGCTTCTTCATCGCTTCCGCTTCGGCGGGCTTGCGATTGCAAAGCACGGCAGCCCGGAGGCGTTCGCCGCTCATGTACTTGAGGATGAAACTCTTCTTCTCCCGCGAGCCGTCCACGACGACGCGAACGGGCGGCAGATTGAAGTCGCCCACGAAGTCGAATTCGAGATCGAACACGCGCGTTTGATAGTGCGGGAGATATTCGTATTTCGTCCGCTTCTTGCCCGTGATGTTGCCGCCGGCGACGAGGCCGGACATCTTGGCGTGCTCCCAGTGCGTTTCGCGCCGGACGCCACCAAAGATCTTGTCTGGAAAGAGGGCGATGTCGCCGACCGAGTAGATCCCCTTTTCCTCCGTCTCGAGGAATTCGTTGACCGGCGAACCCTTCGGGGTGGCGAGCGGCGTGTTCCGCACGAGGCTCAGATTCATCTCGGATCCGATCGCCACGACAACGAGGGACGCGGTGTGCCGGCCGCCGTTCTTCGTCTGGATATTCTTTACGACCGTCTTCCCTTCGAAGCCGCTTGCGTCATCGCGCATGTGCATGGTGACACCCTTGGCGCGGTAGTAGTTCGTGATCCACGCCGCCGTCTCGGGGTCGACAAAGCCATGCCAGAGATTTGCGTCGCGACTCAGGATGCTGACCTTCTTCTTGGTCATGCAGAGAGACGCAGCGACTTCTGCGGCCAGGAGGCCACCGCCGATGACGGTGACGCCGTCCTCCAGGGGGGTCATCTCCCGCAGCGCGAGCGCATCGGCCATCGAGCGGAGGTAAATGATGTTCCCGACATCATAGCCGGCGACGAGCGGACGCAGAGCCCGGCTGCCGGTGGCGAGGACCGCCTTCTCAAAATGGATCGACTGACCATTCGCCAGCACGGCGATATGACGCTCGATGTTAAACTGCGTGATGATCGTTCCAAGACGGAGATCGATCTTGTGTTTGACGAACCACTCTGGCGAGACGCGGTAGAGCTCCTCGGGTTTCGGGTGCGACTTCTGGAGGAAGAGCTTCGAGAGCGCAGGGCGTTCGTAGGGCGGGTGCAATTCATTCCCCACCATGGAGATAGTGCCCTTTTTGTCGTGTTGACGGATGCCCTCGCAGGCGCTGAGACCGGCGACGCCGGCCCCGACGATCAAGTAATCGCGCTCGATCATGGATAAAGACCCGCCTGAGAAACCGAATGGGAGGAAGAGGCTTCGACCTTATCGGGCGTCCCGCGGAGGGTGAGACGGGACGCCGATTTTTCTGGCCTAGCACTCATGGTGATTGGTAAAACCGAGCCCACACAGTGCAGTCATTAACCCGGAATAGCAACTCTTAAAGCAACCCATTCGTGTTCCATGAACGACCCCATCGCTCGGCGTGATGCCCTCAAATCGCTCGGCCTGAGTGCCGCCGCCCTCTTCCTTGGTCCGGCGATCGCCCGGGCCCAAGCGCCCGCCGCCGCCGCCGCCCCGCCGGCCGGCCCTTTTACTCTTCCCGCGCTCGGCTACGCGGATAATGCCCTCGAACCCCATATTGACGCGAAAACGATGGAGATCCATCGCACGAAGCATCAGCAGGCTTACGTCACCAACCTCAACAACCTCGTCAAGGACCACCCCGACATCGGGAAGAAATCCCCGGAGGAGTTGATCAAGAATCTGGCCGCGCTGGACCCAAAGATCCGCACCGCCGTCCAGAACAATGCGGGCGGCACGGTGAACCATACGGCCTTTTGGGGTTGGATGAAACCGGGTGGCGGCTCAGAGCCCACCGGCAAGCTCGCGGATGCCATCAAGGCAAAGTGGACCGATGTCGCCAAGTTCCACGAAGCCTTCAACGACGCTGGGCTAAAGCGTTTCGGCAGCGGCTGGGTCTGGCTCGTCGTGCACAACAAGGGCCTTGAGATCGTCTCAACCGCGAATCAGGACAACCCTTTGATGGGGAAGGCAGCGGCCAATGCGGAGGGCACGCCCGTGCTCGGTTGTGATGTCTGGGAGCACGCCTACTACCTGACCTATCAAAACCGCCGCGGCGATTATCTAAAAGCTTGGTGGAAAGTAGTTAACTGGGCGGATGTCGGCTCGCGATTCGACAAAGCGATGGCGTAGGCTTACTCTCCGCCTCGGCATCCTGATTTTCTGGAGCTGATTGCATCGCGGCGGGTCCGGGCAGCCGGGTCCGCCGCGAATTTTTTTGGGAATGTCGGAGACGGCTGGGCAGGCCCGCGCGACCCACGGAAATTCGGAACGGAGGTTCCTCACTTCGGCTGCCGTCGCACGTAATGGATCTGCCAGTTTACCGTCCAGGTTTTCCCGTCGTCCGTCGAGCCTTCCCAGTTCCAATCGAGTTGGTCCTTTGAAATGTTGTAGAACACCATTCGCTGCCGAACGGCCTGGCCTTTCGCATTCACGCCGGAGCGCGCGAGAATCATGCGCTCGCCTTCCAGTCCGCCGGTGAACGCGAGGTAGCCACCCGTATTATCCACCCACGTCTGATCCCACTGCTTCGTGCGGATGTTCCACGTCGAGACACTCATCCCCTTGAGCAGGGTGGAGGCGCCGCCATCGAAATCTTCCCGAACCACCCAGCCGTCGAAGTCCTTGGTGATTCGATTTGTGCCGGTTCCACCGCCCGCATACGTCAGGTCCCACTCACCCACCCAGAAGTCGAATTGCGCGGCCTCTGCCGGCGGGATGGGATTCGGAGTCGGGGCAGCCACGGGGGCGGGAGTGGGAGTGGGGATCGGACTCGCCTTCGCGCTCACCCAGACCCCGGAAATGGCGAGCAGGATGGCGACGAAGGGCGTTCTCATTCCGAAACGATATGCGATCAGACCGGCCGGTGGAAAGCGCATCCGCAAGGCAGATCTTGCGAATGGCCGGGGCGCCCGCGGCGCTCACCACTTGAAGATTCGAGGGTCGCCTGGCTCGAAGAAGAGATCCGGCCACAGGCTCACCAGGCCGCCGGGTCCGACTCCGGAGGGGATAGCCGCAGGTCAGCCCGCGGAGACCGAGAGCGCGGATGATGGATCGTTTCAGTTTTCAACTTCGTGTGGTTGCGGTGACACTCTTGGGTCCTCCCCGGACGTCGCTCCGAGGGCAGAATGCAGAAGGAAGAGTTCCGGGGTCAGGATGAGTGAAGTCGATACGTTACATTGAAGCGAAAACGCGAGTCAGAAAAACTGGCTACGTGAGTGTAGACGATGAGATTCGTCTCAGCGGAAACCTCAGGGGGAGAACTTGATGCGCCGGACAAATTACAGATTGCTAGCGTCTGCGGACGCGATTGGCAAACTCTTGTGGAAAATCCATATTCATTCATTGACTGCCCGTGGAGCTCGTTCATTCTAGGTCGCTTGTGACCCCGTCTCTCGGGCTCATGCTCCTCCCGCCACCCAGGAATTCCCATGCATCTCCCACTCGTCAGGAAATATTCGTTCGTGCGGACGTTACTCGCCACAGCATCAATCATTGGATGTAGCATGGCTCATGCCCAGTACGTCTGGGATCCGTTGATGAACCACGCTGGGTCGGATGGCTCCGGCCTCTGGGACAATACAACGCCCAATTTCGCCTCCGGCGGCACGAACGCTGCCTGGAACAACGGGACCAACGCGGGAACGACCGCGGTCTTCGGCGGCGGCGGAACGGCTGGAACCGTCATGGTCGGAACGATCTTGGCCGGCGGGTTGACCTTCAACAGCGGCGTCACCGGGAACTACTTTTTGAGCGGTGGATCGCTCACGCTCGCGGGCGGTTCGTTCATTCGGACCGATGCCAACGCGGCAATTTCCTCGAGCCTCACTTCGAGCAACGGCCTCGTGAAGAGCGGCGCGGGTGACCTCGCGCTGACCGGGACGAGCAGCATCGACTCCTTCGGAGTGATTGCAGGGAGCATCACGCAGTCGGCCGGGACGATCAGTTCCTACGAACTGGCGGTCGGAACTGGCTCCGGAAACAATGGTTCGTACAATCTGAGCGGCGGGACGATCAACTTTCTGTCCGGAACTCCGCCTCCGTTCGTCGGCGGAAGCGCATCGTCGTTTCGGATCGGAGATTTCGGGGGGACCGGCGTCTTTAATCAGACGGGCGGCACGATCAATGTGAGCGGCTCCCTGAACGTCGGGAATCAAGGCGGCAACGGCACCTACAATATCAGTGCCGGTACGCTGAATCTGGCGAATGGCTTGTATTCCCTGGGCCGCGCAACCGGGGCGGCCGCCAGCACGGGCGTTATCAACTTGTCCGGCACGGGCGCGATCAACGTGGTGAGCGGACAGTTCTTCCTTGGCGATCGTGACGCGACGGGCGCCCAGGGCACCGGAACCCTGATGCAGACCGGCGGAACGCTGGCGGTGGCGGCTGGCGCCCAAGTCTTCCTTGGCGGCTTCGGCAGCAGCACTTACAATTTGAATGGCGGCAGTC
Source organism: Chthoniobacterales bacterium (assembly GCA_038322235.1). GTDB lineage: Bacteria > Verrucomicrobiota > Verrucomicrobiia > Chthoniobacterales > SZAS-18 > SZAS-18. The sequence goes on from JBBQFQ010000046.1 coordinate 40,442, forward strand.
TTCAAGTCGGAGGCGGCGGGCTGCAGGGCGCGTTGGGCAGTGGGACGTATGCGTTCAACCTCGGGGGCGGCACGATCCAGGTGACGGGATCGGCGCTCTCGACCTCCGTAGATGCGAACCTGACGGCAAACACCTACTCGTTCCTGAACACGAACGGCCTCGGCGCGACGTGGTCGGGGAATTTTACCGGCGCGAACGGTGGGCTCGTGAAGACCGGCACGGGTGATCTGGCGTTAACCGGCACGAACAGTGCCTTCGGAACGTTCCTCGTGGCCGGTGGAAGCGTCTCGCAGGGAGCGGGGGTGGTCACAACTTCGGAACTGGCCGTCGGAACCGGCGCCGGAAACACGGCCAGCTACAACTTCAGCGGTGGCACGATTAATCTGCCGGTGGGCGCGCCGCCGCCGATCGTGGGTGGAAGTGCGTCGAGCCTGCGGGTGGGTGACTTTGGCGGGACGGGCACGTTTAACCAGACGGGTGGCACCGTGAACGTGAGCGGATCCCTAAACGTCGGGAACCAGGGCGGCAACGGCACCTACAACATCAGCGCCGGAACCCTGAATCTCGCAGATGGATTGTATTCCCTCGGCCGGACGACGTCGAGTTCGCCGGGCGGACTGGCGAGCACCGGTATCGTCAATCTGTCCGGCACGGGGGCGATCAACGTGGTGAGCGGTCAGTTCTTCCTCGGCGACCGTGACGGCACGGGTCCGCAGGGAACCGGGACGCTCAACCAGACCGGCGGAACGCTGGCGGTGGCGCCGGGCGCCCAAGTCTTCCTGGGTGGATTTGGCAACAGCACTTACAATTTGAATGGCGGTAGTCTCCAGGTCGGGGGCGGTGGGCTGCAAGGGGCGCTCGGCTCGGGCACTTACGCCTTCAATCTGGGCGGCGGAACGGTTCAGGTGACGGGATCGGCGCTCTCGACCTCCGTGAACGCGAACCTGACGGCAAACACCTACTCGTTCCTGAACACGAACGGCCTCGGCGCGACGTGGTCGGGGAATTTTACCGGCGCGAACGGTGGGCTCGTGAAGACCGGCGCGGGTGATCTGGCGTTAACCGGCACGAACAGTGCCTTCGGAACGTTCCTCGTGGCCGGTGGAAGCGTCTCGCAGGGAGCGGGGGTGGTCACAACTTCGGAACTGGCCGTCGGAACCGGAGCCGGAAACACGGCCAGCTACAACCTCAGCGGTGGCACGATTAATCTGCCGGTGGGCACCCCGCCGCCGATCGTGGGTGGAAGTGCGTCGAGCCTGCGGGTGGGTGACTTTGGCGGGACGGGCACGTTTAACCAGACGGGTGGCACCGTGAACGTGAGCGGATCCCTAAACGTCGGGAACCAGGGCGGCAACGGCACTTACAACGTCAGTGCCGGGACGCTGAATCTGGCGGATGGATTGTATTCGCTCGGTCGGACCACTTCGAGTTCGCCCGGCGGACTCGCGAGCACGGGTGTCGTCAACCTGTCCGGAACGGGCGCGATCAACGTGGTGAGCGGCCAGTTCTTCCTCGGCGACCGTGACGGCACGGGCCCGCAAGGAAGCGGGACGCTCAACCAGACCGGCGGAACGCTGGCGGTGGCGCCCGGCGCCCAAGTCTTCCTCGGCGGATTTGGCAACAGCACTTACAATTTGAATGGCGGTAGTCTCCAGGTCGGGGGCGGTGGGCTGCAAGGGGCGCTCGGCTCAGGCACTTACGCCTTCAATCTGGGCGGCGGAACGGTTCAGGTGACGGGATCGGCGCTCTCGACCTCCGTGAATGCGACGCTGACGCCGGCGACGTCCTCGACGATCAACACCAATGGTCTCGGGGCGACCTGGTCGGGTGTGATTTCCGGGAGCGGCAATCTGGTCAAGACGGGCGCGGGCACGCTCAGCCTTACGGCCCAGAACACGTTTTCGGGTACCACGACGGTGAGCGGCGGCACGCTCAGCGCGGCCGGAACCCCGGCTGCTCCGGCGCTCGGTGCGACCTCGCAATTGATCCTGAATTCGGGCGGAACGGTTCTGCTCGCAGCCAACCAGCAGATTAACGGCGCCGCCTCGTTGGTCTTGAACGGCGGTACCTTCAACACCGGAGGATTCGACCAGACGCTCGGCACCCTCACGCTTTCGGCCGTTGGCTCGGTGATCGATATGTTTTCGCCGGGTCAGAACGTCCTCGCGTTTGCTGACAGCAGCGGGGTCGCGTGGACGGGCACCCTCAGCATCTACAACTGGTCGGGCACGACGATCAGTCACACCCCCGGTGGCGACGTCTTCGGCGGCAATCCGCTCGAGCAACTGTCTTTCGGCAACTCCAGTTCCGGACTGACCAGCTCGCAGCTCGCCAGTATCACGTTCTTTTCGGATGCCGGCTTCACCGCGTTGGGCGGCGCCGAGATTCTGGGGAATGGCGGACTCGCTGCGGCCGTTCCGGAGCCCGCCACCTACGTCGCAGCCGCGCTGGCGCTGGCGCTGCTCGCGTGGAGCCAACGCTCCCGCCTCCCGCGTCTTGGACGTCGATTGGCGGCGGTTCGGGTGAGCATCCGCTGACCGTTCGCCCGGTCAGCGACCGGCCGGCTGTTCGCGTTCTCCGGGGAAAACCTCGGGGAACACGGCCACGAGGCGCTGCTTGGAATCGAAGAAGGCGATCCGCGTTTCCTGCCGGGCCATGAAGGCGATCGTCGCGGAAGGATGGCGCGACCAAACCATTTGGATGGGCTGGGCAAACTCTGTCCCCAATTCCTCGCACGCTTCGTCTAGCTCGGTCCGACTCCGCAGGCGGCGCGCCCGGTTTCCCCAGCTCGCGCCCTGGTCCTCTTCGACGGTCGTCGGCCGATAGCCATCCGGGGAGTCCAGGCCACGCCACACCCGCGCCTGAGCGGCGGGTGGGATCGAGTCGAGCCCACCCAGCATGAGTTTCTCGACCGTACGCCGGTCGGCGTGCGCTCGCATGAGCTCTGAGAAATCGGTCGGCCGTTCGCTGGCGAAGACTGGCTCGATTAACGTCTGACGCGGAGTCGCGCAGCCGTCGAGACTGAGCGCGAGAAGGAGCGCGCCCGCGAAAGGGGCGAGGCACGAGGCGTGACGGAGAATGGTCGGCATGATGGGGTGGGGAAGCCGGTGACGGGACCTCGCCCTTCTACGAGACCACGGATCGGGAGCGAGGTCTTGGAAATGCCGTTCGGGCCTCTGTCCCCCGGAATGAACGACCCCGGTCGGTCGTGAGCCTGCTGACGTGGGGGCGGAGCGAGCTGATTTTGCGCGGCAGCTGGCCTGCCCCGGCGCTCAGCCAGCTCACCCCCGGAGGTGAGCTGAGCTCGGTCGGAGCGCGGCTCGCTCATCCAGGGCGTGGGAGAGCTCCGGTCTGTCCAGAGCGAGCTGGTGACGGAGCTCAGCCAGCTGGGTTGGATCCGGAGTGGGGTCGGCCAGAACCCAAGCTTGGCGTGGTTCACGCCTCAGCTCGCTCACGTGAAATTTACGATTAGGGCAGGTGTCCGGTAAGGCCTGAAAGGGCTGAAAAGCGAGCGGTGCCAGCTTCGATGCGGATCGATACGATCTGCGGGTCATCACACCCCAACGAAGCCGACACCATGAAGAAAACTACCGAAGAGCTG
>JBBQFQ010000047.1:0-43848 GCA_038322235.1 Chthoniobacterales bacterium
GGCCTCGATCTCGTCCGCGCTTCTGAGTTCGCCTTCCTCGGCAGCGCAAATCCGTAAGACCGCCTCCAAGCGTTCCTTGAGCTCCGGACGCTTTCGCAGTCTGGCAATGAGGGTGGCTTCTTCGGCGGAGAGTGGGTTGGATCGAGGCGAGGGGTTTTTGCGCATCTCAACCTTAAATGAGAGACGGTCTCAAAAGTACAGCTCTTTCTCAACTATTCTACCGCACCCACTTCTAATCGCACCCCATGTCGGAGGATTGAGCAAGACTCGCTTCACTTTGCGAAAGAACTGTGGTCCCCTCGGAGCTCGACTTGAGCCGTACTCCCGATGCGCCCTAAACTCATCCTCTTCCTTTTCGCGTCGATCGTAGTTGCGGGCGATCTCCCGGCGCAGGCGGACGGCACCGTCGATTCTGGGTTTGTACCGCCAGAGATCAATCAGGGAAGCGTTTCCCAAGTGATTCGTCAGCCCGATGGAAAGTTTCTCGTCGCGGGGGACTTCACGAAAGCAAATGCAACGACGCAAAGCGGCCTCGCCCGCTTCAACGCTGACGGAAGTCTGGATGATGCGTTCGCGGCTAATTTCGGGCCGGGCTTCGACCGACCCGTCGCACAGATGGCTCTTCAGTCCGATGGCAAGATCATCGCCTGCGGAATGTTCGCTTCGTTCAATGGAACGCCTCGGAACGGAATCGCCCGGCTGAATCCGGATGGCACCCTCGATGCGACGTGGGACGTGGGTTCACAGTTGAATGTGGACGCCGTCTTCACTGGCGGCGGCATGCCGCAGACGTTTGTGCTCCTGGCATCTGGAAAAATCGTCGTCGGGGGTAGGTTCCAATCGATCGGCGCGACTGCCGCCTTGCGGGGGAATCTCGCCCGCTTCAATCAGGATGGAACACACGACCCTAGCTTCAACCCGGGGAGTGGCGCCACCTACGCAGGCTCTGCGGCGAATGTCCAAATCAACTTTCTTTTGCTCGCTGGCTCGAACATTTACGTCAAGGGCGACGATTTTTCCCCGTTTGACGCGCTGAACGGAATCCCCCAGCCAACGGTCTTTGCCAAGCTCGACCTCGACGGAAACGTGGACCCTTCGTTCGCGATCTCGTCCGGCCCCGACGTAAGCGGGGTCGCCGCCTATGCCGCTATAGACCCGCTGGGAAAAATCTACATTGCGGGCGGATTCACCAGCTTTAATGGGCTGGCTCGGAACGGCCTCATTCGGCTGAACTCCGACGGGTCACCCGACGCGACCTTTGATGCCGCCCTCCACGAGAACGACACCGTGGGAGCCATCATTCCGCGCTCGGATGGAAGCATCCTCGCAGTGGGATCGTTCCCGGTCATCTCCGGCGAGTTGCCCCGGGATGTCGCAAGACTTACCCCAACGGGCGGGATCGATCCAACTTTCGATGTCCGATCGGGAGCGAGCGGCTCGATCCGTTCCCTGCTGGAACTTCCGGACGGGCGGGTGGTGGTCGCTGGTTCATTCGGGGAATTTCAGGGATCTGTCCGCGCGAGCGTCGCCATCACGGACGGGAGTGGCGTACTCGACTCCTCGTTCCTACCGAGCTTGGGCGTTACCCGCGGCGCAGTGCGAATCGATTCGATCGTTCCGTTGCCAGACGGAAAGACGCTCGTCGCCGGTTTCTTCTCGTTCGCCGATGCTTCGCCGCGAGGGGCTCTGCTTCGGCTAAATCCCGACGGATCGCTCGACCCGACATTTAATCTGGGAGGCCATGGCGCCGACGCGAGCGTCCGCGGGATCAGTGTTCGGTCTGACGGTCGAATCTGGATCTGTGGCTCGTTCTCCCATTGGAACAACGTCCCAAGGTCCCACGTTGCACGCTTGAATGCCGATGGCTCACTCGATGAGAGTTTCGAACCGGGAATCGGGCTGAACGCGCTGGCGTTTTGCCTCGCCGAGCAGACGGACGGAAAGCTGCTTGTGGCCGGTTCGTTCGCAACGGCCGGCGGGTTGCCGAGGAGTGGCGTCGCCAGATTCAATGCGGATGGAACCGTTGATCAGACCTTCAATCCGGGAACGGGCATCGAGGCAACGGATACTAACGCGATCAACGTGCGGGCAATGCGCTTGCAATCTGACGGGCGAATCGTGATCACCGGCAGCTTTACGAGCTATAACGGGACACCAAAAGCCATGATCGCCCGACTCAACCCCAGTGGCAGCCTCGACCCGACCTTTACCGCGAGCTTGGGCGGCAACGGCGTCGCGCTGGACGTCCTGTCGAACGACAAGATCTACGTTGCCGGTCCCTTTGCCGTCGTGAACGGATTTGCACGATCAAGAATCGCCCGCCTCGAATCCACCGGGAGAATCGACACGAGCTTTTTCGTTCCAGGCTCGATCGCTGGGAGCGTCAACGCCATTCGCTCGCTCGCGAACGGGAAGCTCTACATCGGCGGCGTCTTCCAAATCGTCGCTGGTGTCCCGCGAAAATTCATCGCGCGCCTGACTTCCACTGGACAGGTGGATCAAGCGTTCGACCCCGGCGCGGGCGGGTCGACATATCTTTATGGCGTCTCCAGCCCAACCATCCCCGGGTCCGTCAGCACCATCTCGACGCTCGCGACCGATGGCTCCGTCTATGTCGGCGGGAATTTCCACATTTGGGCCGGGGTGAACCGGGGCAACATCGTCAAGCTCAACGCACTGCCGTACGAAACCTGGCTGGCCGCAAACTTCACCGCCAATGAGTTGCGGAACGCGGCCGTCTCCGGGGACACCGCCGACGCTGATGGCGACGGCATCGCCAACCTCTCCGAATACGCCTTCAATTTGAACCCACGCGTCGCGAACTTGCCGACCGGCCTCCCGAGCGTCGCCGTGGTGAATACCGGCGGCGTTTTCGCCAATGAGATCACATTCACCCGTCGGCTCTTTACGCCAGAAATTTCCTACATCGTCGAAACCTCTGGCGACCTCCAGACTTGGGCTCAAAATGGCGTCACGCAGGTAGCCCCGGTCGACGCCGGCAATGGCGTTACACAAACAGTTAGCTTCCGCGACAACACCCCGTTGAATCTCCCCACGACACCGGAGCGCTTCATCCGCGTGCGCATCACGCGACCCTGACGGGGCGCAATTTCAGCATTCAGACCTCAGATTTGCTGGCGCACCGCGATGAACCGGTTTGATAAAGCTCAGATTTTCCGGCGGCTTTTCCCGTGGAAATCTGAAATCCGACCTCCGCTTCACCCCAGCGCGGGCCGTTGCTGCCAGCGGCCGCGGGTGAAGTCGGGAAAATCGACGGGCTCTCCCCGGCGGCGGACGCTTTCAAAGCTCAACGGCGCGGGCGCGCTCCACGTGGCCGCGTCGTAGACGTCCTGATCGAGGGGCAGACCCTCGCGGAGGCACTGGATGATCCGCCACTTCATCACGTAATCCATCCCGCCGTGGCCCATTCCGCCGCCGCGGCTCACGGCGACTTCCCCGACTTTTTTCCACAACGGGTGGTCGAACTCCGCGAACCATTTCGTCAGGTCGGTCTCCCAGCGGTGTTCCGGACTGCGCCCCTCGACGTGAATCCGATCCGGGTAGCCGACAAACACACCGTGGGTGCCCTGTAGTAGATTGTGCCTCGAATACGGACGCGGGCTCATGGTGTTGTGCTGCAGCATGACGGTGCGTCCGCGCTCCGTCTGGAGCAGCGAGGTGTTCATGTCGCCGCAGACGTAATGAGCCTTCCGGCGCGGATGCCCCTCCGGGAAATGCCCGGCCGCGTACTCCGGCATGCCGAGCGACGGACTGCTCATTGAGACGAGGCGGGTGAAGCGATCACCGCGATTGATCCCGAGATACTGCGCGACCGGTCCCAACCCGTGCGTCGGATAGAGATTTCCATCCTCCAGCTCGTGCTCCCGCGTGCGCCACGAACCGGTGCCGCGCTCGACCTGCTTCATTTGGAACCGGAGATCGTGAATGTACGACGCCTCGGCGTGGAGCAACTCGCCGAGCACCCCTTCCCGCGCGAGCCGGAGGATCATCAATTCCTCCCGGCCATAGCAGCAGTTTTCCATCATCATGCAATGCCGGCCGGTTCCCTCGGAGGTTTCGACCAACTCCCAGCAACCTTCGAGCGTGAGCGCCGCGGGCACCTCAACGAAGGCATGCTTGCCGGCCTTCATCGTCGCCACGCTTTGCGGGACGTGATCACGCCACGGCGTGCAAATCATCGCGGCGTCCACGTCCGAACGCTCGAGCGCCCTGCGGTACGCCTCGGGTCCGTCGCCGAACGTCGCCGCCGGACGGCGACCGGCCTTCGCCACCAGGGCAGCCGCGCGGTCCAGCACGAGCGGATCCGGATCGCAGAGGGCCGTGATCTCGCAGTGTTCCAGCGTGAGCAACTCCTCCAGCTGACTCGTCCCCCGATCGCCCAAACCGATCATCGCCCAGCGGACGACGTCGAGCTTCGGCGCCGTGAGCCGGAACGGCCCGGTCGCGACCCCGCGGTCCGGGGCCGCGGCGGCGCTCAACTTCCGCCCGAGGGCGAGGATCCCTGCGCCGGTGGCCAGCAGCGACTGAAGAAAGCGGCGTCGCGTGCGAGGCGGGGGGAGCATGACGAGAAATCTAGTGGCCCGGCCCAAACTTCCCATGCCCGTGGTGCCACCGTTTCAGACTGCGGGGAAAGATCGACCGAGGTCGCCTCCCCCGGCGCGCTGAGGCCTACCGATGGCGCTCTCACGCTAGGCGCGGGCAGGCGCTCACCTGATTCGTCGCGCAGGCGTCCGCGCTCGTTGCGGCGCGGCCCGGCGTTTCCTCCGGGACGCAGCGCCAGCGAAACCCGCCCGGACGTCGTCGGGCCAGCCCCAGCCGCCGGCGGCCGCCGAAACCACCCCGCCGAAGCCGGCCCAAGCACACCGTTGGCAACCTGCTGAGATGGCGGGAGATGAGCAAGACACCCGACGGGCGTCTCGGGAGCGACGCCCGCCTTTCTCGGGCGGTAAATGTGGTCTGACCATGTTTCGGGAACCGCAACGTTGCGGTTCCGAACCGCAACGGAGAGGTCCGCTACCGCAACGTTGCGGTTCCGAAGCGCGACGGAGAGGTCCGCTACCGCAACGACGCGGTTCCGAAGCGCAACGGAGAGGACCGCCACCGCAACGTTGCGGTTCCGAAGCGCAACGGAGAGGTCCGCCACCGCAACGCTGCGCTTCCGAACCGCGACGGCGAGGTTCGCGACCGCGACGGAGACCAAATTCAGCGCAACGGCACGCTTCCGAACCGCGACGGCGAGGTCCGCGACCGCGACGGAGACCAAAATCAGTGCAAAGGCGCGCTTCCGGACCGCGGCGGCGAGGTCTGCGACCGCGACGGAGACCAAAATCAGTGCAACGGCGCGCTTCCGAAGCGCGGCGGCGGGGTCCAGAACCGCGCCGGAGACCAAAATCAGTGCAGCGACGCGCTTCGATACGATGGGCGCCCGCCATCCGACCTGTGACGGCCTCGAATGGCACTCACTTAAAGGGGGAAATACGGTGTCGACGCGCTTGGCCCGGTCCGGAGGACCTGAGACGACTAGCCGGTGCGCGTCAGCCACCGGATCCCCCACGGCCATCCGTGCGTCCGGAAGGCGCGAGACACCGGCTCCTCCCAGGCGCATCTCGCGTCCTCGGGACGAAACACTTGGGAATCTCCACTCCGCCTCCTCCAATCGCCGCCAAAATCCCCTTAAGGGCGCGCCATTCGTGACGGCCTCCGCCCTCAACCTACCCGCCGATCGCGACCATCTTCCGATCCGGCTGATAGTTCTCGCGGAAGTCGTGCTGCTGGGGCTTCCGGTCCACGACATCGCGGAAGAACTGCCCGAGGTGGGCATCGTCCGCCCCGGCCCGAAGGGGCTCCCGGATGTCGAACTCCAGGTGACTGCCGAGGCAGGGACGCAACTTTCCTTCACAGGTCAGCCGGAGCTTGTTGCAGCTCTCGCAGAAGTGCAGGTCCGTCAGCGCGCCGATGAACCCGATCAGCTGATCGGAGCCCGCCGGCTGGTAATAGACCGCGGGCCCGTTCGTCTTGAAATCTGGACGGATCGTGAGCGGGCCCGTGCTGCGCTCAATGATGCGGCGCGCTTCCGCGATGGGGAGGAAATTTTCCTCGGTCAGGACGTCCGTCGTGCTGACGGGCATCAGCTCGATGAAGCGGATGAGGTGACCATGTTCGCCGGCGTATTGCACGAGGGCGGGGAGCTGGTCTTCGTTCCGACCGCGCATGAGCACGCAGTTGAGCTTGATGCTCTCAAACCCCGCCGATCGCGCGGCCGCGAGACCGGCCAGCGTCTGCTCGAGGTAATCCCGCCCGGTGATGCGGGCGTATTCGGCACGATCGAGGGTATCGAGCGAGATGTTCACGCTCCGGACGCCTAGTTCTCGAAGAGCCTCCGCCATCGGGATCTTGCGACCATCGAACTCCACCTCGCGCGGCAGGAGGGAACCGTTGGTGGAAATCCCGATGTCCCGCAGCTGCGGGATCTCCCGGAGCAGTCGGAAAAAATGCAGAATGTTTGATCGCGTCAGGGGCTCGCCGCCGGTGACGCGCAATTTCGTGACCCCGAGCGTGGCGGCGACGCGCACGAGGCGGGCGAGTTCCTCGTAGGTGAGGATCTCGGCGCGCGGGAGCCATTCCTGCAGCTCCTGCGGCATGCAATAAACACAGCGTTCATTGCACCGGTCCGTGATGGACACCCGCAGATAGGAAATCCGATGGCCAAAGCGATCCTCCATGTTCAGGCAACGTAGGGCGCACCGCGGTCGCCGCAACATTTCCCGATCGCGCTCGAATAGATTCCGCGTCAGCCTGTCCAAGCTTTGCAATACCGCGGCTTCTGCGCGGGTTTGTCCCATCCCGTTGTTCATGAAATTCCCCCGCTGTCTCCGTCACCTCGCGCTCGCCGTCGGCGCCATCACCACCCTCGGGCTCTCGGCTTGCTCCACGACGGAGACCCGCGCTCAGGAAAATCCCGCGATCATCGCCCGACTCGCCCCGGTGGACCGCAATCTCGTCCTGGCGGGTAGGGTGCGGGAGGGTCTGAGCAAGGAGGCGGTCTTCATCGCGTGGGGCCGGCCGGATCGCGTCTATCGCGGATCCCGGAACGGCAAGGTCTTCGAGGCGTGGGTCTTCACCACCCGCGAAGTCCGTTACGGCGCGGGATTCGGCGCGTTTGGGCCGTACTACCCGAGCCGCGTCGTCGTGGGGCGCCGCGGACGCTACTATCTCGCGGACTACGGTTCGTTTTACGATCCCTTCTACGCCCGGCCGACTTACTCCGTGGAAGTCCCGGTCCGCCGCGTTCACTTTGAAAACGGGCGGGTCATCGCCTTCTCGGAACGGAATTACTAAGCCGGAGCGGATCCGGCGGGTGATCGGCGCGTAAAATCCATCACCCAGTTGGTTTCCCAAGTGGTGCCGGCGTCGACGGAGAAAGCCTGTTCCCAACGCAGGGCGTCCGCCGTGCGTTTCGTCCAGGTGAAGCGGATCCTGATCGGATTGCCCCGGAGAGTTTCATCCGCGTAGAAAACGCCGACCCCATCGACGAATCCGCCGAGGACGGGCGTGTCGATGCTCCATGGATTTCGCCCGTCCAGCCACCAGATGGCCCACGCCTTTTCCGCGGCATTGAAGGAACGGAGCGCGACGGCCCGATAGGTCCCCTCTGGAAGCTCGAGGACGTTGTCTTCGAGATTTCCCAGTCCGCCCAAGACTTTTCTCGTTTCAGACGTGCCGGAGAACTCGTCCCACTCGGTGCACCCCGCGAGGCGTTCCCTCAGCTTGCGGTGGGCGACGTCCCACGCCCCGATGACGAAATCGAAATCGGAGGGACGGGAGGAATGGTTTGCTTGCATCGCTAAAGGGCTTTCCTGCGATGCTCATCCTGTCAAGCCAGCGGGGACCCGGCGGGAGCCAAACTTAGCCTGATCAATGCACTCGGAAAGGCCCCGTCTGCTTGATATCTTCGCGAACTTCTTTGCCGCTTCCAGAGAAACGAAGTTTGAGCGGCGGTCTCTCGCTTGGCTCTCGTTTCTCGGCTGCAGCTCTATTTGAGAGCTGCTCCGTTGCTGTCGCTGCGCTCCACTCTGCGGGCTGCCGCCGGCAGGCTATGTCGCCGAGCCTCGATTCTCACTCCTCGGACTTCCCAAAGATCTGCCGCGCAGACAGAACCTTCCCAAGCGCATCGTTCCGGCTTACGCCGCCAGCTTCCGCGGCTTGCGCTTGCGCTCCGGCTCGGCCGGATCGAGCGCCTGCACGAACGCCGCGAGCGACGTGCGCGCGAGCTCGTCCTCGAGCGCATGGTGGGCGGAGGCAAAGATGCGGTTCAGGACTTCGGCCATCCGCGCGCCGACGGGACATTTCGGATTCGGAATCGCGCGCGGACGATTGAGTGGTTCAGTCGTCTCGACCGCCCGATAGACGTCGCGGAGCGTGATCTCGGTGGGGAGATGCGCGAGCCGCGCGCCACCGTGCGGACCTTTTTGGGTGGTGACGAGACCGGCCTTGCCGAGCGCACACAGCAGCCGGCGCACAACCACGGGATTCGTGTTCGTGCTGCTGGAAATCTCGGATGACGTGAGGCTTTCGCCCCCGGAATGGGCGAGCAGCAGCAAAGTGTGCACGCCCATCGCAAATCGGCAGCTTGCGGGCATGGGTAAATGTAACCGTGTTTGTGGCGAATGCCAGTGCTCACATCGGGAAGGCGTTGGGCGAAATAAGCGGGTTCTGCGGTGGCGTCTTGATTCTCCCGTTTGCACGGCGCGCTGATCCGTCCATTCTCCGGGCTTCATGGCCTCCCCCACCTACCGCACCGCGCCGGACCCGGCTGAAACCGGGATGCCAGCCGGCATTCCCTACGTCGTCGGCAATGAGACGGCCGAACGTTTCAGCTTTTACGGGATGAACGCGATCCTGGTCGTCTTCATGACCACGTTCCTCACGGATCGTTCGGGCACGCTGGCGGTCATGTCGAAGGAGGACGCGACGGGCTGGGGGCACATGTTCAAGTTCGCGGTCTATTTCCTCCCCATCGGGGGCGCGATTCTGGCGGACAGCGTGCTGGGAAAATACCGGACGATCTTCTGGCTGTCCCTCGTCTACTGTCTCGGTCACTTCGCGCTCGCCCTCAACACCACCCGGATGGGCCTCGCCATCGGCCTCGGGCTCATCGCCATCGGGGCCGGCGGCATCAAGCCCTGCGTCTCCGCGAACGTCGGCGACCAGTTTGGCGCCGGAAATAACCACCTGCTCGCGAAGGCCTTCGGCTGGTTTTACTTCGGGATCAACGCGGGCTCCTTCGTCTCGATCCTTCTCTGCCCGATTCTGCTGAACAGTCCAAATTGGGGACCGCACTGGGCCTTCGGCGTGCCCGGAATCTTGATGGCGATCGCTGCGATAATCTTTTGGCTCGGACGGAAAAAGCTCGTCCACGTGCCGCCCGGGGGGAAGGAATTCGTGAACAGCCTTTTCAGCCGGGAAGGCGCCGGGCTCGTCGGACGACTCGGGACTGTGTACCTGGTCATCATTATTTTCTGGGCACTCTGGGATCAAAGCAACGGCATCGAGTGGACGCTCCAGGCACAGAAGATGGACCTCCGTTTCCTCGGCTTAGACGTGCTTCCCGAGCAAGTTCAGTCCGTGAACGGCGTCTTCGTCTTGCTCTTCATCCCGCTTTTTAACTACGTCATCTATCCATTGCTCGGTCGCTTTTTCATCGTGACACCGTTGCGGAAGATCGGGATGGGGCTGTTTATGACGGCGCTCTCGTTCGTCATCATCTGGCAGATCGAGGTCGCGATCGAGGCCGGCGGCAAGCCGAACGTGGTCTGGCAGCTCCTGGCCTACGCGGTGCTCACGATGGGGGAAGTAATGGTGTCGATCACGGGTCTGGAGTTTTCCTACGAGCAGGCGCCTCCGCGTCTCAAAAGCGTGGTCATGGCGCTCTGGCTGCTCACCGTCGCCTTCGGAAATTTCCTCGCTGGTTCCATCGCCTTCCGGATTCCGTGGCTGAAAAGCATGGGATTGAATCTCGAGGGCTCGGGGTATTTCCGTTTCTACACCCTGTTGATGCTCGGAGCGGCTTTCCTTTTCGTCGTGATCGCGATCCTCTACAAAGGTCGTTCCCATCTCCCGGGTGCGAACGACCGCGCGGTGGCCTGAGCGCGAGTCGGTGTCTTGCCGGCGCGCCCGCGCCCTACCCCCATGCGACGCATTATTTCGTTTCTTCTCGCCCTCCTCGTCCCCGTCGGCCTCCTCCAGGCCGAGGCGCCGTTTTCCTTCGCCGCCACGCCCGGCAAGCTTCCGAAGGACATCGCTCCGCGCCACTACGCGGTCGAGATCACGCCCGATCTGCCGACGCTGACGCACACGGGCGTCGTCACGATTGACCTGGAAATCCTGCGTCCGACGCGCCGGATCGTGCTCAATGCCTTCCAGCTGGAGATCACGCGGGCCCTCCTGCTCCACGGGGAGAATCGGGACCTCAAACCGCAGCTCAACGAAGCGGAACAGACCGTTTCGTTCGACGTTCCGGTGGAGCTGAAGCCCGGGCGCTGCGAGCTGCGGCTGGAATTCAAAGGCCGGATCGCGAAGCAGCCGGAAGGGCTCTATCACGACCGCTACCAGACCTCCGTCGGAGAAAAAATTCTGCTCGCCACGCAGATGGAGCCGGTCTTCGCGCGGCGGATGTTTCCCTGCTGGGACGAGCCGGTTTTCCGCGCGACCTTCGACCTGCGGGTCGTCGTGCCGGAGAAGTGGACGGTCATGTTCAACATGCCGCAGACCGCCGAACGCGTCCTGCCCGGGAAGGGAATGAAGGAGGTCCGTTTCGCGAAGACCCCGTCGATGCCCGCCTATCTCTTCGTTTTCGCCGCGGGAGAGTTCGAGGCCCTGGAGGACGAAGTGGACGGCATCAAGCTCCGCATCTTCACGACCGCGGGAAAGCGCGAGAGCGCCCGCTACGCGATGCAGTGCACGAAGCAAATCCTGCATTACTACAACGAGTATTTCGGCGTGAAGTTCCCGCTGCCCAAGCTGGATCAGCTCGCGACCCCGGGCGGGTTCGGCGGCGCGATGGAGAACTGGGGCGGGATTATCTACAATGAAGCCCGGCTGCTGTTCGATCCGGCGAAATCATCCGAAGAGACGCGGGAAGGCTGTTTCCGGATCATCGCTCATGAAGTCGCCCACCAGTGGTTCGGCGATCTGGTGACGATGGCCTGGTGGGACAATCTCTGGCTCAACGAGGGCTTTGCCTCGTGGATGGGAACGAAGGCGACGGACCATTTCAACCCGGGCTGGCAGGTGTGGCTCCGCGCCAATCGCGCGCGGGAGACCGTGATGCCGCAGGACGCCCGGCGCACCACCCATCCCATTCAAACGCCGGTCCGGGATGAGGCGGGCGCAAATTCCGCCTTCGACGACATCACTTACGTGAAGGGACAGGGATTCCTCCGGATGCTCGAGACGCATCTCGGGGAGGAAAAATTCCGGGCCGGCATGCGCCTCTACATGAAGCGGCATCAGCTTTCGAACACGACGACCCAGGACCTCTGGGCCGCGCTCGAGGAAGGGAGCGGTCAGCCCGTGCGAGGCATCGCCGAAGCCTGGACGGAGCAGCCGGGCTTCCCGGTGCTCACTTATCGGGAATTCGAGGAGGACGGAAAATCGCGCGTCGAGCTCCGGCAGGAACGCTTCACCCTGAACGATCCGGAGGCGGCGCGACTCCTCTGGAAGGTGCCGGTGGCGATCGGCTGCGTCCCTCCGGGATCTTCCGCTGCGGCGGCGGCGACGGAAACGGTCTTGCTGGAAGACGCGGCCCATTCTTTCCCGCTTGTCCGGGTGAGGCGCAGCGGCGAGCAGGCGCTCAAGCTCAACTTCGGGGACGCGGGATTCTACCGCGTGCAGTATTCCGCGCCGCAGCTCGCCGGCCTCCGCGCCAACTTTCCCGCGCTGCCTGATACCGAGAAACTGAGCGTGCTGGGAGACGTCTGGGCGATGGTGAATGCGGGTCGTGGTTCCCCCTCGGATTATTTCTCCCTCGTCCAGACTCTCCGCGCCGAACGGTCCCTCGCGGTCATGGACTCGATCCTCGGGGTCATCGGCGAAGTCGGCCGCCTCGAGAACGGGCAGCCTGGCGAATTGGGCTTCCGCGCGTTCGCCGCGTCGCTGCTCCGGCCCATCTTCGAGTCCCTCGGCTGGGATCCGAAGCCCGGCGAGGCGCGCAACGACCTCATCCTGCGCGGGGCTCTTCTCGAGGAACTCGGGCGCCTGGGCGATCAGGAGATTCTCACGGAAGCCCGGCGGCGCTTCGGGGCGTTCAAGGAAGACGCGAGCGCGCTCTCCCCCAATCTCCGCGTCCCGGTCCTGCGGCTCGTCGGACGATACGCCGACGAGGCCACCTATCGCGATCTTCACGAGCGGGCTCGGACGTCGATGCTGACGGAGGAGAAGCGGCTCTACTACGACGCGATGCAGCAGGCGGCCGACCCCGCGCTGGCGGTCCGCACGATGGAGCTTTCCCTCGGGGACGAGATGCGTCCGCCGGAGAAGAATCGCAATCTCGCGCGCGTCGCAGAGGGCGGGAATCACGGGCGTTTGGTGTGGGATTTTTTCCGTAAGAACGACGTGAAGCTGCTTTCGGACGTCGATTCCTTCCGACGCCACCAATACATCCCCTCCCTCGTGCGCGGTTCGACCGAACCCGCCCTCGCCGATGAGTTGCTGGCGTATGTCCGCACGAAGGAACCGGGGGCGCCGGCCGTCGAGGCCGAGAAGGCCGCGGAGCTGGTGCGGGAGCGGGCGGCGCTCCGCCAGCGCGCCGTTCCTCAGATCGATTCCTGGATCCGCGAGAATGCCCCGCGCAAACCTTGAGTTTCGCTCCGCCCGTTCCCGCGAACGTTGACAGCCACCCCCCGGAACGCTGACGGTCTCCCCCGGGATGTTGGCGGCCACCCGTGAACGCTGACGGCCTGCCTGCCGCGCAGCGGCTTAGTTCAACCATGCGCTCCAGCGAACCGGGGGCGGGCCGTCGCGATTGCCATCGGCGCGCCTCGTGGTCGCCATCGCTGAGCTTGAGTCGTTAGCCGTTCCTCGCGCCATGGATATCGGCGTGCATTGCCGGGCGCTTTCCTGTAGCTTCGCCCTATGGCTGCTCTCGCCTGCATCACACACGATCCAAACATTATGGGCGGCAAGCCCTGCATTCGCGGGCTTCGCGTCACCGTTGGGACCATTGTTGGCCTCGTCGCCGCAGGCCACCCCGACGACGAGATTTTGCGCCTATATCCTTATCTTGCAGCCGACGACATCCGCGAGGCGCTCTCCTACGCCGCCTGGCGCGTCGAGGAGCTTGAGGTGCCTTTGGCCGTGGTGTGAAACTGCTCATCGACATGAACCTCTCGCCCGAATGGGCGCCGCTCCTGCGCGAGAACGGTTTCGAGGCGGTTCACTGGTCAGTCATCGGTGCCTCCAACGCGCCGGACACAGAGATTATGGAGTCGCCGCGCGACAACGTCTGGGTGGTTTTCACCCACGATCTCGATTTCGGAATCCTTCTGGCGCACAGCAAGGACGGCCGCCCGAGCGTCATTCAGGTTCGCACGCAGGATGTGTCACCGACGCATCTTGGCCCGATTGTCCTGCGTGCTTTGCGAGCGCACGGAGAAGCATTGGAGAGTGGAGCACTGCTTACCATCGACGAATCCAAGTCCAGAGTACGGATTTTGCCGATATAAAGCGGCCGGAAACGGCTAACATGGAGAGTTGCTTTGCGGCGAAGCCGCAAAGCAACTGAGGCGTGAACAAGCCCGGGTTTGAGGGCCGTCGCATCATCATCGCAGGCGTCATGGACCTCCGCCAAGACCCCGAAATGATTCGCCGAAGACTACGGGGACGAGACGCCTAGCCTGGAGAGGGGCTTGGCCGCGAAGCCTGCACGGGGCGCGGCTCGCAATCTCGCTCTTTCCTCGGCTGGATTCTGGGTCGGCCTTTGCTCCTCGACGCGTGATGGCGCGCGCATGTTTCACGAATCGGGGCTCAGCCCTTTTTCGCTCCATCCCACGTCCAGCTTGCGCGAACGGCCAAGCTGCGGGATGCGTCGGCGGGCAGCGGGAACTCCACTCCCTTCCTCATGACGACCCTTCTCCAGCATGGCCGGATCATTGACCCCGCCGCCGGCCGGGACGAAATCGGCGACCTGCTCATCGTGGACGGTCGCATTGCTCCGGCGGGCGCCGTCATCCCGGCGGACGCCGAAGTCATCGAGTGCACTGGCCTCGTGATCGCTCCGGGCTTGATCGATATCCACGTCCACCTGCGGGAGCCGGGCCAGTCGGCGAAGGAAACCATCGCCACCGGCACGGCCTGCGCGGCGGCCGGAGGCTTCACGTCGATCGTCTGCATGCCGAACACCTCGCCGGCGATCGACAATCCGAGCGTCGTGACGTGGATCCAGGAAAAAGCGGCGCGCGAGGGTATCGTGAATGTCTTCTGCACGGGCGCGATCACCAAGGGGATCGCCGGAGAGGAACTCGCCCAGATCGGCGCCCTCGCGAAGGCGGGCATCGTGGCACTGACCGATGACGGACATTGCGTGCAGAGTGCCGAAGTCATGCGCCGGGCTCTCGAGTATGCCCGGATGTTCGGGCTGCCCGTCATGGATCACTGCCAGGACTACACCCTGGTGGGGAAGGGCGTGATGCACGAAGGCTATTGGAGCACCGTTCTGGGACTGCCCGGCTGGCCCGCGGCCGGCGAGGAAATCATCGTGCAGCGGAACGTCCTGCTCGCGGAGATGACGGGCACGCCGATCCATTGCCAGCACCTGAGCGCGGCCGGAAGCGTGCGCCTGATCCGGGAGGCCCGCGCCCGCGGCGTGCCGATCAGCGCCGAAGTTTGCCCGCATCACCTCGCGCTCACCGATGAGTCGGTGCAGGGCTTCGACACGCACTTCAAGATGAATCCGCCCCTCCGCTCGGCGGAACACGTGGACGCGCTCTTCGGTGGCATCGCCGACGGCACGATCACGATTCTCGCGAGCGATCACGCGCCGCATTGTCCGCACGAGAAGGAGGTGGAGTTCGATCAGGCGCCGTTCGGAATTCTCGGCTTGGAGACGGAACTCGGATTGTTCCTCGATCTGCTGGTCCACGAGCGGAAGGTGATCGATCTCCCGCGCCTGCTCGCCCTCCTCACGATCAATCCCGCCCGCCTGCTCAAGCTGGACCGGGGAACGCTGGCGCCGGGCGCCCCGGCGGATGTGACGCTGATCGATCCAGATCTGGTCTGGACCGTGGACCGGAATCAGACCGCCAGCCGCAGCCGGAACACCCCTTTCCACGGTCGCGCCCTCCGCGGCCGCGCCGTCCGGACGATTGTCGCGGGTCGGACCGTCTGGGCGCTCAAGTGACGTCGCGGAATCCAAGGTCGGGACGCGCTGAAAGCGAAAGATTTCACATTCCGGCGGCGCACCCCGACCGCCTTTCGGCCCGCGCCACCAGAGTAAAATGGAAGGTGCTGGAATTCGCGGATTGCAAGTAACATAATTGCAAGTGACGAAAGTATCACCGTTCCATGCCTAGCCGGAAGGGGAGTTCGGCGCCACGGAGGGCGTGTCAGCAACCAGAATGCATCCAGCCATGAAAAAGATCCTCCCCACCTTCCTGCTCACCAGCGTCCTCGCCTTGACCGGAGGCCTCACCGCATCCGCTCAAATGACTCTCAATGGAGCCGGAGCCACTTTCCCCGCTCCGATCTACACCAAGTGGTTTTCGGAATACCAAAAGGTCGACCCTCAAGTCCAGTTCAACTATCAGGCCATCGGCTCCGGCGGCGGCCAAAAGCAGGTCCTCGCCCAGACGGTCGACTTCGGCGCCTCGGACGGACCCATGAAGGACGCCGATCTCGCGAAAGCGCCGGGCAAGATCCTCCACCTTCCGACGGTGGCGGGCGCGGTGGTCGTCTCCTACAATCTCCCCGGGAACCCGGCCCTGAAGTTCGATGGAGCAGCGCTCGCGGGCATCTTCCTCGGCACCATCAGCAAGTGGAACGATCCAGCGATCGCAAAGCTCAACCCGAGCGTGAAGCTGCCCGACCTCGCGATCGTCTCGGTCCATCGCGCGGACGGCAGCGGTACGAACTACATCTTCACGGATTACCTCAGCGCCGTGAGCGCTGACTTCAAGAGCAAGGTGGGCGTGAACACCTCGGTCGAGTGGCCGGGTGGCGTCGGGGCGAAAGGAAACGACGGCGTGGCCGGGATGATCAAGCAGACCCCCGGCGGGATCGGATACGTGGAATTGATCTACGCGCTCCAGAACAAGATGTCGTTTGCCGAGCTCCAGAACAAGGACGGCGAGTTTGTGAAGGCCTCCCTTGATTCCGTCACGGCGGCCCTCGCGACCGCGACGATTCCGGACGACTTCCGTTTTTCGATGGTCAATGCCCCGGGCAAGACGTCCTATCCGATTTCCGGAGCGACCTGGCTGCTCGTCTACGCCGAGCAGAAGGACGGAGCCAAGGGCAAGAAGCTCGTTGAGTTCCTCAAGTGGTATCTCACCAAGGGCGGCGAGTCCGCCGCCGCGCTGGATTACGCCACGCTCCCGCAAAACGTGCGTGACCGCGTGATGAAGCAGGTCGAAGCGATTCAGGTGGCGAAGTAATCTTCCCGGCGGACCCGGGTCGGCACCAGCCGGCCCGAGGTCCCTCGCCTCTGCGGCTCTCCCGCCCCGCGCCATGCCTGCCCTCGTCGAAAACGCCCCCACGCCTGTCAAGACCGCCGCCTCGCTCATGCCGGCGCCCTCCCGGTTTGGCGATTCGTTCAGCAAGTCCTTCACGATGGTCATGGCGTTTTCGGTGATCGGCTTGATTGGCCTCGTGGTCGTCGTGCTCGTGCGCGGCTCCTGGCCGACGATCCAGCATTACGGGTTCGGCTTCATCACGGACTCCAGCTGGAACCCGGTGACCGAAAAATTCGGCGCGCTGCCGTTCATCTATGGGACGGTCGTCTCGTCCTTGATCGGGCTCTTGATCGCCGTGCCTCTCAGTCTCGCGACGGCGGTCTACCTGACCGAACTGGCTCCGTTGTGGATTCGCTCCCCGCTTACCTCCCTGATCGAGATGCTCGCGGCGATCCCCAGCGTCATCCTCGGGCTGTGGGCCATCTTCGTGATGATCCCGTTCCTGCGCACGTTTATCTACCCGGCGCTGCAATCGGTCCTCGGCTGGACGCCGCTCTTTAGCGGCCCCATCTACGGGATCGGGATGCTCTCGGGAGGCATCATCCTCGCGATCATGATCATCCCGATCATTACCTCCGTCTCCCGCGAGATTTTGAGCTCGGTGCCCAATCTTCAGCGGGAGGCCGCCTACGCGCTCGGTGCCACCCAGTGGGAAGTCACTCGCGTCGCCGTCCTGAGTTACGCGAAACGCGGAATCTTCGGCGCGATCATCCTCGGTCTCGGCCGCGCGATCGGCGAGACGATGGCGGTGACGATGGTCATCGGAAACGCCTCCCGGATTTCCCCTTCGCTTTTCGCCCCGAGCAACACGATGGCCTCGGTCCTCGCGAACCAGTTCGCAGAGGCGAGTGACGACGCCTTCCTCAGTGCGCTCTTCGCCGTCGGGCTCGTTCTTTTCATCGTCACGATCATTGTGAACCTCATCGCGCAGCTCCTCCTGGTGGCCGCGGGCGGCCAGAGCAGCAAGCTCGCCTGATCCCGATCCCTCCCCGTCATGAACGAAATCAGCGCTGTCCGAGCCCGCGGCGATCAACATCGATATCGCAAGGCGAAGAGCACCTTCGTCGCCGGACTCTGCATCCTTTGCGGGGTGCTCGTCGTCACGCCCCTCGCTCTCGTTTTCGGGTACCTGGTCATCCAGGGTGCCTCGTCGGTGAATCTGGATTTCTTTACCCAGCTGCCGAAGCCCACCGGCGAAGTCGGGGGCGGGATGGCGAATGCGATCGTGGGCACGTTCACCCTCCTTGCGCTGGCTTCGTTGATCGGCGTTCCTTTGGGCATCTTCGGCGCCGTCTACCTCGCGGAATATGGGAACTCGCGGGTGAATTGGTGGCTGCGGTTCTCGAGCGACATCCTGAATGGGGTGCCGTCCATCATCTGGGGAATCGTGATCTATGGAATCATGGTGGTGCCGATGAAGGGATACTCCGCCTGGGCGGGCGGCGTGGCCCTCGGCTGCCTCATGGTCCCAATCATCCTGCGCACCACCGAGGAAGTGCTGCTGCTGGTTCCCCAAAGCTATCGCGAGGCGGCACTCGCGCTGGGCATCGCGAAATGGAAGGTTATCTCCCAGATTGTCATCAAGACCGCCCGCAAGGGAATCATCACCGCGCTCCTGCTCGCCTTCGCGCGGGTCGCCGGAGAGACGGCGCCACTCCTCTTCACGGCGCTTGGCAATTCCTTCTGGAACCGGAACCTCAGCCAGCCGATTTCCGCCCTTCCCCTCCAAATCTTCTCCTTCGCCACGTCGGCCTTCGATGACTACCATCGTCAGGCGTGGGCGGGGGCCCTCGTCCTCGTGAGCTTCGTCTTTCTGCTGAACATCACGGTCCGCTTTCTCACCCGCAAAGGCGCTTGATGCGCCTCGCGTCTTATGAATTCCGCCCAACCTGCCACCCGCCCCGCCCAGTCCAACGTCATGGCCGTGTCACCGTCCCCAGCGTCCCCGCCCGTGCCCGCCTTCGAGGCCAGTAAGGTCTGCGTCTGGTACGGCACGAAGCAGGCGCTTTTCGAGATCGACCTGACCGTCCGAAAACGCGAGATCACCGCGATCATTGGACCGAGTGGCTGCGGCAAGTCGACTTTCCTGCGCTGCTTGAACCGGATGCACGAACTCGTGCCGTCTGCCCGCATGGAGGGAAAGATCACCCTGTTCGGCGAGGACCTGTACGGCGCCACGGTGGACCCGGCGATTGTGCGGCGTCGGGTCGGAATGGTCTTTCAGAAATCCAATCCCTTCCCCACCATGTCGATCGGGGAGAACGTGATCGCTGGCCTCCGCCTGAATGGGATTCGCGATCGGGCCTTTCTCAACGAGCAGATGGAACGCTCGCTTCGTCTCGCCGCCCTCTGGGACGAGGTGAAGAATGAATTGCATCGCCCCGGGGTGAGCCTGTCAGGTGGCCAGCAGCAGCGGCTCTGCATCGCCCGGGCGGTCGCGATGGAGCCGGAAGTCCTCCTCATGGACGAGCCCTGCTCCGCCCTCGATCCCATGGCCACGGCTAAGATCGAGGAACTGATGCAGGAGCTGAAAAAGAATTTCACTATCGTCATCGTCACACACAACATGCAGCAGGCGACGCGCTGCTCCGACCAGACCGCCTTCTTCTACATGGGCAAACTGATCGAGATGGACAGTACGGCGAAGATCTTCTCCAACCCCGGCCAGAAGCAGACCGAGGATTACATCACCGGACGCTTCGGCTAATCACGCCGCCCAGCGCGTTTGCACCATCCCCTACTTTCATGCCTGCGACCCACATCCTGCATAATTTTGACAACGCCCTCGAGCAGCTGCGGAATACCGCGCTGATGATGGCAAGCCTCACCGAGCGGAGCCTGGATAATGCCATGGCCGGCCTCTTCGATCGCAACTCTGATCGATGCAATGTCGCCATCGCCGACGACGAGGAGATCGATATCCTCGAGAAGACCGTGGACAAGGAGGGCTACGAGATCCTGATCCGTTTCCAGCCCGTGGCGTCTGACTTCCGCCACGTCATTGCGGCGATGAAACTCAGCAACAACCTCGAGCGGATCGGCGATGCGGCCGTCAGCATCGCCCGTCGGGTCAAGAAACTGAACGCGCACCCGGTCCTGCCCGAGGTGAAGCTGCTCGAGCCGATGTACTCCGAGACGATCGCGATGCTCAAGGACGCGCTCCGGGCCTTCACGGATTCCGACGTCGAGCTCGCGATGGCGATCAAGCCCCGCGACCGCGAGGTCGACGCCATGAACCGGCGTCTTGCCAACGCCTTCACCGATGAAATGCCGAAGAATCCGGAACAGCTCCGCGGCTACCTGAATCTGATTTTCATCGCGCGCTCGCTCGAGCGGGTCGGCGACCACGCCACGAACATCGCCGAGGACGCCATCTTCGCGAAGAGCGCCCAGGACATTCGCCACACGCACCCGGCCGTCCCGGCGAAGCCGTAGCGCGCGAGCGCTTCGCCGCTCAGCTTCCGGCTCCGCTCCCCCGCAGATGTCCACCCGGGCGGCCGCGGAGAACTTGGAGCACCTCGGCCAGCACACTCACGGCGATTTCGGCGGGAGTATCGCTGCCGATGTCGATGCCAATGGGGGCGAAGACCCCGGCCAATTCCTGGGCAGTAAACCCGTCCGCCTGCATTTCGTCGAAAACGCGCCGGACCTTTCGTCCGCTCCCGATCATGCCGATGTAGCCTGGCCGGACGACCAGGCGCAACACGGCCGAAAGCGCCGCGCGATCGAGCGCCGGGTTGCGGTTGACGATCACGAGGGCGTCGTGCCCGGTCCACTGCTGCGAACCGACAAACTCCGCCGGCGCGGTACCCGGCATTTCGCGATCATCCCGCAGCTCGACAAATAGCCCGCATTGCCGGGCCAAGTGCGCCACCGCTGCACCGACGTGCCCGGCACCGATCACGAACAGCCGTTCCCGCGCTCCCACGGGTTCGATGAACACGGTGACCGACCCACCGCAAATTGCGCCAAACGAGGCCGCATCACCCTCGTGCAACGGATACGTTCGCAGACGCGGCCGCCGCTCGCGCAGGGCGGCCAGGGCGTCCTCGACCACGAGCGCCTCGAATTTTCCGCCTCCGATCGTGCCTTCGCCACGCCCGTCTCCGTGCACCAGCATCTTCGCCCCGGCCTCGCGCGGGCAGGAGCCGATCGCTTCGACGACCGTGGCCAGCGCGCAAAGCATGCCGCTGACGCGCGCATTCGCGGCGGCGAGCAGGATCGGATCGGGCGTCATCTCAGACCACCGCTTCCATCGCACGCGAGACTTCGCGCAGCAGTTCGCTGATGGAATACGGCTTCGTCACCATGCCGCAAAAACCGTGCTCCCGGTAATTCGCGAGCACCGGATTCTGCAGATACCCGCTGGCGACGATCGCCCGGACCTTGGGATCGATTTTCCGCATCTCCAAAATCGCTTCCGCCCCGCCCATGCCGCCACCCGGGATGGTCAGGTCGATGATGACCAGATCGTAGCGCTGCTGGTTCTGGATCGCCTCGCGGTACCGGCGGACGGCCTCGGCACCCTCGGGCGCGGTGTGGACCTCATGGCCGAAGCTGCCGAGCAACTCCCGGAGGAGATCGCAGATGATCTCTTCGTCGTCCATCACGAGGATCCGGCGCCGACCCGTCGACAGACCTGCGGTCCGCGGCGTGGACACGGGGCGCGGCGCGGAGGAGGACGCGTCAGACAAACTCATCAGAAGGAGGGAGATCGAGACTAGGCCTGCTGCCGGGCAGCGTCAAAGGGCATGCCGACCTTGCCGAGACATTTTCCAGCTCCCTCCCGCTGATTTCCCATTAGCGTGCGCCATGATTTTCGTGGACGCGACGAGTTCGTCGAAATCACCGCTGAACACGGGCGTCCAGCGCGTGGTTCGCTCGCTTTTTGCCGCCCTCCGGCGGCAGGCCGGCGACGGGGTCGTCCCGATCGTGTGGGACGATCAGCTTCGTTCGTACTGCCGGCTCTCGCGACGCGAACGGGGATTTCTGGAAAACGCCTTTGCGCGCTCGCCCGCGGCCGCTCGCGAGCCCGAGCATGCCGCGAATCCCTGGCCCTGGAGCAAGGTCGTGCGGCATCTCGGACACCGCGTGCGGCGCTTTGATCTCGCCGCCCAGACCCGGGCGGAGGACGTGATCTTCGTCGCCGAGATCTTCCAGGACGGGCGGACGGAGTGTCTCTCGAAACTCGCCCCGCGATCCGCCGCCCGGCGGGTGGCGGTGTTTCACGATGCGATCACGTATCGGCGACCCGACCTCTCCCCTCCGAAACGAGTCGATGGATTCGAGGCCTATCTCGATGCGCTCGCGACCTTCGATGTCGTATTCGCCGATTCCGCGTTTTCCGCCGGAGAGCTGGCGGCGATCTGGCGCGAGCGCGGCGTCGCGCCCGCGGCGCGGCTGAGCCAGCGCGGACTCTGCATCGACGCGACCGCGGCGCGTCCGGATTCCCCTCCCCCCACCCTTCCCCGGATTCTCTGCGTCTCCACCTTGGAAGCGCGCAAGAATCACCTCGTCCTGCTCGAAGCATGCGAGCGGCTCTGGGCGGCGGGGCGGCGGTTTCACCTCGATCTCATCGGTCGCACCACGCGGCACTGGGGCGAGCGCGTCGTCCTGGAACTCGATCGCCTGCGCCACTTCGGACGCGAGCTGGAGTGGCATCTGCACGTGGATGACGAGCGGCTCGGCGCCGCCTATCACGATGCCTGGTTCACGGTGTTCCCCTCCGTGGTCGAGGGTTTTGGCCTTCCGATCCTCGAGAGTCTCTGGCATCGCCGGCCGTGTGTCTGCGCGGGGTTCGGCGCCATGGGCGAGATCGCGGCCGGCGGCGGGTGCGAAACCGCGGACGTGCTCGACGTCGGCGCGCTCGCGGAAGCCATCGACCGGCTGCTCACCGATCCGGCAAGACTTGCTGGCCGCACCGCCGAGGCGACCGCGCGCACTTTCCCCACTTGGGATCAATATGCGCGGGAACTCCTGACGGATTGGCGCGAGGTCTGAAATCCGATTCCTACTGCGTGCTCACTCGCGGCGCCTCCCCGCCCTCCAGCAGCGCGAGCGCCTCACCCACCAGAAACAGCGAACCGCAAACGAGCACGCGCCCCGGGAGGAGACCGGTGCGGCGCAGCGCGACTGAAAGACTCTCCGCTTCCTCCGAGGGACCAAACTCCTCCGCGAGCTGGCGCAGGACCGAGGCTGACTCTGCGCGGGGGTTTCGCGCGGCGACCGTGATGAAGCGGGTCGCGATCGGCGCCAGCTCGGCGAGCACCGAGCGCGTGGCCTTGTCGCGCATCGACGCAAAGATCACCGTCGCGCGTTCGGCGCCAAAACCCTCCTGCCAGGTCACTGCGAGTTGTCGGGCGGCGGCCGGATTGTGCGCCCCATCGAGCACGATCTGCCCCGCGGCCCGGACATCGAATCGCCCGGGCCAGCGCGCTCCCGCCAGGGCGGCGGCCGTGCGGGTGGGGTCCAGGGCTATGCCCGCTGCTCGGAGCGCCGCGAGCGCGAGCGAAGCATTTCGGCGCTGATGCGAACCGGCCAATCCCAGCGGTCCCTCCCACGACCCCGCGACGAATTCGCAGGGCGCTCCGATCAAGCGTGCCTGGCGCTGGATCACTTCTCCAACCTCCTCCGACTGGGGCGCGGACACGACGGGAACGCCCGCCTTGATGATTCCGGCCTTTTCCGCCGCGATGGCCGCCACCGTCCCGCCGAGAAATTGTTCATGATCCTGCGCGATCGGGCTGAGGATCGAGACCGCCGGGCGCACGATATTCGTCGCGTCCAATCGTCCGCCTAGACCGGTCTCCCACACGACGAATTCAACGCCGCTCCGACGGAAATGCTCGAGCGCCAGCGCGGTGGTGAATTCGAAGAACGTCGGGGCGTCCGACCATGAGGCGGTCAACGCTCGCAAACGCCCGAGACCGTCGTCGATTTCCTCCGCGCTGATCGGCAAGCCGTCGACCCGGATCCGCTCCTGAAAGCGCACAAGATGGGGCGATGTGTAAAGACCGGTGCGGTGGCCATGGGCCTGCAGCACCGCATCCAGCAGGGCGCACACCGAACCTTTCCCATTGGTGCCGGCGACGTGAAGGAACCGCGCTCCCGTCAGCTCGGCGCCCGCGCCGAGGCCGAGTTCCCGGGCTAGGCGGTGCATGTTGTCCAGACCCAGCTTGATCCCGGTCAGCTGCGTGCCGCAGAGCCATTCGAGCAGCCGCGGTTCGCCTGGGGCGGAGTCGAAGCGTCGATCGGAAGCAGCGGACATCGGCCAAGGGATCACATCTGCCGGACCGATCCAGCTGGGAAGGTGCTGGCTGGGCGGCAGATTTTTGCGAAGTCCGGGGAGTGAGAATCGAGGCTTGGCGTGAGAGCCTGCCGCGGGCATCCCGTCAGGGTGGAGCGCAGCGAGACCAACGGAGGAGCTCTCAAATAGAGGTGTAACCGACGAACGACAGCCGAACGACGTGAGACCGCCGCTCAAGCATCTTTTTCACCGGAAGCGGCAACGGTTCACGAAGAGATCAAGCAGACAGCCTTTCCAGCTGAATCGCTCCGGCGAAGCGCGCGCATTGACAATCCACGCGGCGACAAGCACGCATGCGACATGCCGTCGGCGCGCGAGATCGAATTTCAAGCCTTGCGCGCGCTCGAGAAGCTCCAGGCGGGGCAGCCGTCAGGGCCCCACATCGCGCGCCATGCCCGCTGGCCGACCGCGGCCGCTCGCGAGCTCGCCGCGCAGGCCAACGCCGCGCGAGGGAAGGATTTATTGTGGCTCGTAGGCGTGGATGCCAGGGGTCGGGCGCTCGGCGTCCGCAGCCACGAATTTGGGCCCTGGCAGGCGAAGATCATCCGGGCGTTCGACGGTCTCGCGCCCACCTTCGCGGCCTACGATGTTCCGGGACCGAACGGAAAATTCTTCTCCGCGCTGCATGTCGAAACCACCCGGGCGCCCTTCGTCATTCGTCCCGCGCTGGGTGCGAAACTCGAAGTGCCCTGGCGGGAGCCGAGCGGAAAAGTACGGAGTGCGAGCCGGCTCGATCTCGTGCGACTTTTCTCTCCCGTCGCCGAGTTGCCCCAGTTCGAAGTGATGGAGGCGGAGCTCGCCTTCTTCCGCAACGCGCACCTTCGCACGCGGGCCACCTACCGCTGGACGCTCGACGCCTCGATCTACGTCGTGCCGCAGGGACGGGACCGCGTCATCCTGCCGATCCCGAAAATGCGCGCCTCCGTCTCCGTGGGCGATTATCACGGGAGAGGCGCCGAGATCAACATCACGGCCGATCGCCAGTCCTCGGGTCTGCGCGTGACGGAGAGCGCCGTCCTGGCGGAGGGCTTTGGCCGCTTCTTCTTCTTTTGCATCGGCTCGACGAACGAGCCCGACCTGCCGTGGGACCAACCGGCGCGATTCGCCGCGGAGTTTCTCCCGGTTGGCGCTGAGCTCGCCGGATCCGCCCTCGCGGAGTTGCTCCCTCAGACGCCGCTCGACGAAAAGCAGGTCGCGCGCTGGAAATCCGCATGATCGCCGGCCCTCCCCTCCCCGCTTCCTGCCGCGTCGCGGTTGCGGGCGGCGGCGCGGCGGGATTCTTCGCCGCCCTCGCCTGCGCGGAGTCGGGCGGCGGTCCCGTCATTCTGCTCGAGAAATCCTCCCTGCTGCTCGCCAAGGTGAAAATCAGCGGTGGCGGGCGGTGTAACGTCACCCACGCCTGCTTCGAGCCCGCCGGGCTGGCGGAGCGCTATCCCCGCGGCGGGCGCGAGTTGCTCGGGGCGTTTCATCGCTTTCAACCGCGCGACACGATCGAATGGTTTGAGGCCCGCGGCGTGCGGCTGAAGACCGAGCCCGATGGCCGGATGTTCCCGACCACGGACCGTTCGGAGACCATCAGCTCGGCGCTCCTGGAGGCCGCGCGCCGCGCCAACGTGCGCGTGATCACGCAGGCCGGAATCTCGCGAGCGGAGCGGAAAGGAAGCGGCTTTTTCGTGACGATGGATGACGGCCGCACGCTGGAGTGCGAGCGACTCATCCTCGCCACCGGCGGTCCCCGCGGCTCGGGCGGAGGACCGGCGATCGCCGCCGCGCTGGGGCATCGGATCAGCCCGCCGGTGCCATCGCTCTTCACCTTCACGATCCAGGATCCCCGGCTGGCCGGTCTCGCTGGGGTGTCCGTCCCAGAGGCGCGCGTGCGCGTGCCGGAAACCGCGCTCGACGAGACCGGCCCGGTGCTCATCACGCACTGGGGATTGAGCGGCCCCGGGATCTTGCGCGTCTCCGCCTGGGGCGCGAGGGTTCTCGCCGAGCGCCGCTACGAATTCCCGCTTCGCGTGAACTGGGTCCCGCGACTTCACCGCGACTCAGCCGTCGCGGAATTGCGCGAAGCCAAGGTGGCCGACGGCCGACGCACGGTGGTGGTTCATCCGTTGTTTGGCCTTCCCGTGCGACTCTGGGAGCGTCTCGCGGCGGCCGCCGGTATCCTGCCGGAGACCCGCTGGTCGGCGATCACGCGTCCGCAACTTCTCGATCTCGCCACGCAGATCACGGAAGGCGAATTCCAGGTGCGCGGGAAAAGTCTGAACAAGGAGGAGTTCGTCACGTGCGGCGGCGTGGCGCTCCGCGAGGTCGATTTTCGGACGATGCAAAGCCGGCTTTGTCCCGGGCTGTATTTCGCCGGAGAAGTCCTCGATCTCGATGGCGTCACGGGCGGATTCAACTTTCAGGCCGCCTGGACCACCGGCTGGCTGGCGGGTCGGGCCGCCGCCGCACCGGAGAATTGCCGAACAAAGAGTTAGACGGATCGCTCCGGCGGGATAAATCGCTTGAACACGCAGTGCACTGAACCCCCACATATGGCCAATCTGAACAAAGTCATGATCATCGGGAACCTCACCCGGGATCCCGAAATCAAATACACCCCCAAGGGCACCGCGGTCGCGGACATCGCGATCGCCGTGAACCGCACCTTCACCGGCCCCGATGGCCAGAAGAAGGAGGAAGTCACCTACATCGACGTCGTTCTTTGGGAGCGCCTTGCCGAGCTGGCCGGCGAATACCTCAAGAAGGGCCGCCCGGTCTTCATCGAAGGTCGCCTCCAGATGGACACCTGGGACGACAAGCAGACGGGGCAAAAGCGCAGCAAGCTCCGCGTCCGTGGTGAGGTGATGCAGTTTCTCGGCAGCCGCGAGGGCGGCCCCGGCGGTGGCCCGGGCAGCGGTCCTTCGGATGAGGAGGAGGGCGGCTACACCCGCCAGCCGCCGACTCCGCGGCCGGCGCCGCGACCGGCGCCAAGCAAGCCCAGCCGGCCCGAAGCGGGCCCGGATGACGGCGACGACATCCCGTTCTGATCACTCCGTTCGCGACACTATCTTTCCGAGAAGGCCCGCGCGCGAGCGCGGGCCTTTTGCGTTCGGCGGGATTGTCACGAGCTCCCGCTCTGCGCATGGTCTCCGGCATGTCCCGCCCCCGCTCCCGCTCCGCGCTGTTCGCGGCGCTTCTCCTGATGCTTCTCCCGCCTCTCCTCCCCGCCGCGGAAAAGCCAGCGCCCAAGGCCAGCCCACAGGAGCGCGCCGACCTCTTTCTGGCGCTCGTGAATTCGGGGTATCAGGCGCTCTATCGCGTGCAGAGTGAGGCGCAGTGGGCGGCGGCGACCGACGTCTCCGCCCCGCACGACGCCGCCGCCGATGCCGCGGGCAAGGCCTACGCCGCCTTCAACGGCAACCCCGCGATCATCAAGGAGGCCCGGGAACTTCTCGCCGCGAAAGCCCAGCTCGTTCCTCTCACCGTCCGGCAGCTGAATCAGATCATGCTGAACGCGGCGGAATGCCCGATGACGAATCCGGATCTGGTGAATGCGCGCGTGACCGCCGAGACGGCGCAGGCATCGACCCTGAATGGATTCGTCTTCAAGCTGAATGACAAGCCAATCACCCCGAACCAGATCGATGGCGTCCTCGCGAAGAGTAACGACCTCGCGGCCCGCCTCAGCGTCTGGGAGGTCTCCAAGCAATCCGGTCCGGTCCTCAAGCCCGGTCTAGTGAAGCTCCGCGATCTCCGCAATGGCGTTGCCCGGGAGCTGGGGCACGCCGACTACTTCGCCCTCCAGGCCGCTTCCTACGGCATGAGCACCGACGAGATGGTGAAGATGCAGGAGGAATTCCTCCGGGCGCTCCGGCCGCTCTATCTCCAGCTCCACACCTGGGCCAAATACCGGCTCGCCGAGCGCTTCCATCAACCCGTCCCCAAACGCATTCCCGCGCATTGGATCGCCAACCGCTGGGCCCAGGAGTGGACCGGCCTCGTCGACGCCGCAAATCTCGACCCGTTCTTCAAGGATCGGAGACCAGAGTGGATCATGCAGACCGCCGAGCAGTTCTACACCGGACTCGGATTCGCGAAGCTGCCCGCGACATTCTGGACCCGCTCAGACCTCTATCCGGTCCCGGCCGGCGATCCCCGCAAGAAGAACACGCACGCGTCGTGCTGGCATCTCGACCTCGCCGAAGATATTCGGTCGCTCCAGAGCATCGAGGCGAATACGCAGTGGTTTCTCACCGGCCACCACGAGCTGGGCCACGGCTACTACTTCATGAGCTACACGCGGCCCGAAGTGCCGCCCATCCTGCGGATCGGGGCAAATCCGGGCTTCCACGAGGGCATCGGAGAGCTCATCGCGCTCGCCGCCGGCCAGGAACCATATCTCCGTCAGCTTGGCGTGCTGCCGGCCGATTTCAAACCGGACCAGAACGGCTTCCTCCTGAATGATGCGCTCGCGGCCGGGCTCGCCTTCATCTTCTTCGCGAGCGGCCCCATGACGCACTGGGAGGCGGATGTCTACGCGCACAACCTGCCCGCCGACCAGTGGAACAAGCGCTGGTGGCAGTACGTCCGGGATTTCCAGGGCGTCGAACCTCCGACCGAGCGCGGCGAAGAATTCTGTGACGCCGCAACCAAGACCCACATCAACGACAACCCGTGTTACTACTACAGCTATGCCGTCGCCACGGTGCTGAAGTTCCAGTTCCACGACCACATCGCGCGGAAGATCCTCCACCAGCCGCCGCAGGCGTGTAACTACGCGAACAGCAAGGAGGCAGGCGAATTTCTCCGCGGGTTCCTGCGCAAGGGCGGCACGCAGGACTGGCGCACCGTGCTCAGGGAGGCGACCGGCGAGGAACTCAGCACGCGCGCGATGGTCGAATATTACAAGCCGCTCATGGCCTGGCTCGAGGAACAGAACAAAGGCCGGAAGATCGGCTGGGAGGAGTGACGCTTCGCCGGAGCGAGGGCCGGTGGCGGCGCCCTCATGACACCATCCGTCCGTGACGGGCCGACCTTCCGCGGCGAAGGCGCTCCTCATGCGGCTGTTTCTTCTCGTGGCGGTTTTCACGCTCCCGCTGCTTTCGGTCTCCGCCGCCGATGTGCCCGCGGACGTCGGGTCGGCGATGGAGGGCTATCCCTCGCCGTTCCCGGTGCGCTACTTCCCCCTCGACGTCGAGGGACAGGCGCTGCGGATGGCGTATTTCGACGTCGCTCCGACCGGCTCGCCGAACGGACGCTCGGTGGTCTTGCTCCATGGGAAGAACTTCTTTTCAGCCTACTGGCGCGACACCATCGCCGTTCTCGCGCAGGCGGGCTTTCGCGTGGTCGCGGTGGATCAGATCGGTTTCGGCCGCTCGTCGAAACCGGATCTCGCGTACAGCGTGCATCTTCTGGCCGCGAACACGAAGGCGCTGCTCGACTCGCTCCAAATCAAGCGCGTGAACGTCCTCGCGCATTCGATGGGAGGGATGGTCGGAATCCGATTCACGCTCCTCTACCCGGAATTCGTCGAGAAAATGGTGCTCGAGGATCCCCTCGGGCTGGAAGACTACCGGTTGGTCGTGCCCTACGCTTCGCTCGGGGAACTCGTGACCGCGACAGCCGCCGAAACAGAGGCCAGCGCCGTGAAATTTCATGAGGGATACTATCCGGAATGGCAGCCTGCGTTCGCCGAGTGGGCCTACCTCCAAGCCCGATCAGCCCAAGGCGGCGAAGGCCCGCGCGTGATTCGCGCGAGTGCCCTGACGTACCAGATGATCTACGAGCAACCGGTCTGCTACGAGATTCAGCGGCTGCGTCCGCCCACGTTTCTGATCGTAGGAGAGAAGGATCGGGCGGCGCTCGGGAAGAACCGCGTGAGCGAAGAAGTCCGCTCCACCATGGGACGGATCGCGGAAATCGCGAAACGGCTGGAACCGGGTCTCCCCGCGGGGAGCAGGTTGGTCATCCTTCCAGGGGTCGGCCACGTGCCCCATCTGCAGACGCCGGCACGCTTTCACGAGGAACTACTGCAGTTCTTGAAATAGCGGTCGGGGCCCGGGGAGACGAGGGCGCTTCCGAATCTTGCTCGTTTGCCGACGGGCCGATTTCCGCGTTGCCGACGGCCAGGCGCGCCCACAGGGTTTCGGCATGAAGAAATTTCTGAAGATCGCGGCCATCGTCGTGGTCATCCTCGCGGCCGGACTCTATGGGTTTCGCCGCTACACGAAAACGCATAGCCCGGAAGCGACGGTCGATTTCGTGGCGGGCGATCTCGCCATTCGAGTGAAGTACTGCCAGCCCGCGAAGAAGGGCCGCGAGATTTTCGGTCCCGGCAAGCTCGTACCCTACAAGCAAGTCTGGCGCACCGGGGCGAATGAAGCGACGCAGATATCCTTCAGTCGGGACATCAAATGGGGCGAAACCATCGTAAAGGCCGGCACGTACACGCTCTTCACCACGCCCGACGAAGGCCAGTGGAGCGCGATGTTGAACCGCGTGACGGAACAATGGGGCGCCTATTCCTACGACGCGGCCAAGAACGCGGCCACGACCACCGCCCGGGTGGAGAGCCAGCCGGAATCCACCGAACAATTGACCCTCAGCCTCGTCCCGGCGGGCAACGGGGCCGACCTGCTCATCGTCTGGGACAAGACCCGGGTGACGGTTCCCATTCGACGCTGAAGCTACCGGGCACGGACGATTACCCGGGCTCGCAGGCATCGGCGGTTCGCGTTACCGTCCCTGCCATGTTCGCTCTTTTCCGGCTGTGAGCACGGATGCTGCCATGACGGACGAACGTCGCCGGCTCGACGCCCTGCGGCGGTACCAGGTGCTCGACACGCTGCCGGAGTCGGCACTCGATGATCTGACCCGGCTGGCGGCAGAACTCTGCGGGACCCCGATCGCTCTCGTCTCCCTCGTCGATGCGCAGCGCGTCTGGTTCAAGGCGCGGGTGGGGTTGGAGGCGAGCGAACTTCCACGCGACGATGCCTTTTGCCCGCACGCTCTCAAGCGGCGCGGGATCTTCGTCGTGCGGGATGCCGCGGCGGATGAGCGCTTCGCGCGCACGCCCGCGGTCACGGGAGCACCAGGCATCCGGTTCTACGCCGGGGCGCCGTTGGTTACACCCGAGGGAGCGCCCATCGGAACGCTTTGCGTCATCGACCGGATCCCGCGCACCCTGACGCCGAAACAGGAGGAAATGCTCGGCGTGCTCGCCCGCCAGGTGATGTTGCAGCTCGAACTCCGCGTCCATACGCAGGCACTCGTCGCCAGCGAAACGAGGAGCCGGGCCATCGTTGATTCCGCGCTCGATGCGATCATCGACATCGATGACGTCAACCACATCACAGAATTCAATCCCGCCGCGGAGAGGATCTTTGGCTGGCGGCGCGACGAGGCGCTCGGTCGGGACATGGCCGATCTCCTCATTCCCGAGCGCCTGCGGGAGGGTCATCGGCGGGGACTCCAGCGCTACCTCGCGACGGGCGAGTCGACCGTTCTGGATCGGCGCCTCGAACTGAGTGCGATCCGACGGGACGGGACGGAATTCCCGATTGAACTCAGCGCCACGAAGCTCAGCGCCGCCCCCCCGCGCTTCGCGGCCTTCATTCGCGACATCACCGCCCGCACCCAGGCCGAAGCCGCCTTGCGTGAAAGCGAGCAGCGGTACCGGATGTTTTTCGAACACAACCCCCAGCCGATGTGGGTCTATGACCTCGAGACGCTTGCTTTCCTGGACGTCAACGATGCCGCGGTCTCCGGGTATGGGTATTCACGCGAGGAATTCCTCGGCCTGAAGATCACCGACATCCGGCCGCCCGAGGACGTGCCGACGCTGATGGCAAATCTCGCGGACGGCCACCCGCAGTTGGAGCGGTCCGACGGCTGGCGGCACCGGCGGCGCGACGGACGCATCATTCGGGTCGAAATATCCTCCCACGCCCTGAGCTTTCAGGGGCGGACTTGTCGGATGGTGCAAGCGACGGACGTCACGTCCCGCCTCGCTGCCGAGGACGCCCTGCGGGCCAGTGAAGAGCGGTTCCGTTCCTTCATGACGCACAGTCCGGCAGCGGGGTGGATCGTCGACGAAGAGGGCACGCTCGAATACCTGAGCCCTGGTTACTACCGCCTCTTTGGCGGCGCGCGGGACCAGGCGGGGTTGCGCGTAGGCGAAGTGGCCGATCCGGCCCTGGCCGAGATCTACCTCGAGAACAATCGCACCGTCTTTCGGGAGCAGCGCGTGGTCGAGGCGGTGGAACCTGGAATCCGGAGCGACGGATCCCGCGGCGAATTCCTCGTCGTCAAGTTTCCCATCCAAGTCCCCGGCAACCGGCGCCTGGTGGGCGGCATCGCGCTGGACATCACGGAGCGCAAGAAACTCGAGCACGAGTTCCTCCGGGCCCAGCGGATGGAAAGCATCGGGACGCTCGCAGGCGGAATCGCGCACGATTTGAACAACGTGCTCTCACCCATCGTGCTTTCGATCGACCTGCTCCAGATGCGGATCGCGGACGAGGAGGGTCGCGAGCTGCTCCAAGTTCTCTCCGCGAGCGCCCAACGCGCGGCCGATCTCATCAAGCAGGTCCTTTCGTTCGCCCGCGGGGTGGAAGGTCGGCGCGTCGCGCTGCGCATGAACGATCTCGTGCGCGACATCGAAAAGATCGTGAACGACACCTTTCTCAAGCACATCCGCGTGCAGACAAGGGTGTCGCCAGATCTTTGGGCGGTGCTCGGCGACCCGACGCAAATGCACCAACTCCTCTTGAACCTGTGCGTAAACGCGCGCGACGCGATGCCCGACGGCGGAACGCTCCTCCTGAAGGCGGAAAATTTCGTTCTCGGCCCGACGACCGTCGGCGGAGATGACGGTCCGAAAGCCGGACCCTACGTCCTCGTGCAGGTGGAGGACAGCGGTTGCGGGATCGCGCCCGAGATTCGGGAGAAGATCTTCGATCCATTTTTCACCACGAAGGAAGTCGGCAAAGGCACCGGTCTCGGGCTCTCGACCTCCGCCGCGATCGTGAAAAGTCACGGAGGATTCGTGCGCGTCTACAGCGAGGTCGGCCGCGGGTCCCAATTCCAAATTTTTCTCCCGGCGGTGCCGCAGATTCCCCGACGCGAGGGTCCCGAAATTATGCCCGCGCTCCCACCGGGCCGGGGCGAACTCATTTTGCTCGTGGACGACGAAGCGTCGGTCCGACTGCTCACCCAGCGGACGCTCGAAGCGGCGGGCTACCGCGTCGTCACGGCGGGAGACGGCCTCGAGGCGCTCCGCGTCTATCATCGGCGAGGCGCGGAGATCTCGGCCGTCCTCACGGATATGATGATGCCGGGGATGGACGGACCGGCCACAATTCAAGGTCTCCGCAAACTCGCGCCCGATCTTCCCATCATCGCCGCGAGTGGTCTGCTCGCCAACGGTCAGGTTGCCCAGGCCGCAAACCTCGGCGTGCAGCATTTCCTCGCGAAGCCGTACGCACCCGAGGCGCTCCTGAACATTCTGCATTCGCTTCTCGCCAGCGGGCGGTGAGCGAGGCGAGACGGCCCCCTCCGCGGGATTCCGGACTGATGGGAAAGCTTTCCCAACCACGGCCCGCCGGCTTGCGAGGATCCGCCCGCCGCCGGGGAGAAGGCTCCCCGACCGACCGGGGCGGTGCGGAGTGAATCAAACCGGCTAACGGAGTCGCTCAATCGAGGTCGTAGACCTCGACCAACGCCACACCGGTCAGACCACTCTTGCCCGTGACTACCGCCGTGTAGGCGCCGGGCGCGAGGGTCAGAATGACCGCGCTCTCGCGATCATCGCGCGGAGCGAAAGGAGTCGCCGCGATCTCCGTCTGCTGGGTCGTCTTCCAATCGTCGTTCGTCGCGAGCGCCTGTCCCTGGCTGTTCACAACGGTCACCACGGGATCAAGCAAGGCGCCGGTCACTCCGCTGGCGGCCAGACTCGGTCCGATCGCCCGGATGATGACCCGCTTCGACCGACTGCCCTGAATGACGAAGCCACCGATCAGCGTGCCGTCTCCCGGGAGGACCCGGGCACGGGTGGAGACATTGATCGGGCGGCTCAGGGGAGCCATTGGCGTATCGAGGTCGTATGCTTCCACGAGGCCGACGCCAGATGTGTCACCGACGCCCGAGACGATCACGGTGTAAGCCCCCGGGGCAAGCGTCGCGAGCAGGGCGCTCTCCCGGTCGTTCGTCGGCGCGAAGCCAGTGGCGGTGATTGCAGCCGCCTGGGCAGTGCGCCAGTCGTCATTCGTATTCACAATCTGCCCGCGATCGTTCACGAGGGTGAGCGAGGGATTTGCAAGGGTGCCCGACACTCCAGCGGCCGCGAGGCTCGGACCGAGTGCGCGAAGCAGGACGGACTTGTTCACGGTGCCGCGGATGACGAAACCAGCGATGAGAACGTTTTCACCCGTGCCGACAGACGCCCGGCTTGAGACGTTCGCGAGACTGGCTGCGCCGATATCCCCTCCGGCGAGAACGCGAGCCGCCGCTGCCCCAATCTGGAAGTGAGCGGCCGCCGTCGGGTGGATATCATCCCAGAAGAGATAATTGTCGGCGACGACGCTCTTATCTTGGGCGCTGTCGATAACGTTCGTAAACCCGAAGTATCCCGGCTGTCCGACCAGACCGAGGAAGAGATTGTAGATGTCCAGCCGATAGACGCGCGCATTAATGCCCTGCAGCGTCAAAGCTGAAGAGGCGGCATCGAGCGCGCCAGCGAGTTGCGTACGATAGCTCTGGGAGGCGGCGTTCAGTGACGCCTGCTGGGCGGGTTGCCCGATATAATGAGGCACTGAACCGAGCGCGGGGACGTTCGGGACGAGAAAATTTCGAGCTCCGGCTTGAGCGAGTCGCGAAACGAGCGCCGCCGCGCGATTAGCTGTCGCGGTGACGTTTGCGGCGCTGGCATCATCAAAGAGGTCATTACCTCCGCCCCAGACGACATAGAGCGCCTGCGGATCCGGCGTGTGGTTCGACAGGTAGTTCGTCACCTGCTGGCCCATGTTCGCGATGGTGATCGTGATCTGCCCGCCGCCGAAGGGCGTCGGATTTGAGATCACCGTGCGGTCGGTGTTGCCGTCCTTTGTCGTTGCCCCGCCGTAGGCGTAGTCGATTCCGCCATCGAGGCTGTTTCGTGAGACCGGGAGTCGAAGGAAGAACTGCGACAACTGCTCGTGCCAGACACCCGCAAAACGCGCGGACGCTGGGCGGCTGGCGCCATTGTTCGTAAAGCGGCCGTCCGCGTAGTTGAAGTTTTGACCGGGATATCGGATGCCGAAGCGGTTTTCGACCAGATTGGCGATGTTCCCGTCGTCAGAGAGGCTGTCGCCGAAAACGATCACCTGGGAGAAAGTCGGAATCGTCTGGGCGCCTGAAGAGGACGCCTGCACCCCGAGGGCGAGAGCAAGAAGTCCCGCGGGGACGAGGCGTCGAAGAGTGAGTTGCATATACGGTCCCTTCGCATCCCACTTCACCGCTGCGTGCATCGTTAGCCCGATCGGACCGCTCCCCGTTGGCCGCCGCGGCCCACAAGCGGCCGACGCTCGGTTCTTCCCCTCCTCGCCGCCATGGCCGTCAGCCTCTCCGGCTGAGTGACAGAACGCATGGTGTCGTTCCTGTCGCCGAGGGATTTCCCCCGGGCGGCGCGGCCCGGAGGAAGCGAACGGGATGGCAGCGCGAACCTGTCCGTCACTCGAGGTCGTAGACTTCGACGAGGGCTACGCCCGTCGTGCCGTTCTTCCCCGTCACCAGCGCCGTATACGCCCCGGGGTCCAGCGTCAGCACCACCGCACTCTCCCGGTCATCCGTCGGCGCAAATGGCGTCCCCGCGATCTCCGCCGCCTGCGTGTCCTTCCAGTTGTCGTTCACCGCCACGTTCACTCCCTGCGCGTTCACGATCGTCAGCACCGGATCCTGCAGCGCTCCCGCCACTCCCCGCCCCGTTAGCTCCGGCCCAATCGCCCGCACGATCACCCGCCTCGGCCGCGTCCCCGCGATCACAAATCCCCCAATCAGGATGTTGTCCCCCGTCTGCACCCGCGCCCGCGTCGCCACGTTCACCGGCCTCGCTCCCGCCACGTTCGCCGTGTCCAGATCGTAGACCTCCACCAGACCCACTCCCATCTCCCCTCCCACTCCAGACACGATCGCCGTATACGGCCCCGGCGGCAGCGTCGCGATGATCGCACTCTCCCGGTCATCCACCGGCGCAAACGGCGTCGCCGCGATCTCCGCCGCCTGCGTGTCCTTCCAGTTGTCGTTCACCGCCAGTTGCCCACCCGGACCAAACAGACTGAGCGTCGGATTCGACAGCGCTCCCGCCACCCCGCGCCTCGTCAGATCCGGCCCAATCGCCCGCACCATCAACCGCTTGTTCCCCGTTCCGCCGATCACGAACCCCGCGATCATGACATTGTCCAGCGTCTCCACCCGCGCCCGTGTCGCGAGGTTGATCAACGACGCCGCCGGCGGCGCGGCGGTGATCGTCAGGGCGATCGTCCCTCCGCTTGCGCTCAGACTGCCTTGAACCCCGGCAGGGAGGGTAACGCCTCTGAAATCAGTGAGCCCATCGAAGGTTCGGGCCGTGAGAATGCGGTAGGTATCGCCGACCCGGAACTTCCAGCCGTTGACGAGATTCACGTTCAGAGCGCCGTCGATATGAGCGTTGCCTGTGATCGTCAGCATTCCGAATGCGCCGGCCGAATTCCCCCCGATATTTACGTTGAGCGTGGACGAGATGAACTGCGCGTAGTTCCCAGTGATCGTCACGCCGGAACCACCGCCGTTGGTGCTCCCGATCGTGAGCGAGGCGTTGTTGGTCACATTCCCGACAAGGGTGCCATTTCCGGTGACGGTCCCGCCGTCAAAGGTGAAGCCGTTCACGCCGGCGGTCGCCGTCGTGTTGTCCAATTGCAGCGTTCCCCCAGTTTGATGGTAGCCCGTGAATGAAATGGCCGTACCGGACATCACCTGGACCG
Source organism: Chthoniobacterales bacterium (assembly GCA_038322235.1). Taxonomy (GTDB): domain Bacteria; phylum Verrucomicrobiota; class Verrucomicrobiia; order Chthoniobacterales; family SZAS-18; genus SZAS-18. The sequence goes on from JBBQFQ010000047.1 coordinate 37,032, forward strand.
TCGCGGAATTCGTGAAGCTCGAAAACTGCACGGAACCGGTCTGCAGCGTGACGGTACCGGTGTTGTTGAAGGTGTTCGACCCGATCACCGTCGCGCCGGTGGGTCCATTCTTCCGGAAAATGCCGGCATTGCTGATGATCCCGCCGTTGATCGGAGCATCGCCGAGCAGAGCGATCGTTCCGCTCGCGGAGTTGGAGAAGGTATCGCCGATTCCGAATGCCCCGCTCCCACCGACGTTGAAGATCCCGTTATTCGCCAGGCGCACGAGCGATTTCGACCCGGGCCCGGCTAGGTTCATCGTGCCGCTATTGATCAGTCCCACCTGCATTCCGCCGGCCGTCCACTGGAACATCGCGCCCGGGAAGTTGAAGGTGAGGAGGTCGTTGTTGTTAATTTGTCCGCCCGCAAACAGCACCGTCCCGCCGCCGCCGCCCGTGTAGGTGCCGACGAAATTCGCGTTCGTGCCGCCGCCGTTGAGATCAAGCGTCGCGCCGACGGCAACATTGAAGATTCCGCCACCCGTGGACACGCCGGAGCCGGGAAGCACGAGCGTGCCAGAATCGACCTGGATCGTTCCGCCGACGTTACTGAAGCCGACGCTCTGGTTTGAGAGCGTGGTCCTGCCCGTTCCGCCTGCCTTCCAAAAAAGACCTCGATTGTTGATCGTCCCGCCAAACCCTCCAATCCCGGAGCCCGCGTTGCCGAAGGTCAGATTCGTCGGGCCATCGTCACCGAGGATTTTCACGACTCCACTCACGGGGTTATCGAGGGTAAACGAGCCTCCGTACCCCGAGGCGGAATAACCGACGAGAGGACCTGTCCCTCCGAATAGGATGGTGCCGTTGTTGGTCACGTGACTCATCACTTTCGAGTCCGGCCCGGCAAGGTTGATGACGGCCGAGTTGATCACCTCCCGCATGAGTCCCCCAGTCCATTGAAACATGGCATCCGGAAAATTGATCGTGATCGGAGCATTCTGGGCGCTGAGGTTTCCGCCCCCTGCGAGCAGCACGGTCCCGCCGCCCGAGGCGGTCAGAGTGCCGACATACGTGGCGTTGTTTCCGCCCCCGTCGAGATTCAAGACCGCACCCGCTGCGATTTGGAAAGTGGTCGCGCCGGTCGAGACCCCTAATCCGGGCAGGACCAGCGTGCCGGCGTCGACCCGGATGGTGCCCGACGTGCTGTTGTAAGAGACATTCTGCGGCGAGAGCGTCGAGACACCCGTGCCTGCGGCCTTCCAGAGAAGACCGCTGTTGCTGATCGTGCCGCCGAAACCGGCCCCTGAAAGGTTGCTGCTGCCGAAGGTATAGTTGGTCGGACCGTTATCGCTGAGCAACTTCACCGTCGCGCCCGCGGCGTTCACGAGATTGAAACTCCCGGCGTAGCCCGAGGGCGTGTAGCCGGACAAGGGCCCCGTTCCGCCGAACAGGATCGTGCCGTTGTTGACGAGCGTGCTCGCGACTTTCGTATCGGCCCCGCTGAGGTTGATCACGCCCGCATTGGCCACATTCAGGAGGCTCCCGCCGGTCCATTGAAAATTGGATCCGGGGAAGTTGATGGTGGCCTGGGTGTTGCCCGAAGCAAAACTGCCGCTGGCGAGCAGAACCGTTCCGCCGCCCGTGCTCGTGTAGGTGCCCGTGTAGCTGTTGTTGTTGCCGCCGCCGTCGAGATTCAGCGTCGCCCCGGTGGCGACGTTGAAGGTCGCCCCGGTGCCGCCACCAAGGCCCGAGAGGGTCAGTGTGCCGGACGCGACTTGAACCGTGGCGTTCTGAAGAATCACATAAAGGGTCGGAGAGATCGAGAACGTCCCGTTGCCGCCGGTCTTCGCGAGCGTGCCTGGGACGTACATGAAGGGATTCCCGCCCGAGACGCCGACGGCGGAAATGGAGCCATCGCCTTGAAGCGTATACGTCGACGCGGTGGTTGAACTGTTCTGGTAGTTCATCCCGCCGCCGGCCTGAATCGTCAGGCTGTGCAGGGTCGTGGTCCCGATGCTCAGATTCACCGAGTTCCCACCGGGAATAACAATGTCGATGTTGGCGCCATTCGGATACGTCGGCGTGCTCCAGTTCGTCGGTTCGGTGACGTAGGTGTGGTTGCAGGAATCCGTCGCGGTGACCTGTTGTTCGCTCCAGTTGGAGTTGTTGGGCCAGTTGAACGTGGTCCCGCCGCCGCCGTTGCAAAGCGGGACGGTCTGCGGCTGGCCCAAGGCCTGCCGCGCGAAAGTGACGGTCTGGGCCGGCAGCACGCCGGCGGAAACGGCGAGCCACGCCAGGACCGAAACCAATCGCTGGGCGCGTCGGGGGATGAGGGAGGATCTGTTTTTCATGCGGGTAGTCACTCGTTTTGGGGGGAGAGGCGGCGCGTGTGGCTGAACGCCACCAGGGCCACCACCCCGTTCGGCAGACCTCTGCGGAATCCCGACTTCGAAAACGGACAACTATCCGAAAATATTTTTGCAGGCCGCCGATCCGGTGGGCTAACGTCGAGTTTTGCGCGAGCAGCACATGGAGAACAACGGGGCGTCATCCTCCGACATCACGCAGCTCCTGAACGATTGGAGTCGCGGGAACGGTGACGCTTCTGAACGACTCATCCCGCTCGTCTACGAGGAATTGCGCCGCCGGGCCCGCTCACATCTCTTCCGCGAGCGACCTGATCACACGCTCCAGGCCACCGCGCTCGTCCACGAGGCGTTCCTCCGGCTCGTCGATGCTCCGAAGGTGAGCTGGGAGAGCCGCGCGCATTTCTACGGGATCGCCGCCCGCCTGATGCGGCAGATCCTCGTCGACCATGCCCGCACCCACAACGCGGCGAAACGCGGCGGGCTCGAACAGACGCTCTCGCTGGATGAGTCCCGGATGATCGGGAATGAACAGCCCGTCGAACTCGTAGCACTCGACAGCGCGCTGGAAAAATTCAGCCGCTCCTACCCCCGGAAAGGGCGCGTCGTGGAGCTCAAGTTTTTTGGCGGAATGGACATGAAGGAGATCGCGGTCGTGCTGCAGGTGTCAGAGAAAACCGCCCTGCGCGACTGGAGCTTCGCCAAACTCTGGTTGTTCCGGGCTCTCCGCGCGATTACGCCCGATGCGACCTGAGACCGAACAACGCGTCGCCGAGATCATCGAAAACGCCCTCGAATGCGAGCCCGGGGAGCGCGATCGATTCGTGCGCGAAGCCTGCGCTGATGATCCGGAACTCGCGGCGGAGGTTTCATCGCTGCTCCGGGCACACGCGGAGGCCGGGGGATTTCTGGAAACCCCGGCGATCGCCTTGAGCGCCAGGACCCTGCTCGCACCATCCCCAGAACTACCGACCGGACATCGCATCGGAGGCTACAAGGTCCTCTCCCTGCTCGGCGAAGGCGGCATGGGGGAAGTGTATCTGGCGGATGACCTCGAACTCGGCCGCAAGGTCGCGATCAAGGTCATCAAACGCAGCCTCGGCCGGGCTGGCATTCTCCGCCATTTCCGGCAGGAAGAGCGAATCCTCGCGGGCTTGAATGATCCGCACATCGCGCGCCTCTATGAGGCAGCGGTGACGCCCGAGGGCGTGCCGTACTTCGTGATGGAGTACGTCAACGGTCAGCGGCTAGACGAATACTGCGATGAGCGCAGGCTGGCGCTCGAAGACCGTCTGCTCCTTTTCCGCAAGGTCTGCTCCGCCGTCGCATACGCCCACCAGCATTTGGTGATCCATCGGGACCTGAAGCCCGCCAACATTCGCGTGACCGCCGACGGAGAACCGAAACTCCTCGATTTCGGAATCGCGAAGCTCGTCGACCCCACGCGGCCTTCCCCCGCCGAACCTACGGTCACGGTGGTGGGGATGATGACGCCGGCATACGCGAGTCCGGAACAAATTCGAGGGGAGCTGATGACGACGGTCAGCGACGTCTACAGCCTTGGGGTGCTTCTCTACGAGTTGCTCGCCGGACCCCGTCCGCGGGAGCCCATCGCGGTTCAGGTCGGAGTAACGCGCGGGGGTTTCGAAGCGACCGATCCTCCGGCTCCGAGCGTGGCGCTCCTTCGCGCCGGCAGCAGCGCCGCGGTCTTCAGCGCCAGGCGCGGAATGGATCCGGTCCGGCTGGCCCGGCGCCTCGCGGGCGATCTCGACAACATCGTCCTGATGGCGATGCGGCGGGAGCCGGAGCGGCGCTATGCCTCCGCCGGCCAGCTCTCCGATGATATTCGACGCCATCTCGAAGGTCTTCCGGTAGTCGCACGCAAAGACACGCTGGCATACCGTTCAGCCAAGTTTGTGCGCCGGCATCGCACCGGCGTTGCAGCAGCCGCTCTGGTGGGTCTAACGTTGGTGGGAGGGATCGTCGCAACCACTTGGCAGGCCCGCCGCGCCGAGCGCCGCTTTGAGGAAGTTCGCAGGCTGGCGCACTCCCTGATGTTCGAGATTCACGATTCGATCCAGAATCTCGACGGCTCGACCCCAACGCGTCGCTTGATCGTCAGTCGGGCACTGGAGTACCTCGAAAGTCTCGCCCAGGAATCCGGGGGAAACGCCGCGCTGCAACGCGAGCTCGCGGCTGCCTACGAGAAGATCGGCGAGATCCAGGGGAATCCTTATTCGGCGAATCTCGGCGACACCGACGGAGCGCTCGCGAGCTACGGAAAGGCGATCGGTATTCTCGAGAAGCTCAGCGGATCGGAGGCGAACACGGAGACCCGGGCCGGTCTGGCGCGCTGCTATCGAGCGCTCGCCGATGTCCTGGAGCTCAAGGGCGAAATGCCGGAGATGATCCGGCAATACCAGAAATCTCTGGATGCCTTCGAGGCGATCTCGCAGCGACACCCCGACGACCGCGTGCTTCGCCGGGAGGTCGCACGGGCGTGGGAGGCTCTTGGCGACGGCTGGAGCCGGATGCCCAACGCCGAGGGGAAGCAACTCGACAGCTACCGTCGAAGCCTCTCGATCGTGCGCGAACTGGCCGCCGCGCACCCGGGTGATCTGGGATTGAGACGCGCCGTGGCCGTGGGGCTTTTGAAGGTCGGCGGAGCACGGGGGACGAAGGCGGATGAGTCGATCTCAAATCAAATCCAGGCCATCGAGATCCTGCAGGAACTTTCGGCCGCCGAACCGCAGAACGCCCGGGCCCGTCGGGAGGTTGGCTTTGCGTGCTCCAGTCTCGGCATGACGCTCCAAGCGAGCGGCGATTACGAACAAGCGCTCCGCTATCAACGCAAGGCGCTGGCCCTTCGCGAGGAAACCGCCACGCGGGATCCGAAGAGTGCCCAGGCGCGGCTGGACCTGGCCGGGGAGGAGGCAAACCTTTGCGGAACGTTGACCCTCGCTGGTCAGGGCACGGACGCGATCGCGTACGGCCTTCGTTCGGCCGCGAATTTCGAGCAGCTAACCGCTTCCGATCCGGCCAACGTTTCCTATTCCCGAAACTCCGGCCTTTGCTTCGAAAATCTTGGCGGCGCTTTCGCGCTCCTCGGGGCGAACGACGCCTCAACAATCGAAGCGCGAACGACCGCTTGGAACTCCGCGCGGGACTGGTACGAAAAGGCGCGGGCGGTCTTCGTCGCCCTTCGGAAAGGCGGGACGATTACGGCCCGTGATCGTGATAAACCAGAGCTGTACGAGGCGAAGGTCGGAGAATGCAAGGCTGCGCTCGCTGCGCTGAGACCATGAAACGACGAATGGTCCGTCCGACAGACGTGAGATGGAACGGGGCCGCTCGCGGAAGCCGCGAACGAATCGAGCGTTCTCGCTCCCTCCCGAAGGATCCGCGATCCTTCGAAAGGTTCCGTGGTCGCCGGACGGATCGGCGAACCTTCGAAGGGTTCCTCGACCCTAAAAAAGGGTTCCGCGAACCCTTTTGAGGTCCACGGAACCATCGGAAGGTTCCGCAGTCCGCCGGAAGGGTCGGCGAAACCTCGGAGGGTTCAGCCGTCCTCCGGAAGGGACGCGGAACCGCCAAAGGGTTCCGCGAACCTTGAAAAGGGTTCCGGGAACCCTTTTGAGGTCCGCTGATCCTTCGGAAGGTTCCGAAAACCGCCGGAAGGGTGGGCGAACCTTCCGAGGGTTCAGCCGTCCTTCGGAAAGTTCCGGGAAGCGCAAGGCGGGTCAAGGAACCTCCGGAAGGTCGCGGGACCCCACCTGCAATGCTCTGAACGGCAGAATGTTGGAACTTCCAGCGTGGAGAAAGCCGCGATCTCCTTTGGGTTTCGATCTCCTCAGGCCAACGGCCTGGTGCAAGCCAGCCCAGGGAAAGCGAGGCACGAGCGCCGCCCTGGGTAGCGAGTTTTGGAACGGTCCAAGCCCCAAGGGGGGCGGAACATCTTAGGGGTGTCACCTCGGGCGCCGCGCTTTCTGTCGCGCCCCGTTGGGGCTCTGGAATTGGTGGATGGAAACCCAGGGCGCCGCTCGCAGACTCGCTCTGCCCTGGGCTGTCTCATCTGCGGGCCTTTGGCCCTCGGCGCGCGTGCCTGACTCGCGTGCATCACTCGCGTCCTTGGCGAACCGTCCCCCGGCGGCTCCGCCAACCGGGAATTGTGCTCGCGTGCGGCCGCCCGCCGAAGCAAAGGCGGCTTCGGTGGGCCCGGAGGGACCAGCCGGGGCCCGCCCGACCCGCGAGCTCGGCGCCCGCGGGTCCCGGCTTCGTGATCTCCTTGGTCACTCGAGGTCGTAGACTTCGACGAGGGCCACGCCCGTCGTGCCGTTCTTCCCCGTCACCAGCGCCGTATACGCCCCGGGGTCCAGCGTCAGCACCACCGCACTCTCCCGGTCATCGGTCGGCGCAAACGGCGTCCCCGCGATCTCCGCCGCCTGCGTGTCCTTCCAGTTGTCGTTCACCGCC
>JBBQFQ010000048.1:0-43782 GCA_038322235.1 Chthoniobacterales bacterium
CGGAGCCGAGAAACTCCAGGGCACGATCCTCGGCGTCGAAGTGCGCGATGTCCCGGGCGGCGAAAAATCCGGCCCGCTCAAGGCGGCGTTTCTCAATGTGATCGCCACCGGGCTGGGCATCCGTTCGGTCGCCATCAGCGACGTGCGTTCGCTCCAGTTCGATGACGCGGCGTTGCAGGCCGAGCTCGAGAAGGCGCTTGCCGCGCTCTCCGCCGCGCGTGACAAGGACAAAAAAACCGTCGGCCTCGCCTTCAACGGCAAGGGCGAACGTTCCGTCCGGCTCGGCTACGTGGTGGAGACGCCCGTCTGGAAGACCAGCTACCGCCTGATCTTTGGCGGCACCGAAGCCAAGCCGCGCCTCCAGGGCTGGGCCTTGATCGAGAACCAGACGGAGAACGACTGGAACGACGTCAAACTCAGTCTGGTCAGCGGCCGACCCATTTCCTTCATCCAGGATCTTTACCAACCGCTCTACGTCCAACGCCAGGTCGTGCAGAACGAAACCTACGCCTCGGTCAAACCGCAGGTCTATGCCGCGGGCCGACCGCAGACGCCGCCTCAGCCAGAATCGTTCGCCGAGGAAAAGCAACGTGGCGGGATCGCGGGCGGCATGCTGCGGCGTAAAGCTGGTCCGGCCAACACGCCCGCGGAGGGACTACGCCAGCTTCCATCCTATATCGGCGCGACGACGACGGAGAACGACTCCAACGGAGAGTCCTCGCTCGGCGCCACGGCGGCGACGAAGGAAGTCGGGGAGCTGTTCCAGTATTCCGTCGGCGGCGTGACGCTGCCGCGGCAACGCTCGGCGATGATTCCGATCGTCAATGACCTGATCGAAGCTGAGAAGGTCTCGATCTACAATGCCGGGGTGGAAGCGCGGTTCCCGCTGAACGGCGCCCGCCTCAAGAACAGCGTGAATCTTCACCTGCTCGGCGGCCCGATCACGATCTTCGACGAGGGGCGCTACGCCGGCGACGCCCGGATCGGCGATGTGCCCCCCGGACAGACGCGCCTGCTGAGCTACGGACTCGACATCCAACTGCCGGTCATGATCGAGGATATCAAATCGAAACAAATCGTCACCTCCGGGAAGATCGTGGGCGGCGTGCTGGAAATCTCGCGTAAATCGATCGATTCGCGCACCTATGTGGCCGAGAACAAATCCACCCGCGCGAAGAAACTCGTCATCGAGCATCCGCGCAGCGCGACGGATTCGAAACTCTCGGACACACCCCCGCCCGCGGAGACGACGCCCGAGCTTTTCCGCTTCGACGTGAGCCTGGCGCCGGGGAAGACCGAGAAACTCGCGGTGCGCGAGGAGCGCATTCTGAGTGAATCCGTCGAGCTCGTGGACGAATCCCGCGACCAACTCCTCGTCCTGATCAAGGAGGGGGAATTCACCGACGCGGTGCGCGCGGCGCTGACGAAAGCGGCGAACCTGCAGCAGGCGAGCGAGGGAACGGAGAAGGACATCGAAACGCGGAACGAGCAGATTCAAAAAATCACCGAGGAGCAGAACCGCATTCGCGAGAACCTGAAGACCGCGGGCGAGCGGAGCGAATACGGCGTGCGCCTGCTGAAGAAATTGAACGAGCAGGAGACCCAGATCGAGAAACTCCAGGCCCAGGTGGCCTCCCTGCAGACAAAGCTCGAGAACCAGCAAAAGGAGCTCGGCGACTATCTGAAGGGGCTGAACATCAAGTGATGCGGCGGCGGGAAGTCAGACGGCTTGTCGTCCTTACAGCCCCGGCTTCGCGAACCGGAACCGGTCTCCCTCCCGGTTCGTCCGGTAGATCGGTTCCGGTACAAAGATCGTGTAATCGCGGCCGTTGTCGCCCCGGACGATGAAGCGGTAAATCCCGGCGATCTCGCGGGACTTGACGCCGCCGGACCCGACGGAAATCTGCGTCTCCGCTTGGGGATCGAACTTCTTTTCCACGATCACGCCCTCGAGCAAGGCGTTCTCGGCGGCGCGCCGGCCCATCGACCAGATCCCGGCGCCCAGGAAAACCAGGACCGCCCCACCCACGAGAAAGGCGATCACGAACGCGCGTCGACTATCCGCGGTCATGGCGCTTCAACGATCCGGGATGGCGGCGACGAGGGCCTCATCATCCTCGCGCGCCATGTCTTCGCCGGTGCCGATCGGCGCATCGGTCGGCCGGTCGCGGCGGGACCAGACGTAGCGGCGGAGCAGAACCTTCAGCGCCGCTGAAAGCGGAACGGCGAGCAGAGCGCCGAGGAGACCGCCGAGGAGCAGCGACCAGCCGACGACGCCGAGAATGACCGTCAGCGGATGCAGCCCGGTGCTCTCGCTTTGCACGCGGGGCGTGATAACGAAGCCTTCAAATTGCTGTACGGCGACAAAGATGATCGTGACCGCCAGCGGATGCTGCCAGTCGCCAAATTGAAGCGTCGCGATAAGAACCGCGGGAATGAAGCAAAGGAGGATGCCCAGATAGGGGATCAGGCTCAGGAAGACGACGAGCAGGCCGATGAGCAGAGCGAAGTCCAGGCCGACAAAGAGCAGCGCGATGCCGATCAGCGTCCCATCGATCAGGCTGATGAGGAGCTGCCCGCGGAAGAAGGCGATGACGTAGCCGTTGATCTCGCCGAGGACACTGACGACCTCGTCCTTGAAGGGGGACGGGGCGAGCGGGAGGTAGCCGCCCCAGTTTCGTTTAATGTGGTCGCTCTCCGTCAGAAAATACCAAAGACAGAACGGCACGATGACCGCGCTCAGAACAAAGCCGAAGATGCCGAGAAAGCCACCGATTCCCCTGACGAGGAGCGAACCGATCCCGTTCAAAATGTTCGGGAGCTGGCCCTCCAGTTTTTCGAACTGCTTTTCGATGTATTCGCGCAGGCTTTCCGAATCGAGGGGATTCTTCTTCCCGGCGGCCGGCGAGGGTGAAGCGGGAGCGGGTGGCTCCGTGCCGGGAGTCGCGGCCTGCGGCGGGAGTCGCGGCGGTGCTTCCGGTGCCTTCACCCCGGGGAGCATTTCCCCGACTCTCCGGAGCCTCTCCTGCGAGGCATCCAGCCATTCCGGTACCTTCACCTGCAGCTTCTGGACATACGTGGGCAGCTTCTTCGCCACGTCGACCGACTGCCGGTAGACACTGGGAATCACCGATACCCCCAGGATCCCGATGCCGATGAAGATAAGGGCAAAGATGCTGATGACCGCCTTGGTGCGCGTCATCCGACCCCGCTCGCAGAAAAACGCCGCCACGGGATCCAGCAGATAGGCGAGCACGCCGGAGATCGCGAAAGGGATCACGAGGGGCTGGAGGAAGGAGAGCACGCCGGTCGCGAGCCAGATCGACCCCACGATGACGGCGAGGAGGGCCGACAACGCGACGGCCGTCAGCGACGACCAGAGGATGCGGCGCTGCCAAGGAGTTGGGTAGTCGCGGCCCATGTCGGGCCATCAATGCCGCCGGGACTGACACTTGTCGAGGGCCGGGCGTTTCCGCGCAATCGAACAAAAAGTCGTTTCGCGCGTCGGAATCCACGCTTCAATCCCTCCGACATGACCTTCCGCCCCGTTTTCCCCCTCGCCGCCGCCGCGGCCTTCGCCCTTTTGGCGCCGACGCTCTTCGCGCAGTCGAAGGCGGCGATCGAAGCCATCAACAATGCCGCCCGACTCCAGCAAGCCGGGAAAAGTGCCGAAGCGCTCATTCAAGCCGACGCCGCGGTGAAGGCGGGACCCACGATGTTCCAAGCCTTCGCCAACCGCGCGAGCATCAACATGCAGATCGCGGCGACCGCCCGGCAGAAATCGTCCGACAAGAAAAAGATCGTCAGTGAGAACCCGGAGATGCAGGCCGAATACGGGCCGCAGATCGTCGAACTGGACAAAAGGGAGATCGACTCCCTCAAGTCCGCGATCGCGGACTTCGACGAGGCGCTCAAGCTTTCGAAGGCGACCGACTCCCTCATCCTCGATCGCGGAGCCGCGTATTCCCTCCTGGGAGAGGCGGAAAAGGCGCTCGTGGACTTCGAGGAATTCATCAAACGCGAGCCCACGAACTTCAAAGGCTACAACGGGCGCGGACTCGCCTATTTCGATCGCGCCCGGACCATCCGCGACGCGATGAAGAAGGACCGGAAGTCCGACGAAGCCATGCTCCTCGCCACGAAACCGGATTTTGAGAAGGCGATCGTCGACTTCACCAAGTGCATCGAGCTCGATCCGAAGTTTGCCGGTGCCTACCAGAATCGCGCCGCGTCGAACGCGCTCATCCTGGAATTCGAGCTCGCCATCGCTGACTACACGAAGACGATCGAGTTGGAACCGGCCAATCGCCGGTCGTACCGGGGCCGGGCGGAAATCTACAAGGCGCTCTCCAAGGACTCCGGGACGGATCGGGCCAAGTCCGCGCAGTACAAGGCGTTGATGGAAAAGGACCTGGCGAAGGCGAAGGAGCTGCTCGACGCCGAGATCGCGGCGGAGGAAGCGGCCGCGAAGGTGACGCCGACTCCGACGCCCACGCCGACCCCGACACCGAAGCCGGCTGGCAAAAAGAAGTAATCGTCCGGCCCGGAGCGCCTTGTCGCCGTGACGCCGAGCGAAATCCGGCGGGCGCTCGAGGAACTCGGACGTCAGCCCTCAAAGAGCCTCGGGCAGAACTTTCTGCACGACCGCAACCTCGCGCTCGCACTCGTCCGGCAGATCACGCCGCGAGCGGGAGAGTGCGTTGTCGAGATCGGCCCCGGCCTCGGCGCCCTGACGGAGCACCTCCTCGCGGAAGGAGCGCAGGTCCTCGCCATCGAGAAGGATGGCCTCCTCGCGGCGCGCCTGCGTGAGCGCTTCGCGGGCGCCGCGCTGGAGGTGGTGCATGCGGATGCGCTTGATTTCGACCTGCGCACCCTCTGGCCGCGCCAGCCGGTGAAGATCATCGGCAATCTCCCGTACTACGTTTCCAGCCAGCTCATCTTCCATTTCACATCGGCACTGTGTCCGGCGGAGCGAGCCTTGTTCCTCGTGCAGAAGGAAATGGCCGACCGCCTGTGCGCGTCGGCCGGTGCGCCGGAGTACGGGCTCCCCAGCGTCCTGCTGGGGCGCCGGTGGGTGATGCGGATGGGCCGGAGGCTGCCGGCCAGCGTCTTCTATCCCGAGCCGAAAGTGGAATCGGCCCTCGTGGACTTCACGCTCCGCGGTTCAGCGCGCTCCCACCCCGAGACCCTCGCGCCCTGCGATCCCGGAGTCTACGAACGGGCCGCACGCGCCGGCTTCGGGCAGCGCCGGAAGCAATTGCGCAAGCTGCTCGCCGCCGAGTTCCCCGGACTCGAGTGGCCGGCCGCGGTCAGCCGGCTCGGCGTCAGCGAGACCGTCCGCGCGGAGGAACTCGATCTCGCCCAGTGGGTGGCGCTCGCCAACGTCCTTCAGCCGTTTGGGCAGGCCCAGAACGCGGGGGAGCGGTTCGATGTCGTGGATGACGGCGACCTCGTCATCGGTCAGGCGGCGCGCGCCGAAGTCCACGCCCGGGCCTGGAAACATCGCGCCGTCTATCTCCTGCTCCGGAACGCCCACGGCGAAGTCTTCCTGCAGCGGCGCTCACCGTGGAAGGATCAGGCGGCGGGCCGGTGGGGATCCAGCGCGGCCGGACATGTCGATGCCGGCGAGGACTACGATGAGGCGGTAAGGCGCGAGATCGGAGAAGAGCTGGGCGTCGAAGCGAAGGACTGCCGGCTTGAAATCGTCGCCAACCTGCCGCCGAGCGCGGAGACAGGCTGGGAATTTGTCCGGCTGTACCGAGGTCGTCACGACGGGCCCTTCCGGTGGCCGGCCGCCGAAGTTTCCACCGGGGCGTTCTTCCCGGAGGCGGACATTTCCCGCTGGGTGGGGCGCCGTCCGCACGATTTTTCCCCCGGCTTTCTTCAGTGTTGGGAGGCCTCCGGCGGGGCCTGCGGGCTTTGACGCCCGCCCCGCGTTCGCCTATCTTCCGGGGACATACATGGCTGCACCGCTCGCCTTTGATGCTGATGGAGCCCCTGTCCATCGGCCCCGCAACGTTGATTGGAAGCGGGCCGCTGCCTTGCTCTACGGAGACTGGGGAACCAGCAAGGCCTACGTCATCGGCATGGGCTTTGCCGTCGCGCAATTCTCCTCGCTCTGGATCATTCTGGCGGTCTGCGCCCTCACGGGCGTCGTCGGCTACATGTACTCGATTGTCTGCCGGCTCTTCCCGGAAGGCGGTGGCGTGTATTCCGCCGCGCGTCTGCAGAGCCGGGCCCTGGCGGCACTCGGAGCGCTGCTGCTCGTCGCCGACCTGACGGTTACCGCCAGTTTGAGCGGTTACTTCGGCGTAATCTACCTGGGCGTCCCGCAGGCGTACGCCGCGTTCGTCACGATGGGAGTCATCATGCTCGTGGGAATGCTGAATGCCTATGGGCCCCGTCACAGCGGCAGCGCGGCCGTCGGACTTGCCATCCCCGCGGTGATCGCCGTCGTCCTGATTCTGCTCTTCAGCCTGCCGCACTGGACGACCGCGCACGTCCAACCGCCGCACGAAAGCCTCGGGCATTCGTGGGTGCATTTCGTGGGCGTCATCCTCGCCCTCAGTGGCGTGGAGGCGATCGCGAACATGACCGGCGTGATGCGCCTCAACCCGGGAGCGACCATGGACAAGCCGGTCGTCTCGAAGACCGCCAACAAGGCGATCTTCATCGTGGCGATCGAAGTCGTGGGCGGAACGGCCCTCCTCGGTTTCGCCATGCACTCTCTCCCGCTCGACCTCGGGCCCGAGATGGCGACGCGCAACGAGGACATGCTGAAATATCTCGCCGAAAAATTCGGCGGAATGTCGCTCGGACCACACTTCGGAACGGGCTTCGGAACGGCGGTCGGCATCGTCTACGGCCTGCTCCTCCTCAGCGCAGTCAACACCGCGATCGTCGCCCTGATCGGCCTGCTCTACATGATGGGCCAGGACGGAGAGATGCCGCCGCAGATGACCCGGCTGAACCAACACGGCGTGCCCCGCTGGCCGCTGATCGCCGCGACGGTGATGCCGGTTCTCGTGCTCTTTTTCGCCAGCAGCGGTGACGCCCTCGCGAACCTGTACGCCATCGGCGTCGTGGGCGCGATCACCGTAAATCTGGGCGCCTGCACATTCAATCGGAAGCTCGAGATGGCCGTCTGGGAACGCGTCGCGATGGGAGGGTCGTTCCTCATCCTCGCCGCGGTGGAGCTCACCCTCGCCCGCACGAAACCCGACGCCCTGTTCTTCGCGATCTGCGTGGTGGGCGCGGGCTTTGCCTTGCGCGCCTATTCCCACCGCCTCTCGGGCCTCGAGACTCTCACCATCTCGAAGGAACTGGCGAAGGCGGTCACGCCCGAAGGCGTCGCCCAGATGCGCCGACCCTCGATGGAAGGCGGCCGCCTGCTCGTGGCCGCGCGCGGCCTCACGCCCGTGCTGCGCTTCGCGCTTGAGGAAGCCGTCCTGCGCAAGGCGATGCTTTACTGCGTTTACATCAAGGAGATCTCCATTCCCATCATGGGCCGGCTCCAGATGCCGGGCGGCGGACGCCCAAAATGGCAGGACGATCCGCAGGCGAATGCGATCATGTCCTTCATGCTGAACCTCGCGGAGGAGAAAGGCGTCTCGCTCGTGCCAGTCTATTCAATCAGCGACGACCCCGCCTCGACGATCCTCGACCTCGCCGCCACCTGCGGCGCGGATTTCGTCATGCTGGGGGCTTCAAAGCGCGAAGCGATGGCAAAACTCCTGCGCGGAAATGTCATTGCCGAAGTCGCCTCGAAGCTGCCGGAGGAAATCGGGCTGATCATCCACGGGTGATCTCGCGGCAAGCGCAGGCTGAATTTGCTCGTTTGGGTTCTCCGGGGTCTTCGCGGCGGGCCGACCCTTCGTCATCTCGCTCCCGCCGCGTCCTCCAGCAGCGCCCGGAGCATCATCTCGCGGTGCCGCACGGGCAGCGAAAAATGGCCCTCGCCTTTTAGGACCGTGAGCGTGGCGCCCGGCAACGCCCGGGCCAGCATCTGGCCGTGCGCGAGAGGAACGGTGGCATCGAGATCACCATGCCACATCCGGATGGGCCGCCGGACCGAGGACAGCTCGAAACCCCAGGGATGCGCGTACGTGTGCAACTCTTGCCGGATGCCGCGGGTACCCTCCCGCAGCGCGCCGAGCGCGCCCAGCCGAAGCGCCCGGCGGACGCTTCGCTCCTCGAGCACTTCCCGATCCGCCGGCGGACAGGATCCGATCAGAAGCAGAAGCACCATCTCGGGCCAGCGCCGGAGCATCCAGCCGCTCACGCTCCCGTAAAAGACGTGGAGCAGCCAGGGCGCGGAAAGGGCGAGCGAGAATCCCAGCCGGCCCGGCCAGCGCATCGCGCGCCGCGCCTCCGGGAGAAAGACCGGGCCAAGTCCGCACACGATGCCCATGGAGCGGATCCGATCCGGAATTTCGTGAGCACAAGCCAACGAATACGGACAGCCGCCGGAGACGCCGAGGAGAATGAAGCGCTCGATGCCGAGGGCGTCAGCGAGCCCAGCGACGTCTTTCGGCCAGTCCAGCAGCCGCCGGTCCGCCACGAACGAAGAACCCCCGGTTCCCGGGCGGTCCGGGGCAATGATGCGGATTCCGAGGTCCTTGCCGGTGTCATCAATCAGTGACGCCTCCGCCTGAGAGGCCGGAAACCCGTGGCAATAGATCAGCGGCATTCCCTCCGGCGATCCGTACTCGCCGTACGCGACGCGCGCGCCGTGGGGCAGATCCACGAATTTTTCCGCGGGAGCCGGCGGAGTCATCGAAGGGAGCGGAAGCGAGGGGCCGTGGATGAGGACATGCGGATTAACCGCAAGGAACGCCGGAAACGCAACGATATCCTCCGGTCGGGTCCCCCGCACTCAAACCCCGGCGGCTGGCGCGGGAACCGGCTCCGTTTCGTGAACCCGGCCGTAGTCCACCTCCAAACGGCCATCCTCCAGCTCGGTGTAGATCTCGACGAAACGGTGCCCGAAGTGAACGTCGCGCCAGGTATAGTCGGCCTGGCTCTGCACGGGAGCGGGTATGACGGTGTCGATGCAAACGATCGAGGTCATGAACCGGGCGTCGCTCCGCTGGAGTTGCTCGGCCGTGACCCCAAAGAGAGGACTCCCTTCATCGATAATGTGCCGGATCGTCAGGGCCGCCGGAAACATGATGAGCCGGTCGAAGTCCAGTTTCAGCGCGTAGAAGCGGCGGAAGTCCTCTCCTTCGGCCACCCGTTCATTGCGGATGAACATGAGCCGGAATTCCGCCTCGACCATCGCCTGATGCCGGAGGTTGGCGACCCGGAGCTGCAACGCCGGCTTTTCATCGAAGGGACAGACCACCATCGTCTGACTGAAGAGGAGACGTGCCACCGGACGGGAGAACCGCACGAAGATCAGTCCGGTCACCACCGCCGTGAAGAACATTCCGACGATGATCTCGATCGTCGTGACTATGTCCCCGTAGAGCGTCGCCGGGTACAAATGACCGAAACCGACCGTGGAGAGTGTTTGCACGCTGAAAAAGAACGCACTCGAAAACGAGCCCGGAGGCATCTCCGCGATGCAGGGTCCGCCCAGAAAATAGGCCGAGGCGAAGAGGACATTCAGCGCGAGGTAGACAAGCAAAACCACCAGCGCGAAGCGCGGCCAACTCAGCGCCAGCACCGTCCGATACACGTCCCGCCACTCGCGACTGCCCGAATTCGTCCGCAGAAACTCGATCTTTCCGGCGCGCACCGAAATGGGGGAAGCTGGTTTCTTCATGGGTTGCGGGAGAGCCAAGCGTCCCCTCGCCTACGGCACGACCACGAGGCGATAGAAATGCCGCGGGTCGAGCGCCGCATTGGCGTCGGTCTGCTGCAAGGACCCACCGGTGCCCGTGATGTTGTCAGCGACGGTGGACCACGCGGGCGCGGCCAGATCGTCAGCGCGCTCGAGGCGGTAGCGTTTCAGGAGCACGGTGGAAAAGGAGATTGCGAGGTCGTTCCCGGTCCGGTCGATCGCGCTCACCCGGAGCCGGCTGCCGGCGTTCGCGCGATCAGTCCCCGCGATCAACTCCTGCCAGTCCACCATGCCGTCGCCGTCGGGATCATCGAGCCCCGCGCCGGCCAGCGCGTCGATTCGACCCCAGCCAAAGGTGGTGTTCGGAATCGCCGTGCCGGGCGTTCCTCCGCAGGTTTGCGTGCCCGCGAGGCGGAGGGCGGATTGTTCCAGCAGCGTCTGAATCGCCCGGACGTTTCCGCGCAATCCCGGATGGGCGGAGAGAATGAGTGCGACGGTTCCGACCGTGTGGGGTGCCGCCATGCTCGTGCCGCTGAGCGTCGTGTAGGCGGTGTCCGACGCGCGCGTGGCGGAACGCACGCTCACGCCGGGGGCCGAGACATTCGGTTTCAGCCGGTTGCTCCCGTCGGCCGTCACCGGTCCGCGGCTGCTGAAACTCGCGATCGCGTTGCTCGCGGTCGTCGCGCCGACGCAGATCGAGGCATCGTAAATCGCCGGAGCGTCCTCAACGGTGGAACACGCCGAGCCGCTGTTGCCGGCGGCCACGACCACGACGATGCCGGCCGCCCGCACGTTTTCGATCGCCGTCTGGAGAGTCGTCGGCGCGCAGCCTTCGGACGCCGGGCAGCCCCACGAGTTATTGATCACGTCCGGAGCGAGGCCCGGCGTCGGATTATTCCCGCTGGAATCGGTCGGCGCGATGAACCACTGCAGGCATTCGGCGTAGGTGGCGGGCGTCCCGTTGCCCTGATCCATGCAGCGGCAGCCCATCCAGCGCGCGCCAGGGGCGACGCCGACCTGGTTTGTCCCCCCATCGGCGCCCAGCATCGTCCCCATCGTATGCGTGCCGTGGCCATCGTCGTCACAAGGCTGCGTCGCATTCGGGCCACAGACGCCGCCGCCGGAGTGGATCGCATCGTGCCAGTTGAAATTGTGATCCGCGCTCGTGCCGTTCCAGCCGCGGTACTGCCGCTTGATCGCCGCGTGGGTCCAGCGGTAACCGGTATCGGTCGCGCCGATCACGATTCCCTGGCCGGTGTATCCGCGACTCCACATCGCGGGGGCGTTGACGAGCGAGACCCCGGGCTCGATGCCGGTCAGCGCTTCCGGCGCCGACGCCTTCGCCGGGGCTGGGCGGGAAAACGAGACGAGCGGGTTTGGATCAATGCGGGCGACGTCGGCCCGCTCCGCCATCTGCACGGCGGCCGTGATCTTCCCGCGCACCCGAATCATGTTCGCCACCCAGAACGGCTCGGCGGTCGACCCCTGCTCCGCGAGCGCCCGCAAGACCGCTGGCTGCACGCGGCGGGCGACCTCCGTGAGCCGTGCGAAGACGTAGGTTCCCTTCTCCAACTTGGTCGCGAGCTTCTCCGCGCCGCTGACATCGGCCTGCTCGTCCAGCACCACGATGAAATCCGCCTCGCCCGCGGCATCCAGGGCGGCACTCGCGAAGACCCGCGGATCGATCTTGGCGCTCCAGGCGGTTCTAGCCGCCTCCTCGGCCCCCCCAACAAAGGCGGTTCCGAAGACCAGCAGCGACAACGGGAGAGCAAGTCTCATGAAGCGGACAGTGGGCTGGAGATGGCCCGAGCGTCAACCCCGCCAGGCGTTCCGTCCCATCACGGCAATTTCCCGAGATCTGAAGCCGCTCAACACTTCGCCGTTTTGCGCTTCTTCCCGAGGCTGCCGCGCTTTTCGACCTTCTCGATGTAAGCGGGCACGCGGGGCACCTGACACGCGGTCCCTTCCCGCTCCACCGTGACTTCGCCGATCTTTTCCCCGATCTCCTTCGCGAGCGCCGTCAGCGGCAGCACATAACAGCCCACCGCAATCAAAAAGCCGTTCATCTGGGAGCGTACCTCGCCGGGCTGCGCTTGGATCGTCTTCCCAACGCGCTGCATGAGCCGCTTCAGCGCCGGGAGGTCGAGCTCCGCATCCGCCTTGATCGAGACCAGGCTACCCAGCGTGGACCAACCGGCGGCGGCCACCCGTTCCTCTTTCGAATCGATCCATACCTGCGCGATCTCCCAGCCACTCGGACTGCCGGCCGCGACCCAGGCGACGGTCGAGGTCGCGAGCGGACGGGAGGCCTTCTCAACCCAGCGCTGCAGGTCGAGCTTCGTCATCTTCGCATCGTCCGCGAGGAGGCCCGCGAGATACATCGCGTCGTAGACGCCCGAATCGTAGAGGTCGAGCGCCAGGCGGTGATCCTGCTTGATGCCCTTCACGAGCTTCTTCATTTCCTCGATCTTCACGCCGTAACAAGGCTCGTGCGCGCCGTGCCTCCGCAGGACGCTCCGATAGCTCTCGCGGCCCAAGGGCTCCATCTGCGCGAGCAAGGTCTTCGCCGTCATGGGCGCCATCCTCCCGCGTGGAACATGCGATCGTGCGAGCCGGGCTTCATCCGCCGAGGTTGCCGGACGGTCGGCGAAAAGGAAAGTCAGAATGACGGACTCCCTGGTTCGAAAACCCATCGCGCGGATCGCGTCCGCAGTTAGCGTGACTCCGACCATGCCGCTACCCGTCATCATCACCGCCGCGATCACCGGAGCGCTCCCGCGCAAGTCCGACAGCCCCGCGGTGCCGGTCACGCCGGCGGAGCAGATCGAATCCACCCACGAAGCGTTCGAAGCGGGCGCGACCATCGCGCACATCCACGTGCGAGCGGCGGACGAATCCGCGAGCTCGGATCCGGCGCTGTTCGCGCAGGTGCAGGCGGGCGTCATGAAGCATTGCCCGGGGATGATCATCCAGTTTTCCACCGGTGGACGCGGCCGGGAACAGAAGGAGCGCGGAGCCATGCTGCCGCTGCGGCCGGACATGGCCTCGCTCGCGACGGGCTCAACGAATTTCCCGGTCACCGTGTACGAGAACCCGCCCGATTTCATCGAGGGTCTCGCACGAACCATGCAGGCCTTCGACATCAAGCCGGAAATCGAAGTCTTCGACCTCGCGATGCTCTACAACGCCGCGAATCTCGCCCGGGCGGGGATTCTGAAGGCGCCGCTCCACGTGCAGTTCGTCATGGGCATTCCCAATGCCATGCCCGCCCGCCGCTCGATCTTCGATTTTCTCCGCTCGGAAATGGCCGTGGTCCTGCCCGATGCTACCTGGGTCGCCGCCGGGATCGGCCGCCACCAGTGGGAGGTGAACGAATGGTGTCTCGAAACCGGCGGGCATTGTCGCACTGGCCTGGAGGATAATCTGCGCTTCGACCGGACCCGGCTGGCCCGGAACAACGCCGAGCTGGTGACGAAGATCGTCGAGGCGTGCGATCGCTACGACCGCCGCCCCGCCACCCCGCAGGAGGCCCGCCAGATCCTCGGACTGCGGCCGATGTCGTGAGCTACTTCACGCCCAGTTCCTGCTTCGCCTTCTCGAGGAGGTCGACGCGCAGAAATTCCTTCGCCGTCGGCGGCTTCTGCATTTTCGCGACTCCCGTCTGAACCATGAAGTCGATCGTCGCCTGCACGATCGTCTCGTTGAGGTCGTAGCTGTACTGGCAGTTCTCCATCGCCTGCTTGTAAAGCTCGGCGGAGACCTGGCCTTTGAAGACCGTTTCGCAGGTGTATTTTTGCGCGAGTTCGGGATTCGCCATGAACGTCCGGGTGGCATCGACGAAGCAGCGCAGAACCCGGGCCGCGACCTCGGGGCGCTCATTGTACAGCTTCTCAGACATCGCCAGGACCTTCGGGCATTCTCCGACGGGCGTGTCGTAGGGCTTCATCAGCTCGACACCCCAACCGCTCGCGATCGCGATCGTCGCATACGGCTCCGCCTGGCACATGGCGTCGATCTGCTTCTGCATCAGCGCCTGGTTCACGTCGGTATAGTTCATGAACAGGATCTGCACGTCGCTGCCGGGCTGCTCCGAAAAGCTGAGCTTGTTGTTTATCAGCTCGCCGATCAGCGAGAGATGCTGCGCACCTCCGCGCGCCACGCCGATCTTCCGGCCCTTCAGCTCCGCGACATTTCCCGCGACGAGATCATTTCGTTTCACGATGCGCGTGCCGCCCTTCGCAAATCCCGCGACCAGATAGACCGGCGCTCCGGATGCCCGACCCGCGATCATCCCGTCCATGGCGCTCGCCGAGAGGTCGACATCACCCGAGATGAATGCCGGTACGATGTCGAGGCCCTTGGCAAAGAAGTGTTCCTCGATCCGAAGCCCGTACTTGGGCGCGATCTCCTTCATGTACGAAACCGCGCCGTAATGAACGAATTTTTGGTTTCCAAGGTGAATGACGTCCTCCGCCCGGCCGGTGACAGTCAGGGAAAAGGCGATGATCAGGGCACAAAATGGAAGTGAGCGTTTCATTTCTCTGGGGATTTGGCCTTACAGATAGCGGGTTGTACCCCGCGTGGGAAAGCGCGGACTTCAAATATCTCGGGGCGCCCGCGACAATCCGTTACTCCGCGATCGGCGCTCTCCGACTTCGCAGGATCGCGCGAATGGCCGCGTCACGCTCGGTCTCGAGCGCCTCGATCCCCCGCCCCCGCGCTTCCTCGCCGACGCCTTCGATGAGCATTCGCTGCACCTCCGGCGAGAGTTTCGGCGTGCCCAGATCCGCCCAGCGCCGCTCCTGACTGGGGCCGAGGTGTTTGAGATATTGCTTGAGGCCGCCCGGCCCGCCGCCCGTGTGGTAGAGCATGGTCGGCCCCATCACCGCCATCCGCAGCCCCGGACCATTCGTCACGGCGGTGTCGATCTCCTCCACGCTCGCGATTCCTTCGGCCACCAGGTGTACGGCCTCGCGCCACAGGGCGGAAGCGAGGCGATTGGCGATGTGGCCGACCGCCTCGCGCCGCAGCACGACCGGGATCTTCCCGTGAAACGCAAAGAAGCGCGCGGCCCAGCCGCCGACCTCCGGATCTCCCGCGACGATCTCGACCAACGGCATCAAATGCGGCGGATTGATCGGGTGCGCCATGATGCAGCGCTCGGGATGCCGGCAGTCCACCACGAGCCGGCTCCGCAGCAACGAAGACGTGCTGGACGCCAGGATGACTTCCGGTGGCGTCAGCGCATCGAGCTGCGTGAAAAGCGCTGCCTTGATCGCCTCGTTCTCCGGGGCGTTCTCCTGGACAAACTGCACTCCGTCCACGGCTCGCGCGAGTTCGCGTTCGAAGCGCAGCTCTCCCACGTTCGTCCCATGCGGCCGGAGCTCCGCCTGGGTGCGATCGATGAAGTCATGGAGCCGTTTCTCTGCGCCCTCGGCGGGATCCTGGGCCACGACATCGATCCCCCGCGACAGAAAAAACGCCACCCAGCTGGCACCGATCAAACCGCCCGCGCCAACGACCGCGAGGCGGCGAACGTCTGCGGGATCGGGTCGGGGGCTCATCGGGGAATGCTTTCTCGAGCGTTGCGCGGGGATCGAGGCAACAGGCTGGATGTGCGGAGATTCGGCCGGAAGTAAAGCGCTTCGCGCCGGGCGCCGCGGCGGCGGAGCCGAATTGGATTGCACCGCAGGCCCTGAAGGCTTGAAATTCGGCTCTGGCATTTGCGCGCCGTTCGTCCCGGCGTCTCATCTTCCGAACCTGCCGCTCATGAATTCGCCTGCTCCTCTCGTTGAAGCCGCTGCCGTCCGACCGAGCGCGCCCCTTTCCGAATTGGTCGAACTCCCCCTCCCCCCAGCGCGGGTGACGCGCTCCGAAATCGCCGCTTGGTGCCTCATGGGTGGGGCGATGCTTTTCGTCCTGCCTTTTCATCTGCTGCCGGCGGTGCTGGCCGGATTGCTCGTGTACGAACTCGTTCACGTCACCGCACCGCTCATCCACCGGCGGCCCGCCACCGCGAACGCCCGGCTCGTCGCGGTCATGCTGCTGGCGACTCTCATCGTCGGACTTCTGACCGGCGCGATCCTCGCCGCGGTTTCGTTTTTCCGCAGCGAAGCTGGAAGCTACCCCGCGCTCCTCCAGCGGCTGGCCGACATGGTCGAAGGCTCCCGCCACACGATTCCCCCGTGGCTGAAGGACTACCTCCCGTCCGGGACGGATGAACTGCGCGACAAACTCGCCCACACGCTCCGCGAACACGCCCCGCAGCTGCAACTCATCGGCGCGTCGGCCGGTCGGACGTTCGCCCACATTCTCATCGGCATCGTTCTCGGTGGCATCGTCTCTTTGCGCGACGCCCTGCCCAGTATCAGGCAACCGCCCCTCGCCGCCGCGCTGCTGGAACGCGCGAGGCGCTTCGGCCGATCCTTCCGCTCGGTGGTGTTCGCGCAGGTTCGGATCTCGGCTCTCAACACGGTCTTCACCGCGGTCTTTCTCCTCGTCGTCCTGCCGCTTTTCGGCGTCCGGCTGCCGCTGACGAAGACGATCATTCTGATCACCTTTCTCGCCGGCCTCGTGCCGGTCGTCGGAAATCTCATCTCCAATTCGCTCATCGTCATCGTGGGCCTTTCCCACTCACCCCAGGTCGCGTTGGCGGCGCTGGTGTTCCTCGTCGTCATCCACAAACTCGAGTACTTCCTGAACGCCCGGATCATCGGCTCGCAGATCCACTCCTCCGCCTGGGAACTGCTCCTGGCGATGCTCATCATGGAATCCGCCTTCGGCCTGCCCGGCGTGGTCGCCGCCCCCATCTATTACGCCTACCTCAAACAGGAACTCGTCGACCGCGGACTCGTCTGACCACCGCAGGCTCGGAACGGCCCCAGCTCCACCCCCGCATTTTCTCAGGTCGGCAGGGCGGCCAAAAAAAACGAAGCCGGCGTACGCATCCGGCGTCTTTCGACCACCGAGGCTGCGCCGCCGGCCAGAAAACCTGCTCGAGGGTCCTACTCGGTGACCGCCGACGTCTCGTCCGTCTGCTTGTTGTAGCGGAGAGTGATCTTGCTGATGTCCGTCAACTTGAAGCCGTGCCATTCGACGGCCGGGTCCGACTCATAGGGCGCCGCCCACTCGACCTTCAGGTCCCACTTCGCCGCGCTCGCGGCGGGGTGGAAGGAGATGTCGGCCGACTGACCATCCTTGAGGCCGCCCTTCACGACGTTTTCGCCCCATTCATCTGCTTTGGTCGGCGAGAGGTAGATTTTCTTGATGGCGTAGCCGGTCTTGTTCACCAGCTTGAAGTCCAAGTCGAGCTCGCCGGCGCGACCGGCCAGCCCGAGGAAAAGGAAGAGCACCGACAGAAGCGATGCGCGGAGGAGGGTTTTGGTCATGGGTACTGCGTTGTTCTTTGGTTCTTGAGGTATCCGGGCTCGCGGGCAGAACGGCAGGAGACCGCGCTTGCCACGCGTTCCCGAGGTACCAAACCACCCTCCGGGGGTCAACCCGGATTCCGCGCCGCGCCAGGAATCTGGATCGGATACACCCGAGCGGGAGATGAACCGCGAAGCGAGAATGCAGGATCGCCGCTGCTGGCCATCCTGCGCACCCCAACACCCTTCCGACCATGCCTGACTCCTTGACCACCAAACGCGTCGCCCTCCTCGCCACGGACGGGTTCGAACAGTCCGAGCTTGCGTCGCCTCTCGCCGCCCTGCGCGCGGAAGGGGCCAGCGTCTTGATCGTCTCCCTGAAGGCCGGACAGATCCGCGGCATGAACCATCTCGAGCCGGGGGATTCGTTCGACGTCAGCGCAACGCTCGACGACGTCACGCCGGATGAGTTCGATGCCCTGATGTTACCCGGCGGCCTCGCCAATCCGGACACGCTCCGCTCCTCCGCGCAGGCGGTGGAGTTCGTCCGGCACTTCGTGCTCGCCGCAAAACCGATCGCGGCCATCTGCCACGCGCCGTGGATTCTGATCGAGGCCGGCGCAGTCGACGGCTTGCAGCTCACCTCGTGGCCCGCGATCCAGACCGACCTGCTGAATGCCGGCGCGGAGTGGGTGGACGAGGAAGTCGTCTACAACCGCGGGATCGTGACGAGTCGGAGCCCAACTGATCTCCCGGCGTTCAATCGCAAGATGATCGAGGTCTTCGCCGCGGCGCCTCCGGGCGGCCACAGCGCCGCGCTGAGCGCGGACGAGCCGACCTCGGAAGAAGTCGCGTTCGGCGGGTCCGTGCACGTGCACTCGACCGGTGGGATCCAGTCCGTCACATGACGGTCGCCCCGCTCCGCATCGGCGCGATCGGCGCCGGCGGATTCGGCCTGTTCGCCCTGCAGCAATTTCTCCAGGCCCCCGGCGTTTCGCTCACCGCGATCGCCGGGACCCACCGCGAAGCCGCCCTCGCCATGGCGCGGCGTTTCGGCGTGCCTGATCTCGTCGAGGTCGATGCGTTGCTCGCGAGTCCGGACGTCGATCTCGTCTACATCGCGACGCCGCCGTTTCTCCATTTTCCGCAGGCCCGTGCCGCGCTGGAGGCCGGCAAGCACGTGATCTGTGAGAAACCCCTCGCCCTCACGCTCGCCCAGGCGGATGAACTCCTCGCGCTCGCCCAGGCGCGCGATCTTCTCTGCGTGGCGAATCTGATGCAGCGCTACAATCGACTTTTCGAGTCGGCGCGCGGGCTGGTGGAATCCGGGGCCCTCGGCGCGTGCCTCCACGGCTGGTTCGAAAACTACGCCAGCGACGAGGGCCTTCGCCCGGATCACTGGTTCTGGGATCCCGCGAAAAGCGGCGGCATTTTCATCGAGCACGGCGTGCATTTCTTCGATCTCTTCGCCGGCTGGCTTGGCGAAGGGGAAGTCGTGGCGGCCCAGCGCGTCCTGCGTCCCGGGTCAGGCGTGGAGGACCAGGTGCAATGCACCGTCCGTTACGCGAGCGGACCGCTCGTGAATTTTCATCACGGTTTCACGCAGCCTTCCCGGCTGGACCGGCAGGAATTCCGACTCCTCTTCGAGCACGGCGAACTCACGCTCGAGGAGTGGGTGCCGGTCCGCGCGCGGATCCGCGCCGCCGTCGACGAAGCGCAAACGCGCACCTTGCTGGAGCTGTTTCCCGGATCCCGACTCGATGTCCTCAAAACCTTCGGCGGCCGGGATCGCGCGGCGCGAGGCCGCTTCAAGGATCTCGATATTTATCAGGAGATCGATCTCCACCATGGACTCGGGGATGAGAAGATGCGTCGCTACAGCGAACTCCTCCGCGCGCTCTTTGCCGATCAGCTCGCCTGGCTCCGCGACCGCACCCACCAACGTAAGATCACCGAACGCAACGGCCGCGATTCTGTCGCCCTCGCCGAGGCCGCCACCCGACTTGCGGCGCTCAGCCGCTGATCCATCTTTCCTCTCCACCACCCGCCAGAAACCAAATTCCCATGGGCGACCGCTCCCCGAAATCCAATCAGAAGCAGAAGTCCCAGCAGCAGGTCAAATCGACCAGCGCGAACAACAAAAAACAGAAGGACATCCTCGCCAAGAAGGCCGTCGAGAAGAAGAAGTAGGAGGCTGGCGGCGGGGTGGCCGGCTCGGCCGACGGGTGTCATCTCCACCGCGCAGCAGCTCGCCACTTCCACCCGGCGCCCGCCGACTGCACCGGCGCGCTCGCGACCTCGCGGCATCACGAAACTGGTAGAGTGCGCCCTCATGCCGTTCTTCATCACCCGTCGGCACTCCCGGCCGGAGACGACCGCCGCTCGGCCGATCACGCGCTTCAAGATCCGACAAACCGGGCGAGATGAGGCCCGAAGACGAGGCCGCCGATGACCGCGGCCGCCACCGCGACGATGAGCACCGCCCCGGCAGCGACATCCTTGGCGTCGCGCACGAGCGGGTGAAAGTCCGGCGACGCGACGTCCGCGAGGAACTCGAACGCCGTGTTGAGCGCCTCCGCCGTCCAGACGCCGGAGATCGCGAGCACGATCCAACACCATTCCCCCGCGGAGATCCGGAGCGCGAACCCGAGCGTCACCACGACCAGCGTGGCCGCCGCGTGGATCCACGCGTTGTGCTGCCCCGCGATCATCCGCCCGATTCCCCGGATCGCGTGGCGAAAACTCCGCGCCCGCGCGGTGATCTCAAAGCGCTTCCCGCCTGCGTCAGGTTCCGTCTTCATCGTGGAAATTTGTGGTGAATCCTCCCGTTTCCCACCGCGCCGCCAGGCCTATCCAAACACCAGCCGGCAGATGATGACCGAAGCGATCACCGCCACAGTATCGGCGGTGAGACCGGCGAGGACCGCGTGGCGCGTTTTCCGTGCGGCGACCGAGCCGAAATACACCGCGAGCACGTAGAAAGTGGTCTCCGTACTCCCGTAGATCGTCGCCGCCATCCGGCTCAGGAGCGAATCGGGGCCGAAGCCGACGTCGTGCCGGTTCACCAACTCGACGAAGATTCCCTGGGTCGCGCTCCCGCTCAGCGGCCGCATCAACACCAGCGGTAGCAGATCGGCCGGGAAACGAATGACATTCAGAATGGGCGCGATCGCGTTCGTCAAAAGCTGGATGACCCCCGCATCCCGCAGCAGTCGGATGCTGACCAGCATCGCAACAAGGAAGGGAATGACGCGCTGGGCCGTGCCGAACGCCTCCTTCGCGCCCTCCACAAATTGCTCGTAGACCCGCACCCCGCGCAGCGCGGCGTAGAGCGGGAAAAATGAGAGGAGAAATGGCACGGCGAGGATCGAGATCGCGTAGAGGATCCGGATGCCGGTTGGCTTGCCGAGCAGATCCGCGGGCGGGGGCGCCGGAACGAGGTTCACCGTCGCGAGGGCGTCCTTCGCGAAATCGGGAAAGGCGAGCAGGACGAACATCACCGCGAAAGCGGCGAGGAAGAGGAGCAGAATCAGTCGCTTCCCTCCGCCGAAGGGCGGCACGGACTGCTTTTCGAGCGGGGTTTCGTCGGGGATGCCGACGGGCGCCGCGTCGGCGGCGGCGGCGAGGGGGGCGTTGGCCTCCGGCGTCACGCGGAAAATCGGAAGATTCTGGAGCAATTTCGCCGTGACCACACCGGAGACCGCGGCGCAGCACGTGGCGAGAAACGCGGTGGGCACGATCGCGGTGGGATTCGCCGCGCCGGCTACTGCGAGGATCCCGATCGCGGTCGTGGGGATGAGCTGGATCGACGCCGTATTGATGGCGAGGAAGGTGCACATCGCGTTTGTCGCGGTACCCGGGTGCGGATTCAGCCGCTCGAGATGCGCCATCGCGCGCAGGCCGAGGGGCGTGGCCGCATTGCCGAGACCGAGCATGTTCGCGGCCATGTTCAGGACCATCGCGCCGACAGCCGGATGATCCTCCGGCACCTCGGGGAAGAGCAGCCGCATGACCGGACGCAACGCGCGGGCGAGGAGCTGGACGAGGCCGGATTGCTCCGCGAGCCGCATGATTCCGAGCCAGATCGCCCAGATGCCGATGAGCGGGAAGGCGATCTTCATCACCGCCGTCTCCGCCGTCTCGAACGCGCCCTTCGTCAACTCCGGCAGCTTTCCCGTCAGTCCACCAACGAGCACCGCGACGAGGAGGAACCCGAGCCAGATATAGTTCAGCACGCCGCGGAGTATGCGGAGCGGAACCGGCCCGGACAAGTCTGAGCCGATTCGGACTCGTTGCGCGAATGGGGACGATGACGAGGCCCGGCGGGTCGACTCGTTTAACCGGCCAAATCCACCCGATTCCCGCGCGCCCGCTGGAAAAAATGCGAAGATCACCATTTTTGTCTTGAGTGTTCTTAAGCACACGATATACATGAACTCGTCACTTCGGTGACATTCACCCCCGGTTCTCCCGTTGGAGAACTGGGATCAGTCAGTAAAAAACCAACTAGAAAAACAAACCCCATTCGATAATTCGAACCCACAACCCAGTGCGGCAGCAGCCGCTTCCGTCGGAAACGACGGAACTGTCACCCCGAACGTTGCCCCCGACGTTTCGGTCAACCTCAACCCCAACCTCGACGCCGCGGAACTGTCCGCGGTCACCGCCGCGATTCGTGTCCTCCAGGACGCGGTCAAAGTGCTGGGCGTGCCGGAAGTCACCGCCGCCGAGAAAAGTCATCTGCTTCGCCTCGGCAAGCGCGCCGGCTTCACCAAGGATGCGCTCAACGAGGCCCGACAAACGCCGGGTCTCGTGCCCCCGGATTTCGACCTGACGGAGGTCGAACTCCAGCAGGGCCGGGTCGATGAACTCCACGCGCAGATCGCGGCCCTCGAGCACATCCTCGACCGGCTGAAGGATGCCGCGGTGGTCGAAGGCAACCTCGCCCTCGGCACGTCGCTCGCGCTCTATAAGGTCATCAAGACCCTGGGCAAGAGCAGCGGCACGAGAGCGGCGGCCCAGCGGCTGAAGAGCCGCTTCCGTAAGGCGCCGGCGGCGAAGGCCCCCGCCGCGCCCACGCCGCCTCCGACGACGGCCACGGTGGCACCCAGTGCGGCGCCCCCTCCGGCAAAGTGACGAGGTGAAAACCGGCCCGGCGGAGGTCCCGGGAGAAGCAGGCAAACCCACGGCGGGTGCTCGCAAGAGCACCCGCCGTTTCTGTTTGGGCAGGCGGCCTGTCCACCGATGACGACGAGCGCATCCCGAGCTGACGCAGGAGCCTCCCGCGGGACCCTCGGCACCCTCCCGCGTTACCCTCGGCACCCTCGCGCGGGACCCTCGATACCGTCCCGCGGGACCCTCGACACCCTTGCGCGGGACCCTCGGTACCCTCCCGCGGGACCCTCGACACCCTCGCGCGTTACCATCGACACCCTCGCGCGTTACCATCGACACCCTCGCGCGTTACCCTCGACACCCTCGCGCGTTACCCTCGACACCCTCGCGCGTTACCCTCTACACCCTCCCGCGTTACCCTCGGCACCCTCGCGCGGGACCCTCGGTACCGTCCCGCGGGACCCTCAACACCCTTGCGCGGGACCCTCGGTACCCTCCCGCGGGACCCTCCAGACCCTCCCGCGGGAACCTCGGTACCCTCCCGCGTTACCCTCGACACCCTCCCGCGGGACACTCCGGACCCTCCCGCCTTACCCTCGACACCCTCCCGCGGGACCCTTCGTACCCTTGAAGTTCGCCCCTCTGACCCCGCTCTGACCCCGACAATGCGCCAGACCGCCCGGAACATCTCGCAGATGACTCAGCGGGAATGGGATATTCTGCCCAACGACGAAATTAACCGAAGCGTCTTCCTCTTCCTTTTTCGTTTTTTCCTACGGATGACTCACCCGGAGGCGGATGAAGCGCTTCACGCCGGGGGCGACGGGGACATTGTCGCGGACCTTCAGCGTCGTGGCGCTGTCGATGAGGACAGTCGTCGTCGCCGGGCTCCAGGGATTCGCCGTGGAAAGTAAACCGGCGGACTCCACGCTGTACGTGATGCCGTTGACGGGGTAGCCCGCGGGCTTCGTGATGGTGAGCGTGAGGAAGCCGCCTTCCAGCACGGGACGCGGCAGAAGCGCGTTCTGCGGAATCCGCGGGTCGAGCCCCAGAGCATATTTCAGCAGGTTACTCAGGCCATCGTTGGCGGGAGAACTGTTCGCGCCGAAGGTGTTGATGTCGCTGCCGAAGTAGAGCTTTTCCCACCAATCCGGCACGCCGTCGGCGTCTTCGTCCTCAGTGTAGAAAGTGGCACCGTTGAAGACCACGCTCACGGGCTCCGTGCCGGCGTTTAGGTTCTGGAGCAAAACGTAGTACGTCGCACTGGGCTGATAGGGCCAGGTGAGCGGACTGAGCCCAACGTTGAGGGAGCCGTTCTGTGTGATGTTCGCATGATGCACCGCGCCGGAGGTCTGCGGGATGGTGCCCTGCTCGATCCGCAGATCGACGCCGAAGGCTTTCGTCGCGGTGTACTTCAGGCGCACCGCATCGGCGGGTGCCGTGACTCTATAGAGCGCGCTGGCGCCCGGGGCCAGGTTGAGGTTGATGGTCCCACCGCTAAACGCGAGTGGGGTGGCGACGATGGGTCCGCCGCTGCTAGTGGCGCTGATGGAGAAGATGCAGTCTGTCGTCGCCTTCAGCCCGAGATAATAGACGGCTCCCGGCCGCAGCGGGGGCGTATTGATGAAGTAAGTCCCAGGGCCGGAATAGGTCGGGTACGGCCCCTGGTTCTTTGCATCTTCAGACCACGAGACAATACTGTTGACGGTGTAGTATTCGCCGGGTGGCAGGGTGTCACGGAGAAAGGCTGTGGCCGAGCCGAGCTGTTGATTGAAGGTAAAGCTCACGTTGGCCGGAGCATCCGACGGAATCTGGAAACGGTAGTAGCGCCAGTCGCCGCCGGCGATGGTTTGGTTACTCAGGGTCGGACCATTCAGAGTGATGTTCGTGATGGATCCGATGGAGACGTGCAGTCGGTAGCGCGTATTGGATCCCACGGCCCGCACCGCCAGATACCAAATCCCGCTGGGCAGCTCGGAGACAAGCCGGCCGTCGTAGGGCACGAAGTTGCCGTACTCCGTATTGACCCCGCTGGTTAGTTGATAGTTCACATATGGCTGTCCGGTGGTGGGATCCGCGTGGATCAGCGTGGGCACGTTGTTGACCCGAATGAAGAGATCGGAATTTCCGCTCAAGGCGTCCAACCGGGCGCGAAGCAAGCCACCGGCGCCCGCCGGGACGTTGATCGCATAGAAATGGAAATCGTCCGCGCCAAGGTCGGTCCCCCGGTCCGCGGAGACGAGGTTGCCGTTTGTGTCCAAACCGCTGTCCCCGAAGTCACCCGGGTCGAGTGGCCCGGGCGTGGTGATCACGCCGCCGAAGGCGGGCATGGACCACGCTGGGCGCAGGAGCAGGACGGGATTGCTGGTAATGGTGTAGCTCGCACCGTTATTCGGCAGGATCTCGACGTACCAGGTGCTGCCCGGGTTTAACCGGGGCAGCGAGACGATGCCCGTCCCCGTCACGACGGAGTAAAATTCGATGTCCGGGAATTGTCCCACCGAGTCGAAGTTCGCAAAGTTTTGGGTCAGGCGCATCCGGGCGGAGCCGGCGCTGAGGGCGACGTTTAGCTTCCAGCCTATGACCGGGCCCCCATCCGAGTTGAAGGGAACATCGACCCGGTAGAAGGCGCGCTGTTGTTCGAGCAGCGTCCGCGAGTCCGCATTGCTGAAACCGTTGCCGTTTTGGCTGGCGCTGAAATTCAGCATCGTCGGGCTCACCCGGTGGACGCGTAAAGTGTAGGAGGCATCCGGCAGACTGCCCCCGCCATCGGTGTTGAAGGCCCGGGTCGTCAGGGAATACGGGCCGGCCGCAGGATTGGAGATGGTGACCACATTGGCCGAGGTGGGTCCGCTATTTTCGCCGAGGTCGAGCCCCGGAGTGATGGCAAAACCGCCTCCGAAGCCTTGGAAGGGCTGGACGGGGTTCCCTTGCAGACCCGTTCCCAGGGCAACTCGGAAAGCGGGCTCGCCGAGGCGATTCTCCAACTTTACCTCCAGGGCACTGACCCCGGCGGGGACCGTGAATTGGTAGGTCTTGGCTTCGCTGCACAAGAGCGTATCGGCCTGGACCAAGTCGCTCCCGCTGACCGTTCCGAGATTTAGCGGAACCGGTGCGCCCAACGAGTTGATGGTGGCCGAAATCGTCCCTGGACCCATGGTCTGGCCGGAGGGATTTACCCCCTCACTGCCGACGCCCAAGTAGTAGTCACCCGCCGGAATGGTGCTCTGACCGGAAACGGGCAGCAGATGATAGAATTCCGTGCCCGGTTTAGTTACCGCCACGCCCTGCCCGTCGCTGGAAAGAGAGTTGTTACCCTGGCCGGATTGGGAGCCGGGCAGCACACCCCGATTGACCAGCAGCATGGCCTCGCCCGCGGTCGGGTCCAGCCGGACCTTGTAGTTCGAAGTGCCCGCCGGGATCGTCACTTTATAATAGGCGACCTGACGTTCCGCCAAGCCGCTGACATTCGCGCCGCCTCCAGAGAAAGAGAGAGCCGTGACAGGAATGGTGTAGCCCGAACCGATCCCGCGGCTTTGAATGGTATAACTCATGGGACCAGGGGAGCCGGCACCGTTGATCACACCGACGAAATAGGTACCGGGCTCGAGGGGTCGTCCCATGGGCATGGTCAGCAAGCGTCCGGTCTCAAATTGGCCGATCGACGAGAAGGGTCGCCTGCTCCAGTCGAAACTCGAGGCATAGCTGTAGCCGCTCGGCCAAGTGGAGTTGATGGGAGGATTCCAGGCACCGCCGTTGCTATCGTCGAGCCCGTTCGGCAGCGTGTCCCGCCGGACCACGAGTCGGGGGCTGCCATTGGTCACATTGAGGATGCGCAGGTCCCAACCCAGGGCGCCCGCCGGGACGGTCACCTGGAAATATTGCCAGGTGTCCACCGTCTGGTTGGGGATGGCGATGCTGGATCCGCCTCCGTCGAAAGCGAGCGGCAGCGGCGAGCGATTCACCACCCGGAGCGTGTAGGAAGCCGAGGGCGTATTCTGGGCGAAGTCACCGCCCGCCCGCACGGTCACACTGTAGGTACCCGGTGGCGGATTCGAAAAACTCGTGATGCCGGTGGAACTCAGCGTGTCAGTGGAGGAGCCCAGCGCGAGCCCGGCCACGAAAACGTAGGGGCTGGCGCCAAAATAGGCGCCATTTGGCAGGGCTGGCAGCGCGGTGCCGGGCCCGACCCGGTAGGATGGAAAACCGGTGCGGTCCTCCATCCGCAGCTCGAAGCTGGTGACGCCGCCTGGGACCGTGAATTGGTAAGTCTTCGTTTCGCCGCACGCCAGGGTTCCTGCGGTGACGAGATCTGCGACGCCGATCGTGCCCATGGCGATGGGCGGTGGCGAACCGAGGCTGTCGAGCGTGGCATTGCTGGTGCCGGTGCCGGTTTGCGGAGCGAAACCTCCCAGCGGGTTCAGTCCCTCGCTGACGACGCCGAGATAGTAGTCACCGGCCCGCAAAAATGTCTCTCCCGGGTTCGGCAGGAGTTGGAAGTATTCGGTGCCCGGCGTCGAGACCAGCACGCCGGGAGAAGTATCGGCAGTCAGATTGGAGTCCGAGAAATTGACATTGGTGCCTGGCAGGACGGCCTTATTGACGATGAGAAGCGCTTCGCCCACGGTGGGAGCAAGTCGCACCTTCCAATTCGGCGTGCTGGCCGGAACGGTCACTTTATAGTAAGCCACCTCCCGCGGTGTCAGGCCGGTGACGGGAGCGCTGCCACCAGAAAAAGCCAGGGCGGTGACTGGGATGGTGAAGCCGGCGCCGATCCCCCGGCTTTGGAGAGTATAGCTCATCGGAGCCCCCGGGCTGGCATCGTTCACGCCGATGTAATAGGTGCCCGGGGTCAGGGGCGCACCAGCGGGGAGGACGATGGTGCGACCGTCCACGACGACCCCAGCGGAGTCCACCGGGCGGCGGGTCCAGTCAAAGTCCGCAAAATAGCTAAACGGCCCGTCCGAGGCACCGACGGCGGCTGGGAGCAGGTCGCGCCGGACCTGAAGCCGGGGTGAGCCTGACGTGACGTTCGTCAGGCGCAGATCCCAACCGAGCGAACCAGGCGGCACCGTGACTTGAAAATACTGCCAGCGGCCCGAGTCCTGATTGGCAATGCTGACGCTGCTGCCAGCCCCGTCGAAGTTCAGGGCGAGGGGTTGCCGATTGACCACCCTTAGCGTATAAGAAGCGGCTGGATAGGTGATGGTTTGGCCGCTAATGCCAGCGAAAGCCCGCACCGTGATACTGTAAGTCCCGGGCACTGGGTTCGGAATCGAAACATAGCCGCTGCCAGCCAAGCTCGCGTAGGCGCCGAGCTGGTAGCCGCCGACCTCGAACCCGTAGGGAGGGGCCGAATTGTACGTGAACGTGGGCGTGCTCAGGACGGCGGTGCCGGGCCCGATCCGGAAGGACGGTTCGCCGACCCGGTTCTCCATTCTAAACTCGAAGTTGGCCACCCCGGCCGGGATGGTCAGTTGGTAGGTCTTCGCGTCTCCACAGGCCAGGCTGTCGTTGACCACGATGTCGCTCACTCCCAAGCTGCCAATACTTACCGGGGCGAAGGTGCCCAGGCTGTCGAGCGTGGCCGTGCTGGTCCCAGTGCCGACCCGCGAATTTTGGGAGCCAACGTCGACGGGTCCCGTGCCCTCGCTCCCAACGGCGATATAGTAGTCGCCCGCCGGGATGGTGGCCTGGGGATCTTCGGGCAGATAGTAGAAATATTCGGTTCCTGGTTTGCTGACCCTCACGCCGTCCCGGTCCAATGCGAGCGAATTTCCCCCGCCGCCGATGGCACTGGGGATGACTCCGCGATTGACGAGGAGCAGCGCCTCACCCGCTGTGGGAGTCAAGCGCACTCGCCAGTTTGCGGTCGCCGCGGGCACGGTCACCTTGTAATAGCCGGCCTCGCGTGGTGGCAGGCTGGCGGCGGAGATGGTGCCGCCACTGAAGGCAAGATTCGTCACGGGAATCGTCTGGCCGGTGCCGATGCCACGGCTCACGAGAGAGTATGTCATGTTTCCGGGCTCGTTGTCCGCATTGATGACGCCGACGTAGTAGGTGCCGGGCTCGAGTGGGCGACCAAAGGGCATGATGAGCACACGGCCGGTCTCGTCCGCTCCCAAGGCACTGAGGCTCCGTCCGGTCCAATCCGTGCTTGCCGCCCAGGAATAGCCGGTTCCCCACGAACCGGACGCGCTGGGGGTTTGCGACCAACCGGAATCAAACAAGCCGCTGGGCAGCTGATCCCGCCGCACGACGAGACGTGGTTTACCGGCGGTGACGTTCGTCACGCGCAGATCCCAGCCGAGGATGCCGGACGGAACGGTAACGACCCGGTAGTTCCATTTTCCGGTGGGCTGGTTGGCGACGTTCGTAGTCGAGCCGTCCAAGCCAGAAGCCTGCGCAGTGAGAGGCTGCGTTTGCAGCGTGAAGCTGCCGAGGGCCTGAGTCGGAAGATAGATGCCGACGTACCAGATGTCCGCCTGATGGCCCGGACGCTGGAGGAACCCACCTGTTGAAGTGAAATCGATGGCGCTATTGCGGTCCTGCACGCCGGGATTCAGGTCGCCGTCGCGGTACCTCTGCCGGGAGGGCACGGCATTTCGCCGCAGAGCGATCTCGGTCCCCGGAACGTGATTTTGGAGAAAGAGGTCCCAGCCGAGACTGCCCAGCTGCTGGGCGATGTCGGCGAGACGATAAAAGCGCCAGCCGACCTTCGTCGGGGCGTCGTTCACGGAGATGCTGGAGAAGTTGATGTCCGTGATGACCGGCTGTCCACTGGTCAGGCTGGCGCTATAGTTGCCCGTGGCATAGACGGTGACGTACCACGTTCCGTTCGTCAGAACCGCGGGTGAGAGGGTGACGCTGTTCGCCACGCCGCCCCCCACTTCTGAAAATGCATCGTTGCGGTCCTCGTTTGGGACGAAGTCCTGCCGGATGGCGATGCTCGCGCTCCCGCTGCTGGGAGACACCCGTGGCTCCCAGGCGATCTGCTGCACGGGCACCTGCACTCGGTACGTCTGGTAGCGGTAACCGCTGGCGCTGACCGGGGTGGTGCTGGTAAAGTTAAGGTCTGTGATCGGTTGGATGTGTGAGTCGAGGTTGTAGGTGCTCCCGCGCGTGCCGGAAAACGCGATATAATAGGTTCCCGCACCGGCGTCGAGATAGGGGGGGACCGCCAGCAGCTGTCCGGCGCGGCGGAGCTGATGATAGTTAGCCGACTCCGGGAAAGGCGCCTGGGTCGTGCGGACAAGAATGTCCGGGCTCTGGCCGTTGAGATAGAGCGCCCAAGCATCGATGCCCGGAGCGGAAGACGTGCGGAAAAAACGGGTGCCTTCCGCACCCATGACGACATCGCCGCTGCCACCGCTGGCGGAAATGGGGCCGAGGTCCTGCACGTAAGCGGCGCCGCTAACCAGGTTCCACTGCGCTCCGCTCGTGGCGCGAACGAGGTAGTACCAGTCTTCCCCGGGACTATACTGGTCCGGTCGGAGGACGAATCCGTTCGAGGAAGCGCCCAGAACCGAGGAGAAATCGGCCGAGACGCTGCCGTCCAGTCCGACCCCAGGGGCGGTGGTGCGCTTGAGGTAGAGCTGCGCGCTGCCGGAGGTGACATTGAGGGCGCTGCGCCAGGCTCCCACGGTGGTGGACTGCGTGGTGACCTTGAAATAATAGTCGCCACCGATCAGGTTGGGCTGAGGGGTGACATTTATCCCGGCATGGGTGGCACCCGGATCCCAGGCGAGCTGGTTGATGGGGCTGGACTCCGTGTTCAGGGTGTAATTGACCGTGCCAACAACTCCGGCCGGTACATAAACACCGATATAATAGGCGCCGGGGATGATGGCGTTGGGCTCATAGAAAATGGTATCGACCGACTGCCCGGTGCTGCCCCGTTGGTAGGTGGAGATGGTCGGGATGGCGTCCTTTGAGATGTAGAGGTCTGGCGTGCCTGCGCCGGTGGCGGTCAGGACCACGCGCCAGCCGGGCAGGCCGAACGGGAGATCGACGCGGAAATAGTGGTAATTGCCCGCGGTCAGAGCGCCGGTTGAGCTGCTGGTGACGGGTTTCGAGACGGGTTTGGTCGCGGAGCGGAGATTGGCGGGGTTGGCGGTGGCGACGACCGTGAAGGAATGCGAGCCCGAGTTGCCAGGCGTGGCCACATCCAGCCCGTAGTTCCCGGTCACGAGTTCGGGTCGCTCGAGGTAGATTTCGTTTTGCGTGCTGCCATCGAAGGTCGAGGACCAGTCGAAGGTCGCGCTCGAGGCCGTCCCACCGGATTTCAGGTAGAGGCGGGAAAACGCCGAGCCCGTATTGTTCGTCGTGGCAACGGCGAGCCCGGTTTGGGGCGCGCTCACGCTGATGGTAAAGTCCAGCGCATTTCCCGGCGCATTCGTGCCGGAAAAGGTCTGGGCGGGGAGCGAGGCGAGGGCGCTGAGTGCCCAAGCGAGCGCGCAGGATGCGGCGCGCGACAAGCGGCGAAGAGTCATGGCGCGTTAGCGGTGGCGGTTGATTGCCACGGCGACGACGCAGACGGACCGCCTCGTGACGCGCTCCATCCTGCCTACTTCAAGCCCTGCGGGCAAGGCTCTTCGGTGATTTTCGTCATTGGTCAGGGAGGCGTTTGCGGCGTGCGACGGCGCCCCGCCTCATCAGGAGGTTCGGCGACGTACGGGATTCCCCCATCTACCCTCCCTCCGCGGCCCGCGGAGCCGCGACCGAGGCGACGTCACCGCCTGCCGGCGGGAGTGCAGATCGAGACACGCCGGACCGCCCGCGAGACACTCCGCGGCATTCCGCCGGGGCGCCCATCGTATCATTCGAAGCGACGGGCGACCCGATCCGCCTCCCGGCTTGCGCCGGCTTGAGCGCTCCCCGGACCCGCCTATCGTCTTCCCTCATGACGGCGATTGATCGTGAGAACCCGCTGGCGCTCGAAATCCAGCAGGAGAAGGCCGAGGCGTACTTTGGCGCGTGCCGGAAAATGGTCGCTTCACTCGATGCGCTGAAAGGTTTCGATCAGGCGACCGCTCGTTCGCTTCCTGACCTCAAACGCGCCCCGCGTCGGTCCGTCATGGTCGAGGAAGCCGCCGAGCTGGTCTATTTCCTCGTCATCCAACGCGAAGCGATGAACCTCCGCGCCATCGATGATTTTTTCGTCGACTACGACGTCCCGACGGACGTACAGGCGCAAATGGGACCGAGGCGGCAGGATCGATAGGAACTCACCCGGAGGAAGGCGGACGCAGCCTCCCCCGCCAAACGCGCCCCAAATCAGCGCGGGTCCGGAAGGGGCGTGCTCATGCGGGGATCCTGCGGATCATAGGCGATGCGCAGCTTGTCCCCGATGTGCCACTTCGCTTCCTCGCGGCGGGAGAGTCGGGGGCCATCGGCTTTCACCTTTTCGTTGCTCGCGGGGAGGACGAACTGGTAGCGGAGAAAGCGGGGGTGCCGATCGTTGATGGTGACGCTTTCATCGCTCGGGATCGCGATCACGACCGCGTCGGTCACTCGGCCGTAGCCAACGAGCCAGGCCGCGCGCAGCGCCTTCCAAATCGCGAGTCCCACCATCGAGACGCCGCCAAGCGTGAGCAGGGCGGCGATGAGCGTCATGAACCAGGGCAAATCGCTTTCGCCGGTCCGGCGGCCCTGCACCGCGATGAGCAGAAAGAATCCACCCACCCCGGCGACGATCGCGCCGATGACGAAGAGGAAGTCGGACAGCCGGCGGAGGAAGACGGTGATCATCGGTGAGCGAGCAGGGGGAAGGCTCCCGCGTTTCGCCGAGGGCACAAGCCCGCCCGGCGTGGAGCTCGCGATCTTCCACCGCACTACTTCAGCCACCGCATCGCCGTCGCCACCACGCCGATCAGCGAGACAAGCCCGAGCATGACGGGGAGCATCTGGCGGCTGCGCTTCGCGGTGCGGATCTGATTGATTCCCGCCCACAGGCTTGCCGCCCCGAAGGCGAAGACGAGTGCGAACATGGCGGAGATCGCCAGGCGCATTTCTGGTCCGCCGGTGAAGCGGGGTCCGTTACCCGGTCGTCCGACGGGGAAGAGCGTGGGCGCGAGGGCCAGGGCGATCCAACCCATGAAGACGAGCAGGAACGCGCCGCACCCGACCAGCAGCCAGCCGAGCACCCGGATCTGTCCCGCGGTCTTGAGTTGGCCCGCACACTTCAGGCAGCGCGGCTCGGAACCGCGGGTGTCCAGGCCGCAGCGGTAGCAGGTACGCGGTGAAACGGCAGAAATTGGATTCATCGGCGGAAGAAGAACATTTTTGAACATCGAACGTCGAACGTCGAACGTCGAACGTCGAACATCGAATGAGGAACCGCCGAGGTCGCGACGCGCCGGTCGAGCGGTAGAGCGGTAGAGCCGGACAGCCGATCGGGCAGGACAAACGTCGCGCGGACAAGGTCGGATTTCAGGGTCAATTCGAGATCGGGGCGTTCCGAGGCCCGAAGATTACGCCGCCGCCCAGAGCGTTTCCTGGAGGACCGCCTCCGGCGACGCGCGCGCGCGCTCAAGGGCACCGGCATCGATCCCCAACTTCACCCAGCTCGCGAGGTCCGCGCGACCGCCCCGCAGCGTGACGTACGCGTTGAGCGCGAGCGCGAAGTCGAAGGGGGCGAGACTCTGACTGCGATCGCCCGCGACCACGCTGTAGGCGACGGAGTTCTCCCACGTCCGCGCCTTGAAGACGGCGTCCATCGGCGTGGCGAGCAACTCCGGGATCGTGGGTTCGCGGGCGACGAACGAAGTGACATCGAGGAAATTCGCGTCGGCGGGCTCCCGTGAATTCAGCAGCGCACTGGCGTCCGCGAGCGCGAGACGCACCAGGCGCAGCGCGCGCTCCGGATGCGCCGGACTCACGCCCGAGGGGACGAAATAGTACCAGACCTTCGCGGCGTCGCCGGAACCGATGAAATCAATGGTCTGGACTTGGTAGCGGCGAAGGGTGTGCTGGAGCTCCACGCGCCAGAGCCGGACGTCGCGGGGACCCTCCGCCTTCGGTCCGGTGCGCCAGATGGGACCGATGGCCGCGGCATCGAGTCGGCGATCCTCCAGCGCCCCCGCCGGCATCCCGGCGCGACCGGCGACGAAAAGAGCCCGTCGCGCCAGCGCCTCACCCGCGGCGCCATCGCCGAGGCGCGCCAGGCGCCGGCCTTCGATCAGGAGGGCATCGGCAAAGAAGGCATGGGCTTCCCCCACGCCCGCGAGCACGGTCTGCGCGGCTTCGCGCAGGATGGGCGCCGCCTCCGCGAGCTGGCCGGAATCGACGAGCGCGAGCGCCTCGACGAGCCGCGTCTCGATGTAGCTGGGATGATTCGGGCCGTTCAGCCGGGCGCGCAGGGCGACGGCCGAGCGGGCGAACGTCAGAGCCATCGAGGCATTCCCCCCGCGGACGAGGGCGACCGCAAGATTATGCAAAATGGAGGCACCCGATTCATCCTCGATCGGGGAACCCGCGAGGCGGCGGAGGACGTTCACCGCTTCATCCCAGTACCGGGCACGCAGCCAGGCCAGCCCGAGCGCCGCGCCCATGAGCCTCGTGCCGTGGGCTTCATCCGGGAGGGCGGAAAAGCCCGTATAGGCCTGCTCGAGGAGAAGAGCCGAGCCGAGGTAGTCCTCGCGATCCGAGCGAATGAGACCGACGAAGTACCGCGAGAGGAGGAAGGGCCGCGACGCGGCGCCGAGTTCCGCATGCGTCGCGGCACTCATCGCTTCATACGCCACCTCGGCTTCGGCGAGGTGACCGGCCTTCCGCAGCACGCCGCCGGCATCCGCCAGCGCGCGGTGACGCTCGTCGAGCTCATCCGCGTCGGTGGTGCCCGCAAAGACCGCCGCCGCGCGCGTGTACGCCGCGGCGGCCGCGATCACGTCACCGCGCGAGGCCGCCTCCTTTCCCTCGGCAAAGGCGGCGGCAGAGCGGGCGGCGAGCTCGGGTCGGATGGGCATGGCGCGCGAGGGTTAGCGCGAGACCGAGGCACTTGGCAAGCCCCGGCCCGCGCGCCGTCATCCCAAGACGCGGCTTCCCCCGCCGCGGGAGCGCTACTCGGTGATGATGTCCCGGTACGTCTTGCCCGCGGGAATCATGGGCAGCACGTGCTCGGTGTAAGGCGTCATGACATCGAGGACGTACGGTTCCTTCGACGCGAGCATGCGCTCGATCGCCGCGGGGAGATCCGCCTTCTCGGTCACGCGTTCGCAGGCCACGCCGAACCCGGCACAGATCTTCACATAATCGGGGTAGATCTCGTCCGGGCTCTGCGGATCCGCCAGAAAGGTGTGGCCGCGGTTGCCGGCGAAGAACCGATCCTCCCACTGCACGACCATCCCGAGGTGCTGGTTGTTCAGGATGATGGTTTTCACCGCGATGTGTTCGACCTTCGCGCAGGCGAGTTCCTGCACGTTCATCAGGAACGAGCCGTCGCCGTCGATGTTCACCACCTCGAGATCGGGCCGCGCGACTTTCGCGCCCATCGCGGACGGGAAGCCGAAGCCCATCGCGCCGAGACCCGCCGAGGTGAGGAACGTGCGCGGGTTGGTGAACTGGTAATGCTGCCCGGCCCACATTTGGTGCTGGCCCACGCCCGTGGTGATCAACGCCTTGCCGCCCGTGATCTCGTAGAGGAGCCGGATGACATGCTGCGGCTGGATCGTCTCGCTCTCCTTGAACGGGAAGAACGTCGCGCCCGGCGCGCCGCGCCAGGTGGCGATCTGCTGGTACCACTCGGGATAGCGCGTCTGCGCGGTGGCGACGCGTTCGTGGCCGGCATGGGTGAGCAGCGCGTTCAACCCGGTCAGGGCGTCGCGCACATCCGCGATGATCGGGAGCCGCACGAGGCGGTTCTTGTTGATCTCGGATTCGTCGATGTCGATGTGCACGATCACGCCGTGCTCGCAGAATTTCTCGACCTTGCCGGTCACGCGGTCGTCGAAACGCACCCCGATCGCGAGGAGGAGGTCCGCCTCATTGGTCGCATTGTTCGCGGTCACGCTGCCGTGCATGCCGAGCCAACGGAGCGCGAGCGGATGCGATTCCGGAAATCCGCCGATGCCCATCAGCGTGGTCGTGACGGGGATCTGCGTACGCTCCGCAAACTCGAGCAGCTGCGGCGAGGCCTCGCCCGAGATGATGCCGCCTCCGGCGTAGATGATGGGACGCTTCGCGCGTTCGATCAGGCCGATGACCTCGTTGAGGGCCACGGGATCAACCGGCCCGGGGTTCGGCGAGTAGCCGCGC
This sequence comes from Chthoniobacterales bacterium, assembly GCA_038322235.1. Taxonomy (GTDB): domain Bacteria; phylum Verrucomicrobiota; class Verrucomicrobiia; order Chthoniobacterales; family SZAS-18; genus SZAS-18. The sequence goes on from JBBQFQ010000048.1 coordinate 35,521, forward strand.
AGTCTGATCTCGGTGGGAAACACCGGCTGGGCGCGCTGCACCTGGATGTTCTTCGGGACGTCGATCAGCACCGGACCGGGCCGGCCGGTCTGAGCGATGTGGAAGGCTTCCTTTACGATCCGCGGGATGTCGTTGATGTCCCACACGAGGTAGGAGTGCTTCACGATCGGCAGCGTCATGCCGAAGACATCGGTCTCCTGGAAGGCACCCTTGCCGATCATATCCTGCGGCACCTGGCCGGTGATGGCGACGAGCGGAATGCTGTCCATGAACGCATCCGCGATGCCGGAAATGAGGTTCGTGGCGCCGGGACCGCTCGTGGCCATGCAGACCCCGGCGCGGCCGGTGGCGCGCGCGTAGCCCTCGGCGGCGAAGACGCCACCCTGCTCGTGACGGGGCAGAATCGTCCGGATCTTCGTCGAGCGCGTGAGCGCCTGATGAATCGGCATCGACGCCCCGCCCGGGTAGGCGAAAATCGTGTCGACCCCCTCGCGCTCGAGGCAAGCGACTAGAATCTCCGCACCGGTCATGGCCGGGCCAACCGTGGGAGCGGCGGGCGTGGCGGTGGCGGGCGGGGTGGCCGGAGCGGATGCGGTCGCGGTGTTCATGGTGAGAGACGGGTGGGTACGGAAAATCGGGGTGGTCGGGAGCCTGACGAACGAAGCAGCAGCCAGCCGCTCCGCGGGAGGAACTCCCCGGAAACCTTAAATAACGACTAGAACCTGAACCTGGAAATCCCTTTGCACGACACTTGAAAATGACAGCAACTCGCACGCTGCCAAGCGCAAAATGCGGCGTGACACAGACGCGCGTCACGCGGCATGTTCGCGCCCATGAAGATCATCGGGCTCGAGGGGCTCACGCCCGCACAGGTCGGCGAGGAAGTGCAGCGAGGCGGAAAATTCGTCCTCTACGAGTGGACGTTCTCCGTCCTGATCATGTCCTTTAAGAGGAACTCCGATGTCCATTTCATGCGGTCCGGCGTGGGCCGCGTCGGGCCTGGCTTAAAATACTGCGCCGCGTCCTTCTTCCTGGGTTGGTGGGGTTTCCCGTGGGGACCGATCTGGACGATCTCCACGATCGTGACAAATCTCGGCGGCGGGAAAGACATCACCTCGGAAATGCTCTACATCCTCAGCGCGGAGGGCGACGTGCCGGGCAAGGAACAATAGCGCCCCGCGGAGCGGGCCTTACCCGATCTCCATCACGCCGCGGACCACCTCCACCGCGTGGCCGATGAGATCGACGCGGTCGCGATAGACCTCGCAGGTCATTTCCCCGCCGCGGACGGAGAGCTGGCGGGCGAAGAGCTTTTTTCGTCCGAGCCGCTCCGACCAGAAAGGGGCCAGGGCGCAATGGGCCGAGCCCGTGACCGGATCCTCGGGCACTCCATAGCTCGGAGCGAAATAGCGCGAGACGAAATCACAGGTCTCGCCGGGCGCCGTGATCGCAACGCCGCGCGGATGAAATTTCTCGAGCGCTCCGAAATCGGGAGCGGCGTCACGCACCGCCGCCTCGGATCCATACACGACGAAAAACTTCGTCGCGCTCCAGCAGAACTCGAGTGGCCCCTTCGGCAGCGCGCGCCGGAGCGCCGGGGGTGGTTCGGGGCAGAGCTCGGCGTGCAGGCGGGGAAAATTCATCCGCATCGCCTCCCCCTCGCGGCGCACTTCGAGAAGACCGCTGCGGGTCTGGAAGCGAACCACCGAGGCGTGCCGATCGCGGTGCTGAAAATAGACGAGCGCGGCCGCGAGCGTCGCGTGGCCGCAGAGTTCCACCTCGCACTTCGGCGTGAACCAGCGCAGGGCCTGCCCGGCGCCGTCGGGGACGAAGAACGCGGTTTCCGAGAGATTGTTCTCGGCGGCGATCGCGAGGAGCTTTTCGTCCGGCAGCCATTCGGTCAGCGGGCAGACGGCGGCAGGGTTGCCCCGAAACCGCTCGCGGGTGAACGAGTCCACCTGGTAAAACGGGATGGTGCGGGGCGGCGACGATGCACTCATGGACGAGGCGGATCGATTAACCGAAGAATTTTTTGAGCCAGCCCTTCTTGCGCGGGGACGACCGGTCCGCCGCACCGCTGCCCGGGGCCCGCGTGACGATCACCCGCTGGATGGGTCGAATCTCTCCAGGAACCACGACCGACGCATGGCGCGAGGGCGAGGACCCCGACGGACCCGAGGGTGGCATGACCTCCGTAAAAATCTCCCGGGCAACGGGAGCAACCGACTCGGGCTCAGGCTCGGACTCCGGCTCCGATTCAGGGAGAGCTGACTCCGCGGGCGCCGGCTCGACCGCCAGCGGCTCCTCGCCGATAGCCGCGACCGGTTCCCGCGGAATCTCGACGGGCGGAGCGGGGATCGCGAGGGGAACGGATTTCGCCGAGGGTGGAAGCGGCCGGGGAACGGGCAGGATCACCGTGATGGGTCGATCGCCGGGCGCGACGGGGAGCAACGGCGCCGGGGACGTGCGCGGGGTCGGCCTGCGCGCGAACATCGGTGAGGCCGGTGGAGGCGGACCGATCGGTGGCGCAGGGGCTGGCAGGGGCGAAATCGCCGCGGCCAGGGGTTGCGGCGCCGTGAGCGGCCGAACCGGGATCGGCCCCGTCACCGGGCGGGGCGCCGCGATCGGCGGAGGCGATGGCGGTAGCGATGGCGGCGGCCGCGGAGTGGGGACGTGCTGAATCCGCGGAGTCAGGAGGATGCGCGGAGTCGGGGCGGGTCTCTCGCTCGCGGAGGCGAGTCGGACGCGGCCGGTGGCATCGGTCTTCGCGACGATCACGGGAGCTGGCGAAGGCACCACGACCCTGGCCGTGGCGGGAAGCAGGACCGGCGCGGTGGGCGATTTCGGCCGGAATGGCAGCGGTGGAATCAAGGGCGCCCGGCCGGTGCGCGGCAACGCCGGAGCGACCGGAACTGGCTCGCTGCGCGGGAGGGGCGCGGGCGAAGGCGGTTCGGGTGCGACGGGGTTGCCGTTCAGCGCCGGCTCAGGCCACAACGGCCGGCTCCAATCCGGCCCCGGCTCGGGTTTCGCGGCGGGAACCGGGAGCACGTCTGGCACTGGCTTGGATTCTGCCGCGGGAACCGGGAGCACGTCTGGCATCGGCTCGGTCACGACCTCCCATGTCGGCGCAGGATCTGGCGCGATGGCGTCTTGGACAATTTCGGATGCGTCGGAAGGGAGCGGGGGCGGGCCCTCGATCGCGGCGAGGCCCGGCATCTCCTCCCAAACCGCTTCGTGCGCGCGCTCCGTCAATGGGACGAGCTCAGCCCCGAGCGCGAGTTCGGGTTCCTCTTCAACGACCGGCTCCGGCTCAATCTGCCGCACAACGGGAATCAAGGGGGCCAGGATCGGGATCGGCCGCGGCAGCGCCCGCGCAGGTTCCTCGGCTACCGTGGTCGGCAACTCCACCGCGACGGCAGACAGGGCCGGCGCGGGTTCCTCGACGGCGGGGATTGGCGATTCCTGCTCCACGACAGGAATGACCGGGAGCGGCACCGGCCGCGGGAGTGGCGTTGGCAGATCGGGCGGAATCACCACCGCCGCGATGGGCGCGGGCTCGGGGTCCGCCGTGACGACCGCGGCGGGGAACTCGATCGCGGGCGCCGGGGCTTCCACCATCACGGGCTCGGACGCCTGAGCCGGAGCGGGCGCGGTTGCGACCGGCGGCGGCGGTTCCAGCGCCCGGCAGATGATCGCAGCATCATTCAACGACTGGCCTCGCTTCATCGCCCCGAAAAGCAGCGCGGCGCTTGTGCTGGCCGCCGGCATTTCGACCCCCTGAGAACCGGCCATTTTCAGCGCCAGCGCAAGCGCGTGGTAGGAATGCCGGACGGGGGGACCGCCGTTGAACTGGCCCTTCGACATCGCCTCGAGCTTCTCCATCGAAAGGGCGGACCGCGCCGGATCATCATCCATCGCGTCGAGCAACATTTCGTCCCGCAGACCGCCGGCCCGGGCAAACGCGAGCATTTCGGCCAGGCCCTGAACCGTGATCGCGGAGAGCGTTTGCGTCGCGAGCTTCAGCAGCGACGCATCCCCAATGCCGCCGGCCGAGAGGATGCGGCGCGCCGTGGTCTGGAGGACCGTGCGTACGTCCTTCAGCGCGTCGTCCCGACCGCCGATGTAATAGACCAGCTTCCGCGCCTCCGCGTCCGCGCGGGTGCCGACAAACGGCGCGTCGAGATAGCGGGCTCCCGCGCTCTCCACGATGGCGCCGATCTGCCGGGCCGCCTCAGGGGTGACGGTGGCGTGGCCGAGGATGACGTGCTGGGGGCGCAGCGCAGCCGCGACGGTGCGGACCACTTCGTGCAGCGCGGCTTCGTCGGGAACGAAGAGCTGGATGACATCACAGAGGTCCGCGACCTCGACGGCGGAGCCGAGGAAGTTTGGCTCGGCGCGCGGGGTGCGATTCCAGACGTAGACCGAAAACCCCCCGCCGCGGAGGCCGGAGGCGATCTTGGAACCGATCTGCCCAAGACCGATGACGCCGACGCGGTTTTTGGTCTTGCGCGACATGGGGTCCGCTTCCGTCAGTTCGGAAGCTTGATCTCAATCTTCGCCTTCTCGCGGAGAGAGGCGAGCAGCTTTTGCAGGGCCTCCTTGCGTTTTTCACCCCGGACGATCGTGGCGATCCGGTCGCGTACCTCTTCGAGCGGCAGAACCCGCGGCGGCCGCGTGCCCGTTTGTTGGATGAGATGAAAGCCCACCTTTGTGCGGACCGGCGCGCTGATATCGCCGACCTTGAGCTGGAAAGCGGCCTTTTCGAAGGCGGAATCGGTCTGCCCCTTCACGAAATAACCGATGTCGCCACCGCGTTCCCGGGTGCTGGCATCATCCGAAGTTTCTTTGGCGAGGGCGGCGAAGTTCGCCCCCTTCTCTTTGACAAGGCGCGACGCGAGACCGTCGATCCGACTCTTTCTCTCGACGATGACTTCGGGTGTCGCATCGACGGGGATCTCGACCAGAATGTGACTGACCCGCACGGCTTCGGGTTCCGTGAACGTGGCTTGGTTTTCCTTGTAGGCCTTCTCGACTTCCTCCGGCGTGACGGCCAGCTTGTCGGCCACCTGCGACGCCAGCCAGCGTTCCTGCTGGATGGATAGACGGATATTTTCCCGGATCAGCGATTCGGTCTGCCCGGCCTTGATCATCTCCTCCTTGAACGTCTCTGGATTTGGGTAGCCAGCCTGCAACTCCTTGAAGCGGGCGTTTACTTCATCGTCCGAGACATTGACGCCCTTGGCAGCCCGGCCGATGAGCCGGTCGCTGATCATCTCACGCAAAACGTCGCGGTAAAGGTCTAGGCGCTCTGTGTCGGAGAGCTCGCTGGGCACCCGATTCGCCGACAGCGCCACCGTATCCGCGGCCCGCAGCAGGTCGAAACGCGAAATCGGTTCGCCGTCGACCGTGGCACAGACCTCGGGAAGAGGCTCAGCGCGCGAGACCGGCGTGAAGCTCAGAGCGAGAAGAAACGCCGCGCTGAAGGCGGCTGACAGTCTTGGCATAGGGCGCGGAAGGTTGCATTGCCCGTGCCAGTTGCACGGGAAATGTCAGGGTCCGTTGGCATCTGACAAAATCGGACCCCGGCGCGGAGCGGGTCAAAACGCAAAAGTCCCGCCGCGACGCGAAGCGCCGGGCGGGACGAAACGGAACCGCACCGTCGGAGAAGCCTCACCGCTGCTGATCAGGCGGGACCGGCTTCTTCTTCGGGTCCGGAGTCGCCGCGGGAGCGGCGGCCTTCGGGGGAGGAGTCGGACGCGGCGCCTGCACCTGCGGGCGGGGTGTCTGCACCTGCGGGCGGGGTGCTTGCTGCACTTGGGGACGCGGCGTCGGCTGCACTTGGGGACGCGGCGCCGCCTGCACCTGAGGACGGGGTGTCTGCTGGACCTGAGGAGGCCGCGTCGGAGCGGGTTTGCGCTCCACGACCTGACGCACCGGCGTCGGGCGCGGCTCGGCGGCGGGACGCGGCTGCACCACCGGTTTCACTGGTTTCACCGGAGCCTGGACCGAGGGGCGGGTCGGGGCAATGGGAGCATTCACCGGGGCACGCACGACATCTGAGGGGACCTTTTTCACCGGCGGACGGACAACGTCTGGGGGGATCCTCGTCACAGGCGGACGCACGGCCTCGGAGGGGACCTTCGTCACGGGCGGACGCACGGCGTCGGAGGGGACCTTCGTCACGGGCGGACGAAAGCCATCGGCTGGCCCGGCGTTCACCGGGGGACGCGTCGGGGTCTGGGGGACGCCCGTAACGAGCGGACGCAGCGAACCCGGCGCGGTCGTCACCGGCGGACGCGTCGGAGCGAGCGGGATGCTCGAGACGGGAGGGCGCTGCGATCCAAGTGGCGCGGTGGAAACGGGCGGTTGGCTGCCGAGGGGAGCGGTCGAAGTCGGCGGACGGATCGGAGCCAATGGCGCACCCGCGACGGGCGGGCGCTGGCTCCCCAGTGGCGCGGTGGAAACCGGCGGACTCATCGGAACCAGCGGCGCGCCGGCGACGGGCGGACGCTGGCTGCCGAGCGGCGCCGTCGAGACGGGAGGCTGTCCTCCAAGGGGAGCGCCGGCGCCAGGCGGACGGCCGGTTGTGGCGGGATCCGGCGGACGGATGGGGACGGGATTCGCAGGCGGCTTCACCACGGCCGGGCGGATCGCGACGCTCGGACCGCGGGCGGCCTGCACGCGGGTATTGTCACGAATCTGCGCGGCGGTGGCGGGATTTACCTTCGTTCCCGTCACATCCCAGCCGGTTTGGGTGGGACCGGCGATGGCCACCGGGCGACCCAGCGCGGGCGCGGCCGCGACGGTGACCGGGATGCCGCTGGCACCTACCAGAATGCCGGCGGGCGGAGCAACGCGCGGAGCAAAAACGCGGAACTCATTTCCCACGACCGCGTTGGAGAAACTGGCGCCCTGCACCGTCTGCGGCGCGATGACGAGGCGAGGGATCGGGCGAGCTTGGAACCCGCTGAGATACGTGTAGTTGGGACCACCAGCGTAGATATACGAGCCCCGGCCGACGTAGACCGTATTCGTGCAATTAACCGTATCCGAAAAGTAATCGAAATTGTCGTAGGACGGGCGGATGACCGTCACGAGCGTGGGAGAGCAAAAAGATTCGACCGGCACAAAATTGTAATTTGCGGGGCCGATGTCGTAGGTAACCTCGACGCTCGAAGCGAAACCGGTGTCGTAGTCGAAAGCTGCTTCCGGTGGGAGCGGGGCCCAGCCGATATACTCCGTCCGTCCGGAACCCGAGGACCTGCGCGCCGGGCCGCCGCGTCCGCTGACCAAGGCCGGCGCGCCGCCGCGACCACTGGCTTTCGGGCTCGAACGCCATGACACCCACGAAGCAGCCCATTCGTAGCCCGGTACCCACACCCAGCCTGTTTCGGCGAGCTTCGCCCAGCGGCCATAGTGATAGGTCGCCCAGCCGAAATCCTCGTTGGAAACCCACGCCCAACCCTGATCGGTTTCGCCCCAGTAGCCGTCGGAATATGGCTTCCAGTTTGCCTTTTCCACCGCAACGCGCGGCTGAAAGACATAACCGTACTTCTCGGACTGTAGCCATTCGCCGCCGTCCTTCAAGCTCGTGTAGAAGAAGTCAAAATTGACCTCCTGCTGCGCTCTGACCGGCGGAGCGCCCATCAAGACGGCCGCCGCGAGGACGGAAAGTAACGTTGCGTTTTTTTTCATATAGTTCGGAGGGTGCGAGTAGGTGTGATGGCTTGCCCGGCGTCGACGAGATACTGCGGCCGGGCGGAAAATAGTGAGCCTTGGGACCGGGTTCTGTTCAACGGTCCGGCGCGGGCGTGGGATCGCCGACGCGGCGAGGCGGCTGACGTTGCGGCTGCGGTTGTTGCTGTTGCTGTTGTTGTTGCTGGGCGCGCGCCTGGGCTTCCGCCTGCGCTTGCCGCTGCTGCTGGGCGCGGGCCTGAGCCTCGGCCTGGCGCTGCTGCTGCCCGCGGGCCTGGGCTTCTGCCTGCGCTTGGGCTTGGGCTTGGCGTTGCTGTTGGATGGCGGCTTCCCGCTGTTGCTGGACCGCCGCTTCGCGCTGCTGCTGCCCGCGGGCCTGGGCTTCTGCCTGCGCTTGCGCTTGGGCTTGGCGTTGCTGTTGGATGACGGCTTCCCGCTGCTGCTGGACCGCCGCTTCGCGCTGCTGCTCGGCGCGGGCATGCGCACCCTCCACCTCTGGGCGTAGCTCATCCGGGGCAGCTACCCGCTGCTCCTCGGCCGCCGCCTGGGGCGGCTGCTCGCCGCGCG
>JBBQFQ010000049.1:0-43143 GCA_038322235.1 Chthoniobacterales bacterium
CCAGAACTCCACTCCCACCACCGCGCCACCCCCCACAAAAACCTCCCCATCACCCAGCTCGACACCAACACGTTTCACCCCAAAGAAAAAATTCCGGTTTTGATCGCACGCACTTTTCCGGTTTTGATGTCACGCCGACACAGCCGGAAAAACCACTGGACGCGGGCGTGATATCCCGGAAAATCTGAGCTCCGCTTGGCCCCTTCCGGGGTTCACTGGGAACTATGCTGGACTTGATGCAAAAAGGCGGGCCCCTGATGTGGCTGCTTCTCCCGATCAGCGTGCTCGCGGTCGCGATCTTTTTTGAGCGCTTCATCTTCCTCCACCGCAGCACGATCTCGACGCCCGATCTGCTCCGCGGCCTGATGAATCTGATCCGGGCCCAGCGCTTCGATGAGGCGGCTCGCGAATGCCAGGCCACGCCGGGACCGGTCGCCCGGGTGCTCCGGGCGGCCATCGCCCACCACCGCGCGCCCCGCGCCGACGTGAAGGAGTTCGTCGAAGAGGCGGCGCTGCTCGAGATTTCCCGCTTGGAAGGCTATCTGCCGCTTCTCGCCACGATTGCCCATGTCACCCCCCTCATCGGGCTGGCCGGAACGGTGCTCGGGTTACTGCAATCGTTCAGCTCCGTGAACGCCCAGGGCGGGTTTGTGAATGCCGCGGATCTCTCGGCCGGGCTTTACGGCGCGCTGATCACTTCCGCGGGCGGTCTCGTCCTCGCGATCATCGCGTATTTCGCCCACAGCTATCTCTGCTCCCGGGTGAACGTCCTGATCCACGACATGGAGCGCGGCGCGTCCGAATTGATTCACGTCATTGCCGAGACGAAATCCATCAGCGACGCAGGCGATTCCATCATCCCCTTCGCCGCCGCCGCGGCTTCGCTGGCGAAACGCCCGGTCGAGCCTGCGGCCGGCGACGAGCCGACGGCGGCCGCACCGCGCCGCCGGCGTGACTCCGCCGGGTAGGCGCCGGAACGATGATCCTGCCGCGTCTCCAGCCTGCCAAACCCGGAGTGCTGCTCCTCGCCCCCTTGGTGGGCGTTCTCCTGCTGGTGGCCTTTTTCATCTTTTACGGCCGCTCCTTCGTCGTGCAGCCGGGGATTGCCGTCGTCCCGCCGCCTTCTCCGTTCATCGTCGCGCAGACGAAGGGCGCCACGGTCGTCAGCATCGTCGCAGGAGCCACCCCGCGGATCTACTTCCGGGATCGCACCGTCACGCTCGATGAACTCGACCGCGCGCTGCAGGCAATGGCCGGCGACTCGTCCCGGACTTTGATCCTCCGCGCCGACCGGGGTGCCACCTACGAAAGCGTCCTCGCGGTCGCGAACAAGGCGGTCGAGCGGCAGTTTTCCGTCATCCTTGCCGCCGCGCCGGTGCCCACACCACCGCCAGCCGAGTGAGCCAATGCCCGAGGTCGATCCCGCCCCCCTGCGCGAGAGCCCACGCTGGCGCTTTCTCGGCATTCTGCTGGCGTCCCTCTTCGGCCACGCCGTCTGCTTCTACCTGCTCCAGGTTCGCTACCCGACGGCTCTCGCGCAGCCGCCCGCGCCCCCGCGGATCTATCTCCCGCTTCCCGGCTCAAAGGAGGCCTCGCTCGTCGCCGCCTGGGCCGACATGGCCGACCCCGCGCTCCTCACTGTCCCGCGCGCCCGGGCCGGGACGGATGCGGGCACGCCGCTGCCGGCGGCGTTCGTGCCGTCATTTGCGGGGGAGCGGTAAGCGGTGGTCAGTAGTCGGTGATCAGTCATCAGAACCGAGAGCAGCGAGATCGCCAGACAAGCTGTCCCTTTTGCGCCATTCATCTACAAATCGGTCGTCGGTCGTGAGTGACCATCAGCGCCCTGCCCCGCCCCATGCTTCGCATTTCCCTCGCGGGCCTCGTCACGATCTATCTCTGTGTCTTCCTCGCGGCGGTCTCGGCGGTCTGGATCATCGAGGAGCGGCGCCGACAGCGACGGGCGCGGCGGGCGCTGCAGGACCGCGTGTATTGCACCGTTTGCGCGTACGACTTTGAGGATGCAACTTCCGACCCCCTGCCGGTCTGCCCGCGGTGTGGCACCAAAAACGACCGACCGCGCTCGAACCGACTTTGATTTCACCGCACCAAACTCAGACTGTCAGAAAGGAAAACTCGCTCATGGGAATGTGGATTGGCCGTAACCGAAAAGCCCGCGTCACCTACGGATTCGACGAAATCGCCCTCGTGCCCGGGGACGTCACCATCAACCCCAACGAGGTCGACACCCGTTTCCAGATTCCCAAGCCGGACGGAAGCACGATCGACTTGAAGATCCCCATCCTCGCGAGCGCGATGGACGGCGTCACCGACGTCCGATTCTGCATCGCTCTCGGCCAGCTCGGCGGCCTCGGCGTGCTCAATCTCGAAGGGGTCCAGACGCGCTTCGAAAACCCGGGCGAGGTGCTCGAGCAGATCGCCACCGCCGACAAGGATCAGGTCACCTCGCTGATCCAGGCGATTTATACGGAACCGATCAAGGAGCACCTCATCGGCCAGCGCATCGCCGAACTGAAGGCCGCCGGCGTCGTCGCCGCGGTGAGCAGCATCCCGCAGAAAGCGGAGCGCTTCGGGGCGATCGCCCAGGAAGCCGGCGTTGATGTGTTTGTCGTGCAGTCGACGGTCTCGACGGTCCGGCACATCAGCACCGAGTACAAGAGCCTTCCGCTCGCGGAATTTTGCCGGACGATGAAGGCGCCGATCGTGATCGGCAACGCGGTCACCTACGACGTCACCCTCGAGCTCATGGGCTGCGGCGTCAGCGGCGTGCTCATCGGCGTCGGCCCCGGCGCCGCCTGCACCTCGCGGGGCGTGCTCGGCCTCGGCGTGCCCCAGGTCACGGCCACGGTGGATTGCGCCGCCGCGCGCGACGCCTACCACAAAAAGACGGGGCGCTACATCCCCATCATCACCGACGGCGGAATGAGCAAGGGCGGCGACGTCTGCAAGGCGCTGGCCTGCGGATCGGATGCGGTCATGATCGGCTCTCCGTTCGCCCGTTCCGAGGAAGCTCCGGGCCGGGGCAATCACTGGGGGATGGCCACGCCGCACGCGAATCTGCCCCGCGGAACCCGCATCAAAGTGGGGGTCACGGGCTCGCTGAAGCAGATCCTCTTCGGCCCAGCGACCGTCGACGACGGCTCCCAAAATCTGGTCGGCGCGATCGTGACGTGCATGGGCAACGTGGGCGCCGCCAGCATCCGGGAGTTCCAGGAGACGGAGATCATCATCGCGCCCTCGATCAAGACCGAAGGCAAGCTCTTCCAGACCGTGCAGTCGGTCGGGATGGGGACCCGGTGAGGTGGGACGCCGACATTTCCGCCGCCAGATGCGCCCCGTGCGACTGGCGGCGGCGAGCTTCGCGCCGCCTCAATCATCGCTCGTATTTTTCCCGTGATGGGCTTCAATACCCACTCGCCGGATAACCGTCCCCCCAACGGTCCCCGCCGGCGCAGCCGCTCCCGGCATCGCCCCAGTCCCAGCCTATGAACCGTCGCGTCGTCATCACCGGAATCGGAGTCGCCAGCCCCGTGGGCTGCGATCTCACCACCTTTTGGAACGCTCTCGCCAACGGCGTGAGCGGCATCGACCGCATCACGCTCTTCGACACCACGCAGTACGATTGCAAGATCGGCGGCGAGGTGAAGGGATTCGATCCGGTAAAGTGGTTCAAGGTGCCGAAGGACGTGAAGCGGGCCGACCGCTACAGCCAGCTCCTGATGGCGGCGTCGAAGCTCGCGGTGGTCGATGGCGGGCTCGGCGAATTTGAAGGGATCGACAAGGATCGCGTCGGGGTCTTCCTCGGTAGTGGCATCGGCGGCCTGAAGAGCATCGAGGATCAGCACACGAACCTCATCACGAAGAACCCGAGCCGCGTCTCGCCCTTCATGATCCCGATGATGATCGCGAACATGGGCAGCGGTCTCGCCGCGATCGAATGGGGTCTGCGCGGTCCGAACATGAGCATCGTCACGGCCTGCGCGAGCGCCGCCAACACCATCGGCGAAGCCTGGCGCACGCTGAAGTTCGGCGATGCCGACATGTTCATCGCGGGCGGCGGCGAGGCTGCCATCGCTCCCCTCGGACTTTCCGGCTTCGGCAACATGAAGGCGCTTTCCCAGCGCAACGAGGATCCCACCCGCGCCTCCCGCCCGTGGGACAAGGATCGCGACGGCTTCGTCCTCAGCGAGGGCGCGGGCGTCGTCATCCTCGAAGAGCTCGAGCACGCGAAGAAGCGCGGCGCGAAGATCTACGGTGAACTCGCCGGCTACGGCGTGAGCTGCGACGCCCACCACATGACGTCCCCCACCCCCGATGGCAGCGGCGCCGCGCGAGCGATGGCCATGGCCATGCGCCACGCCGGGGTGAACCCGGAGGACGTGGATTATCTCAACGCTCACGCCACCTCGACCGGCCTCGGCGACATCGCGGAGACGCAGGCGATCAAGGTCGCCTTCGGCGCGCACGCGAAGAAGCTGGCGGTCAGTTCCACGAAGTCGGTCACGGGTCACACCCTCGGCGCCGCCGGCGCGGTCGAACTCGCGGCCTGCCTGCTCGCGATGCAGCATTCCGTGCTGCCCCCGACCATCAATCTCGACGAAGCGGACCCGCAGTGCGACCTGGACTACGTCCCGAAGGTCGCGCGCGAGCACAAGATCAAGGTCGCGATGAGCAACAGCTTCGGCTTCGGCGGTCACAACGCCACGCTCGTGGTCACGGCCTTCGAAGGCTGAGACGGGCCGAGCCGGCCAGACGGGCTCGGCGCAGCCGCCAAAGGACCGTGTGCACCGCCAAGATGGGAGGGCGGACGAGCGCGCTCATGGCGTTCCAAGACGGAGTGCTGGCAGTGCGCCGCGAAGTCTCCCGCGCGCCGGCCGGGCAAGGACGATCTGTTCGAGCCGGGGCCACGGCGACAAATCCTGGGGCGAATCACCGAGGAAATGGAGCTGCTGGCTTGGGAATCGAAGGCGCGCGGCGAACGAAGAGAAAGCAGGAAAGTTTCTGAAACTGCTTTCGAGCGTTCCCCGTAGCTCAGATATGCCACTTCGATCCTGCTCCGTCCGCCGATCGCACTTCGCCCACTCCGCCCTGGTCTGCGCGGTGCTGCTCGCGCCGGCACCGGCGCTCCTTGCCCAAGGTCCGCTCACTCCTCCACCGGGACCGCCCGTGGCAACGATGAAGGCGCTCGATGAGGTCCAGCCCCGCACCATCGTCAAGACGGCCAACACGCCCGGCGATGCTTCGTCGCGCTTCGTCATCACCGCGCCCGGTTCCTACTATCTCACCGGAAACATCGTGGTCACCGGCGCCAGCGGCGTGGTCAACGGCATCAAGATTTTGTCGGACAACGTCACCCTCGATCTCAATGGCTTTACCATTTCTTCGACCAATGCGAGCGCGGCCGGAAGCGGCGTGCTCCTCGCGGGTGCGCCAGGAAATTCCATCGCGCCGAATGCAAACGTCACGATTCTCAACGGAGTGATCAAAGGGACGACCGCATACGGTGTGACCGGTTACACTCCAGGGGGCTTCGACAAAGGCGTTGGCCTCTCGGGCTTCGGGGTGGTGAACGGTCGCATCAGCGGACTGAGCGTCCAAGGGGTGGGAAGCGCAGGGATCTCGTTCTCCGGAGGAAACGTCTCGAACTCCAGCGTGAATACTTCCGGCGGCAGCGGGATCACGGCCGCGACTGTCGCGGACTCGACCGCGAACACCATCAGCGGCACCGCCATCCAAGCCATCTCTGCCTCCAACGTGAATGGTGACACCACCGGAGGCGGACAGGCGGTGGTGATCACCGGAAGCCAAGGGGTCGCAGCGGCCGGTGGCGATCAGCGCACGCCGCTCACGCAACTCGGCGGCGGCACCCTCACGATTGGCAATCCCGGCAGCTATTACCTCACCGGCAACGTCACGGTCAGCAGCGGCAACGCGGTCGCCATCACCGTGGACAACGTCACGCTGGATCTCAACGGGTTCACCGTCGGTTCGACCAGCAATCCGGCGAGCGGCAACGCCGTCGACATCGGCGGTGGGCGAACGAATCTGGCGATCTCCAATGGCAACATCCGGAGCGGCAGCACGGTCAGCGGAACGACTTTCACCGCCGGTCCCGGTTTCGTGGGCGGAATCAACTGGAATAGTGGGGCTCCCAGCAATGTGCGGGTGAACGGTGTCACCGTGGTAGGCGTGCGGGATTATCCGCTCGATGTGGGCTCGGACGGATCCTCGGTCGTTCAAGCCTGCACGGTCCGCGTCTGCACAAACTATGGGATCAGCGCCGGGTCGGTCTCCGACTCCAGCGCATTGCAGTGCGGCACCTTCTCGATCCAGGCTCAGACGATCGCAAATTGCGTCGGCTCGCTGACCAGCGGGAGTGGAAACGGGATGAGCAGCGGTGGCGCGAACCTGACCACGTTGCAGACGAACGTCACGAATGTGCAGAGCGGAGTCAGCGTGGCGAACGCGGGCATCGCGACGCTCCAACAAAGCCTCGGCGCGCGGACGGCGCTCGCCGGCGGGACGAGCGTCGTCGTCGTGAGTCTTCCCGGGAGTTATTACCTGACCGGAAACATCACCGTCAGCAGTGGGAATGGGATCACCATCAACGCCAGCAATGTTTCGCTCGATCTCAACGGTTTCACCGTTTCCTCGACCAACGCTTCGGGCAGTGGCAATGGAATTTCCGTCCCAGGGGTAAGGAACAACATTTGGATCCACGGTGGCACCATCGTGGGAACGACCAGCATTTCTACGCCGACCAGCTTTGTCTACACCGGCGGCGGATTTATCGACGGAATTTCCGCCACCGGGGCCAGCAATGTTCGCGTGGAAGAAATGGCCGTTTCAAACCTGGCCGGCACCGGGATCAATTGCCCCGGCGCGAGCGTGCTCGTGCGCCACTGCACCGTCTTTGTGACGAAGAATGCCGGAATTTCCGCGACCCTCGGGACGGTTTCGAACTGCACGGCGGAGTCGTGTGGCGGCAGTGGAATCATCTGCAATACGGCCGAGAATTGCGTGGCTTCCACGAACGACAATTCCAGCACCTGGTCCGGGATTTTTGCCAACCACTCGGCGCAGAATTGCGCGGGCACGTCGAGCAACACGGGTTACGCTGGGGTGGTGACCAAAACCGCCGTGGGCTGCGATGGCTACACCCTCGCTGGCAGGTACGGCCTCTTTTGCTTCACGGGAATGACCTGCAGCGGTCAGACGGGCAGCAACGGGGGTGGAGACTACGGAATCTTCGCCATGGACACCTTGACGAATTCGCGGGCCATTTCGCTCGGCCCTCCTGCATACGCTTTGCACGCGACGATCGCAGTGGCGTGCACGACTTCGGGCGGCGGACAGGAGATCGCGAATCGCTACAACATGCCGTGAGCCGGCCGCCCTCCGTCAATGCCTGAGCGCTCACTTGCCGGAAAGGGCCAGGCGTTCGAATAGTCGGGCGTGTCAGCTCCCGACGCGCCGCCGAAGACCGTTGATCCCGCGGGCGGATTTCACACCACGCGCTGGACAGTGGTTTTCGATAGTGCCGGCGAGGACGATCCGGCCCGGGCCGCGCTGGCGGAGCTCTACCGGAGCTATTGGTACCCGCTTTACGCGTGGCTGCGGCACCGGAACTACCCGGCCCACGATGCCCAGGATCATCTGCAATCCTTCTTTGAGCATTTGCTGGAAAAGCGCGGCCTCGCGCACGCCGATCCGTTGCGCGGGAAGTTTCGGGCCTTTTTGCTCACCGCGTTGCGCAATTTCGTCGCGAGCCGCCACGAGCATGCGGCGGCGAAGAAGCGCGGCGGTGGCGCCGAACATGTTTTTTTGGACGCGCAGACCGCGGAGGAGCGCTATCGACTCGAACCCGTGACGAGTTCCTCAGCGGAGCAGGCGTTCGATTTGAATTGGGCGCACGCGTTGCTGGATCAGACGACCCAATCGCTCCGGGCGGACTTCGTCGCGCGGGGCCGCGGGGAGCTCTTTGGCACGCTGGCCCAATTTCTTACCGGCGAGCAGGAGACGGGCGACTACGAGGCCACGGCAAAACGACTCGGCATCCCGACCAACACCGTGAAGACGCAGGTGCGCCGACTGCGGATGGAATACCGGTCCACGCTGCGGGCGGAAATCGCGCGGACCGTCGGGTCGAATGCCGAGATCGAAGAGGAGCTGGCTCATCTCCGCGAAATTCTCGCCGGAGTGGGAAGCGGGTAAACCGTGAAGGCGATGAGGGTCACCGAACCCGATTCCGCCTTCCCCCGCTCCGCGGCGAGAGTTAGCCTCGGCGCCAATGGCCGGTGACCCGCGAAGATTTGCGCACTATCGCGTGCTCCAACGAGCGGACGGCTCCCTCTGGACGCTCGGTTCGGGTGCGATGGGGGTGACCTACAAGGCGACCGACGAACGCCTCGAGGTGGACGTGGCGCTCAAGGTGATCGCGGAAGGGGAATCGGCGCGACCCGGCACCACCGCCCGCTTCCTCAAGGAGGCCCGCGCCGCCGCCCGCATCCGGCATCCCAATGTCGCCAGCGTGCTTTATCTTCACGACACGCCGGGCGAACTCTTCTTCGCGATGGAATACATCGACGGCGCGTCGCTGGCCGAGTGGCTGCCGGAGCGAGCGCCGTTGGCGGTTGAGGAAGCGATCGATCTCGGATTGCAATTGACTCGCGGACTCGGCGCGATCCACGCCCAGGGAATCGTACATCGCGACCTTAAACCGGCCAACATCATGGCAGTCCGGCCGGCCGCCGACCGGGCCGAGGCGGAGGGCGCCTGGCAGTTCAAGATCATCGATTTCGGGGTCGCGCGCGGGCCCGCGGCCGCCGATGTCACAGCCACGGCCGATGGCGTCTTTTGCGGGACGGCGGCGTACGCGAGTCCGGAACAGGCCGAGCACGGCACCGTCGTGGATGGCCGGGCAGATCTCTACGCGCTGGGCTGCATCCTCTGGGAAGCGCTTTGCGGACATCCCCCGTTCCGCGCGGGCAATACCCGCGATTTACTCACCGAGCACGCGGTGAAATCGCCGCCGTTCGAAGAGATCGCTCATCTCCCGCCCAGCCTGGCCGCGGTGCTCATGCGTCTGCTCGCCAAGGATCGCGAAGAGCGGCCGGCCACGGCGGCGGAAGTCGAGCGGGCCCTCATGCGAGTGGGAACCCGGGTCGAGGAAGGACTCGAGCGCCGTGAACCCACGGGGCTGACCGAGAGTTTCTTCCGGGCCGCCGTCGCGAGGGAAACCACGCTCCCGTTTCATCCCACCCCGGCGCGGAAACCGCGCCGGACTCTGCCGGCGATCGTTGGGCTCGGCGTGTTGGTCGCGGCCGTGGTGCTCGGATTGTTTTGGTGGCGGGGCCACCCGCGCGTTCCCTCGGCCGACCCGGCCACGCGGAGAATCGTCGCCGTCCTCCCCTTCGAGAATCCCGGCGCCACCGGCGAAGACATTTCGTTTTCCGATGGAGTGCAGGAGGATGTCATTTCCAATCTGTCGCGCGTCGCAGACCTGCGCGTCGTCTCGCGGACATCGGTCCTGCAATATCGAACCGGCCCGCGCAACGGACGTCAGATCGCGGGGGATCTGGGCGTAGGGACGATCGTGGAGGGCAGCGTCCGTCGCCTGGGCGAACGTTTGCGCGTTCGGGCGCAGTTGATCGACTCGACGAATGACGCTGTGCTTTGGGCGGAGACCTTCGACCGGCCGTGGCAAAATGCGTTTGAGCTGCAAAGCGAAATTGCGGCCAGCATCGCCGAGGCCGTCCAGGGTCGGCTGGTTCCGGGTCAGAAACCGGTGGCGCGGGAACAGCGACCGGAAGTTGCCGGGGCCTATGAACTCTATCGGCGCGGAATCGAATCCTTTCGAAAAGTGCGCGCCGCGGACAACGAAAATGCCATCGCCTTTTTTCAGCAGGCGATCGCCCAGGATCCGCAGTATGCCCTCGCGCACGCGGCCCTCGGGGATGCGTACGTGGCCAAAGTCGATCATTTCGAGGCGCCGATCTACTGGCTCGATTCGGCGATCCTGGCGGGGGAAAAAGCGGTCACACTCGATCCGCGGTGCGCCGAGGGGCACGCCACGCTCGGGGCGGCCTACGCGTCGCGCGGCTGGTTTGCCCGGGCGCGCGGCTCATTCCAGAAGGCGGTGGAGCTCAAGCCCAGCTTCGCCGAGCCCACCATCCGCCTGGCCAATCTATTCTTTTTGATCGGCCGCTGGGAGGATGCCTGGAAGCTCGCCCGCCGGGCGGCGGAGCTCGAACCGCACTCTCCAGCGCCGTTCCTTTGCCTCGGCAATCTCCTCTTCGGCGTGGGGTCAGACGCCGAAGGCGAGCGTTGGATGCGCCGCGGCATGGCGCGCCTGGAGGATGCCTTGAAACGCCAGCACATGGAAATTTACATCGCCCATTGCCGGCGGGACTACGCGCGGGTGAGCCTCCTGATAGCGGAACGCGCGCGCCTCGTCACGAGCCCCGCGCAGCACTTCTTCAGCGAGATCCCGGGCCAGCCGCCGGCGGGATACTACGACTTCATGGCGCACTGGCGACTCGGCGACCTGGGCGCATGCCGTCGAAACATCGATGCGGCGCTCGCGGCCGCCGACCTGGACGGATTCAACTACCGGCAGATTCTGGCCTCAGCGGTGGTGTTGTTGCGAGCGGAGAAGAACGAGGCGGGACTGCGCGCGAGTTGCCAGAAACTCATCGACCTCACGGATCAAAACATGCACGCCGGGAGCGATGCGCCGGAGCCGCATATCAACAAGGCCATCGCAGCCTGGCTCCTCGGCGAACGCGAACGCGCCGAAACCGAGATTGCCGCGGCGATGAATGCCGAATATTTCATCGGACGCGTCGATCAAGACGACACCAACGTCGACGCCCTGGTGGATTGCCGCGCGTACACGCAGGCGCTCGCCGGAATGAATGTCCGGCTGGCTGAACTGCGGCGACGCCTCGCAGAACTCGAAAAAGAAAATCCGTACCGGGGACCGTAACGGCGAGTTGAACAGAAACCGCCCCGGGAGCGGCCGACTCCGCAAGTGATCCATCTCTTCAAGGACGCCGAGGAGTTTCGCGCGCAACCGCTGCAGCACCTCTTCGGCGCGATCTCCAGTCAGCAGCCGCCCGCTCATTCGCGCGAGTCGCCCGAACTCATTGAACTCGCCGACCGAAACATGCGCGGGGAGCGGTGCGCCGGAGCCGCAGATCAACCCGTCCATCGCGAGCTGGTTGCTCGGCGAACGCGAACGCGCCGAAACCGAGATTGCCGCGGCGCTGCGGGCCGAATATTCCATTGGGCGGGTCGATCAGGACGACACCAACGCGGACGTGCTGGTGGATTGCGCGACTTACGCGGACGCGCTTGTCCGGGATTTTCGGTGCGGTATACTCAGCCGATGTCCTCGCTCTACCGCGACCCTGATCCGGAGATTTCGACGATCTGGCTGCTGGGCGGGCTAATCTGGAGCACCTTCATCGGCGCGTGTTGGTGGTTCGGCGAAGAGGCAGCGGCGGTCTCGTGGTTACTGCTCGCCACGTTGATGACGGGAGGTGTCCTGCTGGGCATATACTATTTGCCCGCCAACCGGCGGCCCGGCCCGGCGGAGATCCGGAATATGGCGATGGGGGCGATAGGCTTCACTGCTCTGTTGCTCAGCGCCCTCGTCGTGTGGACGGGCTTTCTGGGGATGCTTTTGCTCATCCGGAGACACCCCTTTCCGGGGGGGTGGACCCGGGTGGCGATGGAACTCTTGCAGTCCTTGTGCGTGACGCTCATTGCGATGCTCACCCCACGGTTCCAGCAGCGGTTGATCACCGTGTTTACCGCCGTCGCGCTGAAACTCCGGCGACGCTGACGCGCGAGCGGATCCAGACGATTTTCGCTTCAATCGAGGCGGGAACGGCGCGTAGCCGAGCGCGACCATGCGCCTGCCACAGCCAGGTGGGGCGGGGCTTCACTGCGGGGGGAACTTCTAACGAACGTTTAGGGGTGGTGCGTGAGGCCAATCCGGCGAATTCATGACTGAATTCAGCATGTCCGCGGCTGCCAAGCGAGGCTTCGCTGGCGCACCGGCGATTTGGAGTGCGGCTGCCCTCTGCCGCTTTGGCGGGCGAAAGATCGTCGCATGCCCCCGGCGGCCAAGGCAGCGCACAGCACTTGTCCGTCCGCCTTCGACGCTTCGCCGGACGCCGTTTATCCCGCTGCCTTGGACATCCGCCGCCCATCCCAACGAAACCCCCAATGAAAGCGGCAGAGGGCAGCCGCACTCCAAATCGTCGAGCCGAGCTTTTTTGCCGGCGGTCACACGCCGCGCTGCGCCGGCGGCCAGATGTACTTGTGCATCTGCAGCTGGAAGCGGACGGGAAGTTTATCCTCGAGCAGCCACTCGACCACGCGCACCGGCTCGAGCCGGGTGAAGATGGTCGAAAACAGCACGGTGCCACACCGGGCGGCGAGATCGTATTCACGCACCTTCTCCCGCGCCCACTCGTAATCGGCGCGGGAACCCAGCACGAACTTCACTTCATCGCGCGCGGTCAGGTGGGCGATGTTCGCGTAGACGTTGCGCGCGCATTCGCCGCTGTCGGGCGTCTTGAGGTCCATGATCCGATGGACCCGGGGATCGACCGTCGAGATGTCGTGCGCCCCGCTGGTCTCAAGGAGGACCGTCTTGCCGGCGTCGCAGAGCGCCGTCATAAGCGGAAGCGAATTCTTCTGCAGCAGCGGCTCACCCCCGGTGAGCTCGACGAGCGGGCAATCGTACGAGAGCACGCGCCCGACGATCTCCGGCACCGTCATCTTCGTGCCTTTGTAGAAGGCATGCGCCGTATCGCAGTACGTGCAGCGGAGATCGCAGAAGGTCGTGCGCACGAACGTGCACGGCTGACCGGCCCAAGTGCTCTCGCCTTGAATGGAGTGATAGATCTCGTGAATCGTCAGCGTCGGTGCCTTCGCGCCCGGGACGGAATTCTCCGCCGGGGGCAGGGCGATGGGCAGGGTGACAGACACGCCAGATTCTAGCAGAGGCTGGGGCCCGAGGGAATGGCCGCTTCGCCGAGCCTGCCCGTGACCGTCCGGCGCTCACGTGCGCTCCGCGCGGGCCGCTTTGGCCCGCGCCCGCCCGCCGGCGGACTGCGCGGCGAAGCGATGGCGGAGGCGGCGGAGAGATTCGTCGATCCCCATCGCCTTGCCCAGCCGTTTGAGGAGTTGGTAGAGGTCGAGGGTCGCTCCGACGCACGCATCGCCCGTCACGCGGGCGCTGTCGGTCAGGCGCTGGTTGAGGACGGCCAGGCGCACCCCGCGAAACACGAGCGCCTCGGTTGCGGCGCGAAAGCCCTCGACCTTCCCGGGCGCGAGCATGGGTGGGATGGCATCCGCACATTGCCCGGCGGCTTCGAGGACGCCGGGGATGAAGCCGGCATTCTTCGGCCCCAGGCCCCGGAGCCGGGTCCGCTCCACGGGCGTGAGGGCGACGAGGAAGTCGACTTCTCCCTCGAGCTGGTCGAGGAGTTGGTCGAGGCGGGCGAGTTTTTCCGCCGTGAGGGCGGCGGAGATGTCGAGGGCAGTGTTTGGTTCGATCACGGTGGGGTTGGGTTCGGGTGGTGGGTGGTGATTTCGAGACGCCAGCACGATCGCCCGGGTGGGGTGTCAATAGATGACACCCCCTCGGTAGATCACGCCCGCAAGTTGGCAAACTGCCGATCAACCCACTGGTGGACAAATGGTTAAGAAATCGTCTACACGCCGCAGAAAACTTCTCGGCCGCGGCCCGGCAGGTCCTTTCCTGGGCGCGCAGGTGGGCGAGCTGACGGACGAGCGAGAGCGAGCCGACGTCACGGGACAGCGAGCTGAGATCCGACTCCAGCTCGCTCCCCCCGAAGGTGGCCGAGCTCAGCCTCCGAGCGCGCGAAGCCAGCATCGACCGAGCCTGGCTCACGCGGTCCGGGAGTTCGCTTCGCGTGGAGCTGAGCGGACTCCGCTGAGACGGGAGCGAGCTCCCGCTGGGAACAGGCCAGCTCACCCTCCGAGGTGAGCTGACATCGCTTTCGGGTGAGCGAGCTCAGGCACGTGGGGAGCCAGCTCGTCCCGGAGCCAGGCTGGCCCACCGAGGAAACCGCGCGCGAACGCGCTTGCCGGGAGTCGGAAATCGATCATTGATCCCCGATGCGCTGCTTCCGCACCATCGTCGCCGGTCTGCTCGGCCTCGGTGCCCTCAGCGGGTCCATCTGCGCCGCCGACCCCTACGATGAGGCGCTCCAGGCGCGCATCGCGAAGCTCGAGCGCATCCTGCACGCCGACGATGCCGACGCGAAGGGCAAGGGCGCTCCGGCCAAGTTCGGCGCCCGCCTCCGCGACCGCCAGGCGAAGGAGCTGAAGGTCAGCGGCGATCTCCGCCTGAGGTATCAGGGACAGACGTCGAAATGACGCTGTCTTGATCGGCACAAAAGCGGCCGTCAGATCGAGTACTCTTCCGCGAACGTCCGGGCCTTCCGAATGTGCAGGACGACCTCGCTGCCGACGCGAAGCGCGACCTCATCGAGCACGGGGCGCGAAGACTCGATCTCGACGTAGCCGCCGTCGACCGCCCGCTCGCAGGTCACCCGCACGAGCGGCCCGACGGCATGAACCGAGCGCACGATCGCGCGCTCGCCGCCATCGCCCACCTGCGCTCGCCGGATCTCGATGTCGTGCGGCCGGACGTAGGCGACGTGCGGCTCGGCGAACGGGAGATCGAGTCCCTCCGACCGGGTGCCCCAGGGGAGTTGCACGCGATTCACGTTTCCCAGGAAGCGATAGACGAACGGGGTCCGCGGATGGTCGTAGACTTCTTCCGGCGCGCCGGTTTGCTCGACCCGCGCCTGGTTCATGATCACGACCTCGTCGGCAATCTCGAGCGCCTCCTCCTGGTCGTGCGTCACGAAGACCGTGGTGAGACGCGTCTGGTCGTGGAACCGCCGGAGCCAGCGGCGCAGTTCTTTCCGGACTTTCGCATCGAGCGCGCCGAAGGGCTCGTCGAGCAACAGCACCCGCGGTTGCACGGCGAGGGCGCGGGCGAAGGCGACCCGCTGCCGCTGCCCGCCAGAGAGCTGCGTGGGATACCGCTTCTCCACGCCATCGAGCTGCATCAGTTCAAGCAGTTCCCGCACGCGGGCCGCGATGACGTCGGAAGCGGGGCGTTCCCGGCGCGGGAGGACGTGCAAGCCGAAGGCGATGTTATCGAACACGCTGAGATGCCGAAAGAGAGCGTAGTGCTGGAAGACGAACCCGACCCCGCGTTTCCCCGCGGGCACGTCCGTTACATCCTCGCCGTGCAAGAGAATGCGTCCGCTCCCTGGATCCGCGTGCTCGAGTCCGGCGATGATGCGCAGGAGCGTCGTCTTGCCGGAACCCGACGGCCCCAGCAAAGCGACCAGCTTGCCCGGCGGCACGTCCAGGCTGACCGAGTCGAGCGCGGTAAACGCGCCGAAGCGCTTGGAGAGATCGGTGGCGGAAAGCATCTTAACGAACGTCGAACATCGAACGTTGAACTTTGAACGTCGAAGGGAGGGCGCGGGGGTCGCTTGCGCGAAGGGTGATCGGTGACGGAAGGAGGGAAAATGGAAGGCAAATATGGGGAATGATGTTCAATCCGACTTTTGCGGGCGTTGGGCGGTTCGGACGCTGGCGACGAAAATGCGGATGAGTTCGTCGGTCTGCTGAAGCTCACAGAACGTTGAACATCGAACGTTGAACTTTGAACTTCGAAGGGCGGGCGCGGGGATCGCTCGCGCGAGGGGTGATCGGTGACGGAACGAGGGAAAATGGAAGGCAAATATGGGGACTGATGTTCACTCCGACTTTTCTGGTTTCTGCGCGGTTCGGACGCTGGCGACGAAGATACGGATGAGTTCGTCGGTTTCTTTGAGGAGGGGGTCGACGCGCTCCGGCTTTTCGAGAAGTGGGACGCGCTGAATCAGGCGGAGCCAGCGATGGGTCTCGCGCAGTTCCTTGAGGCTGAGTTTGAACTTGTGGACGAAATCCCGCTTCGACTCGGCCGCCTGGGCCTCCGCATGGTTGGGCAGCGCCGACGTCCCAGAACGCAGGAGCTGCGCCCCAACGTGCTGCGCCGCCTGCGTCGTCCGCATCTGCTCACTCAAGCGAATGATCCGCGCCGAATACTCGAGCAATCGCTCCTCCAGATCATACTTTTCGGCCGCTTCCTTCTTCATTCGCAAAGCTTCATCCGACGGCGGTTCCTTCGGCAAGTCCGCGCTGAGCTCTCGCCCGCGATCCCTTCGAAGTTCGATGTTCAACGTTCAAGGTTCGATGTTCAACGAGGGCCTTCAGCGCCAGAGTCAGCAGGGCCAGGAGCGCGAGCAGGGTGGCGACGGCGAAGGCGGCGACAAAATTGTACTCGTTATACAGGATCTCGACGTGGAGGGGAATCGTGTTGGTCTGGCCGCGGATGTGGCCGCTGACCACGGAGACCGCGCCGAATTCGCCCATGGCGCGCGCATTGCAGAGAATGACGCCGTAGAAGAGGCCCCACTTCACGTTCGGGAGCGTGACGCGCCAGAAGGTCTGCCAGCCGGAGGCGCCGAGGCTGAGCGCGGCGTACTCCTCGTCGTTGCCCTGCGCTTCCATGAGGGGAATCAGCTCGCGCGCCACGAAGGGAAACGTCACGAAGATCGTCGCGAGGACGATGCCGGGAACGGCAAAGAGGATCTTGATCCCGTGCGCGGCGAGCCAGGGACCAAACCACCCCTGGGCACCGAAGAGCAGGACATAGATGAGCCCGGAGATGACGGGCGAAACGGCAAAGGGCAGATCGATCAGCGTGAGGAGAATACTGCGACCGGGGAAGCGAAACTTCGCGATGCACCAGGCCGCGGCGACGCCGAAAACGAGATTCGCCGGCACCGCGATCGCGGCGGCCGTCAGGGTGAGGCGGATCGCGGAGAGGGTGTCGCGATCGGTGAATGACGCCGCGAAGAGGGCGAAGCCCTTCCGGAGCGCCTCGTAAAAGACCGCGGCGAGCGGCAGGACGAGGAAGAGGGCGACGAACCCCAGCGCGATCGTGATCAGCGTGAGTCGCAGCCAGCGCGGGTCCTGGGTGGCCCGGCGGATCTGGGCGTCGCGCGCGAGCGGAGGGGAGACGAGGCTCGCCATGAGGTCAGACGCGGTGAAAGCGGCGGCTCCAGTGCTGGAGGCCGTTGATGACGAGGAGGAGCACGAACGACGCGACAAGCATCACGACGGCGAGCGCGGTCGCGCCGCGGTAGTCATACTGCTCCAGCTTCGTGATGATCAGCAGCGGAGTGATCTCCGTGCGCATGGGAAGATTCCCGGAGATGAAGACGACGGAGCCGTACTCCCCGATGGCCCGGGCGAACGCCAGCGCGAACCCGGTGAGGAGAGCGGGGAACAGCTCCGGGAAGATCACCCGCGTGAGCGTCTGCCAGCGATTCGCTCCGAGCGTGGCCGATGCCTCCTCCAGTTCCGGCTCCAGTTCCTCGAGCACGGGTTGAATCGTGCGCACGACGAAGGGGAGTCCGATGAAAGTCAGGGCGACGACGACGCCCAATTCCGTGAAGGCAACCTTCACGCCGAGCGGTTCCAAATACTGCCCGAGCCAGCCGTTCTTCGCGTACAGTGCTGTGAGCGCGATGCCGGCCACCGCGGTAGGCAGCGCGAAGGGGAGGTCGACGAGCGCATCCACGAGGCGCCGGCCGGGAAAGCGGTAGCGCACCAGCACCCAGGCGAGGAGCAGCCCGAAGCCCGCATTCAGCAGTGCGGCCGTCAGCGAGGCGAAAAAGCTCAAGCGATAGGACGCGACCACCTGGGGAGACGTCACCGCGGCCGTAAACTGCGCCCACGTGAGGCCGGCCGTCTTGATGAACGCCGCGGAGAGCGGGAGCAAAACGATCAGACCGAGATACGCCAGCGTGAAACCGAGGGAGAGCCCAAACCCCGGCAGAATGGAGCGACGGCGCGTCACCTCTGGGCAAAGATCTGATCAAAGAGCGCGCCGTCCGCGAAGTGCGTCGCCTGCGCCTGCGCCCACGTGCCGAAGACCTCCTCGACGGTGAAGAGCGGGAGGGCGGGAAACTCCGCGGCGTGGCGCGCGAGCACAGCGGGCGAGCTCGGGCGGAAATGCTGCTTCACCGCCAGCTCCTGGCCGGCGTCGGAGTAGAGAAATTCCAGATACGCCTTCGCGAGCGCCTCGGTGCCCCGGCGCTTCACGATGGGATCGACCCACACCACGGGATTAACGGCGAGGATGCTGGTCGTAGGCACGACGGGTTCGAACGCATCCGCGCCGAACTCCTTCTGGATCAGCGCGATCTCGTTTTCGAAGGTCAGGAGCACATCACCGAGGCCGCGCTGGGCGAAGGTCGTCGTCGCCCCCCGACCGCCCGCATCGAGCACCGGCACATTCGCGAACAGCCGGCGCACGAACTCCTGGGCCTTGGCGGCATCGCCTCCCGGTGCCCGTTGCGCGTAGCCCCAGGCAGCGAGATAGCTGTAGCGGCCGTTGCCGGCGGTCTTCGGGTTCGGGAGGATGACGGCGACCCCCGGACGCACGAGATCGCTCCAGTCCTTGATCGCCTTCGGGTTCCCCTTCCGGACCAGAAAGAGGATCGTGGACGAGTAGGGTGAGCTGTCGTGCGGCAGGCGCTTCGCCCAGTCCGCTGGAATGAGCTGCGCCTTCGCGAGCGCCTCGATGTCGAGCGGGTTGTTCATCGTCACGACATCCGCCTCGAGTCCATCGATGACGCTCCGCACCTGTTTGCTGGAGCCGCCGTGCGATTGATTCAGCGTCAAGCCCGTTCCGGTCTGCGCCTTCCAGTGCGCCGCGAAGG
This sequence comes from Chthoniobacterales bacterium, assembly GCA_038322235.1. Lineage (GTDB taxonomy): Bacteria > Verrucomicrobiota > Verrucomicrobiia > Chthoniobacterales > SZAS-18 > SZAS-18. Next base: position 18,855 of record JBBQFQ010000049.1, read on the forward strand.
CCGGATTAAATTCCTTGTAGAACTCGCGCGACACGTCGTAGGACGCATTGAGCAGCGATGGCTCCGCCCGCAGGGACGCAGCCAGCCCGAAAGCGGCGAGGAGGGACGCGAGACGAAGACGGAACGTGGAGGATCGCATGGGGTGAAGACGGGACGGCGGCGATTTATTTCCGCGGAGTGACCGGGCGCGCCTGTGCGCCGGAGTCGCGATGCGACTGCTGGGCGATGACTTCGACGCCATTGGCGGGGCGGGAGCGCTTCGCGACAGCGGCGTCGAAATCCGCGTAAAGTTCGCGGGTCGGGTTGCACGAGACATTCAAGATCTCGACCGGTGCCTGAGCGCGGGCCGTGTAGACGAGACTGGCGGCAAGAAATGCGGCCAGGGCGAGGAGCGAAAGGATCGCGGCCTGCCGGAGAGTGAGGCGGCCCGGGCGTTCCCCGGACGAGGTGGAAGGGCGCATGGGATGAGCAAAGGGGGAGCGGAAAGGAAATCGGGCGGACGAGGAGCGCGGTCGGAAGCCTGCCCGCGCTGGCGAGGGCGGAAACGGTGTCCGCCTCGTGCTCTGGGTTCGGGGTGCGTCCGGGGCGGATGTCAGACGGCGACCGGCAACTCCGCGCCGGCCTCGACCCAGAGCGCCCGGCTGCAGAAGTCCCCGAATCGCTCGCCGACACCTCGCTCGGCGGCGTAGCGCCCCACGATCGGGCGCAGCTCGTCGGCGAGATCCGCGACGCGCACGCTCTCCCGCCAGACCCGGTTCAAGCGAGTTCCGCCGAAGTTCGCGCCCAGCCAGAGCTGGTAGCGCCCGGGAGCCTTCCCCACGAGCCCGATCTCCGCGAGATACGGGCGGGCGCAGCCGTTCGGACAGCCGGTGATCCGCACGACGATTTCCTCTTCATCGAGATCATGTTCGCGCAGGACCGATTCAATGATGTCGAGCGCCTCCGGCAGCCAGCGCTCCGACTCCGCGAGCGCGAGGCCGCACGTGGGCAGCGCCGGACAGGCCATGGACAGCCGGCGCACCGCCGAGGTGCCCGAACTCGTCGCTGCGTTCACGCCGTGCGCGGCCAGAATCGAATTGATGGTCGCGATGTCGCTGACGGTGGCGCCAACGAGGAGGAGATTCTGCGAGGCGGTGAGACGGACCTCAAGTTGATGGCGGGCGACAATTTCGCTCAGCGCGGTCAGCAACCCGCGACCCGGGGCGGCATCGCGGATCCGTCCGGCGGAGACGTGGAGGCCGAGGAAGTGATCCCCCTCGAGCGCGTGCTGCCAGCCGATCGGGTCGCCCTGCGATTCAAACTCCCAAGGGCGCTCAGCTTCGAGCGTGACGCCGAGTCGGCGTTCCAGTTCCGCCCGGAACCATTCCGGCCCGTGATCCTCGAGGACGTACTTCAAGCGCGCGTGCTTGCGGTTCGTGCGATCGCCCCAGTCGCGATGAATCGCGAGCACCGCCCGACCCACCTCGACGAGGTGCGAAGGCGGAAAGAAGCCGATCACGTCGGCGAGGCGCGGGAACGTCTCCGCATTCCCGTGCGTGCGGCCGAGCCCGCCGCCCACGGCCAGATTGTAGCCCAGCAGAGTGCCCCGCGCATCGGCGATGGCGATGAAGCCAAGGCAATTGCTCAAGACGTCCGTGTCGTTCACGGGCGGGATCGCGAACGCGGTCTTGAATTTCCGCGGGAGATACGTCGCGCCGTAGAGCGGATCGACAGGGCGGGCCGCCGCCGGTTCATCGAGCTTCAGCTTCACGCCCTCGACCCAGATGTCGTGATAGCTCGTGCCGAGCGGGAGCAGGGCTTCCGAAAGTCTTTCGGCATCCGCCTGCACCGCCTGCGCCAGCGGGGTCACGGCCGGCACCGGCGGGGCCATGACGTTCCGGGCCACGTCCCCGCACGCGGCAAGGGTGGTGGCGAGAGCGCCATTGATGCCCCGAATCGTTTGGGCCAGACCGGATTTCACGACCCCGTGGAACTGGATGCCCTGCCGCGACGTGATGCGCAGCGAGCCATTGCCGAAGCGTCGGGCGAGATCGGCGTAGGCCAGAAATTGCGGGGCGGGAACGCGCCCGCCCGGCTGCCGGGTGCGCACCATGAATTGGAAGTGCTTGCCCTCCCGGCGCACGTCCCGGTCGTCCTGCTGATAGATTCCGTGGAATTTCAGGAACTGGGTATCGGCCTCCGGAAAGCTCGCCGCGTCTTCACGGGCAAGGATGTCGGGGATGGTGCCGCGGAGGGTGGGATCTTCCGCTTTGAGGGTTTCGGGTAGTACAGCCATGGCGATGAAGCGATGGGCGAATGTGAACGCAGATATGAAAATGTCCATCAACAGCTGGACATTTAAATGTCATAGCATTTCCAGAGTAACTTCCGAGTGCACGGATCAATCCCTACGCGGGACGGGGTATTTAGAGGAGCAAAAAAAACGCTCTCGCGGGACGGTGAAAGACGCAATAAGACCATCGAATTGAGGGCTTCAGATTGAACGTGCTGCCCCGCGCGCCTGTCTGACCTGTTCGCGAAATCATGACCAACGTATTCTCCCTCCCATGGCCCCTTCGCTCGCGTGTCGTGGCCAAGGCCGCGGAAGCCATCGACAAAAAGCCTTCGCCAGCGGTCCCGCCCGCGGCTACGAGGGTGGACGCCACGATGGAGAAAACCGCTACCGCGACCGAGGTCGTGGAACCCACCGATGAGGAGCTGGTGGCCCGCACTCAAGCGGGCGAGGCCGTGGCGTTCGACAAGCTCGTGATAAAGTACAGCCCGCGGCTCTACGGCTTGATCTACCACATGACCTCGAATCACGAGGACACGAACGATCTGATGCAGGACGTCTTCGCGAAGGCGTACCGGTCGATGGGGGGCTTCAAGGGGCGTTCCAGCTTTTACACCTGGCTGCACCAGATCGGCGTCAACATGACGATCAATTTCGTCAAGAAGCGGGGGCGCCGGTTCCACCTTAGCCTCGACGACGTGGACTCCGGGATCCAAAACGATCGCGAGTTTCTCGAGCTCACTTCCACCGGCCACGGCGATCCCGTGCGGGAGACGAATTTGTCGGAACTGCAGCGGCGCATCAACGAAGCGATGCAGAAGCTTTCGCCCGACCATCGCGCGGTCGTCACGATGTTCGACGTCCAAGGGATGCCGCACGCGGAGATTTCAAAAATTCTTGGGGTGTCGGAAGGCACCGTCCGGTCGCGCCTCTTCTACGCGCACCAACAATTGCAGAATTTTCTCGAAGAGTTCCGCCAATAGGTTTTAATCCGTATCTCCCTGCCCTGCTGCCTGCTATCCCTGCCATGGACGACAACTTCACTGACCTGCAAAAGCTGCTCCGTCTCAAGCGTCACGAAGCTCCCCCGCCCGAGTATTTCGAGAACTTTTTGAAGGATTTTCAGGCGCGTCAACGCCAGGAGATCATCAAGGTGCCGCTCTGGCGGATCGCGTGGGATCGCCTGACGGGTTCCTTCGCTCCGTTCGAGATGCCGCGCCTCGCCTACGGCACCGCGTGCGCCGTGGCGCTGTTCGCGGCCGCGATCACCTCGAAGCAGATTCTGACGACGACGCCGGCGACCTCACCGATCGCGAAAATCGAGGCCGTGATCCTGCCCAAGGAAGCGACCACCCCAGCCGGTTTCAGTCTGCCTTTGAATCGCTCGCGCCTCGTGGCCCGGGCCGTTCCTGGCTCGCAGCCGGTCTTCTTCACCGCGGCGGAATATCCCGGTTTTGAAGTGGCCCGGGATCGCATGCGCGCGGAGGCCCAGATCACCGGCGCCCCGGCCCGTACTCCTCGTTACGTGCTGGATTCGCGCCCTGTCAGCTATGCCGCACCGGCCAGCTTCTAACGAACGACGACGCGGAAATTCTGCGTCCGGCGTGCTCGTCCCTTGCTGCGTTGCCGGAATTTCCCTGCTCGCCGCCTGGACGCAAGCAAGCGAACCGGCCCCGCCCGCCGTCCCTGCTGCGCCCGCTGCGCAGGCGGGTCCGTCGCTCGGCGCGATGGGTGAGGACGTGAAGGCGGTCTTTGAGAAGGCAAAATCTGCCGTGGTCCGGATCACGGCGGATGACTTCCATGGATCGCTCGTCGGCACCGGATTTTTCATCAATCCCAGCGGCACCGTCTTCACGGCGTACTCCGTGGCAGGAGAGTCGTGGAATGTCGTGGTGGAGTTCGGGGAAAAGAAGTTTCCCGCGGTCCGGCTCGTCGCGGACGAACGCAGCGGACTCGCCGTGCTCAAAATTGCCGGCACGGGCACGCCCTTCATCCCGCTCGGCAAACCCTCGGAGCTCGTGGTTGCATCGGCGATCATGTCGATCGGTTATCCGATGGATCTGCCCGTCGCCCCGAACGTCGGATTCCTCGCCGGCTTCGATCAGAAGTATCTCGGCGGCTACCTTTCGACGACCCATCTCCGCGCGAACATTCCGGTGCACCGCGGTGAGCAGGGCTCGCCGATCCTCAATCTCAAAGGTGAGGCGGTCGGGGTGCTCGTGGCGCGAATGGACGACGGCAAGGGCACTTGCTACGCCCTCCCGATCCACGCGGCGCGGAAGGTCTTCCACGATTACGAGCGTTTTGGTGTTCCGCGCCCCGGTTGGGTAGGCGTGAACGTGAAGGCGACGGGAGCGTTCGATGCGGAGGGCAGCGAAGCGGTCGTGCGCCTGCTCGAAGAAGATTCACCCGCGGCGAAGGCCGGAATCAAGGAAGGCGATGTGATTCTGGGCGTGGGCGATCTGAAGTTCAAGCGGCCCTCGGACATGATCGACGCCTCGTTCTTCCTCACCGGGGGTGAAACCATTCCGATCACCCTGCGGCGCGGGGAGCAGATCCTCACTTTGAATGTATTGGCGATCGACAATCCGATCGTGCCACCGCCGAATCAGCTGAACGAGCTCCTCGAGCTCGACCGCTACCACTACTTCATGCAGCTCGAGCGCGAGCAGTATGCGGAAGGCGAGCCGGCCCCCTCCGTCCCGGCGAGCACGCCCAAACTCAAACTGAACGCGACGACGCCTTGATGCGCCGGTAGCCGATCGGCGGTCGCCGGTCGCCGGTCGCCGGTCGCGAATTGCACACGCGCAGGCTTGAGCATTCCTTCCCGGCGGGCGTATGCTTCCTCCATGAGATCGATCTGTCTTTTCCCCGCGACGATCGGACTCTGCGCCGCATCTTTGCTGGCGGCCGAGAATCCGTCGGCCGGCCCTGCCCTGCGCGCCCAGCTTGGTGCGGCAAGCGCGGAGCAGGACAAGCCGGCCGTTCTGGAAATCAGCCGGCGCCTGAGCCTGGCCACACCAGGCGACGCCCAACTTCTCCAGAGCGTCGTCACCGGCTTCCTCGCGGAGAAGGATCCGAAGCGGGCGCAGGCTTCGCTCGACGCCGCGAGTAAATCCGCGACGCCTCCGGCTCCCGGCGCGATCGCCGAGTTGCAGGGCGATCTCGCCCTCGCGTCCGATCATCCCGAAGAGGCGCTCGCCGCTTGGAAACGCGCGGTCACAACGCGCGGCGCGCTCTCCTATCCAGGAACGTTACTCGATCGCATCGCCGGACTCGGCCCGAGCCACGGGATGTGGCCTGCGGCCGTGGACGCGCTTCGCCAGCGGCTCGCCGCGGGGGTAAAAGGCGCTGATCTCGCCCGCACGAAGGCATCACTCGGGCTGGCCCTCCTCCAGACGGGCGCGATGGAGCCGGCAGTGAAGGAGATGGTCGAGGCGGGCAAGGCGGATGCGTCTGTCGACCTGGTGAAGGCCAACCTCCCGCGCTTTGAAGCGATCCAGCGACAGCTGCCGGGGATCGTGACCGTGCTGAACAAGGCGCGGAGCGCGCCGACCGATCTGGTCGCGCAGCTCGATGCCGGACGCTTTCTCTCCGCGCTCGGCGCGAACGCCGCGGCTCTGGCGGCCGCGGAAGCGGCGCACAAGCTCGATCCGCGGTCCCGTGGGGCGCAGACGCTGCGGGCGCACTCGCTGCGGAAACTCGGACGAAGTGATGAAGCCGACGCGCTCAAGGTCGCAGTGATCGTCAACGAGCAGCGCTATCTCGACCGGCTTCTGCCCGTGCTGGAATCAACGGACGCGACGCTGCGCAACGGGCCGGACGGGGCGGCGCTCGCCCGCCGGGCCGCCAATCTCCTGGCGGCCAGTCAGCCTTTGCTCGCCCTCGAAGACGCGCTGGAAGCCCTGAAGCTGGACCCGAAGTCCGGCGGCGGCGCCCTGATCGCGGGTCAGGCGTCGAGCCAACTAGGACGCCGGGCCGACGCCGTGCGCTACGGCAAACTCGCCGCCGAAAACGCGCCCCGCGACGCCGAGGCGTGGAATTTCTCGGCCCAGCTCCAGCGCCGCCGAACCGACTATGCGGGCGCCGTGGCCTCGTTCTCGCAGGCCCTGACGCTGGACGCGAAGGACATCGACTCCCTCCGGGGCCGCGAGGCCTGCCTGCGCACCCTCGGCCGCGATGCCGAAGCGGAACGCGACCGGGAGCTCGCCGAGCGACTGAGCGCGCCGAAACCAGCGGCGCCGGCGAAGAAGACCTGATCGGTCGGAAACGCGCGGTCAGTCCGTCGGGGGAGGAACCGCCGGCGGCGAGACCATGGAGACTCGCCCGAACCGGACCCGGCCCAGCGCGACGTTCTCTTTCTTGAGGGCGCTGTGGTCCTCCTTCGAATACGGTCTCTCGTAGGCGCGGATCACCCCCTTATGCGTTGCCTTCAGATCCTCGAGCGCCTCCTTGATTTCGGGGCCCTCCGTCGACCCAGCCTGCTTGATGGCCTCGACGAGTACGAATACTGAATCGTAGCCCTGCGCGGCCGCGACGGCGCTCGGGATGCGGCGTTCCGTCGGCTTGAACTCGCGCAGATATTCATCGAGAAAATGCCGCTCGCGCGGCGTCGACGCGTCGTTCTGGATGAACGTTTGTGGCATCATCACGCCCTCGCCAAACTCCGCGGCGTTATCGATGAAGTTCGACATCGACATCGTCCAGCTGCCGATCATCAACGCGCCCCAACCAATCTCGAATTTCCCGCGGGCGATGTTCGCATTCTCCGGACCGATCCCGTAGACGACGAAGGCATCGGCGCCCGATGCCTTGGCCTCGCGCAACTGCGGCGCCATGTCGGTATCGCCGATCTTGAACGTTCCGATGAAGGTCGGCTCGAGGCCGCGCCGTTTCATCTCCTTCAGGATGAATCCCCGGCCGCTCATCCCGTAACCGGTGTCGTCATTGAGGATGGCGATTTTCTTGAGCCCGCGTTTCTCGACGAGCTCGGTGACGATCAGATCCGACTGGATGAGATCGTTTGCGCAGAGCTGGAACGCGTAGTTTTCCTGGGGATTGCCGGCGGCATCCTTGAAGTAGTCGTTCACGATGATGCCGGTGGAGACATTGACGATCACGGGGATCTTCGCGGCGATCGCCGCGGTGATGGAGGCTTTCGCCACGCCGGTGTTGATGTAGCCGAGGATGGCCGCGACCTTTTCGTCCACGAGTTCCTTCGTGAGCTGGGCGCCGAGATCATTCGTGGCCTTATCGTCGCGCTCGACGAGTTCGATGGGACGGCCGAGCACCCCGCCCGTGGCGTTGATCTCTTTGACCGCGAGCCTAACGCCATCGCGCATGGAGACGCCCATCGGCGCGGATCCGCCGGAGTAGGGACCGATGAGGCCGAGGCGAATCGGCTCGGCCGCGGGGAGGGAGACGGCCGTCGCGAGAGCGACGGCCAGAACGAGGCCAGGATGGTGCAACATAGTCCGGGGGGACGGATGACGAGTCGATGACTACACGACCGCCCCACCGCTGGGAATGAGGAACTGCACGGAACGTGTCGCCCGAGCAGCCGACGACGCTCGCGCGGGCCATCCCAGTCTCCCGACCGGCTACGGCGCGCGGCGCCCGAATCGTTTCTCCAGCTCGGCGTAGGAGAGCTGGATCATGGTGGGGCGGCCGTGCGGACAGCAGTAGGGGAGCTCGCAGGCGAGGAGGTCCGCGAGGAGGCGGTCGACCTCCTGACCGCGGAGACGGTCGTTCGCCTTCACCGCGTGGCGGCAGACGGTCTTCGCGATCATCTCCTCGCCCAGGCGCAGGCGGGGCGCCTCCGAACCAGCGGCCTGGAGCGCGTCGATGACCTCGCGGATCAGCTGCTGCGGGTGGTCCGTTGGAAGATACGGCGGAACCGCCTCGAGCTTGAACGTTCCGCCGCCAAACGGCTCGAGCTCCAGCCCGAGCCGACGGAGGTCAGCATCGTTCCGCTGGACCCACTCGGCGTCGCGCGGACCCAGCTCGAGCGTAACCGGAAGCAGCAGCCGTTGTGAGACGACATCACCTGCTTCCAACCGGCGCCGGAGCTCCTCGAAGAGAATGCGTTCGTGGGCCGCGTGTTGATCGACCAGCACGAGGCCCTGGGCGCCCTGCATCAGGATGTAGAGTTCACCGAGCACGCCGAGCACGCGAAAGTCGGACGTCTGCGGGCGTCCTACCGCGCTCGCGGCCGGAGGAGGCGGCGCGGGAGCGCTCGGTGCGGGAGGCGCGACCGGCGACGCCGGAAGCGGCGGCTCTGGACGAAGGTCGAAGCGAGGGATCGGGAAGACGGCCGCACGCGCGGGCTCGGCGAAGAGCACGGACTGGTCTGCTTCCGGCGTCGGCACGCGGGTGACGGCAACCTCGCGCGGCTCGGCCCGCAGCGGCGATTCCGAGGGCTCCGGCAGCGTCGGCTGGAACGCCGCGTTCCAGCCGGTGCGGGCCGACTCCAGCGCGCGCCTCGTGGCGCTCGCGACGGCGGCGTGCACCTCGCTCGGGCGGTGGAAGCGGACTTCGCGCTTGGCCGGATGGACGTTCACATCGACCGCCGCGGGGCTGATCTCGAGGAAGAGGAACGTCACCGGGTGGCGGCCTTTCATGAGAGCCGTGTGATAGCCCTCGCGGAGCGCGTGGGAGAGCGTGGCGTTCTCGACCGCGCGGCCATTGATCCAGGTCAGCTGGCTGGAACGCGACGAGCGGCTGACGCCCGGCTTCCCGATGAAGCCGCGGATGGCGGGCCGCGAGTCGCCGTCGCCCGGCGCCTCGATTTCGAGCAGCTCATCGAGCTGCATCGCGCCAAAGACATCTCGCACACGATCGGCCAGCGAGGCCGCGGGCGGAAGCTGGTAAATCGTCTTCCCGTCCCGCCCGAAAGTGAAGCCCGTCCGCCAGTGCCCGAGCGCCAGCACCTGGAGAATGTTCTCGATGTGCGCGCCCTCCGTCTGCTCGGTCCGGAGGAACTTCCGCCGCGCGGGCAGATTGAAGAAGAGCGACCGGACTTCGATCGTCGTCCCCGCGGCTTCACCCGCATCGCGCACCGCCTCTACCCGCCCGCCGTTCACGATCACTTCGGTCCCGGCGAGCGCGTGGGGCTCGCGCGTGGCGAGGCGGAAGCGCGAAACGCTCGCGATGCTCGGCAGCGCCTCGCCGCGAAATCCCATCGTCGCAATCGCGGCAAGGTCGCGGCCTGTCCGGATCTTGCTCGTCGCGTGGCGCTCGAGGCAGAGGAGCGCGTCCTCCCGGTCCATCCCGTGACCGTCATCGCTCACCCGGATGAGCGCGATCCCGCCACGCTGGATCGCCACGCTGATGTGGCGGGCGCCGGCATCGAGCGCGTTCTCGACGAGTTCCTTCACCACCGAGGCGGGACGTTCCACCACCTCGCCCGCGGCCACCTGGCTCGCAACGGTTTCGGAAAGCAGCGCAATGCGACTCATGAGGTGACACCCGCGCCGGTTGACTTGGACGGGCAGACCCGGATGATAATGGTGGTTCGAAACATTTGCTGCCCAGATGATCACGGTGACGGAAAATGCGGTCAAACACCTGCGCGAGATGCTCCCGGCCGGACCGGAGCGCGATGCTCTCGGGCTGCGTTTGTTCGTCGAGCGCGGTGGCTGCTCCGGACTTTCCTACGGAATGAAGATTGCCCCTGCGGAGCAGGGGGACCAGACCATTCGTGCGGCGAACGATGTGCAACTCTTCGTCGACGCCGAGAGCCAGCCGCATCTCGCGGGCTGCACGATCGATTACAACGACGGTCTCACTGGCACCGGCTTTCGGATCGTGAACCCGAACGCCGTGCGCACGTGCGGCTGCGGGACTTCCTTCGAATCGGCGAAGGCCTGACGCGCGGGAGCGGCCATGGATCGCGGTTTCTTCGCGCCATTCGAAGCGGGGCGCGAAACGCGCCGGGAACGGTTTGATCGGCGGGAACGTAAGCCCGGGAGCGATCACCTCTTTCTCTGGACGGTCTTCATCCTCCTCCTGATCGGCGCTGCCATGGCGTCGTGGCTCGGGACGTTCTCCGTCTTCGGACATCCGGAGCGGCCGTATGCCTACCGCATCCTGCGCAAGATCAAGAAGGTCGACCCGCCCCAACGATTCAAACTGAATGCGGCGCCCGCCGGAAAGTTTCAGAACGCCGAAGATCACTACCATCGCTTCGCCGCCCTCAGCGACTTCGATCTGCGGCAGGCGAACCTGCTGTTGCTGCGCGATTACATCCGGAACTTCCAGTCGAGCAACGCCGCCATCCCTTACTTGATGGGGCGATTCAGCATCCTGCAGGTCTTTCCCCTCGCGAGCACCGACCTGTTTCCCAGTGGTGCCGTGGTCCTGGCCGCTTCGAACGACCAGCCGCAGCTCCTGATCGAGTTCATCCTCCCGGCGAGTCCGGCCATTGGCGGCGCGCTCGCGAATGTGGTGACGAGCGGGATGGAGATCGAGCTCAAGCGCACGTACGACCTCAGCGCGGTGATCCATGCCGCGCGCCTGCCAGATCAGCGCATCCAGCTGACGGTGGTTCCGCTTGCTTACGGCGCGTACGCGCTCCGGAAGGCCGGCATGTCCTTCGCTCTCGAGCCTCCAGCCGAGTTGTTGCTCGAGAACGAGTGGCCCGTGGTGAAGGACGAGCGACGCGAGGCCGCGGAGCGACGCTTCACCAACTGGCGCCTGAAGGCGGGCCTCGGCCCGCTCGTCGCCCGGACGAAGGATACCCCACCCGCGGCGGACGCAAAGCCCGCGCCGGATGTCCTGGCCAGCACCGATGCCGCGCCCGCTCGCGGCGCCCGACCGAAAGCGGCCGCGCCCGCTGCGAAACCAGCAACCGCGTCCGCCACGCCCCCGGCGTCCCCAGCCGCTGCGAACCGTCGCTGATTCAACCCGCCTGGGCGTCGAGTTGCCCGCGCCAGAAGGCGAGTCGCTCGGCGACGCGCTTCTCCTCTCCGTTCTCGCCCGGCGAGTAATACCGCCGTCCCTCCGGCAGATACGCCTGCGGCACGAAGGCCCCCTCGTAGTCGTGCGAATACTGATAGCCTTCGCCGAGCAGATGGGCCGGTACCGGCAGCGTGATCCCTTCGCGCACATCCTTCTCGGCGGCACCCAGCGCCGCATACGCCCGATTGCTCTTCGGGGCGGTCGCGAGGTAGACGGTCGCGTGCGCGAGCGCGATCCGCCCCTCGGGCAGCCCCACGAATTCGACGGCGCGATGCGCCGCCTCGGCCACGAGCAAGCCGCGGGAATCCGCCATGCCGATATCCTCGCTCGCGAGGATCACGAGCCGGCGGGCGATGAAGCGCGGCTCCTCGCCGGCGTGCAGCATTTTCGCGAGCCAGTAAAGCGCGGCATCCGGGTCGGACCCGCGCACGCTCTTGATGAAGGCGCTGATCGTATCGTAGTGCCCGTCACCCGTGGGATCGTAGACGAGCGCCTTTTTCTGAATGCTCTCCTCCGCGACCGCCCGCGTCAGGTGGATCACGCCGTCGTCCCCCGGCGGCGTGGTGCGCGCGGCAATCTCGAGGGCGTTCAGACATTTTCGCGCGTCGCCATCCGAGATCGTGGCGAGATGCAGCGCCGCATCGTCGTCCAAGCGGACCCGCAGCGCGCCGAGACCGCGCTCCGCATCCGCCAGCGCGCGATGCTGGAGCGTGACGAGGTGTTCGGGACGCAGTGGTTCCAGCGCGAAGAGCTGCGAGCGCGAGACCAGGGGACCATTGATGGCGAACAGCGGGTTTTCGGTCGTGGCTCCGAGCAGCCGGATGACCCCGCGCTCGACGTCGGGTAGCAAAGCATCCTGCTGCGCCCGATTGAAGCGGTGGATCTCGTCGATGAAGACGATCGTGCGGAGATCGTAGCGCCGCCGCCAGTCCTCGGCGAGCGAGACTGCGCGACGGATATCCGCGACGCTTCCGCCCACGCCGCTCAGCCGGACGAACCGGGCTTTGGTGGCGCTGGCCACGACTTCGGCGAGACTCGTTTTCCCGACCCCCGGCGGCCCGTGAAAAATGGCCGACGAGAGCCGGTCCGCTTCGATCGCTCGCCGCAACAGCTTGCCCGGACCGAGCAGATGCTCCTGGCCGACGTACTCGTCGAGCGTCCGCGGCCGCATGCGCGTGGAGAGCGGCGCGTCGGCTTCGACGCGGCGTTCCTCCGGCGCAGGCGGCTCATCGCCGCCGAAAAGATCATCGGCCATCCGCCAGCATCGAACACCGCGAGCGGGACGTCGAATCGAGAACGGGAGGCCTAACTTTGCGCGAGCCGCAACGAGCGCAGACTGTGATCCCCGGCCCGTTTCGCCAGCCGGCGGCCGGTGCCATCGCGCACGAGGGGACAGTGAAAGAATTCCGGGACCGCCTGGCCGAGCGCGCGGTAGAGGAGAATCTGCTGGGCGGTGGAGCGGAGCAGGTCCTCGCCGCGCACCACCTCGGTGATCGCCATCTCCGTGTCGTCCGCGACCACGGCGAGCTGATAGGTGGGAACGCCGTCCTTCCGCCAGACCAGGAAGTCTCCGAAATCGATCCCGGCGATGAAACGCTGCGGGCCCCCCCGACCATCGACGAACGCGATTTCCTCGCCCGGCTCGACTCGAAAGCGCCAATTCGCGGGTCCCGGGTCGGACTCGTCGCGCGGGGTGAGGCCAGCGGGGCGGCACGTTCCCGGATAGAGCGTTTCCGCCCTCTCCTCCTCGGCGTGCGGCGCCGACAACGCCGTCGCGAGATCTCTCCGCGTGCACGCGCACGGGTAGATCAATCCCTGAGTCGCGAGCCTTCGCCATGCCGCTTCGTAGAGCGGCATCCGCTCAGTCTGATGGAACGGTCCCTCGTCCCACTCGAGACCAGCCCAGCGCAGATCGTCGAGCAGGCTCGCCTCGAACTCCGGTTTGCAGCGCTGGCGGTCGAGATCCTCGATTCGCAAGACGAGCTTCCCGCGCGCGGCCCGCGCGCGCTCCTGCGCGCAGCGAAACGTGGCCGCGTGCCCAAGGTGCAGAAACCCGGTGGGGGAAGGAGCGATGCGGCCGCGGTAGGTCATGCCTCGCGCCAATCTTCACGGCGCCGGGGCTTCTTCGAGTTTCGAATTTCAAATTTCGGGTTTTCCTCCTGCATGCCCGCCCCTTCCCTTGCCGACATCCGCGCGGCCGCCGCCGTGATCGCCCCGCACATTCATCGCACACCGGTGCTCACGTCTGCCACGCTCGACCGCGAGTTCGGCGTTCAGCTCTTCTTCAAATGCGAGAACTTTCAGAAGGTCGGCGCCTTCAAGGCCCGCGGCGCGACCTTCGCCGTGATGTCCGCCTCCGCTGAAGCGGTCCGCGGCGGCGTGGTCACTCACTCGTCTGGGAATCATGCCGCCGCGTTGGCCCGCGCGGCGGCCCTGCGCGGCGTGCCAGGGTACATCGTCATGCCCTCCAACGCGCCCAAGGTGAAGCAGGACTCCGTGCGCCGCTACGGCGGTCAGATCGTCTTCTGCGAGCCCACCCTCGCCGCCCGGGAGACCGCGGCCGCCCGCATCGAGGCGGAGACCGGCGCGCTCCTCATCCATCCCTTCGACAACTGGTCCGTCATCACCGGACAGGGAACCGCGGCCCTGGAATTGCTTGAGGACGTGCCGGATTTGGAGGTCATCGTCGCGCCCGTCGGCGGCGGTGGCTTGATGAGCGGCACCGCGATCGCCGCTTCGGAACTCCGGCCCGGGATTCGGATCTGGGGAGCGGAACCGGCCATCGCCGATGACGCCGCCCGCTCGTTCGAGTCCGGGATCATGCAGCCCCCCGCGGACGTTCTCACCATCGCGGACGGACTCCGGACGGGTCTCGCGGAAAAGACGTTCTCCGTCCTTCGCGCGCGGTTGGAGGGCATCGCCCGCGCTCCCGAGGCCGCGATCGTCGCCGCCATGCGCAAAACGTGGGAGGTGATGAAAATCATCATCGAGCCGTCCTGCGCCGTCCCGCTGGGCGCGCTCATCGCGGGCACTTTGCCCGCCCGCGGGCGCGTCGGGATCATTCTCACGGGGGGAAATGTCGATTTGGATCGGTTGCCCTGGCAGTGAGGGGGAGCATCTTGCTGCCACGCGCGTCGCGCTCTCTGCCGAACGGCGATCCACCGCCGAATTGAAAATCCCCTTTCATCCGAAGATCCTCGAGGTCCTGCGCGGCGGGTATAGCGCGCGGAACCTCTCCGCGGATGTGGTGGCCGGCCTCGTCGTCGGTCTGCTCGCGGTGCCGCTCGCGATCGGCTTCGGGATCGCCTCCATCCCCTTCGTCCCGCCCGCGGGGTTGCCGAGTCCGGCCGCCATGGGCCTTTACTCGGCGGTTGTTGGCGGATTTCTCGTCTCGCTCCTCGGCGGCAGCCGCGTGCAAATCGGGGGCCCCACGGGCGCCTTCGTGCCGATCGTGGCGGTGATTGCGGAGCGTCACGGCCTCGGCGGCCTCTGGCTGGCGACGTTCCTCGCGGGGCTCATCCTGATCGGGATGGGGCTGCTCCGCGGCGGCGGCTTCTCCCGTTATATTCCCCTCCCCGTCGTGATCGGATTCACTTCGGGCATCGCCGTCCTCATCGGCCTGCAACAGGTCAAGGACCTCGCCGGACTGAAACTCGGCGCGCCGCTGCCCGCGGAAGGCTGGGAAAAAATGATCACCCTCGCGCGGCATCTCGGTGGCTTCGATCCCACCACCCTGATCGTCTCCGCGTGCGCGCTGCTCGTGATCTTCGTCCTCCCGGCCAAGTGGCGGCCGCGGGTGCTCGTTCTCCTCATCGGCGCGATCGTCGTCAACTTGCTGGGCCTCGCGACCACGCCGGAAAAGAGCGGTCTCGCGACGATTGGCTCCGCCTTCGGCCGCCCGCTCGGCGACCATTTCGCCGGCGCGATCCCCTCGGGCTTGCTGAGTTTCCTCCCGCTCGAAATCTCCTGGGATCTCGTCAAGCGCGTGCTGCCGTCCGCGTTCGTGATCGCCTTCCTCGGCGCGATCGAATCCATCCTGTCGGCGCTGGCAACGGACAAGGTCATCCGGGATCATCACGATCCGGACACCGAACTCATCGCGCAGGGCATCGCGAACTGCGCCATGCCGTGGATCGGCGGACTACCGGTGACCGGCGCGATTGCGCGCAGCTCCACGAACGTCCAGAGCGGCGGCATTTCTCCGGTGGCCGGCCTCGTGCACGCGGTGTTTCTCGGTGCGGTCCTGCTTTTTGCCGGGCCCCTCGTGGAGCGCATCCCGATTTGCATCCTGGCCGTGATCCTCACCCACGTGGCGGTGAAGATGTTTGAATCGCGCGGCTTCGCCGAACTCGGACGCGTGACGCGAAGTGAAACGATCGTCGCCGTCGTCACGTTTCTCCTCACCGCGCTGGTGGATTTGAACTGGGGCGTCGGGTTCGGACTTGGCGTGGGCGCGGTCTCGAGCATTCGCCGGCTGAAGGAAATCACCGTGCTCCGCGAAGCACCCCGCGGTGGCGACCCGGCCGATGGCATCCTCGTCTTTCGCGCAGAGGGCGTGCTTTTTTACGCGGTGGCTGACGAGTTCGTGGACCGCGTCGAGCGCTTGATCGAATCGCATCCCGGGGCGCACGCGCTCATTCTGCGCGTGGAGAAGCTCGTGAGCGTCGACTTTCAGGGAATGAAGGCGCTCGAGACCGTGCTCGAGCGGTGCCGCGGGGCGGGACTACGGCTCATCCTCTGCGATGCCCAGCCGCATCCGATGCGCGTCATGACGCGCGATGGCTTCATCGACCAGCTCGGCATCGAGAACCTCTGCGGCGACTTCGCGGAAGCGATGGCGCTCGCGAAGGAAACGCTGCCTCCGGCCGTCCCGGCAGCCGCCTGATCGACGGAAGGGGTGGCGGGAGCGCGCGGGTTGAAAGGCGGGGGCGCGAACAACATCGGCGCCGTTCGCACCGGTGCCCAGCTTGCTACTCCCTGCCTCGGCGGTATCGTTTCTCTTGTTCCATGAGCGCCGCCCGCTACGTCAACCCCTTCACCGATTTCGGCTTTAAGAAGCTGTTCGGGGAGGAGGCGAGCAAGCCGTTGCTGAAGGACTTCCTCAACGCCCTCCTGCCCCCGCGCGCCCGCATCGCCCAGCTTGCCTTCAAGAACCGCGAACGCCTGGGCGCTTCCGATGCCGAGCGCCGGGCCATTTTTGATCTGCACTGCGAGGCCGAAAACGGCGAGCAATTCATCGTGGAGATGCAGAAGGCGAAGCAAAATTTCTTCAAGGATCGCTCCGTTTACTACGCCACCTTTCCCATCCAGGAACAGGCCCAGCGGGGCGACTGGGACTACCGCCTCGCCGCGGTTTACTGCATCGGCATCCTCGATTTTTCCTTCGCTGAGCACCGCAGCGGCGCCGGCGCCAGCGGCGAGGTGCTGCACACCGTTCAACTCAAAAATCAGGCGAATCAGGTTTTCTACGACAAGCTCTCCTTCCTCTATCTGGAGATGCCCCATTTCGAAAAGACCGAGGAGCAGCTTTCCGGGCGACTCGATCAGTGGCTCTACTTTTTGAAGCATCTGGAGGACTTCGGGGAAATCCCCCGCATCTTCGGGGGCGAGGAGATCTTCGCCCAAGCGTTTCACACCGCAGAGCTGGCCGCCCTGGGCCCGGATGAGCGAACCGCCTATCAGCGGAGTCTAAAGACGTATCGCGACCTCAACGCGATCGTCGACACCGCGTTCGACGAGGGAAAAGCGGAAGGAAAAGCTGAAGGAAAAGCCGAAGGAAAAGCCGAAGGGCTTCAAACCGCCGTGAACCGACTCATCAGTTCGGGAATGAATGAGGCTGAGGCCCGACGCTTGCTGGGGCTCGACTGAACCCCCGGCTCGTCCCGTCGCAGGAGGCAGCCGTCAGCCCTGCGTCGCCTCGGTTCTGGTGGGCATTGAGCCGACCCTTCAAAGCGGAGGAAGCGTCAAGATTCACCGCCTGACGCCTTTTTCTTAAGTCATCCAGTAGCCGGCGGCAAACAACGCCGTGCAGAGCGCGAGCAAAAGGGCTGACGCCACCAACGCCAGGGAGTAGGCGGTCTCCGATTTTCGAGTCGCCACCGCCGTCGCGAGATAAAGCGGAAACAAAATGCTGACATAGCGCGGAAAGGACTCCAGCAGAGTGGTGCTCATCGAGCTGAAAAGCAGACAGCCGGCGAAGACGAGCGCGCCCGGGCGGATCCGCGCCACCCAGCCGAAGAACCAGCCGGCCGTGCCGAGGATCGCCGCCCCGACGAACAGGCGCGCATACGCCGGCGGGTAGAGCCTGGTGGCGTCCCGAATCGAATCCCACGGCGAGGCCAGGTGCCTATTCCAGGCCGCCTGCGCCTTCCCGAACACGAGGGCATCACCGAACTGAACCTGGAGAAACGCCATGTAGGCGGCCAAACCGAGCGGAACGAGCAGGAGCCAGCCATAGCGCCGCCAGCGCACCGGCACCGCGTCGCCCCGTGGCGCGCGGGCGTGTAGCACCGCCTCGACCAGCAGCGCTGGAAGAATGAGGATGCCATTGGCGCGAGTGGCGGTCAGGAACGCCCCCGCTAGGCCCGCGAGCAGCCAGCGGTCATTCTGCACCGCGACGAACGCCGCCAGCGTCAGAAACAGAAAAAGGGACTCGGTGTAGATGGCCGAATGGAAAAAGGAGACCGGGCAAAACAGCAACAGCGTGACCGCGCGCAGCGGCACCGGAGACGGCACCGGCCACTGCCGGGCCGCGAAGCGACGAAACAAAATCGCTGACCCGAGCAGGCAGGTATTCGAAACGAAGAAGCCCACCACCTTCGCATTGAGACCCGTCCACATGAACGCTTTGATCAGGAGCGGAAGGAGCGGAAAAAAGGCCACGTTCGATTCCTTCGCGGGATCATAGGCGTAGCCGCCGTCGACGATTCCAAGATACCAACCGGCGTCCCACCGGAGGAGGAGGTTCCAGAACTGCTGGCCCGGGACCGCGCGATCCGTGAAATCCCCCGGCTTGAACAAGCCCTGCGCCAGCCAGGCCACCGCCCAGAGCAGCAGGCGTGACACCAGAAAAATGACGAGCACACTCCGCTCCTCGCGGAGGAAATCGCGGATCATCCGGCTGCTCGCACGCAGGGCCGAACTCATTCGAACGACGGCTGGAGTGACGCGAGCAAATCGTCGATTGCGCCCAGCCCCGTCATCGGGGTCAAGCACCGCAATAGCAGGGCCATCGTAGTAGGGTTCAGTCGATCAATCATGACAATTCTTTCAAGCGTTCCCTCATCTCGCACCGCCTGATACAGACCCGAGCGGCGTTCCGTGCTTTGCGACCGGCGGGGCCTGCGCTATCGCACCCCATGGCCAAGGCTGCTGCCGCCGTTAAGAAATCACTCTTCCACGCTGTCCTCGGGTCGGATGACGGTGCCGTGAAGGAAGCGGCGCGCAAACTCGCCGGCGAACTCGCCCCCGTCTCGCTCGACGACATCTCGACGGAAATCATCGACGGGGCGGTGGAGAGCGCCGGTCCGGCGCAGCAGGCCATCTACGCGACGTTGAATGCCCTCCAGACGCCTCCCTTCTTCGGCGGCGCAAAACTCGTCTGGCTGAAAAACGTGAGCTTCCTCGCCGACTCCGTCACGGGACGCGCCAATTCGGTGCTTGAGGCGCTCGAGGCGCTGGCAGAAACCATGAAGATCGGAGTGCCGGACGACATCCGCTTCCTGATCAGTGCGGTGGACGTGGACAAGCGGCGCAGCTTCTACAAGACGCTCGGCAAGCTGGCCGAGACGCAGGTGTTCGACCGGATCGACAACACGAAAGGCGACTGGGAGCGCGCCGCCGCCGACCTCGGGGAAAGCCGGGCGGAAGCCCGCGGGCTGCGCTTCGAGGCGGAGGCGCTGCAGCTTTTCACACTCTTCACGGGTGGCGACACCCGCATCATCGAGAACGAACTCGAAAAGATCGACCTTTACCTTGGTACTAGCCGGCGGGAGATCCGGACCACGGACGTCCGCCTGCTCGTCTCGCGCTCCCGCGCCGGCGTCATTTTCGAGCTCGGCGACGCCATTCTCCAGCGCGACCTCGACCGCGCCCTGCGCCTGCTCGCCGACCTCGTGGAGGACGGCGAAACGCCCGTGGGAATTCTGCTCGTCGCGGTCGTACCGACGATCCGTAATCTCCTTCTCGCCCGGGACCTCCTCGACTCCCACCGAATCCCCCGGGGATTCAATCCGTGGAAGTTTGGCGACGTGCTCGCCCGACTGCCCGGCGACGCGACCGCCCACCTTCCCCGGAAGAAGGATGGAACCGTGAACACCTTCGGCCTCGGCTTTGCCGCTCAGGCCGCCTCGCGGTACTCGCTCACCGAACTGCGGGACGCCCTGCGCGCGACGGTCGAGGCGAATGTGGCGCTCGTCACGACGGCCACTGAGCCGCGCATTGTGCTGGAGCAATTGCTCGTCCGGATCCTCGCGCGGCGATCGTAACCGACCCCGCCAACGAGCCTTCCGCGGAAAACGTCGTCCGGATGAGCGACGCGGGCTTTTTGGCCCCAAGACGCCCGGCGCGACTCGTCTAGGATTGTGACATTCTTCTCACGCCGTCAGGGACGCCGGAAGACGTCGAATCACATCACCATGACGCAGAGATGTTTGCGCCACTTTTACGCACTCTCAGCCACCTGCGAATATTGCCGGTTCATTAAGCTGGCTAATAATACCGCTTGCCCACGAAGCCCGGCTTGATACCATACCAGTAGCTTTTAGAAGATTGTTCTGGGGGGAACAGACGGCCCCTGTGCCCATGACGGGCGCGGGGGCCGTTATCTTTTTCAGGGGTGCTTCCCGACCCGCCGCATCTGGGCGATGGTGCCGGATGCCGGAAGAGCCCGTCGCCTCGCCGCCACCCACCCCGCCTTCCCGTTTAGGCTTTCCGGCGGCGTTCCTCGGTGCGGTCGTGGTGATGGCGTTCGTGCTCATGTTCGCTCTCTGGCGGTGCGAGCGCGTCGCGACGAGCGCAGCGGCGGCGCCATCCGAGGCGGTTGCGAGCGTGGCGCGGGCCTTTAAAGAAATCCTGCAACTGCAGCCCCGCGTGACCATCAACGAGCGGGTCGTCCTGAATCAGTCGACCCCGTTGCTGGAGCTCACCGTGCTTCAGCGCGAGGTGGAGGTCGAACGCGAGATGGAACACACCTGGATGGGCAGCACGAAGCGGGTCCGACTCCGTGGGCACTACCGCGTGAAGGTGGGATTCGACTTGTCCCAGTCGTTTTCCGTCGATCTGAGTGATCAGCCCGGGATCCCGGCGCGCGTCTCGCTCCCGGCGCCACGAATTCTGGGCGTGGAGCAGATCCGCACCGAGGTCCTCGCGCTCGAGAATGGCCTCTGGAATCGCATCACCGCCGACAATCTCGGAACCGAACTCGCAGCGCTCCCGGACGAGGCAAAGCGGAAGGCCTTTCGGGCCGGCGTCACGCGCGAAGCCGAGCAGGCCATCGTCCAGCAACTGAGCGCTCGCTTCCCGCAACCACCGGGTGTGGAGGTGAAGATCGTACCGCCGGGACCTCCCGGGCAGCCGCAATAAACCGAACATGCGCGGGATCGAACGGGCGTTTCCGCTTGGTTGCAGCGGGCCAAGCGTGGTCTATTTGGTCGCTCGGCGCAGCGCGCCAACTCCACTCCAAGTCCGCCTCCTCGCCAAGCTCCGTTCCCGTGATTAGCCCCCTTCGCGTTCTCGTCGGCCTCGTCCTCACCGCTTCACCGCTCGCCGCGCAACAGCCGAATCCCCCGGCGGAAAGCCGGGCGACGATCGTGGTGGGCACGTCCATCGGGGAGCGCGCCGCCCGGGCCATCGCCGAGGCGGAGCGACAGTTTGCCCGCATGGGAAAGGAGAAGGGAATCCGGGATTCCTTTCTCGCCTATTTCGCACCGGACGGACTCGCCTTCGAGCCCGCGCCGACGGCCGTCGCGCAGGAATATCCGAAGCAACCCAATCCTCCGCTCACCCTGCTCTGGGAGCCGGAGGAGGTGGGCGCGAGCGCCGACGGCATGATCGGGTTCTCGACCGGGCCGTATCTGCTCCGCGCGAACGATGCTCTTGCCGACAAACCTCCCGTCCATGGGCGGTTTCTCTCGATCTGGAAGCATCAGCCGGACGGAACGTGGAAGGTGCTCGCCGACTTCGGCTGCCCGGGCGGACCCCGCGCGGAACTCCCCCTCGCCCAGCCGGGAGGCGAAACCCTCCGCTTCACGGGCTTCGCCACGCCGCGCCCGGATCAATCCCGGCGCGAACTGCCGGCGACCCGCGACGCGTTCTTCCGGGCCTTGGAGAAGGGCGACTGGAAGGCGCTCCGTTCCACGCTCCACGAGAATTTCCGGGCCGGATGGGACGCCGCGGGATTCCAGCCCGGAGCCCGCATCCCGGACGAGGCGTGGGCATCGCTCGCTCCGCGCGGCTGCCGGTTTGACGTCACTCACGAAGCGGTGGCCGAATCCGGTGACTTCGCGTGGGCTCACGGGAAGGTTTCCCGCGAGGGCGCGATCGCAGGCTATTGGCTCGGCATCTGGCTCCGCGATGCCGCCACCGATCGCTGGGAGATGATCCGCTTGGTGAGGAACGAAGCGCCGAAATCTTAAGTCCGTCTGGAAACGACGAACTACGGCCGCGGGAGGACGAGCAGAAAATTCCGCACCGCGCCGAATTCCGATTCCGGGTTTGCGTAGCCGGACGGTTGCTTCACGCAGAGTGCGGTGGACGAGCCACCGTCGAAATTGAGCGCGCGCTGAACCCCGGCACCTCGAGGCAGAACGTCGGCGGAAGCCAGGAGCCGGCCGGTCTCGGCGAGCGTGAGACGAGAAGTCACGACCAGCGCCCAGCCCCCCTTTCCGTCGGATGCAACCAAAGTCCGGCGGGCGCGTCGCGCGGCATTCAGATCCGCCACCGCAGATCCCCGATCGACGAGAAAGGGTCCGGCCTGCAAGGCATCGCGCACGACTAACCGCGGGCGCGACTCGGACACGCGCTGGAGTCGGACGGATCCATTTGCGAACACGAGGATCACGCCGCTCTGGAGCGGGGACGAGCGGGCTTCCGTACTCACCGCATTCCCGCCTGAGGTCACGAGGCCCAGCGGCCGATGGTCCGGATGGAAGAACCCGCCATTGCACCCCGCGAGCGCGCCTTTGGCCGCGACGGTGGCCGCGAGGGAGTTCGTGCCCTCCGCACCCTGATCGGCCACCGCGAAGGTCGCCCGACGCGCATCGAACGCGACGACGTGCAGCGTCGCGGTCTCGCCCGCGGCATCACGCCACTCCTGACGCTCGAAGCTCAGACCTTGGGCAGCGGGAAGCGCTTCGACCTTCTCGCGCGTCCAGCTTTGCGCCAACAACGCCGACGGGAGCAGGAGGACAGCGAGAAAGAGCGATCGCGAAAGCACAGACCCCGGCATCGCGCGGACCGGGGCATTCGACAAGTCGCAGGCTGCGGTTTCCGGCTCGTGATCGAATCGCGGCGCGGTGGTCGTGACATGATCCGACGCGGTTGGACCGGCCTGCATCTGATTGCCATGCATCGGCGACGAAGAGCTGGCAGTTTGCAAATATGGCGCCCTTACAGGATGATCGAAGTGGCGATGAAGCAGGTCCCCCTCCGCAATCGTGCATCCGTCTTCGCCCTTCGCCGGCTGGCCTTTTTGCTCGCGATCGTACCGATCATTTTCGGGTCAGGTTGCGGAAAGCCCGCCGCCTTGCGAAACGACGCACAAGGCCTCGCGTTGACCGAAGCTACTCTGGGCGAGCGCTATCGGGCCTTGGAGGCCAGACGGGCGAAGTTGGCGCCGGGTGGGACCTCCGAGCTCGAGGCGTTTAATCGGGACGCCGCCGCGTATACCGCCGACCGGGCGACGTTCCGCGCGCAGCAGCAGGTCAGCGAGAAGGCGGAGGAGCGCGCCCAGACGTTGCTCCTCCAACTGCGCGCGGCGGTTAGCATCGCCGATTACGCGAGGCAGGCGCAGATCATGCAGGAGGCGTTGGAAAAGCATCGCGCCCGCAAAGCGTTCCCGCAGATCTCCACCCTCGCCCGTCAGCAACTTGGCCGGGTCACACGTCCGATGGTCGAGAAGCGTCCCGTCGCGCCGTCCGGCCTCGCCGCCCCTTCAACCTCCGCGGGAGGATCCTTGGCGGCGTTGCGCGCGCTGATTAATTCCCCGCTCTCGTCCGTGCCCCGCGACGGCTCGGTTCCGTTTATTGCAAACTTCCACGTCAATCCCGGCCTCCCGCCCTTGGACTATGCCAACGTGACGAAGGCCCAGCTCCTCGCGCAACAGAAGCTCTACACCGGACGGATGGTGCAGGCCTTGGAACACCCCGAACGTCTCTACCGAGGTGACGACGTCGAATTCAATCTCTTGCTCAAGCCGTACTACGCTGACCAGACAAGTCCCACGAAGCGCCTGAGTGAAAGCGACTACGATCGTATCGTCACCCTTTGTCGGGAGATCGCCACTGAGTCCACCCCCGCCGTCGCCTCCGCTCCGGTGGCCGCATCCGCGACGCCTCCGCTGAACGCTGGACAGACGTGGACGGCCTTCGAGCGCTTGCGCAAGGAGTGGCCGAAGGAGTAGCGGTGCCCAGTACCGCCCCAGTATCCAGTGAACGGACGGCGCGAGCAGGAGAAGAGCGGAATGGAGCGATCGCGAATTCATTCACTGACCCGGGCGACCGCGCGGGCCGGGACATTCGACAAGTCGGCGGCTGCCGTTTCCCGCTCGTGATCCCAGCGCGGCGCGGTGGTCGTGACGTGATGCAATGCGTTTTGGACAAACCTCCATCTGTAGCAATTACGATTAGGGCAGGTGTCCGGTAAGGCCTGAAAGGGCTGAAAAGCGAGCGGTGCCAGCTTCGATGCGGATCGATACGATCTGCGGGTCATCACACCCAAACGAAGCCGACACCATGAAGAAAACTACCGAAGAGCTGGGCGCCGAACAAGCGGCGCGACTGACGATCAAAACCCAGGAGAGCCGGATGATGGCCGAAGCCATCGAAGGCACCGGAATGAGCC
>JBBQFQ010000050.1:0-41112 GCA_038322235.1 Chthoniobacterales bacterium
GCCCTATCCTGTTCGCGCTCCGCTCCCCGTTCTCTCCCTCCGCCCCTCGTCAACGACCCAAACCCACTATTCCGGTTTTGATCGCACCAATCTTTCCGGTTTTGATCGCACGCTCTCCGGTTTTGATCGCACGCCGACAGAAGCATCCCCGTCCGCACGCCCCCGAAATGGATCGCAAGTTTTCCTCGCCAGCCTCGCGGACCAGCCTACGATCCGATCGTTCGCCGGTCTGTCGCCCGGAGGACGTCCCCCCACCCCCCTTTGGGCGCACTGCGCCGCTGACATGACCCTTGAACAATTGCCGCTTGGGCCGGAGATGCTCGAGACCCGAAGCGTGATGCGGTCCGTCAATATTGACGGACAACTTATCCGGATCGCCGAGCGAAAGGGCGCCCGCGGGCGCGTGCCGCTCGTGCTCTTCAACGGGATCGGCGCCAATCTCGAAATGTTCGAGCCGTTCCTCGATCAGTTTGATCCGGATGTGCCGATTTTGACGTTTGACGTGCCCGGAACCGGCGGTTCACCCACCGCAATCGTGCCGTATCGCTTCTCCGGTCTCGCACGCATGGTGAACAAACTCTGCGATCACCTCGGCTACGGCCCAGTGGACGTCTTCGGCATCTCTTGGGGCGGCGCCGCCGCGCAACAGTTCGCGTGGCAGTTCCCGCAGCGCTGCCGGCGTCTCATCCTCGCCGCGACCACCGCCGGTGCGTTCATGATGCCCGCGCATCCGAAGGTCCTGCTCAAGATGGCTAGTCCGCTGCGCTATATCAGCCCTGGCCACATGCGAAAGATCGCCGCGACGATCTATGGCGGCGACTTCCGCTCGAACCCCGCCCTCGCCGCGAAGTTTTCGAGTCTGGTGCGCTCCGTGGGTCCGGTCGGATACTTCATGCAGCTCTTTGCCGGCATGGGTTGGACCAGCATCCACTGGCTCTGGCGCCTGAAGCAGCCCACCCTCGTCATGGCCGGGACCGACGATCCCATCGTTCCGCTGATCAACGCGAAGCTGATCGCAAAGCTGATTCCGAAATCGCGCCTGATCACTTACAACTGCGGCCACCTGTTTCTCTTCACCCGGATGGCCGAGGCCGCCGCGGAGATGGGGGCATTCCTCCGCGCGGAGGGCGAGCACCCGCATCGGTACTTGAGAGGATTAGGCCGCGCCGAGCGGGACGAATCGAACCGGGCGTCGTAAGGTGGCGACTCACGCTTGCGTTGAGGAGAAGCGTCAAACTCTCCTCACCGCACCGCGGCTTCCTTCGAATTTCGACATTGGTGGCCCTGCGAGTTCCCGCGAACCGAACGTCAATCCTTCGGTCCGGCGCCCGCGTACATCTCCTCGACGAGCCCCGCGTAACGCTGAAAAACGATCTTCTTCTTCAGCTTCAGCGACGGCGTAATTAGACCAGACTCCACGGTCACGTCCTCCGGGATGATCTTGAACTTCTTGATCGTCTCGAACTTGGCGAGATGGGCGTTCACGGTCTTGATGTCCTCCTCGATCAGCTTTTGGATTTCCGGGTTTCCGGCCAGTTCCGCAAATGACCCCGTCGCCGCGATGGGCACCCGGTCCGAAAACTTCTCCCGCTCGATGCCGACCAGGGCGGTCAGGTAGTTGCGCTTGTCGCCGACGACCGCGCAGTGCGAGACGTAGCGCTGCGCCTTGATCAGGTTTTCGATCTTCTGCGGTGCGACGTTTTTCCCGCCCGAGGTGATGATGAGGTCTTTCTTTCGATCCGTGATCTTCCAGTGACCGTCCGGCGTGATCTCGCCGATGTCACCGGAATGAAACCAGCCGTCCTGGATGGCCTCCGCGGTGGCGCTCGGATTCTTGTAATATTCGGTGAACATCGCGCGCGTCTTGATGAGGATTTCGCCGTCCTCGGCCGCCTTCATCTGCACCTCGCCCATCGCCTTCCCGATCGTGCCCGGGATCTGGCGCTCGGGCGGATTAATGCAGCAGGGAGCGACGGTCTCGGTCAGCCCATATCCCTCCATGATCACGAGGTTCGCATTCCGGAGAAACTTCATGATGTCGGCCGAGAGCGGTGCCCCGCCGGAAACGAAGTATTTCACGCGCCCGCCGAAGCGCTCGTAGATCTTCGAGAACACCAGCTTGTAGGCGAGGTTCCGCTTGATCGTGGCAAAGAAGCCCGGCTCCTCGCCGCGATCCTTTGCCGCGAAATACGCATCGGAAACGCCCCGCGCCCAGGCAAACATCTTTTGTTTCGAAGGTGGGGCCTTCTCGATCTGTTCCCGCACACGGGCGTAGAGCTTCTCGAAGATGCGCGGCACGGCAAACATCACCGTTGGCCGGGCGACCGGGAGGTTATCAAGGATCTTTTCGATCGATTCCGCGAAGACCATCTCCCAGCCGAAGATCAGATGGATGAAGGATTCCGCGCGACCGAAGACGTGCGAGAGCGGCAGGAAGGTGAGCGTCCGATCGGTCTTGTCGAACGCCCCGCCGAGGAAGGCCCGCACATTTTCGAGCATCGACGCGAAGGCGTCCTGGGTGATCAAGGCGCCCTTCGGCTCCCCGGTGGTTCCGCTCGTGTAGATGATGGACGCAATGTCGGTGCCGGGCTGTTCCTGGATGCGGGCGACGAAAGCCTCCGGCCGCTTCCGAGCGTCCTCCGCGCCCTCCGCGATCAACTCCCGAATGCTCCGGACCATCGAGCCCTCGGGCAGGAGCGGCAGGTATTCCGCCGGCGCCTCCCGGAAAGTGACGAAGAGCTTGATCGGGGGCAGTTGTTTAGCGACCTGCTGGAGCTTCTTGCAATGCTCGGTCGTCTCGAACGCCAGGACCGAACACTCCGCGTGGCCGATGATGTAGTTCATCTCCTCCGGCAGAAGGCTCGGATAGATCGGGATCACGACCGCTCGCGCACAGAGGGCGGCCACATCGAGCATGTGCCATTCCTTCGACGTACTGCCGATGATCCCCAGGCGGTCCGCCGGATTCACCCCGTACTTCTGGAGACCGAGCGAGAGATGCTCGACCGTTTCCCGGTACTGGCGGTAAGTGATGAATTTCGGGGCGCCGTTTTCGATCCAGCCCGCGGCATTGTCGTCGGGGGTGGCCTGACAGCGCTGAAGGAAAAGTCGACCGATCGTTCTGGGCTCGCTCATAGGGGTGGCGAAGACTTGCGCGGGACCGGCGGACTTGTAAATCTCATTTGGCCCGATGGCGGGGGGCGCGGGCAAAGTTTGTCTTGGCGCCCCGGCGCGGCGGCCATTACGTTTCCCTGGCCCCGCGACCTCTGACGGGCGCGAATCTCCGAGCCTCCCTACCCCGCCCAAACATGCCCCTCGAAAACTATACGATCGACAACCTCAACGATTTCATCGGCCTCGAAGTAGGGACGACTGACTGGTTCACGGTGGACCAGGAACAGATCAACCGCTTCGCGGAAGCGACGGGCGATAATCAATGGATCCACGTCGACGTCGAGCGGGCGAAGAAGGAGAGCCCCTTTGGGACCACCATCGCCCATGGGTTCTACTCGCTCTCGATGGTTCCGATGCTCCAGTTCCAGCTCGGCCTCCTCCCCAAGGGAGTACTCCAAGCGACAAACTACGGCCTGAACAAAGTGCGCTTCGTCACGCCCGTGCCCGTAAATTCGCGGCTGCGTCTGCGGGTCGTTCTGATCTACGCCGAGGACAAGGGCGGCGGCAGGATCCTGCTCACGACCAAGAACACGATGGAGATCGAGGGTCAGGAGCGTCCCGCTTTCGTCGCCGAGGCGCTCGCGATGTTGTACACGAAGGCCGGCAAGGCTTGAGCCTGTCGCGCGAAGAGATCCCACTCCCCGCCGCCATGAGCGCCAAATCCAAAAAATCCGCCGCTGACTCCGACGCTGCCCCCGCGCCCACTGCGGCTGCCGCCACTCCGGCGGCGGAGGAAACCCCGAAGCGGGCCCGGAAGTCGGCGCCGCCCGCCGATCCGCCTCACCAGAAGCCGGACAGAGCCGAAGTCGCCGCCGTCGGAGAACAGGCCGCCGAACGCATTCTCGGGCCGAATCCGATCGTCAGCATCCGCGGCAGGGACGTCTTCCAAGTGGCGGGGAGCGTTCTCTCGGCCGCGATCAAGAAACCGCAGCTCATCGTCGAGCATTACGCGAAGTTTCTGCAGGAAGCGGTGAACATTGTGCAGGGGAAATCCGCGATCCGTCCCGAGCGGGGCGACAAGCGCTTCCACGATCCCGTTTGGGCGAAGAGCAAGCTCTACGGTGGCGTGCTGCAGGTCTACCTTGCGGCGTGCAAGCAGGTGAATTCGTGGATCGATGAGATCCAGCCCGCCGAGGACGACAACGGTCGCGCCAAATTTCTCGCCGCGCTGATCAATGACGCGCTCGCGCCGACGAACACGTTGATCAATCCCACGGCGATCAGCCGCTTCCTCGAGACCGGGGGCGCCAGCGCCGTGAAGGGCGTGAGCAATCTCATCAACGACGTCATCTACAACGAGGGCTGGCCTTCGCAGGTGAACAAGAGCGCCTTCACCGTCGGCAAGAACCTCGCTCTCACGCCCGGCAAGGTGGTCTTCAAGAACGACCTGATCGAACTGATCCAATACCAGGCCTCGACCGACAAGGTCCGCGCGCGTCCGCTGCTCGTGGTGCCGCCCCAGATCAACAAATTCTACGTCTTCGATCTCTCCCCGGAAAAGAGCGTGGCGAAGTTTCTCGTCGACCACGGAATCACGACCTTCGTCGTGTCCTGGCGGAACCCGACCGTCGAGCATCGCGACTGGGGCTTCAACGACTACATCGAGAAACTGGAAGAGGCGATCAACGCGGTCCTCGAGATCACCGGCAGCCCGGACTGCAACATCGCCGGCGCCTGCTCTGGCGGCGTCACGATCGCGATGCTCCTGGCGTACTTCGCCGCCGCGAACAAGCCGAAGGTGAACTCGGTCTCGCTCATGGTCAGCGTCTTCGACGCGACGACGAAAAACTCCCTCGGACTTTTCGCCACGGAAGCGTCCATCGAGGCGGCCCGTCGGCGCTCGCACACCCAAGGGGTCCTGGAAGGGAAAGACATGGCCAAGGTCTTCGCCTTGATGCGGCCGAACGACCTCATCTGGAACTACTGGGTGAACAACTACCTGCTCGGCAATGAGCCGCCGTCGTTCGACATCCTTTACTGGAACAACGACACCACGCGCCTGCCCGCGCGGCTGCACGGGGAGATGCTCACCATGTTCAAGGAGAACCCTCTTGTCTCGGGCAAGCGCATGGACGTCCGCGGTCTTCCGGTCAACCTCAAGGACGTGAAGTGCGACGTCTTCAGCGTCGGCGGCGTGACCGATCACATCACCCCGTGGGATGGCTGCTACAAATCGGTCCATCTCTTCGGCGGCAAGACCGAGTTCGTGCTTTCAAACAGCGGGCACATTCAGAGCATCCTCAATCCGCCGGGCAACGCCAAGGCCACCTACTACACGAGCTCCAAACTTCCCGCCGACCCGCTCGAATGGCGGAAAGGCGCAATCAAGCGGGAGGACTCGTGGTGGTTCTACTGGGTGCATTGGCTGAACCAGCGCTCTGGTCCCCGGATCGACGCTCCCCCCATCCAGGGCAGCGCGAAAAATCCAGCGACGATCGATGCTCCGGGTTCGTACGTGTTTGAGCCATAGCCTCGAGCCCCCGCCAAGGGAGTGATCGGACCCCGGGGAGCACGAGACCCCTGGGGCACATCCGCCTGACGCCATGACATCTTCCGACGTCGTCAGCTTCGTCAAGACGGCTGACGCCACTCTGCGCGTGGCCGGGCGCAGCGGAGAGGTGGGGCGGACTCCGCTCCTGCTCTTCAACGGCATCGGGGCGAGTCTCGAATTGCTGGCGCCATTTCTCGATGCGGTGGGCCCGCAGATTCCTTCGCTCCGCTTCGATCCACCGGGAATCGGAGGATCGCCCGCGCCGACCTGGCCGTATCGTTTCTCCGGTCTCGCCCGCATGGCCAATGAGCTCTGCGACCGGACCGGATTTGGCGAGGTCGATGTCTTCGGCCTGTCTTGGGGCGGCGCCGTCGCGCAGGAGTTCACCCATCGGTATCCCAAGCGCGTCCGGCGCCTCGTGCTCGCCGCGACATCCACGGGCACTCTGGCCTTCCCGGGCGAACTTTCGGCGGTGCTCGAAATGGCGGGACCGCTGAAGCACCTGCGGCCCGGCCGGAAATCCGGCAGCGGCGCCGGCACGATCTACGGCGGAGATTTCCGCCGCATCCCCGGGCTCGCGCGCGAGTTTTCCGAATGGTTCACGGGTTCGAGCGCGGCCGGATTCTCCTTTCAGATGCTCGCCGGCGCTGGCTGGACGAGCGCCCACTGGCTCCGCGGCATCCGACAGCCGACGCTCATCCTCGCAGGCGAGGACGATCCGCTCGTGCCCCTCGCCAACGCCAAACTGTTGAAGGCACTGCTGCCCAATGCGCGGCTCGTGACCTACGACTGCGGACATCTCTTTCTCCTCACCCGCCTCCCGGCCGCATCCGCTGAGGTTCGCGAATTTCTTTCGTCCTCGTGACGCTCGGGCTGCGGCCACGGACCCGCCCCTCATCAAACCGGACAAGCGGTTTTGCCGCATCCGGCTCTCCGACAATCGCTCCGTGAGTCGCCGGGAACGGCCTCGCGGTTTGCGCGCCGCCTGACTCGCATCGATTCGTCCGCGTGCTCAATCGACTCGCCGCGCTGCTACTTCCCCTGCTGCCGCGCTCGTTTAAACGGATTCCCGTCGACGCGGGAATGGCAAGGCAACAGCGCAGGCGGTTGCGCCATCTGGCAGGCTTGATCTTCTTCGGAATTCCCCTGGGACTCATTCTTCTCGTCGCCGCCCGACCGGTGGCGCAGGCGATCCGGACCTCGCACGCGAGGGGACTCGCCCGCGAGTCGCTGGTCGCAGCGGACGCGCGCGATTGGAAGCGCGCAAATGAAAAGGCCCGGGCGGCACTCGCCCTCGCGCCGGCTGAAGCGCTCGCCGCGGTGGCCGAAGCGAGGGTTTTTTCTGCAGGCGCACCTCAGCGGGCCATCGCGGCCTGGTCGGCGCTCTGCGCGCGGTTTCCCACCGATGAAGGGTATCGGATCGAACTCGTCCTCGCGTTGGCGCGGCTGGATCGCGGGATCGAGGCGCGCGAGCTGTTCGCGCGTTGCACCGAAACCACCCGGGCTGGAGCCAGCGGCCGTCTCGCCGCCGGCCTGCTCGCCGTGGCGGTGGGCGACACCCCGCGCGCGGTGGTCTCCCTCCGCGAGGCCATGCGCCTCGCGCCCGCCGAACTCGAATCGCGCTGGGTCCTGGGCCGTCTGCTCCTCGCGGGGAATCTGGAGGAGGTCCGCAAGGGAATCGCGTTGCTCGAAGGTCTGCAGGCCGATCTCCTCTTTGGTCGGCCCGCGCGGCTGCTGCTCGTTGGGGCGCATCAAAAAGCGGGCGATTTTTCGCGCGCCCGCCTCGAGGCGGAAGCACTCGCCGCGGCGCCAGACGCCAGCGTGGAGGACCTGCTGCGACTGTCCTCGTTGCTTCAGGAACGGGATGATCCGGCCCCCCGCGCGGCTCTGCGGGCGCGGATCAACGCCTTGATCACGCGGGATCGAGGTTCACTCGCGTTCTATCTCGCGCAGCTGATTGAGCGGTCCGACGGACGCGCGGAGGCCCTCACCATCGCAGCCGAGCTGCCACCGGAAACGAGGGATTCCCGGATCCTCACGCCGATCCTGGCGCGGCTCTGGGAATCCGCCCCCGGAACGAGGACCGAATTTCGGCAGATCCTCCGCTCCGGCGACTGGACGGGAGCCGAGCACGAGGCTGACGCTTATCGGGCGCGACTGGCGGAGCGGGAGGAGAATCCGCCGCTGCGCGCCGAGCTCTGGGGCCGCGCGGAACGCCGGGCTGGCGATGATCCGGAAAGCCTGGCGCGGCTCCTCGGGCTCGCGCGCCGGTGGCACTGGACCGAGGAGCCGCTCGCTCTCTACCCCCGGCTCGCCCTCCGGCGGCCGAATGATCGCGCTCTGCTCGAAGAATGGCACGGCGCCGGAATCACCGCGCGCCGGAGCAGTGCGGTGCAGGCTTCTTGCGCAGCGCTCCTCGCGGCCGGGGTGAACACGCCGCGCATCCGGAACGACTTCGTGGGCGCGGCCCTCCTGCGCGGCCAGGAAAGGGCGCGGGCGGCTGAACTCGCGCTCCAAAATTTCGCGGGCGAACCACTCAACCCCGACTTCGCCGCAACCTACGCCACCTCCCTGCGTCTCGCTGGCCGCGCCTGGGATGGACTTCGCGTGCTCGATGCCCTCGATCCCGTCAGCGCGATTCGGGAGCCCGTCCAGCTGGAGCGCGCGGCGTGCCTCGCAGCCCTCGGGCGGAAGGCGGAAGCGCGTGCGATCGCGCTGAAGGTCCCGCAGGGGATCTGGTTTCCCGAGGAGGAGGGAATGCTGGCCCAACTTCGGGCCGAGTAACGGCGCAGCGTGCGGCCGGTTTGCGCGGAGCGCGCATCGGCTCAGCGCCAGATTAGGATCTCCGCGACATGGATCAACACGCCAATCGCCCCACCAATGACCGTTCCGTTCAGCCGGATGAATTGCAGGTCGCGACCGACCTCGACCTCCAGCTTGTCGATGAGTTCGTCGGCGTCCCAACTGCGGACCGTCTCCTCGATCAGCGTGCCTATATCCGAGCCATTCAGCTCGACGAAATCGATGACGGCGTTGCGGAGGCCGTCGTTCAGCTTTCCGCGGAGCTGCCCGTCATCGTGCACTGCGGACGCCAAGCTCCGGAGCAAACTGGCGAGCTGCGTTCGGATCGCCGACTCGGGACGGGCGATGTCACGCATGATCGCCGCCTTTAACTGCGCCCAAACGCTGCCGGCATAGTCCTGCACTGCCGGATTTTCAAGGAGCTCCGTCTTGATCTCCTCGCCGCGGGCGAGGTATTCCGGGGAGGACTCGAGATCGGCGACGAAATTCGAGAGGCGGCGTCCGAACTCGGCGCGCACGGGGTGGTCTGGATTGTCCCCGATCTCGTCGAGGGTCGTGAGCAAATTGAGCACGACCTTCTTCGAGATGTAGGCCGAGACGAGGTGCCGCACGCCGACGAGCGAGACCGGTCCGACCTTTTCCGGAATCGGCAGCTCCTTTTCGATCCCGCGCTCGATCAGATGCCGGTGATCAGAGACCAACGAACCACCGAACTGCAGAATTTGAGAGAGGAGCACTTCGTGCTTGCTCCCGGATGAAAGCAGCGAGAGCGCCTTCCCAAACGCGGGCGCTGCGGGCACCGCCCGGACACGTTCCAGAAGCTGCGTATGAACCACGCGCGCGACATCCTCATCGTCCACGGCATCGAGCAGCCGCGGCAGAAACGTCAGAATCTTTTCCACCAGCGTGTCCGCGTGATCCACGAGCCAGGCGGAAGCCGCGCCCGTCAGGTCGATCTTCGCGAGCCGGCGGCCGACGATGTCGCGGGTCAGAAAATTTTCGACAATGAAGCCGCCCAGACCCTGACCGACCTCCGCCTGCTTTCGCCGGATGATTGCGGTATGCGGGATGGGGAGGCCGAGCGGATGCCGAAAGAGTGCCACCACGGCAAACCAGTCCGCCATCGCTCCCACCATCGCCGCCTCCGCAAAGGCGCGAACGAATCCGATCCAGGGAGCCCGCGGCTCGAATGTGCGCGCCACCGCGTAGATCACGCTCATCGCGACGAGCAGACCAGTCGCGATGATCCGAAGCTGGCGCAGGGCCGCGCGCTTCGAAGCCTTTTCGACGGATTCTGCCATGGGATCAGCCCGACAATCGCCCGGGCTTGAGGGGAATTCGAACGTTCATTCCCGAACGCGAAACAACCGGAGCCGCTTTCGCTGCCCCGGTTGCCCGTGAAACTTGGTTTCTGCTGACAGAATTATTTCGCGGCCTTCTTTTCGAGCTTGGCGGCGACTTCCTTCACGGCGTCTTCGGTCTTCTCGACCGCGGCCTCAACCTTGGCTTCGGCGGTCGCGACGGCGGTCTCGGTCTTGGCGGTGAACGCCTTGAACGCCTTCGCGGGAAACTCGATCGCCTTCTTCGAGAGGTCGAGGACCGTCTGGACCGGCGTCTTGAGCGCATTCAGGAACGAGCCTTCGCCCGTTGCCGGGATGTAGCGCTCGATCGTCGCGAACGTATTCTTCACGAGCTTGCCTTCGACGTCATAGACCTTCTGGGCGAAATCCTGGACGCGCTTCGTGGCCTTCGCGGCCGGGGCCGGGAGATTGTCGATGCTCGTGATCGTCGCGGCGAGGGAGTTGGCGAGCTCGGAGCCCGCGTTGATCCCCGAGAGGAGGATTCCTTCGGTGGTCTTCAAACCGCGGAAGAGCGGAGTGCGGTCGGACGTGGCCGTG
Source organism: Chthoniobacterales bacterium (assembly GCA_038322235.1). Taxonomy (GTDB): domain Bacteria; phylum Verrucomicrobiota; class Verrucomicrobiia; order Chthoniobacterales; family SZAS-18; genus SZAS-18. Next base: position 10,366 of record JBBQFQ010000050.1, read on the forward strand.
AACGTCTTGGTGCTTGCAACGACGCCGTCGATGAAATGCTTCTGCGCGGCGGCGATGTTCTCGATAACGGTCTGCGTGGTGTTGAGGTAGTTCATTTGATTTGGTTTTGCTTGGTTTGGTTGGTTCGCTGTGGAGCTGGCCAGCCGGCCCAGCGATGGAATCGCCGATGTCGTCGCCAGAACTATGAGCTTTCGCTCACGTTCCAAATAGACGAGCAATCGCTCACATTGTCAAAAGAAAATGTGAGCGATCGCTCGTAATTCTATGTATTTCACTGCGGGTTCACGGCTTACGAATGAAAGTTTTTCTTCCAAAGTTGATGCTTCTGCCCGCGCCTTCCCTTTCCGCTACCATGTGCTAAACATTGCCGCCCCTCCGTCCCCCCGATGAGCGACCCTGAACAAACCGCCGAAGCGCCTTCGTCGACGGCCAATGCGTCCGCCGCCCGCCGAGAGCCGCAGCAGCAGCGCAGCCAGCAGCGCGTGGCGTCCATCCTCGATGCCGCCGGAAAGCTGCTTGAGGAGGTCGGCTATGGCGCGCTCACCACGAACGCGATTGCGCGCCGGGCCGGAACGTCCATCGGGTCGCTCTACCAGTTTTTCCCCAACAAGGCGGCGGTGCTCTCGCGCCTGGCCGACTCCTTTCGGGTGGAGGTCACCCGGACTCTCGGAAAGATCTTCAATCTCGAAACCGCCCGACGATCCACGATCGCGCTCGTGAATCTGTTCATCGACGGGATTGAGGAGGTGCAGCGCCGAACCCCTGGTTTCAGCTACCTCTTTTCCGCCACGAAGCTTGACGATGCGCCGGCCGACGACGCTTCGCATCAGCTGGAGCGCGAAATCATGGAACCGCTCGACCGGCTGCTGGCCGAAGCGTACCCCGAGGTGCCCCAGAAGCAGCGGCGGATTTGTCTCCGCATGATCACGGAGACGAGCAAAGTTCTGATCGCGAACACGCGAACGCTCGACCCGGCATCGCAGGAACTGCTGCGGACTGAGGTGAAGCGCATGCTGGGTTTATACGTCGCATCGTATTTCGGCCCGAAGACCGCCTCCGGTGATCACCCGTCAAATTGATCGAGCGCCAAGCGGCGGCCCGTCATTTCCAGGAGAGGACCAGCACGCCCCCCGCGATCAGGCCCGCTCCGATGGCAGTGCGGAGCGAGAACGATTCGCCGAGCAGCGCGATGGAGAGCGCGAGCGTCACGAGAATGCTGCCCTTGTCGATCAGACTCACGAACGTCACGGTCCCTTCCTTCATCGCGCGGTAGTACAGCACCCACGAGCAAGTGGTGGTGATGGCGGAAAGGACGAGCAGGCCGAGGCTGCGCATCGAGAGAGCCCGCCATTGATTCGGGAGATCGCCGCCGCTGAGGGCGACCGCGAGCACGAGCACGCAGACCGCGAGCGTTCGGACGGCGAGACCAAAGTCGGCCGTTACCTCCCGCAACCCCGCCTTCGCGAGCACCGACGTGCACCCGGCAAAAACGGCCGAGAGCAGGGCGTAGATTTGCCAGCGGGCCATGGGGGCTAGCGGGAGGTCGGACGCACGGCAGGAATGATGCGGAGCCGGACGCTGCCTTGCGCGGTCGCGAGCGTGTCGCGGAAGTAGACCGCTACCCCGGTGCGGTCGCGGTAAAGCCGGTAGAGCTTTTGCAGGGTGCCCGGAGCATTTTCGCCGCCCTCCTTCGGAATGTTGCGCGGACGAATGAGAGGGATGCGATCGTAGCCCCCGTAGAGGCGCAGATATTGTCCGTCGAGTTGGACTCGATACGTCGAACGCTGGCGGAGCACCGTTTTTGTGTGGTCGACGATCGACATCCGAATGGACGACTGATCATCACTCTCGATCACGATATCGCGATTCAGGCCTCCGTATTCACGCACCTTCACGGGCGTGAAATACGGCACCTCGATTTCGATGGGTTCGGTCGCGCAGAGCGCGAGGGCCGGTGAGAGCAGCGCGACCGCAAGGAGGGCAAAGCGGCGGCAGTTCATCGGCGAAGGGTATCGCGGCGAGGCTGGGCATCAACCAGAACGGGGCACTCGCCCGAACGGCGAAAAGGCTGGAAAAGCGAAGGGGCCGCTCCGCTTGCGCGGAACGGCCCCCGTTGACCTGCCTGCCTGCACTGCACCTTCACTGACAAATCAGACGTCCTTGCCGGCCCCCCGAGCGGCGCGCATCTGCTCCATCTTTTGCTGGAGCGTCGAGAGCTGTTCAAGCTGCGCGGCCGTGAGCGCGGGCTTGATCTTCGAGATCGTGTCCTGCATGACGGACTTCATCTTGGCGTGGACGTCGTCCCGGATCGCCTTCATCTGCGGCGCCGCGGCGTCGAAGATCGGCTTGACCTGCGCCTGCTGCGCCTCGCTCAACCCAAACGCGCGAGCGAAGTGAGCGAGCGGGTCGCCACCCATCCCGCCGGGGCCGCCGTGGCGGCCATGACCCCAGCGCTCGGGCGGCTGGCCATCCTTGGCCGCAGCGTCACGCGCCGCGACGCGGCGATCCATGTGGCGCCGGATCACGACGAGCTCCTGCTGCTGGTCGGGCGTGAGATAAGGGGTGACCTTCGTAATCGTCTCAGCCATCAAGGCCTTCACCTTGGCGTGGGCGTCCTGATGGATGGCGTGGAACTGGGGTTTGGCAGCGTCGACGATGGGCTGGATCTGCGTCTTTTGCGCGTCGGTGAGACCGAGGACGCGGCTGAGGTGCTCGAGCGGACTGCCGCCCCGGCCGTGGCCCATCGGACCGCATGGTCCGCCATGACCCTGGGCGGCGACGAGTCCGGCGATGCCGAGCGCCGCAGCGGCGCTGAGCGCGAGGATCATTGAGTTCTTCTTCATGTCTTTCGTTTGCTTGGCTTGTTTCTTTTTTGGAAGCGGCGGATGCCGGGCTTCGACGAGATTGATCCCACCTCGGGCCGTCCGGTTGCGCGAAATCGTGAAAAATATTTCGGTGTAACCTTCCGGCGGTCTGAGGGATCAATAGGCTCGCACGTACGCCCATGTCTGACCTCGATCCTGATTTTGACTGGCAGGGCTGCCTCGAGCGGATCCGTCGGGGCAGCGACGAGGACGCGGCGCGCGAAATGATCATCTGGCTCCAGCCCCTCGTGGCCCGCATCGTGCGCTCGCACCTCCCCCGTCGCGCGGCGGAGGAGGACCTCATTCAGATGATCCTAATCAAGGTTTTCCAAAATTTGCACCAATACTCCGGTCGCGTCCCGCTCACGCACTGGGTAAGCCGCGTGGCGGTGAATACCTGTCTGAAAGCACTCCGCGCGGAAAAATCCCGACCAGAGTGGCGCTGGGCGGATCTCACTGATCCCGAACGCAACGCGCTCGAGCGGGCTGAGTCCGCCACCGAGGCGGCCGACGCTGCAGAAGCGACTGGTTCGCGCGAGCTCGTGACGCGCCTGCTGGAGGCGTTGCCGCCCGCCGACCGGCTCGTCGTGCAACTCCTGCACCTCGAGGAGCGTTCGATCGAGGAGATCAAAACGCTCACCGGCTGGACGTATGCCGGAGTGAAGGTCCGCGCGTTTCGGGCCCGGCAACGGATGAAGAAAGCTCTCAAACAACTCGAAAAGGAAGAACTGCCATGGACTCGTCCGATGATCCGCTCGCTCGTCTGCTGAAGCACGCGGCCGCCGCCCCCGCCAAAGACCTCACCGCGCTCTCCCCCCAGAGCGAGGCGGACATCGTGCGCGCCTGGCGAAGCACCGGCTCGCTGCACCTCCGTCGGGAATTCGCATTCGACGCGCTCCTCGTCCGTGGGGCCGCCCTGGCGCTCACGCTCATGCTCGTGGTTCTCGGGTTGAACCTCACCGGACTGGCGGATTCCCAGACGCAGACTTACGCGGCGGAGTCGGAATTCCTCGACCTCGGCGAATCATCCACGCTACTCGCTCTCCAACCATGACTCAGGTTTCTCGCTGGAAGCTGATTGTCGCGCTCGTCGTCATCTTTGGCGCCGGGATCGTGACCGGCGTCTACCTGCCGCGCGCGATCGGGCGTCGCGGACCCTGGGGTCCGCATGGCGGCGACTTCGCGGCCCACCTGAAGACGCGCCTGACCCAGGAACTCTCGCTCGACGCGAAACAGACCGCAGCGCTCGACCCCATCGCCGACGAGGCCGCGACAGATTTGCAGCGCCTGCGGACGGAAGCGGACGAGCGTGTTCTCCGGGCGATGCAGACCTTGAATGACAAGCTGCGCCCGATTCTCACCCCAGAGCAGGTGACGAAGCTGGAGGCGCTGGAAAAGAGCCGCCGCGAGATGGTGCGCGGCCGCCGTCCCCGACTCTGATCGTATCCCAAGCGACGCGACTCAGGGCTTGACCACTCGCAGCGTCCTCCCCTCGGCGAGCGTCGCATCCGCGCGCTGCACGTAGACGGCACCTTCTTCGAGCCCGTACATCACTTCGCTCTGGGACCCGAGATCGCGGCCCACATCGACCTCGATCCATCGCAGCGTGCGGTTCGGGTTGACGAGAGCCATGCAGGACTTCCCCTCGCGCTGGACAATCGCGGTCATCGGAACAATGACCGGAACGCCCGGCGGCGTCAGAATGACGTCCGCCTTGCCGGAACGCAGCGACAGGGCCGTGCCCACCGGAAAGTCGAACTCGATCACGACGCGATCAGAAGCTTCCCGGGCGCCGACCGCGGTCGCCTCGAAGATCCGGCCGTCGAGCGCGCGCACCCGCAACTCGGCCGTCGCCACCTTGTAGTAATTGCGGCCTACGGGGAGCGGCAATTCCACCAGGAGCTTCGCGGTCATCGCCTCGCCCTCGCGGACGATGTCGCCGACCGTCTGGTAGGGCACTGGCGCAGCCGCCCGCTTTGCGACGGCGACCGTGACTTCCGGAATGGCGAGCGGGTCCGGCGGGGCCTCGGCCGCTGCGCGCCTCGCCTGCAGCAGCGTCCACCCACCCGACCCCACCAGCGCGGCGATGAGACCGAAAAGGAAGATGCTTCGAACGTACGGCCGCCGCGGCGCCTCCTCACAGGGCGCCGCCGCGGGCCCTTGTTCTGTCTCTGGGCAGGCTCGCATAGGTGGAATGGCGTAGGGGAAAACCGCGGCTTTATCCGAGCCGACGGGCGATTCCAGACGCATTTCGCACGCCACTCATCGCACGATCCGCCTAGGGAACGCAAATTTCTCCGGGGGTCGCGCAGGATTGGCGGGCTCGAAATAGTTTGAGCACGAGCCCACGTGCACGGCATGCTGCGCCTCCTCCGATGGCTGATTCCCCCGCCCCCGAACCCCTTTCGCCGCACGAACAATTGGGAATTCTTGCCTCGCGCCTCCTCCACGACCTGGCCAACCATGCCTCCGCGTTTTACGGTTTCTCGGCAATCCTCGCCGACGAGACCCCCGCGACTTCGGACCTCGCCCCCATCGTCACTCAATTCTCGGGGAGTGCGCAGCGTTTCGGGGAGTGCCTCGATGAATTTGCCGCTTGGAAGCAGCAACTCGTCCCCCGCATCCCTCCGCTCCCCGTCGCCACCCTGCGGGAAGAATGCTCCGCCGCGCTTCGCGGGAGCGAGTGGCACGTCGATCCGTGCCCTCCCAGCCTCGGCGCGCTGAATGTCCCCCTTCTGCCGCGCTGGATGGCGCACCTTGCGCGCAGTGTCACGAGCCGCGCCCGGACGGGCGGACGCGTGCACTTCCGCGGGGCCGTCCTTGGGGAAGGACGAACTCCGCACGATCTCGACGCGGTCGTCATCGAATTCATTTTTGCCGGGGATCCGGGCCTCGACGTGCGCTGGTGGTTCCGCGACTCCGCGAAAGATCTGCCGCTTGCCGTGAGCCGTGAAATCGTCCGACGGATCAGCGCCTCCGCCGCCATCCAGCTGCCACCCAGCGGGTCACCCCCGATCCTCCGCCTGACGTTCTCCTTGTCGCGCTGACCTGGTCTCATCCCGACTGCCGGCCGCTCGCGTCTCCGTGACCGGGATCAACCCGTGCTGGGCGCGCAAGGCAATCCAGACGCGGGGCCAGGCGTCGGTCTGCCAAAGCTGCAAGGTCAGCATCCGGATCGCCACTTGTCCGGACTCTGCCCCCGAGAGCGCCACGCTGAGAAGGCGGGACCGGATGCTCTCCCGGTCCTGCAGGAGCGAGATCGCGCCGGTGAACCGCAGGTAGAGCTGCCGTTGGGATCGGGTACGAAAGACCAGGTCGATGTCTTGGTTCGGATTCAGGCAGGCCTCGATAAAGTCACTGACCTCGACCCGGCAATCGAGATGCTCCGCCCAGAGCAGGTTGAATCGTTCGGCCGCGTTCAATCCTTCCGGCAGAGGCAGCAAGCCAGCCTCCAGCCACGCGATCATTTCACCGAAGAAATGTCCGGCTTCGACTTGCGGCAGGGAGTGGAGCAGGTGCGCTCGACTGGGCATAGGTGGGCGCTATCCTCTGATGTATAACACGCATTTATCTTTCAAATATTACGCAAAATCTTCAATCAGGCTGTCATCGTCGGCCTTTTACGCTCGGCATCGTCCGCTCCCGGCTTTTCCCTCGACCTCCGAGATTTGGGTTTGCAAATTTGGTCTCGCCGCATGGATTGACGGCGCGGGCTCCGCCACCGTCCCGCTCCCGAAACTCCCAGAACCATGAGAAACCTCCTCCCCACCCTCCTTGCCGCGGCTGGAATATTTCTGGCCGGCCCCGTCTCCGCCCAGGACGTCGTCAAGCTGGGCAACCTGAAGTTTGCGCACTACGGCGCCGTCTCCTACATGAAGGAGCTCGGCCCGAAATATAATCTCAAAATCGAGGAACGGGTCTTCGCCAAGGGAGTCGATATCATTCCCGGCATCATCGCGGGTGAGGTCGATCTCGCCGCGAGCGCGGCGGACGGCGCGATCGCCGGGCGGGCCGCGGGCTGTCCGGTCTTCGTCGTGGCGGGGTTCGCCAGGGGAGGCATCCGCATCGTCGTCCGCCCCGACCTCCCGATTAAAGGCATCGCCGACCTGAAAGGCAAAAAGGTCGGCGTCGCGCGGGGCGGAGCGCAGGAACTCGCTCTCCTCGCCGAGCTTTCGAAATTTAACCTCACGTGGTCGGACAAGGGCGACAAGGACGTCCAGATCATCTACCTCGCGTACGCGGATCTGAACGGCGCCCTGAGTCAGAAGAGCATCGACGTGATGTGCCAGAGCGAGCCCCAGAGCTCTCAGGCGATCGCGAAAGGCTGGGGCCGCGAATTGCTCAAACCCTACGACACCGAAATGGGCGAGCCGGTCCGGGCGCTCGTGATGACGGAAAAGGTCTACGCCAACCGGGATCTCGCCTCGCGGATCCTGAAGTGCTTTGTGGAAGCGACAAAGCTCTTCATCGACAAGCCCGACCTCGCCGAGAAATACGTCCGCGAACAGATGTTCAAGGGGCAGATCACGCCGGAGGAATACCACGACGCGATCGCGAACTCCCCGTTCACCTACGACATCACCGTGGAGCACATTCAGATCACGACGGATTTCATGGTGAAGTTCGGAGTCGCAAAGCTCGATCAGGGCAGCTCGAAGGCGCCCCGCGCCGTCGATTGGGTGAAGACGGATCTGCTGACCGAGGCGAAAAAGACGATCGGCGCGAAATAGTTCCGGATCGGCCGAATGCGTCATCCGCCCTTGGCAATGCGGGCTGAGCGAGGGAGACTTCCAGGTGAAATTCCCTGACTGGCAGTCGATCTCCGCCCTCGCGATCGTACTCGCTACCGTTGGCGTGCTGGGCTGGAATGCCGTCCGTCGGCTCACGCGATCCGGCTCGGGCGGTTGCGGGGGAGGCTGCGGCTGCGGGAAGTCCGAAGTGCTGGCGAAGGTTCCCGTTCGTCGCTGAATCTCGCCACGGGATCGACGAAACCTCGCGGAGCCACATCCTTCCGGTTGTGTCTGGAGCGCCGTTTGCGAGACTCCGCGCACCATGCGCACCGGCCTCGGCCTCGGCTCCAACCTCGGCGACCGCCTCGCCCGCCTGCGCGAGGCGCGCGAGCGCATCCGGCATCTGCCCGGCGTGCGTGATCCGCTCGTTTCCGCGCCGGTGTTCGAGAGCGATCCCGTGGGCTGCGATCCGGGTTCGCCCCCGTTCCTCAACACCGTCCTCGAACTCGAATACGAAGGCCATCCCGTCACCCTGCTCGACGCGCTGCTGGCGCTCGAAGTCCAGCTCGGTCGGCCCTCGAAGCATCCCCGAAATGCCGCCCGTGCGATTGATCTCGACGTGCTCTACGCCGGCAACCTCGCGCTGCGGAACGAGGAAATCGTCATCCCCCATCCCCGCCTGCATCAGCGCCGCTTCGTCCTCGCTCCGCTCGCCGCGATCGCTCCGGACCGGATCCTGCCCGGAGGCGAACGAACCATCGCGGAATTGCTCGCGGCCCTGCTGGATCCAGCCGGAGTCACCCTCGTGCAGGAGGAATGGTAGCCTCCCACCATGACCGATCACCTCGACAAGGTCCGGACGCACGCCGCGCGCGAGTTCAACGCGCCCGGGTCCAGCGAGCCCGCGCTCGTCCGCGCCCGGCGCTTCCTGAAGGTCGAGGAGTTTCGCCTGCGGCTCCAGCATCGTGCCGGCGAAGGCGGCTGGGGGGTCGCGCAGCGGCGCGCGGCGATGACCGACGTTCTCCTCATCCATCTGTTCGAGGAGGCCCTGCAGCTCGAGCCCGGGAGCGAACCGGTACCGCTCGCACTCATCGCGCTCGGCGGCTACGGGCGGGCGGAAATCTGTCCACAGAGTGATATCGACATTCTCTTCCTGCACGGACGGACCGGCGATGACCCACCGCCCGCCGCGGCAGAAACGGTTCAGCGGATTCTCTACCAGCTCTGGGACCTCGGCTTCCGGGTCGGACATTCCACGCGCTCGCTCGCCGGGGTGACCGAACACGCGAATGCCGACCTCATCTTCAAAACCTCGCTGCTGGAGGCACGGTTCCTCTCTGGCGATCGCGCCCTCTTCGATCTCTTCGATCAGACCTTCGAACGGCTTTGCGTGCACGGGCGGGGTCAGGAATACTTCGACTGGCGGGTCGCAGACACGGCGACCCGAATGAAAAAATACGGCCCGACGGTCTTCCTTCAGGAACCGCAGGTGAAGTGGAGCCCAGGCGGGCTGCGCGACTACCACAACGTCCTCTGGACCGCGCATTTCACTCCATTTCGTCAGGCGGTCCGCCGGGATGGGATGCGGGCGCTCGTCGGCGCGGAGCTGCTCGAGCTGAGCGAATGGAAGCTCATCAATTCCGCCCGCGATTTTCTCCTCCGCGCCCGCACCGAGCTGCACTACCTCGACGGCCGGGCGGCCGACACCCTGACCTTGAACCATCAGCCCCAGATCGCGACCCTGCTGCGCTACCCGCAGACGAACGACCTGCGGCGCAACGAGGCGCTGATGAAGGATTACTACGGTCACGCGCGCAACCTCCACCTCATCACCACCGAGTTGTTTGGGGAGCTCCGCCGGAGTGCGCTCGTCGATCCCGCGGGCCCGGACCCGCGGCCTCCGCTTCCGCTCGCCGAGGAGGTCTTCGACGGATTTTTTAGTCGGAACGGACTCATTTACCCAGCCAGCCGGGACGTCTTCGAGCGGGATTCCGTCCGGCTGCTCCGGGTATTTCACCATGCCCAGACGCGGGAGGAGGATCTCAGCCCCGAGCTATTTCAACTCATCCGTCGGAAGCTCAGCTTCGTCAATCGGACCTACCAATACTCCCGGGCTGCGCGGGAGGTCTTCTTCGCCATTCTGGACCATCGCGGACAGGTCGCCCGCATCCTCCGGCGGATGCACGAGGCTGGCGTCCTCGGCCGCTATCTGCCCGAGTTCGGCGCGCTCTTTTGTCTCGTCCAACACGAATTTTTCCACCGCTATACGACCGATGAGCATACGCTCGTGTGTCTGGAGAAGCTCGATCGGCTGCTGACGTCGACCGACTCCCGTCTCGCCGAGTACCGGAAGCTCTTCGAGGAGCTCGCGGATCCGGGGACGCTTTACCTTGCGATCCTGCTGCACGACACCGGGAAGGCCACCGCCGCCCGGCATCACTCCGAAGCCAGCGCGCTCTTCGCCCAAAAGGTCGCGGCGCGCCTGCAGCTCAGTCCGGACCGGCGACGCGCTCTCATCTTTCTGGTCGACCACCACCTCACGCTCTCGAACACCGCTCAGAGGCGGAACGTCGATGACCCCGCCACGATCATCGAGTTCGCCCAGATCGTGAAGACGCGGCCCGCGCTCGATTCGTTGATGCTGCTCACGCTTGCCGATGGCCAGGGGACCGGCGACGAGCATTGGAGCGATTGGAAGGAATCGCTCGTCTGGCAGATGCACCGCTCCGCCACCCAATACCTCAAGGACGGCGAGTACTTCGCGCGCCTGGCGAACCAGCGGCGCGAGCAAACGGCGAATGAGATCCGCGGGACGCTGGGTCCGGCCTATCGCGATGAAATCGATGCCCACTTTTTCCACATGCCCGAGCGGTACTTCCAGGCGTTTTCCGCGGGGGCGGTCGCCGAGCATCTGCTCCTGATGGGCAGCTACCTCGCGCAGTTTGAGTCGGATCAACCCGCGCCGGCGTTGGCTCCGGCGATCGCGTGGCGCGCGCGGCCGGAGAGCGGTCACAGCGAGGTCTGGATCTGGACGTGGGACCGCAACGATCTGCTCCCGAAGATCGCCGGATCGTTCGCCGCCGCGGGCTTGAACATCCTCGGCGCCGATCTCTACCCCCGCGGAGACCATCTCGCCTTCCATCTCTTCCGCGTCTGTGGCCCGGGGTTTCGCGTCGTCGAGGACGAGCGCGACCAGAAACCCTTCGGCGTCACCCTCGCCGCCGCGTTGCAAGATCTCGAGCCCTTCGACTTTCGCCCGCTCTGGCTGCGCTCCCGCCGTCGGCGGGCGCCGCTGCTGCCGGGCCTCGACTTCCCCACCCGCGTGGTCCTCACCAGTCAGTCCACCAGTGAGTACACGCTCGTCGAGGTGCAGACGCCGGATCGCCTCGGCCTGCTCTACGACCTACTCGATGCCTTTGCCGGGCTCGGCGCGCGGGTCGCCTCCTCGCGCATCGCGACCCAAAACGGCGCGGCGCTCGACAGCTTTTATCTCCAGGATCCCCGCACCGCCGGACGCATCACCGATCGCGAATTGCTCCGCCGGATCGAGAGCGCGATCCGGCAGATCACTTCCGCCGCGGCGCCGGCGTAGTCCGGGTGGCGCGCCGCGGACCGTCGCTCTTCCTTTTCTCTCCGGTCGGGCAATCGGAGTTACCTTTCCCCGCCCGCATGCTTAACTTCTGTGGTGCGTCCTTCAGCTCCCTTTCGCGCGGCATCTCTGCGGGTCTGCCTGTTCCTCCTTGCCGGTCTGTTTTGGAGTCAAATCGGGCGATCAGCGGAAATTCCGGACCCCTTCAAGGAGTGCTTGAACAGCCTTCGCCGCGCGGACTATGAGCGCACCGAGCAGTTTGCGACGGCTTGTCTCGAACAAGGGCTGCGCCGGGAGGACGCGCTCTGGTACCGGGTCCAGGCTCGTCTTGCGCGTGGCAACATCGCGGGGGGCTTCGCAGACCTCGACGCCTATGCGCGCTCCAAGAAGGCTCCCGCAGCGAAATATCATCGAGACTTGGTCTTAGAAACTGGTAGCTAGTACACGTCCGAATTTGATCACTGGCGCTTTTTGGACGCCTTCGTCCAGCGGAGCCGGGAACCCGCTGCTCTGAACGAGCTGGCGTGGCAGCTGGCGGTCAGCCCAAATCCGCGCATCCGAAATCCGGCCCGCGCCCTCGCGCTCGCTAAGTCAGCCGTCGCGGCTCACGCAAAGTATTGTGTCTACATGGACACTCTGGCGGCGGCTTACGCCGCAAATGGGGACTTCGTCCGCGCGATCGCCATGCAGAAAGCCGCGATCCCGCTCGCGAAAAATGCGGAGGTGGCCAGACGCGCCGCCGAGCACCTGGCGAAGTTTGAGCGAGGCGAATCCCTTTCCATCGCCTACAGAAACCGCTCATGAGACCGCACTCCTTTCGCGATGTCGCCGCCGGATCCAGCCGCTTCCGTCTCCGACTGCTCTGGGTCTTGATCAGCGCGGCCGCGATCAGTCTCGCCGCGGATGTTCAGGGGGCCGGAACTGACCCCTACGAAGGCAAGTGGATCCACGTTCCTCTGACCGATTTTCTCGACCATCGCGTTATCGTTCTCGCCGGCAGCGGGCGCGAGGAGCATCGGGTCGTGATCGAGTGTGCGGCTGCCCCGAAGTGGACGGACGTCAGGCCAAAAATCATCAAAGGCTCCGGCGACTCGACAATCGATCAGATCGCCTTCGACTACGTCCGCTCGCTCCTCAAGCAGCAGGCGACGCTTCGAGCCTCCTCCCGGACGAGCGTGCTCGTCTTCCCCCTGATCATCGTTCCCCGGCTCGTGAGCGTGACGGACGCCGAGCGCGTGCTGCCTGGTCCTCTGCGCCCGGCTTCCTCGACGCCGCCGGGCCAGTGGCGGACCCCAACACCTCCCTATCCCGCCGCCGCCCGCTATTATCGGCAGGATGGGCGAGGAGGAGTCGAGCTCAAGATCAGGAAAGGACAAATGTACCCGCATCGCGTAGCCATGACGGTGAGCGTCGGACCCGACCTACTCGATTTCAACAGCCTCGTCTTTGCGCTTCGCTATTGGCAGGTCACGAGTCCCGCACCAAACAACATCACGAGAATCGTGCCGATCCAATACGAGCTGACCCGCTGACGGCTGCCGGGCGGCGGGCGGCGGGCCAGATTCCCGCCAACGGAATTGCCTGTTTTTTGGCGTCCCGGTCTGGCAGCATTCGTGCCGGGATCGGCCGAGGCTGCCTGCGGAGGCGCAGCCGCTTCGACCACGATCCGCGCGATGCCTTCCCCCGACGAACCCGGTGCGCCGCCCCGTGAGAAATACTGGGCGTTCCTGAGCTACAGTCATCAGGATAATCTTCGCACCCGGAAGGATGGGCGCACGGATTGCATCCAGTGGGCGGAGTGGCTGCTCGGCGCGATCGAGACGTATCGCGTCCCGGTCGAGTTTCGCGATCGGCGGACGGCCACGGGCGAGCCGATGCCGGAGCGATTCTTCCCGTTGTTTCAGGACGAGAAGGAACTGCCCATCAGCTCGGACCTCGGCGGATCCATCCGCGCGGCGCTCGATCAGTCGCGCTTCCTCATCGTGATCTGCTCGCCGCGTTCCGCCGCCTCGAAGTACGTGAACGAGGAGGTCCGCTACTTCAATCAGACCGACCGGAAGAATCGCGTGCTCGCGCTGATCGTGGACGGCGAGCCAAACGCCACCCTTGGGAACAAGACCGGCTACGCGCCCACCGATGATTGCTTCTGCCCGGCGCTCCGCGAAGCATCGCCGGCAATCGATCCGGAAGCGGCGTCGGAGGAGACGCTGGAGCCCATCGCCGGCGACGTTCGGATCAAGGATGCGCTGGCCGTGCGGGAGCCGCGGCAGTCGGACCTCGCAACCCACCGGCATGTGCTCTCGCACATGCGGCTGAAGCTTCTCGCCGCCTTGATGGGGGTGGGCTTCGATGAGCTCGTCCAGCGCGACGACGCCCGCCGCCGGCGCCGGCGCCGGCTCATCGCCACCGCGACGACCACGCTGCTGCTCATCTTCGCCGTCCTGAGCGTCATCTCGACGGTCTTCTACTTCCGGGCCAGCCGCGCGGAGCAGGCCGCGAAGTCGGCGCTCGAACGCAGCGTCGAACTCCTCCAAACCACCGCGCGCAACGACGTCTGGGAGGCGCTCAACCTGCTCCGCCAGCGACGCGAGGCCCGCGCGTTCCCGCTGCTCGCCCGGGCGCTCGAGAATGATCCGGACTCCGCCACGGCGGCGCAGACGGCGATCGGCGCGTTGAACGCGATGCGGCTGCGCCCCGCGACGTTCGCCCTCGCCGGCCACACGAAGGCGATCCATTTCGCCGGCTTCAACACCGCGGGAACGCGCCTCGTCACCGCATCCGAAGACGGCACGGCCGCGATCTGGGACCGCGCGAGCGGGCGCTTGCTCGCGTCCCTCGCGGGACACACGGGACCGGTGAAGAGCGCGCGCTTCAGCGCAGACGGCGCGCGGGTGGTCACCGCTTCCGAAGACCAGAGCGCGCGGATCTGGGATGCGGCCGACGGCCGGTTGCTCCTCATGCTCCCGCACGCCGCGGCGCTTCGGCGGGCGCAGTTCAGCCACGATGGCCGGCGGGTGCTGACGATCTCCGAAGACCGGAAGGCGCAACTCTGGGACGCCGCGCTCGGCACCCGGCTGCGAGAATTTCCCGCCGACGGCACCGTCTACGGGGGGACGTTCAGCCCGGACGATCGCTGGATTGCCACGGCCTCCAACGACACCCGCGCTCGCGTCTGGGACGCGGAGACCGGCGCGCTCCTCGCGACGCTCGGCGGACACAAGGGCGCCGTCCACAGCGTCAGTTTCAGCCCGGATGGAACCCTCGTCGCGACGGCTTCCTCGGATCAATCCGTGCGGGTCTGGGACGTCGCGGGACATCCCCTCGCCACTCTGGAAGGGCACGGGCGTTCGGTGCTGGGCGCCAGCTTCAGTCCCGATGGCACGCGGGTACTCTCCGCCTCCGACGACGGCACCGCGCGACTCTGGGACGCCGTCAGCGGCCGGCTGCTCGTCACGTTTGCCGGACACGACGGACCGGTGAAGAGCGCGCATTTTTCCGACGACGGCCGGCGGGTGGTCACCGCCTCGGACGATGGAACCGCGCGCCTCTGGGACGCGGCCAGCGGCCGGTTGCTCGCCACGCTGGCGGGTCACGGCGGGGCGGTCCAGAGCGCGGTTTTCAGCGCCGACGGCGAGCAGATCGCCACCGCGTCGACCGACGCGACCGCGCGGGTTTGGGAGACGGGACTCTCCAGCATGGTCGTCGAAATCAGCGGCCACCAGGGGGGACTGCAGAGCGCCCGCTTCGACGCCGGCGATCGCGAAGTCCTGACGCTGGCTGATGATCAAACGTTCCGCCGCTGGGATGCGGTGAGCGGACGGTTGATCGCGACCGACGTCTCACCCGATGACCGGGTTCTCACGGCGACGGCTGCCGCCGGCCAAACCCGCCTGCTGACGTCCTCCTGGGACGACGTTTTGCAGGTCCGCTCCGCCGCCGACGCGGGCGCCAGAGTCCGACTGGCACGTCCGCTGCTCGGACTGAATGCCGCCAGCTTCAGTGCGGATGGGATGCTGCTCGCGACAGCGGACGTCGACCACATCGCCCGCGTCTGGGACACCGCGAGCGGTGTCCTGCGTGCGACGTTCGCGGGCCACGAAGCGGCGGTGAACCACGCGGATTTCAGCGGCGACGGCACGCGCATCGTCACCGCGTCGGATGATGGCACGGCGCGGGTCTGGGAGATCGCGAGCGGCCGCCTGCTCGTGACGCTCCGCGGCCACACCGGACCGGTCCTGCGCGCTCACTTCAGTCCGGATGACACCCTCATCGCGACCGCCTCGGAAGATCGGACCGCGCGGGTCTGGAACGCGGCCACCGGTGAGCTGACCGCGACGCTCACCGGCCACGAGGGTGCGGTTCACGCGGCCGCGTTCAGCGCGGACGGCAGCCGGTTGGTCACAGCGTCCTTTGACCGGACGGCGCGCGTCTGGGAGCGGCGCAGTGGCGCGCTCCTCGCGTCGCTCTCCGGTCACGAGGGTCCCGTGCTCGATGCCAGTTTCAGCGCCGACGGCCAACGCGTCGTCACGGCTTCCACCGATCAGATCGCCCGCGTCTGGGTCCTGCCCGAGCTCACCGAGCGGGCGCCCACCTGGTTCCCGCTTTTCCTCCGCTGGCGCGTCTCGTGCCGTTTCGACGACTCCGGCGCGTTTCGCGCGGAAACCGCCCGCGAGCAGGAGACGACCCGCCAGACCCTCGCCCGCCTCGTCCAAGCTGGATCGCCGGCGGAACGCGGTTCCCCCATCGCGCGGATCGCGCGCTGGTTTCTCGCTCCGCCGGCCGAGCGGACCGTCCATCCCTTCGCGAACGAAGCGAGGGGAACCGCCGCCGATGGATTGATCCGACCCGACGCGAGCGCCGAGGTCCTCGCCCACGCTTACGCGCTCGACCCGCGCCATCCGCTCATCCACACCGCGCTCGCGCGCTTCGAGGGCAACGCTACGCGCGCCGATTTTCTCCGCTCCTTCAGTCCCGTTCCTGCACCCGCGGGGGCGGCGAACTTGCCCGATCTCAGCGGGCGCCGCGCGGCTCTGCTCGCCCCGCCCGCATCCGCTTCCGATCCCCGCGTGAGCAGCGCGAACGGGATCGATTTCTGCCAGGTGACGCGCAGCGCCCCGTTCGGGAACGGTCTCGGAATGGAGTTCGTCCCCATCCCGGGCGCGGCGGTGCTCGTTGCACGCTGGCCCACGCGAGTCGAGGATTATGCCGCGTTCGCCGCCGCGACGAATCGCGCGTGGCCGCGCCCTTCGTTCTGGCAGCCCGGGAGCCATCCCGCGGTCAATGTGCATTGGGGCGATGCGAACGAGTTTTGCGCGTGGCTGACGGCGCGCGAGCGGGCCAGCGGCAGGCTCGGAACCCGGCAGCGCTATCGCCTTCCGACCGATCGCGAATGGAGCGCCGCCGCGGGAATGCCCGTCGAGATCGGCGCGACCCCGCGAGAGCGGAGTCGAGAGGCCTCCGACCTCCATCCGTGGGGAACCGGGTGGCCGCCGCCACGCGGAGCCGGGAATTACGATCAGCGTCTGCGGGTCGATGACCACGAATTCACCAGCGCCGTGGGCTCGTTCGGCCGCGATCGGAACGGACTCTGTGACCTCGGCGGCAACGTCTGGCAATGGTGCGAGGATCACCCCGAGCCCGGCTCGAAAAATCGCGTCCTCCGCGGCGGCTCGTGGGCCGACATCCTGCGCGAATCGCTCCTCTCCCGCTACCGTGCGAGCCGCGGCCCGCTCGACCGACATCCGAACTTCGGGTTCCGGATCGTGCTGGCCGGGGACGAGGAGCGCTGACTTCGAGTTTCCGAGCGCCTACCCTCTCTTGCTAAAGATGCGCGCCTGACGCGCCTCGCTCAGGATGTCCTCGAGCGTCTTGAGCGTCTCGTCCTGCTTCTTGAGCAGTTCATCATTTTTCTGGGCGACGCCTTCGAGGATTTTGAAGACATCGACGGCGGGGGCGATCTGCGATTGGACGCGCGACGACGGCAGAAGAGCGACGGCGGCGGAGAGGACAAGGAGGGCGGAAAGGCGGGATTTCATCGGGTGAGAAATGGGAGTTTTCGGACAGTGATGCCTCAGCGACCCGCGCCGCCGGCGCGCTTGCTGTAGATCTTGAGGTAGCGGAGCTCCTCCTTCAGGGCGGCGAGTTGTTCGTCGACCTTGGCCTGGTTCACCGCGATCTGTTCCTGCTGCTTCTGGATTTGCTCGGCCATCTGGACGTAGGCCTCAGGCGCGGCCGAGGAGACCTGGGTTTGGGCGCGGGGCGCCAGCGCGAGCGCGGCGGCGAGCACCGCGGCGGCGACACTCGCGGGGAGGAGCACGCGGCTGCGGGACGGAAGCGGGTTGTTCATGGATCCAGTTAGCAGCATCGCGCGCGCCGCGGCAACGCTCGAACGTGTCCACCGCGCCCCGCTCCGCGCCTATTCCGGCGCTGGCTCGGAAACTGCTTGCCCCGCTCGCCGCTGGCTCGCATCATCGGGCTCTAATGGCTGGGCAAGGCATGTTTCAGACGCAGAACCTCTCGCAGATGCAGGTGCTGGCACCGCAGCTGCAGCAGAGTCTCAAAATCTTGCAGGTGCCCCTCCTGGAGCTCCGGGAGCTGATCTCGGAGGAAATGGCCGCGAACCCCACGCTCGAGGAGGAATCGCCGGATGCCCCCACCGAGGATTCGCCCGCCGCGGAGGAGGACAGCTTCGACGCGGAATTCGAGCAGCTCGCCAAGCTCGATGACGAGTGGCGGGAGCACATGGCCCAGAGCGGCTCCTACTCCGGGAGGAATGAGGACGACGAGGAACGGCGCCAGTTTTTCTTCGATTCGATCGCGAACCAGGAGACCCTCCAGCAGCATCTCCTCGAGCAACTCCCCGGAGCAGGTCTCAGCTCCGAGCAGCTCAAACTCGCCGAGCTCATCATCGGAAACATCGACGACAACGGCTTTCTCCAGTCGCCGCCCACCGAGATGTCCGCCAATACCGGCGTGCCGATCGGTGATTTTCAGAGCGTCCTCTCCGTCATTCAGTCGTTCCATCCCGCCGGCGTTGGGGCGCTCGACCTGCGGGATTGCCTCCTCCTCCAGCTCCGCCGCAAAAGCCGCGAGGGCTCGCTCGAATGGAACATCATCGACAAGCAGATCGATGCGCTCGGCAAACGCCGGTTCCCCGAGATCGCGCGCAAGCTCGGCGTCAGCGTCCAGAGCGTGCAGGCCGCCGCGAACGCCATCGCGATGCTCGATCCCAAGCCGGGCGCGATCTTCGCGCCGCCGCCGAATAACTACGTCCTGCCCGACGTCACCATCGAGCGGATCGACGGCGAATACCTCGTCACCCTGAACAGCGAGCAGATCCCGCATCTGCGCATCAGCAACACCTACAAGGATCTCATGTCTCAGGACGCCTCCCGCGGGGAGGTGAAGGACTACATCCGCGAGAAGATCCGGAGCGGGAAATTCCTCATCAAGAGCATCCACCAGCGCCAGCAGACGATCCTCAATATCTCCAATCAGATCGTCGGCCGACAGAAGGAATTCCTCGAGAAGGGCAGCGCCTATCTCCGGCCGCTCACCATGGTGCAGATCGCCGACGCCGTGGGCGTGCACGAGACCACGGTCAGCCGCGCCATCTCCGGGAAGTACATGGCCACGCCGCAGGGCGTTTTCGAGATGCGCTATTTCTTCACTCCGGGGTATCAGACCACCGGGGGTGAGGCGATGAGCAACACCAGCGTCAAGGGCGCGATCCTCGATCTGATCAAGGCCGAGTCCGCGAGCAGTCCCTTGAGCGACAAGGAAGTCGTCGCCATCCTCGAGGAACGCGGCATTCCCATCGCCCGCCGGACCGTGGCGAAGTACCGCAACGAGTTGAACATTCTGCCAAGCAATCTGCGGAAAACGTATTGAGGCGCTGACGCAGGCACGCCGCGCTTTCGCTCGCGGGCCGGTTCCGCTTCCGGATATTGGTCCGCCCGCCGGCGTTCCCGTGCCGGCCGCCATGCTCCCCGATCTCGATCCTGACTTCGCCCCCGACTCCGAGTTTCTTCCGGGCCTCCCCGTGCCGTCGCCTTGCGTGCTCGTCTGCCGACTCGAGCCCACGACCGGGTGGTGCGAGGGATGTCAGCGCACCCGCGACGAGGTGGCCGCCTGGCCGGAAATCGACGACGCCGCGAAGCGCCTCATCTGGACGCAGATCCGTCGGCGGCGGGACGGATAGGCGAAAGGTGACCGGGCCTGCCCAGCGGCACGGGTCCGGTCGCTCCGCGTCACCGTTCCTCGCCAGATTGAGGAATATTTCCGCCCCCCTTTCTTTTTTGCTTGAAGTGTTCTCCGGAACACGCGATATGTGAACTCGTCACTCCGGTGACGTCACCCCCGGTTCTCCCGTTGGAGAGCTGGGATCAGTCAGTCAAAACCAACTAGAAAAACAAACCCCATTCGATAACACGAACCCACAACCCAGTGCGGCAGCAGCCGCTTCCGTTTCTCCAAACGGAACTGTCACCCCGAACGTTGCCCCCAACGCCTCGGTCAACCTCAACCCAAACCCGAACCCCGCTGTCAGCGCAGCGGATTTGCCGGCGGTCACTCCGCCGGCCGTGGCCGCCCTGGGCGTCTCCGCCGCTCTGCTCGAGTCGATCCGGACGATCAACAGCCAGTATGAAGAACTGGTCGGGGCCCTCGCGTTCATCCCTCGCACGGAACGTCGCCGCTACCGCTACCAGGCCAGCGGCGACACCGGGCACACGGACAGCATCAAGGGCCTCATCGCCCAGCGGCCGGACGCCGTGCCGGCGGATGCAAGTCTCGCGACCGTGGGCGCCCTCGAAGTCGTGCGCGACTTCGTGGGACTCGAAGTGGAACGCGTCCGGACCATCCTGGTCCGGCTGGAGGACGTCGTCACGCTCGCCAGCCGCCAGTTCCAGGCGCGGCTGAGCACGGCGCGCACCGCGCTCCAGTCCGCGAGTCGCTATGCGGGGGCCGACCTCGCCGGGCAACTCGAGCGAGCCGGCACCCGCTTCCGCCGGAAGCGCAGCCAGCCGGCGGCTCCAGCACCCACCGACGGAACGTCCGGTGGCCCCACCCCGCCGCCCGCGGGACCCGCCGCGAAGACGTAAGCGCGCGGACCAGTCCGGACTGAGCAAGGTCAGTCCATCCCGGCGGGCGTCTCTGCGGAGGCGCCCGCCTTTTTCGTGCCCGGATGTCTCGGGCACTTGGGCAGACGCGAGCGTGCGGACGCGGGAGCGCTCGCCGGGAAAGGAGCGAGGCTTGCCCAGCCTCAGACATCCCGACGCGGCCGGGAAAAGGGGCTTGAAAATGCGCCCGGAGGGAAAGGCGCTGATCCGCAGGCCAACGGCCTGACCTACGCCGGAACGATGCAGTTGGGAAGGTTCTGGCTGCGCGGCAGATCTTGGCGAAGTCCGAGGAGCGAGAATCGAGGCTCGGCGAGATAGCCTGCCGGAGGCAGCCCGCGGGGTGGAGCGCAGCGACAGCAACGGAGCAGCTCTCCGATAGAGCTGTAACCGACGAACGACAGCCGAACGAAGTGAGACCGCCGCTCAAGCATTTTCTTCACCGGAAGCGGCAACGGTTCGCGAAGAGATCAAGCAGACAGGGCCTTTCCAACTGCATCGCTCCGGCTAAGCCAGCCCAGGGCAAGCGAGGCACGAGCGCCGCCCTGGGTCGGCACGTTTGGTCCGGACGAGCCCCAACGGGGCGGGACATCGCTGGGGCCGAACGCCTCGCGCACTTCGGCCTCTGTGGCGCCCGCGTTGGGGCTCAGGCATCGAGGCACCGGGTCCCCGGGGCGACGCTCGCCGACTCGCTCTGCCCTGGGCTGGCCGGTCGGCGCGCCTTCGGCCCTCGGTCGGCGGCTCCGCTCACCCCGACCGACCCGGCAGTGGCGGCTCATCCGTTTTCCCTGCGGATCAGGATCTGTGAGCCTTGGCCCCGGCGATCGAACCGGCGCGCTCGACCCGCGCACCTGGCAGGGGAAACGCGAAGCCGGACCGCGAAAATCCCAGAATCGGGAGATAGACCGCATCTCAGGAAGATGCGGCGCATCTTCCTGAGATGTTTTTGTATCTCCCGGAGATGCAAAACATCTCCCAGCCTCCCCCGCATCTCCCCGAGATACGCCGCATCTCCCGGAGATACGGCGCATCTCCCGGAGATCCCACGCATCTCCCGGAGATGCGCTGCATCTTCCTGAGATGTTTTGCATCTCCCGGAGATGCAAAAGCATCTCCCAGCCTCCCGCGTATCTCCCTGAGATGCGCTGCATCTCACGGAGATCCCCTGCATCTTCGGGAGATCCCCTGCATCGCAATCGCGCTCACTCGGATCTCACTGAGATCCGTTCCATCTCGCTGAGATACGGCGCATCTCCCGGAGATCCGTGGCATCTCAAAAAGATCCCAACTCATCTCCGGCAGATGCGCCGCATCTCAAAAAGATCCCAACTCATCTTCGGGATGTGCGCCGCATCGCAATCAGATCCCCACGTATCTCCCGGAGATCCGCTGCATCTCAAAAAGATCACACGCATCTTCGGAAGGTGCGCGAGCTAGGATGCCTAACGACCGCAGCTCAGCGACCGGCGCGGCTGGCGCGGCCCCTGCGCGGCGGGGGAAAGGCGGAGGCTGGAAGCAGGGGCCGTGACAGCCGCGCCGGTTCGCTGCAGCGCATGGTTAGGCCGGGGTTTCATTCACTCTGCGCGCACGCTGGTAGGTAAGTTCGCAACAATTCGGTCATGGACGAGGCGACGATTGGGCGATTGCTGGCGTCTGAGTATCCTGGAAGATGCATCACAATGGGCCAAGGATGCGGTCGAGTCGTGTCATAAGCAAGCACTTGGCTGCCCGCATCGCTGCCGATGACAAACAGGCCCGAAAATATCTCGGAAGTAGCTGGGGGTTCAGAACCGAGTATGGTGTCAATCCCGTCGATGCGAATGTAATCGAATGCGTCGCTCTCCGAATCGACGTCATCAAACCAGATGTCTGCCCCGTCGCAGCAGCGGAAAAACGAAATATAGTCACGAGGAACTCCCGTCGGAAGGGCGGCTTCTAATGCCTTCAGTTTGTCGGGCGAGGCGGGCGCTTCGGTTGAAGTTCCTGCAAGTTTCACGGGGACTCGGGGATGTGGCCTAACGACCCCAAGCTCAGCGACGGCGGCCACGAGACGCGCCGATTGCAACCGCGATGGCTCGCCGCCGTTCGCTGCAGCGCATGGTTAGGCCGCCAGAGTCTGGTCTCAATCATTAGCAAACTCTCCTGCTTGAACCTCGGTGACGAATTCGGAAAAGGACGGCGCTCGGTCCTCTGTGTCTCCGGTCTCGTGTGACCATCTAACTACTGGTGGCTCGCCCTGCGAATCCAGACGTGAGTAGTCGAAGCAGTAGAAATCTCCAGTGCCAAAGTCCGCGAATGGAAGCAAGTGGGTGAAGTCGCGATGCTCATCGGAGAAGTTGGCGAGCCACGCTGCCCACCCCTCGCGGAATCGGCGGTCAATGGAATCCCAAGTCATGCGCGGGTCGCGCCGGTCCATCACCGGGAAAATTGTGACGCCCTCAATGCTGCGTCCGTTGTGCTCTAGCAGCCACGCTCTGAACGATGGAGGAAATGTGCGGCTGAGCACCGCCTCCGCTTTGGCAACGGCGTCGTCCGTAGTTCCGAAGACCCTGGCGCGTTTGCTGCTCATGGCGTGCGATGGCGGCCTAACGACCCAAGCTCAGCGACCCGGCCCACGAGACGCGTGGATTGCAACCAGAGCGCGATGGCCGGGTTCGCTGCAGCGCATGGTTAGGCCGCGTCATCATTTCAAACTCCTGTCCGGCAAAATGTGCTGCGTGAGACCTCGTTCAAGTAACTCGGCCTCGATCTCGCGAAGCAACTGATGCCTTGTTTTTCCGGACGTCCGAAGTGGTGGTCCAACGGTCCGAGAAACGCCACTGGGACGATGCACGATTCGCATGAAATCGCCACCGACTGCTCGACCAACCTGAACCTCTATGTCTTCGAGTTTCAACATGAGCATACGACGTGGCCTAACGACCCAAGGTCAGCGACGGCGGCCACGAGGCGCGCCGCTTGCAACTGCAATGGCCCGCCGCCGTTCGCTGCAGCGCATGGTTAGGCATCCGGGTTGGAATCATAATGTGCTGCCAACCGTCGCCGCTGCGTTAGCGGCTATGTCAAAAAGAACAAGCTCGTCCGGCTGCGGCACAAGCTCCCGTAACTCTCGATTCCACTCCGCGAGTGCGTCAAAATGAGGACGGAATACCTCAAAGAACTCCCGCCGCTTTTCTGGTGAAGCCGCCGCAATGAAATCATCAAGCTCGACATCATCGCTGATGCTCCACTCTCTCGCCAGCGGAAGAAGGTGGCGAATCGCCGCCGGAATCTTCGACTCGTCAATCACGACTTCGGGAATATCGGAGTATCGGGATGTGATGTTCATAAGTGCGAGCTAGGATGCCTAACGATAACAAGCTCACCCACGGGCGCGGCTGGCGCGGCCCATGCGTGGGCGAAGGTGCTGGGCAGCGTGGGCCGTGATAGCCGCGCCCGTTGGGTGCAGCGCATGGTTAGGCGACGATTCGAGCGATGAGTGCATATGCGCCGATGATGGCGAGAACGAGAATGACGGCGACGATGATGCCGAAAAGCAAGCCACCAAAGCGTCGTTTCGGGGCGTCGCGGCGGGCTACAAAAGTTGCCGTATTGAGGATGCTCATCTCGATGACCTTGTCGATTGGGATGTCTGGGAAGTCTTTGAGGTGTTCGCGTGCGACGCTGTGATAAGCTGCAAACGCGTCTGGCTCACACGCGAGCTGTAAGTAGCCACGCTTCTCGTCGAAATGGATTTCGATGCCTTCTTGGGACATACGTGTGCTAGTCGCCTAACGAACCAAGCTCACCTGCGGATGAGGCGGGACGCAACCCAAATCCGAGCGAAGTGCCCCTCCGCCGAATCCGTTAGGTGCAGCGTATGGTTAGGCCGCGCGGTCATCCGAGTGTCGACTCTTGCGGAGAAGAAGAAGGCAGTAATGCTCTGTGATCGTATCCATGACGAACACGTAACCGACAACGACGGGCAACAGCAAAAGCTTCCAAAGTGCTGGTAATGGGCTAAAGGCCACCAAGGCAAACACGGGGATCGCGACCAGCAGCTGACCGAGGATAAACAATGGTTGACGGGAGTACGCTCGCATCTCGTGGAGATGAATCTCTCGGGCTGAATAGTACTCCTCGGGTGTGCCGGGGAAGAGGCGAGCGATGAGACGATGCCACAGGTTTTTCATGGAGTGCGTGCTTGAGGCCTAACGGACCCAAGCTCAGCGACGCCGCAAGGCGGGCGCGCCGGCTGCCGGGTGTAAGGGCGGGTGGCCGCTGACAGCAGGAGTCGTGACACTATGGAGCGGTTCGCTGCAGCGCGTGGTTAGGCGTCACGGCCATCGGTCTTTCTTGCGGCGCGGCATCGTGCACTCACTCGCGACGAATCCGATGCTCGCGGCGAAAGCAAAAATGACGATCACGGAGAAGGCAGCGTAGGGAACGGACGTGGCGATGAGGAGCGCGCCGATGGCGAGCCAAGACAAAATGAGAGCCGTGCACCCTCGGTTTGCTCCCAGCCAGCGCGGAACAAAGAAACCGGCTGCGACCGGTAGAAGGATGAAGAGGATGAATTCCACGATGGGCTGGAGCGAGTGACGCCTAACGACCCAAGCTCAGCGACGGGGGCGGCTGGCACGGCCCCTGCGCGGCGGGGGAAAGGCGGAGACAGGAAGCAAGGGGCGTGACAGCCACGCCCGTTCGCTGCAGCACATGGTTAGGCGTTGCGGTCATTGGGAATTTGGGTGCGTGGCGTAAAAGTCATCGTGATACATGGTCATTGCGTCGCTCGTCCGCGGAACGAGTGCCAAGCCTGACCAATCCTGCTCGTATGTAGCTGGGTCGCAAACGCCATCGAGCAACGAGAACAGATGAAACATCGGGTAGCTGCAGGCCTCCGTGATGAGCTTACGGACTGCGGACGCTGCCTCTGGCGATAGAACAAGAGCGCGTAACGCCGCTGTCTCGGAATCGGTGAGTGTAGCACCGGGCGGATAAGTTATTGTCGGCGGCGCGACTGAACCGAACGCAGCTACGGCAACGTCAGTGGACTCCGCGATGCTCCGATGGATCTCCGCGAAAAGTGTGGCTCGTGTAGTCTCGTCAATCATGGGTGCTTTTGGCTCTCGTTCACGGGATGCGCGTAGCAACGTCTAACGACCCCAAGCTCAGCGACGGCGGAGCGTGGCGCGGCAGCTGCGTGGTGGAGCGAAGTGAAGGCATACGAGTTAAAGAAAAAGGTGGCTCGGACGAGACGGGTTCGAGCTAGAAATAGCAGCTACCGTGACACGCGGAGCCGTTCGCTGCAGCGCATGGTTAGGCGTTGCGGTTGTTGGAATGAAAGAGCTCATCGCCAAGTAACGGTTGGTGCCGTATTTGGATGTTCGCGCTGGCAGTCGGCAAAGCAAGTCTGAAGCTGCTCGTAAGCTCGCGGAACGGTGGCGCGTAGGTGCTCAGTGCCGGAGAGAACGAGGCGGCTTGGGAAACATCCGAAGCCAGTAAGGACGTCCCAGAACGCATCCCAGTTGTGGCCGTAGAAGTGTGGAAAATGAAGTGTGCTGGCGAAAAGCTCATGAACCCCCTCCTCGGAACTGACGCCCGCGAAGTCGAGGTGAACCTCGGCGTCGCATTCAGGACGGCCATCGGACTTCGTGTTGCTCATTTGGTGTGGCTCACAGGAGACGGGTAGCGACGCCTAACGGACCCAAGCTCAGCGGCCGCACACGGGCGCGGCTCCTGCCGGGTGTAAGGGTGGGTGTCAGGGCAGCAGGAGCCGTGACGCTGTGGAGCGGTTCGCTGCAGCGCGTGGTTAGGCGGCGTCGGTTGGCGGATGGTCACTCGAAAGGCGAAACTGCGGGCCGGGAAGCGCAGGTTGCCACCCGGCTGCCAAGGCGCGCCGGATATGCCCAGCGACCTGCGCTGGCGTGATGGCAACCGGGACAGCGCCCAGCCAGTTCAAAGGATGCAGCGCACCGAGGTCAGCGACCAGAACGCTGCCAGCGCCCGCCGCGAGGTCAGCGCGCTCAACGGCAAGCAGAAGACCGCTCGCCGCGACGGCTTGCGCGTAAGTGGGACGGCGGCGCACTCGCCAGCGATAGGAAGCGCAGCCAACGCGCAAGGAGCGTGCGCCCGTCTTGGAAATGCTCATCTGGTGGTGCGTGCCACTCGGCCGCCTAACGACCCCAACCTCAGCGACGGCGGAGCGTGGCGCGGTAGCTGCGTGGTGGAGCGAAGGGAAGATATACGAGCTAGAGAAAAAGGTGGCTCGCACGAGACGGGTTCGAGCTAGAAATAGCAGCTACCGTGACACGCGGAGCCGTTCGCTGCAGCGCATGGTTAGGCGCTTGGGAATATCGGGTAAGACTTCGATTCATAGGCTCTGCGTATCTGTTGGATTGTCTGTGCGACGTGCTCGCTGCCGTGCTGAAGTGAGTCTGTAATCTCTGCCGCAAAGCCCGGTGGAACTGTCTGCGGTAAGTCATACTCCGCGGCTCCTCTGGCAGTGAGAGCGGGGATGCGAGTCCAGCAATGAGTCGCTGGAAAGTCTCGGCACGGAGTGCGCGGAGGAAGGTCGTGAAACTCGACTCCGAAGTTGATGTAGAAGCGCCACGGCAAATTGGAGTCGTTCCACGCGCTACCCTGAAACTGAATACGCTCGGTATAGCTGCCCATGTCGCGAGAGAACGTGTGCCGTGTCTTCGTGTATCCGCGCGGCTTGAGGTGTTCACGATGTAGGCTGCTGAAAAAAGCTTTTACCGATTCGTTCACGGGAGATGTGCGAAAGCGCCTAACGCCCCCAAGCTCAGCGACCGTGGAAGGACGGCATGACTGCTGCGCGGTGGGCTCTGCGGGGAGCAGCAGGCATGCCGGCCCGGAACGGTTCGCTGCAGCGCATGGTTAGGCCACACGGCTGTCATGCCAAACCTCCTGAATGCCCCTCCTGACCTCATCGCGCAAACCGGCGCGTGGGCCAACGAACAGAACAAGAAAACGAGTGAACTCATGGTCTGCAAACATCGTGCACATCAAGCCGTGGAAAACGACATCCTCAACCGAGTCCCGCTCGTGCCACGAAGTCATCACAAACGTCTCGTCGGGCGGAGCAAAGTGTTCGTCGGTCGCAAGGTAAGCCAAATCCACGGAATCGTCCCAACTCGAACACTCGTGACCAGCACAGACAGCGTAGCGACAACCAGTGCGAACTAGCTGCTCGCTGACTGCTGACTGTTCCTCTTTCGTGACGGCCTCATCGTTCGCGAACACGATGCAGACGTAAAGCTCAGCGGCAAATGGAGCAAGAAGCTGATACGGGCGTGAAAGCTCGTGAAACCAGACCTGCTTCTCGGCTCTGGTGGCAAGTAACTCCATGCGCGTAGTGTGCCCTAACGCCTCAAACTGAGCGACGGCGAAGCTGTTGGCAAGCAAACGAAAGAGCGGTCCCAGAGCCGTTCGCTCCAGTGCCTGGTTAGGCTGCGCGGTTTGAAAGGCGGAGGCAGGCACCTTGGCGCTTCACATGCGGGGCAAGTTGTCGAACGAGGTCGGAGATCTCGGGCGCTGGCTCGGACGGACACTCGATGACGATGTGCGTTGTCTCGGCGGGCGGGTCGTCGAAGTCACGCCGAAAGTCCGGGTTGTTCACGCACTCCAGGTAATACTCCAGCTTGGTCTTAAGAAGCTCTTGGGTGGTAGGCGAACCGTCGAGATAGCCCATGACTACGATGACGAGGTCCACGGCGCCGTCGTGGCGCTTGGCGACTACGTCAAGGGACTGAAGTTCCTGGATTGGCGCCTCTGGTGACCGGCGTCCGAAGAGGCGAGAAAGAAAGCTCATCGAATCTGGGGCCGCGCGTGCAAGCCGCCTAACGACCCCAAGCTCAGCGACTGCGGAGGGCGGCGCGGCTCCTGCGCGGTGGGCTCTGCGGGCGGAGCAGGAGCCGTGACGCCCGGACCAGTTCGCTGCAGCGCATGGTTAGGCGACGTTCTCACAGCCAGAATTGCCACCACTTCTTGTTCTTCCGACGCTCCATCTCTTGTTCAATCTCGATCATCTGTTCTTTGGTCTGCGCGATATACTCATCGAGCGTCGGGGAGAACTCCATCTCGGAAAGGTTGCTTTCGTGGGGCGCTGGGCCGCCTTCGTGATCGGCCCAGAAAATCCGTTCGTCGGCCGTGCCAGGTCGGATGAAGAATGGATCGCCTGAACCGCTCTCGCCGATAACAAAGAAATCGCGCGGCCACGGGCTGCCGAAATAACCGTCGGCGCGAAACCGCTCGTTCTCGCGGATCGTCCAGTCTGCCGAGTCGAATAGGGATTCGTCCGGCTCGGAAAGCGGATACTGTCGCAAACGTCTGACATACCACTCAGGCAGTTGCAGTCCGAGGCTTGCTTCGATTCGTGCAAAGTCTTCAGGAGGCATGGGTGTGCGCGGAGTCGCCTAACGCTGAGGTCAGCGATGGAGCCATGGGGCGCGACTCCTGGCCTGCCCCCGCGAAGCGGGAGCAGGAGGCGTGAACCACGGCGGAATTCGCTGCACCGTCTGGTTCGGCTGGTTAGGCATATCAAAGCCAGTCAAAGTACCGAATCCACCACGACTTGTATGTGGTTCTATCCTGCATCACGCCGTCGTAGTCGGCGTCGAGCTCGTTCGCTGAAAGGTAAATAAAGCCGTTGGCGTCAAGAATTTCGACGATTTTCTCGATCGTACTTTCATGGATGAATTCTGTGGCGGTGATCGTAGCGAGATTGCCAAAGTTGCTAAACCGGATAACTGGCCGGAACAGTCCAGTTGGGGTAAGACGTTCGAAATCATGTAGGAGAATAGCGATGCTGAAACTGGCATCTTGATTGTGTTCAGCTCCCTCAAGCGTTATCCTCAGGCCGAGTCTGGCGACTAAGGCAAAGACTCGCTCCGTCTTGCACCTTAGTTCAGAGTATCGAAATTGTCTTGGGAATTCGTATGCGCCCAATTCATCAAAGCGGGTCAGAATCTCACGGATCTGTGTAGTCATGGATCGAGTCGCCTCACGAGACGCCGCCGCGGAGTGCATTTTGTCTTTTCTGCCGAACGACCCAAGCTCACCTGTGGATGAGGCGGCATGCAATCATAAAAGCGAACGAGATGACCCTCCGCCGAATCCGTTAGGTGCAGCGCTTGGTTAGGCATCGCCAGATGAGATGCCTCTTGCGAGAAGCCGACCTGTGGGACGCGCGAACAAAAGTAATGCGACTCCACAAATGGCCTCAACTATGCCCGGCAACGAGGCGCGAAACCCGTCGATCGCCAGGGCAGGCGGATCCGGTAGGGATGGAGCGGAAATGGGGTCGAAAAGGAGAAAGCCGGCTGCCCCGACAAAGCCCTGCACGAGCAGGAGCAGTCCAACACCACGGCAAATGAGCGCAGCGACGTCCAAGAGTTTCATCGGTGGATCGGACGTGGTGGCAGTGCCTAACGACCCCAAGCTCAGCGACGGCGGAGCGTGGCGCGGTAGCTGCGTGGTGGCGCGAAGTGAAGGCATACGAGCTAGAGCAAAAGGTGGCTCGCACGAGACGGGTCCGAGCTAGAAATAGCAGCTACCGTGACACGCGGAGCCGTTCGCTGCAGCGCATGGTTAGGCGATTCGTTCATGGCCGATAGGTGTCGAGAAAGATTCCTACTACGTTCCCTTCTTCGGTTCCGTCCGGCTTGGAAATGAGCCAATCAAGCATTTCGGTTTCAGGGAAAGTGTAACGGTCCTTGGCCTTGAAGCCCTTGACTAGAGTTAGGTCGCTCGAAATGATTCCGGTTACATTGCCGTTCGTGATGCTCTCGACTGCAATGAACGCCTGCTCCCACTTGCCGTCTTTGTCGCGAAGGCGCGTCGTCATGAAGAACGTGTGCTTGGGGGGCAATCCGGCGAGGAAACGCTTCTTTGCTTCGGGGTAAGTGGTCTTTGCCTTGGCGACGTAAGGCGCAATTGCGCGGTCGAAAGCGGCGGTCTTTCCTGTTTCGATTGGCGCGGGTTTGTCCTTTGGAGCGTTTGGAGCCACTTGGGCTTCAGCGAACACGGTGGAAGCTGCGAATACGAGAATAGAAAGAGCGGTCTTCATAGGATGTGCGGAGAATCGCCTAACGACCCAAGCTCAGCGACGCGGCCCGCGAGACGCGTCGATTGGAACAGTAGCGCGATGGCCGAGTTCGCTGCAGCGCATGGTTAGGCATCAACTCGTGTGACACAACAATCCAAACCAGTGAACATGTAATTGCCGACGGGTGCATACTGCGGGTCGTCATGAGCCAGTGGATTCCGATCCACCCACTCGACAACCAACTGTGATGAGTCGAGCGACTTCTCGCTCTCGACCCACTCGATAAAACTCTGCTCAACGTCCAAGTGCTCGCGGGTATCGCCAAGCATGACGACGCGCGCGCTCGCCCCACCATCCGCCATCGCAATGGAGACGATGTCGCCAAGCTTAACTTGTGATC
>JBBQFQ010000051.1:0-40061 GCA_038322235.1 Chthoniobacterales bacterium
TCCCCAAGTGTGCCGGGACCTTTACTAGACGTCGAGCGACCCTTTCCAAGAGTCAGCGATGTCTCGTGAAAGGTCAGCGACCTTCGCGAAAGGTCAGGCCACCCTTTCCAAGGGTCAGCGATGTCTACTGAAAAGTCGGCAGCCTTTTTGAAAGGTCAGCCGACCCTCTCGAAGGGTCGGCGGTGTCTACTTAAGGGTCCGCGATGTCTGGTCAAACGACCGTGACCCCTTCTAAAAGTGCGATGACCTTTTCCAAAGGTCTCAGGACCTCTGGAAAAGGCGCCGCGATCGGGAGGATAGTTCTCTCGTAAGTCGCTGGACGCGAGCGCGGTCGAAGAGAGGATGGATTCTGACCGCCGCGGGGACCCGCTCATGATCAAGTGCTCGGCGGCGAGGCCGTGGGGGAATCAGGCGCAAGCGAGTCCGGGCAACGGTTGCGGTAGAAGCAGGGCGAGAAGGCGGGAGCCTCACCGCCCCTTAACCCGCGGCCACAAATTTTGTGACCGCGTACTCGACGCGCCCGCTCGGCGTCACGAGCTTCCAGTAGTAGATCGGCCAGATCAGGGCGCGACCGTCGAGTTCACGCGATCCAAACGAACGCTGAATCACGGCGCGATCGGCGAGGCCGGTCGACGCCTCGAATCGAATTGCGACGAAGGCTGCCCGGGGTGACGTGGCCCGGCTCGCCCCGGCAGGAAACCGTGGCGATGGAGCCTCGACTTGGATCCCGCTCGTCGTCTTCGTACGTTGCCCACCGAGTTGTGTCGCCGTTAGATTCCCTTCACGCCCGACCCGCGGCGGCACAATTTCGAGGAAGAACTCGAGCTCCTTGGTCTTTCCCATCTCAACGAGCCGGGGATCGCGGGCCTGAAGATCGCGCGCGAGCTGGACCGCAACGCGGTCAACCGGCTTGTCTCCACACGACTGCGTGACGCGCGCGGCCTTTCCTCCCACGCCCAAGACCAGGCCAACCCGATGCCGCTCCACCGGTGAGGATGCGGCCAGCAAGATGCGCGGGAAAAGCAATTCATCTGGAACGCGCGCCCACTTTTGTTCGGCGGCGAGGGCTGAATGATTCGGGACGCCCAAGACAAGAAGGGTCGCTGCGAGGGCACCAACAGCCAGCAATGATGAACGCATCGGCAGATCGTAGGGGTAACCATGCAGCGCACAAGTCGCGAAGAATTCAGCCTCATCGTGACAGTCCCTGTCCCCAGCCACGGTGTTCCGCTATTACTCTCTGCGCGACGCGGACGAAGGCGGCATTCCGGTGGAAAAACTAAACGCGAGCTTCCCCGCGCCATACGACAAAATGCCTCATCAAAGACCTGGCTCAAATCGCGAACGGTGACCGTTTTGATGATGTGGACGACTTATGCCACATCCTTCGTCGTCAACGGCTAAAGGCCTGCGGCACTCAGAGATTCCCCGATATCAAAGAGTAGATGCCCGACCGTCAACGTTCCTCTTGAGAGCGCTCTTGGGAGCGGCTACCCCGCACCGGCGGGGCAGCCGACTCGCAGCGTCCTCCTTCCCGCTCTCATCGCTGGCCGTCCATTCCTCAATCTTGCCGTAGAAATCGATCACGATGCGCAGCGTTCGTCCGTCCTGTTGGCAACCGCGGTAGACGACGGGACAGAGGACACCCATGCCAGGCTCCACGTGCAGCGCCCGATGCTCAACCTGGCCGAACCACATCCAACCAAAGGTCTCATCAATGGGCGCATCCTTGGCTGCCGCTTGAAGTTCCCCGACGGCTGCCTCGCGGCCGCACCGATTCCTCGCCATGGACCGCTTGGTCGCCAGCCTACTGAAGACCACGGCATAGAGATCGTCGATCTTCATTTCCTTGGGCCGGCGCCAGTGATGCACTGGCTCGCGCGAGAATTCCAAGATCACGGCGCCAACGCGACGGTCGCCAGTTTCCAGATGCTGATCGACGCAGACGCAGAGCTCGCATTCATCGGCTTCGCAGACCAAGTTCGGCAGATGTCGGTATTCTCCAAACTGCAACGTGAATAGCCCGACGGCGCCGTTCTCAACGGCGAGCTTGCCGGCCCTTTCGACGGAGTGTCGAGTCGCGCCTTCCTTGCTTCTCGAGCCCAGGTCATCGCGAAATCCGCCATCCGTCGAGAGCCAGATCATCGTATCCTTGAGCGCCATAGTCAGCGCACACTATTAGCACATGGTCGGTGACGATTAGACGTCTCTCCCGGGACAGACTTTCCAGCCCACGGCTGAACCAAGGAATGCGGTTCCGGAGTTGGGAGGGGGAGTGGGTAAACGGGCTACCCCAAGGCGCCCCTCCGGTTTTTCCGCGCGTGGCGGCAGGATTGCCGACATAGTCCGGGCGTGGCGGACATCACCAGAATCCTTGCCGAGACGCGGGCCGGCGACGCCAACGCCGCCCAGACGCTTTTTCCGCTGATCTATGAGCAGTTGCGGCAGATCGCCCAGACGAAGATGGCCCGGGAGCGGCCCGGGCACACGCTCCAAGCCACGGCCCTGGTCCACGAGGCCTGGCTGCGCCTGGGCGAACAGCACTTCGACAACCGCGCCCACTTCTTCGGCGCGGCGGCCGAGGCGATGCGGCGCATTCTCATCGACAGCGCGCGGCGGCGCGCGGCGGTCCGGCACGGTGGCGGCATCGAACGCGTCGACCTGGACGAGATCGAGATCGCGGCGCCGGCCAAGGACGAGGAAATGCTGGCCATTCACGAAACGCTCGACGCCTTTGCCGCCCACGACGCGCGGAAGGCGGAGTTGGTGAAACTGCGCTATTTCGTCGGCTTCACGATCGACGAAGCCGCCGAGGTGCTCGGAATTTCCGCGCCGACGGCGAAACGCGATTGGGCCTATGCGCGGGCCTGGCTTTTCCGGGCCATGGGAGAGGCGCCGAAATGATGAAGCTTTCTTTGCCGGACGCAGAAGGAGCGGTTCACGCCCCCCGACCTGAAAACCGTCTGAATCGTTCCGGTTTGGGTCGCGCCAGCCACCGGAGCGGTGATCCTTTTGCGCTCCGCAATCCGCCCGTCCCGTCGAGATGAATTCCCAGCCGGCTCCTCCCTCGTTCCCCATCGCGACGTCATCGACAGCGCGCGGAACGTCCGGCGGACCTTCCCCCGCAACGGACGCCGACGACCTCTTCGCTGCGGCCCTCGCCCTGCCCCGGGGGGAGCGGGAACGATTTCTCGAGGAGCATTGCGGGGCGAATGTCGGGCTCCGGACGGAGTTGCTGTCGCTGCTCGCCGCCTCCGCGGCGGCCGGCGATTTCCTGCCAGAGGACCTCACCCCGGCGCCAGATCTCGTGGAGCCTCTCGCGCGCCTCCTGCCCGAACAACCGGGCCAGCGCATCGGCCGCTACCGGCTTCTGCAGGAGATCGGCGAAGGGGGCTTCGGCACGGTCTGGATGGCGGAGCAGTTCGAACCGGTCTCACGGCGGGTGGCGCTGAAGATCATCAAAGCGGGCATGGACACCCGCGAGGTCATCGCCCGCTTCGAAAGCGAGCGGCAGGCGCTGGCGCTGATGGAGCATCAGCACATCGCCAAGGTCTTCGACGCGGGCGCGACGGAATCGGGCCGCCCGTTCTTCGTGATGGAGCTCGTGCGAGGCAGGCCGATCACGGACTACTGCGACGAGGCCCGCCTGGACACGGCCGGGCGCCTGGCGCTCTTCGCCGACGTCTGTGCCGCCATCAGCCACGCCCACCAGAAAGGCGTCATCCATCGCGACATCAAGCCGTCCAATGTGCTGGTCACGCTGGACGGCGAACAGCCGGTGGTGAAGGTCATCGACTTCGGCATCGCCAAGG
Organism: Chthoniobacterales bacterium; assembly: GCA_038322235.1. Lineage (GTDB taxonomy): Bacteria > Verrucomicrobiota > Verrucomicrobiia > Chthoniobacterales > SZAS-18 > SZAS-18. The sequence continues at coordinate 3,813 of JBBQFQ010000051.1, forward strand.
CCACGGAAGGCCGGCTGACGGACAAGACGCTCTTCACGCGCTTCGAGCAGTTCGTCGGCACGCCCGCCTACATGAGCCCGGAACAGGCGCGTTGGAGCGGGCTCGATGTGGATACACGCAGCGATATCTACTCGCTGGGCGCGCTGCTCTACGAACTCATCGCCGGGCGGCCACCCTTCGATGCGTCCGCGCTGGCCACAGCGGGCGTCGAGGAAGTGCGACGGATCATCGGCGAGGTCGAACCGCCCCGGCCCTCGGCCCGCCTGCGCACGACCGCGGGAGAGGAGCGCCTGCGCCTGGCGCAGGCGCGGGGGACCGGGCCCGCCGGGCTCCCGCGGCTGGTCGAGCCCGATCTCGACTGGATCGTGATGAAGGCGCTGGAGAAGGATCGCACCCGCCGCTACCAGACCGTCAATGCGCTGGCCGAGGACCTGACGCATTTCCTGGGCGATGAGCCGGTCAGCGCCCGGCCGCCGAGCCGGGCCTACCTCCTCGGCAAATTTGCGCGGCGGCATCGCGCGGCGCTCCGCGCGGGAACCGGCATTCTCGCCCTGCTCCTCGTCGCCACGGCGGTGAGCACCTGGCAGGCGGTGCGCGCGCGCCGGGCCGAACAGCGCGCGCTCTCGAGCGAAGCGACGGCCCAGGTCGAGACCGCTCACACGCAGGAGCAGCGCCAGCGGGCCGATGCCGAGTCCGAACGCGCGCAGGAGCAACTCTACGAGGCCCAAATGCATGTGGCGCTGCAGACGTGGCGGGAGCATCGGGGCACGGGGGCCGTGCGCGAGCTGCTCGCGCGCTGGGAGCCTGCCGCCGGGGCGGTGGATCGACGCCACTGGGAGTGGCATTACCTCCGCGCGCTGCCGGAGCGGAATCTGCGCACGCTGCATGCGAAGGGCCGGGAAGAAGCGAGTGGCGTAGCCTGGCACGTGGGGACCCAGCGCCTGGCCGAGGGCACGGCCGATGGCTTCGTGCGGATCTGGGATATGGAGCGCGGCAAACCGAGCGGGACGCTGCGAGGGCCAGCGCCGGCGCTGAGATTTTGGGGTGGCCGCTGGCTGGCGTGGAATCCGTCCGGCTCCCGGCTCGCCGCGGCCGGTGGTGACGGCACGGTCTGGCTCTGGGAATTTGGCCCGGCGGCGTCCCCGCTGCCGACTTCGCCCACGAGAGTGCTGCGGACCAACGCGCCGCTGAGCGGGGTGACCTTCAGCTCCGACGGACAGCGGCTGGCCGCGTGGGGGGAGCGAGGATTGGTCCCGATCTGGCAAAGCGATTCCGGCCAGGTCGAGGCGGAGTTGGCCCGGCCAGTCATGATCGCGGCCGCGGCCTGGAGTCCGGACGACCAGACGCTCGCCCTCGGCCACTACGATGGCACCGTGACCTTCTCGGCCCCGCAAACGGGGGCGCCGGTCACCACGCTCGCGGCGCAAGCGGACCAGATTTACGACCTCGCCTGGAGCCCGGACAGCACCCGGCTGGCCACGAGCGGCGCGAACGAATTCTGGCTCAGCATTTGGGACGTTGCCACGAAGCAGCGCGTGCTCGGCCCGTTGCGGCATTCGCACGGCGTGACTTCGCTCGCGTGGGAGCCGGGTGGACAGCGACTCGCCTCGGGTAGCATGGATGAAGAGGTGAAGATCTGGGACACCGCCAGCGGCCGGGTGGAGGTCGTGTTGCGCGGACTGGAAGACCGGGTGACCGCGCTCGCCTGGGGAGCAGGGGGGCAACTGGCGGCGGGCGGCGGATTCGGCACCGTGAAGGTCTGGACCTCGTTGCGAGAACAGGAATGGGAGACCCTGTCGGGGAACGGAAGGCGCATCACCGCCGTCGCTTGGAATCCGGTGGATGGGCGGCTGGCTTCGGCCGGCGACGACGGGCGGATCCGGATCTGGCACACCGCCACGGGATCGGTCCAGCTGAGCATCCCAGCCCACCAGGAAAGCGCGATTTTTCCCGAGTACGGCTTGGTTCGCTCGCTGGCCTGGAGTCCGGACGGGCAACGGCTGGCTTCGGCCGGGTTCGATGGCACCGCCAGGGTCTGGGAGACCCGGACCGGCCAGGAGATCCATGCTTTGGCCGCGGACCACGGCGCCCGCTGGTGCCTCGCCTGGAGTCCCGATGGGACGACGCTGGCGGTGGGCTCGCAGGACGGGACCATTCAACTCGCCGAAGGCTTTCCGGGGCGGCCCACTGTGCGCCAGTTCGTGGCCAACTTCGACGTCAGCTGGTCGGGGCACGCCGCGCGCGGCGGGGTACGGACCCTGGCCTGGAGCCCGCGCGGCGATCGCCTGGCCAGCGGAGGCTGGGACAAGCTCGTCAAGATCTGGGATCCGACCCGGGGGGTCGAAATGCAGCGTCTGACCGGTCATACGCGCACCGTCGTGAGCCTGGCTTGGAGCCCCGATGGCCAGCAAATCGTCACGGGCGAAGGGAGTGGTCACATGCAGATTTGGGACCCGCAGACGGGCCGGAAAATCCAGCGCTTGCGGGGCCACGATGACGTGGTCGACGCCGTCCGGTGGAGTCCTGACGGAACGCGGATCGCCTCCGCCGGCCTCGACAACTCCGTCCGACTCTGGAATCCCCGCACCGGTCAGGAGGCCTTCGTTCTGCGCGGGAAATCCGGCATGTTCCACGACCTCAGCTGGAGCCGCGATGGCACCCAGCTCGCCGCCGCCAGCAGCGATGGCGATGTCTGGATCTGGCGGGCCGGGAGTGAGGCAAAACGCGGGGAGTGAGTGGGCCGTTTTTTGGCAGCCATGACGGACTTGCTTCCCAGTGAGCCCGTCGCAATCGCCAAATCGCGAGGGCTTCGAAAAGGAGGTCCCTTTCCCCTCCGCGAAGCGCCTTGGATTGCCCGCGGCTTGCCGCCGCTTTCTGGGAGGCAGCTTGCTGCCGTCTGACTCGCGCAGCGGCCTGACGCCGGCAAGCCGGCGGGCGGAAAGCGGCGGCAAGCCGCGCGCACTCCATGGCGGCAAGCGCCGCAGTCGGAGCGGTCCAGCTCCATCCGCCGGTCGGCCCCGACCAAAAAATCGTGATCCTCCGTGATCCGATCTCACCCGAAACTCCGCACGAGGGGTATGGCCCCTGCCTCGCCCCGAACTTTCGCTGCGCGTTTCGCCGGCTTCTCCCCTCTGACCCTTTCATGAAAAAGCTTCTCCTTCCCGTCCTCGCCACGCTGGTCACGCTCGCCCTCTCCCCAAATGCCCTGGCGGCCCCGGGCGATGTCGATTTCACGGTCGCGCTTTCAGCGGGCGGATCGATCAACTGCGCGGCCACTTTGACCGATGGAAAAATTCTCCTCGGGGGCAGCTTCACCACCCTCGCGGGCTCGCCCCGCACCTGTCTCGCGCGCTTGAATGCGAACGGCACCGTCGATGCCACCTTTAACCCGACCATCGCCAATACCCTCGGTAACGGCATCCAACCCTTCGTGGCCACGATCGCCGTGCAAACCGACGGCCGGATCCTCATCGGCGGCTACTTCACCTCGGTGAACGGCAGCACCCGCACCTACCTCGCGCGGCTCAACTCAGACGGCACGCTCGACGGCACCTTCAGCTCGGCCGCCGGGATGGATGCCCAGGTCAACAGCATCCAGATCCAGAACGACGGACACATCATCATCGGCGGCGCCTTCAGCTCCTTTTTCCTGAACAGTGCGCTTCGCATCGTCCGGATCAAGCCCGACGGCTCCGGCATCTCTCCAGGCTGGAGCGGGCCGGACACGGTCGGACAGATTAACGGCAACGTCCTGTCCGTGTCCCTCCAGACCGACGGAAACATTGTCGTCGGCGGCCTTTTCACGCAGGTCTTGGGCAAGACGAGCGCGGGCATCATCCGGCTAAACATCAACGGACAGCCCGACGCGAGTTTCACGAGCAGCATCGGCCGTTCAGTCCTCACCACGGCGGTGCAGTCGGACGGGAAAATCCTGCTGGGCTGCGGCACCACCACCCTGGGCTCCGGCGTGCCGGTGGGGGCCATCGCGAGGCTGAATGCGAACGGAACGAACGATGCCACCTTTTCCGGCTCTGTTTCTTCCACGGGCTCGAGCTATGTCCGGTCCCTCTCGCTGCAGACCGATGGCAAGATGCTCATCGGAGGCTCTTTTGCGGCCGTCAATGGCACGCTGCGCAACAACCTCGCCCGGGTAAACGCCAACGGATCGCTCGACACTGGCTTCGCCGCGCATCCGGCGGGGACCGTGAACTGCACCGCGATCGCGGCCGACGGAAAAGTCCTCCTCGGCGCGATCGATTACTGTGCGCGCTTGCTCAACGATGTCGCCACGCAAACCCTCACGGTCGCGAGCGCGAGCCGGGTGCAATGGCTGCGCGGAGGCGCCTCGCAAGAGGTCACGCAGGTGACGTTCGAGTTGTCCACCAATGGCGGCACCGCCTATACCTCGCTTGGGGTCGGCACGCGCGTCGCTGGCGGCTGGGAACTGACCGGTCTCACCCTTCCCACCACTGGCCAACTGCGCGCGCGGGCCCGCCTCGTCAGCAGCGGCAACACGGGCAGCAACGCTCTTACGGAAACCGTCACGGCGTTCACACTTCCGACGCCGACACCGACGAACACGCCGACGATCACTCCGACGCCGACGCGGACGCCGACGCCGACGAACACGCCGACGACCACCCCGACGCCGACGATCACCCCGACGCGGACGCCGACACCTACGAACACTACCACGCCGACACCGACGAACACGCCGACGAACACGCCGACACCGACCCTGACGCCCACGGTCACGCCGACGCCGACCGCAACACCCTCAAACACGCCAACGGTCACAGCCACGCCGACGAATACGCCGACGCCAACGGTGACGCCCACGCCGACCCTGACGCCGACCCCAAGACCGCCGATTGCCGGAACGATTTCGGTCAGCACCTCGCAGGGCCGCTTCATCGATATCGATTACTCCACGATTCTTTCGCAGTGCAGCGATCCGGGGAATCTCCTCCCGCTCACCGTGGTGAGCGCTGGACCGAGCAGCGCCCAAGGCGGTACCGCCAGTCTGACGGGCAGCACCGTTCGCTACACGCCGCCGAGCCCGCAATTCACGGGTTCCGATTCGTTCACCTACGTGATAAGGAATTCTGCGTTGGCGCTCGCTTCCGGGACGATCAATGGGGTGGTCGACCCGCCGGACTATCCTCCGAATGCCATCACCGTTTTCAGGGATGCGGGTGGCTTTACAGCATCATTCAATGGTGTCCCCGGCCTGACCTACAGCGTGGAATTCAACGACAATCTCACCAACTCCTGGACGCCTCTTTCGCCTCCGGGCTCCGTGACCGCGGATTCGAACGGCCTGTTCCAGTTCACCGATCCGACCGGAAACCCGAAGCGTTTTTATCGCGCGCGCGCGTTGCCATGACGCCGATCGCGGCTCGGCAGCGCCGGGTATTTTCAAGAATGGGTGAAGGCCGCTCCAGGAAGCCGATGACGGCATGACCATGTCGGCACCCCCCCTTTTGCCTCAGCCGTCGTCGGCAGTTCGGCCGCGGCGCAGACCTTCAGGATCCGCGATGTGCCCTTTCCGCAACTCCCAACACCCAACGGCTTCGGCCATCGGTCCCGCATGCTTTCCGCCTACATCGCGACCTTGGCGCCGCACCGCTCGCGCCTTCGACGTTCGATGTTCGAAGTTCAGCGTTCGATGTTCCCTCCGATCCTTCGCTCAGCTTCCCTTAAAAAAGTCCGCGGCATCATGATAGCTCGCGCCGATGGCCTCGGCGAAGCGGGCGTCGCTCTCCATGTCTCCGACCATGATCAAGTGCTCGGCGGAGAGTCCATGGCGGGAAATCAGCCGAAGGCCGAGTCCAGGCAGCGGCTTGCGACAGAAGCAGCCGGTCGGGAAGGCCGGATGCGGACAGAACGCGACTTCGTCCACGGGGAGATCGAGCAGCTCGATGGTGCGGGCGAAAGCGGCCTCGACCGCGACGCGGCTGACGTGCTCGGAGGCGACACCGCTCTGGTTCGAGACGAAGAACAGGCGATAGCCGTCCGCGATCCAGCGCTGGAGGACTTCACGGCGGCCCGGGATCAATTCCACGTCCTCGGGCGTGCGCGGATAAATCTCCCCGCTGATCGTCCGACGAATTGTGCCGTCGACATCGAGGAGCAAGCCCCGGACCTGCCGCTCGGGCGCGGGACGGCGGACGAACGGAACCTCTTCGACGACGCCGAAGCCTTCATCGAGCGCCGGCGGCTCGAAGCTCGCCGCCCAGCGCGCGAGCGCCGCGGGCGGCGGGAGATTCGGATCGGTCTTCGACCACTCCTTCAACTCCTCCGGACCCGGGAGCTGATCGTATCGCTCCAAGATCCGGTGGATCACGTTGACGTAAGCCTCGCGGATGGGCGTGGCGAGGTGGATGCAACGCACCGGAATGGCGCAGGCGTGCGCGGCGCGGATGACCGGATAACGCGAGACGCGGGTGGCGTAGGTGTTGTCGAGAATGACCCGCGTCGTGCCGGCGTCGAGCATAGCGCCGAGCTGCGGCACGAGATCCTCGAGCTTGCCGCCGAGCTGATCGCGGTTCAGCCGCGCGTAGCCCTTCGTTTCATAGCGCGCGACCTGCGAGGATTTCCCCGCCCCCTGCACGCCCATCACGATGACGACCTCTGGCTCGGTGCCCGGTTCCTCGCCCGCGTGCAACTCGCGCAACCCTGCGGGAACGAGTGGCGGCACGAGCTCCGCGACGGCCTCAGGGGTCGGGACGAGACTGATCTTCGTGGCGAGTTCATCGCGCGCGGCGCCATCGAGTCGGAGATCCAGCGCATGCAGCGACGACTCCAGACTTTCCCGCTTCGTGGCCCCGATGAGCGGGAGCACCGGCGCGCCGAGGTCGAGCAGCACCGCGAGGGCGGCCTCGTGCGGGGTGCACTTGAGCCGCACGGCGAGCGGCTTCATGGCGCGGTTCTTCAGCAGGCCCACGGTCTTCGCGTGTCCGCCGAGCGGACGATGCGCGAGGAAGGGAATGCCGAGCTGGCGCGCGAGCTCGACGAGGCCTTCGGTCGCGCTTGAGCGATCCATGACGCTCAGTTCATTCTGGATCGCGCATACGGGGAAATGCCGCTGCGCCTGGCGCACTTCGGGGATCGAGACGTTGCAAAGCCCGAGGTGCTGGACGAGGCCCGCCTGCTGGAGTTCCGCGAGTGTGCGCAGGCTGTCCTCAAAGGGCGTCTTCGGATCATTGGCGTGAAGCAGGAGGAGAAAGATGGGCCCGCCGAGCGCGGCGACGCTGCCCTCGACGGATTTCCGCAGGTGAGCCGGCCGGGCGTTCGGGATCCATTTCCCTTTCGGACGCGAGAGCCCGGCTTTCGTGATGATGCGTACCTCGTCTCGCGGGCCAGTCCAGGTCGTGACCGCCTCGCGGGCGAGACGCTCGCCGTAGTGAAAATCAGCGTCGGCCAGCGCGTAGCTATCGGCCGTGTCGAGCACCCGGATGCCGCGATCGAGGGCCAGATGGATCAACGCGACCGAGTCCCCCCACGACGGTCGGCCTTCGGTCGAGAGGCGCAACAGCCCGAGCCCGAGCGGAACCGCGAGCGAACCGAGGACACCGGCGGGGAAAGGGGGATGGGGCATGGGAGGGGAACGAGTAATCAGTTATCAGTGATCCGTTCTCAGTATTGAGAACCGAGCAGAGCGAGATGGCCAGACGAGCTTGCCTTTTTCGCCAGGTATCTGGCAAATCAGAACCGAGCGCGGCGAGATGGCCAGACGTCTGGCAAATCGGTGAGCAGTGATCCGAAATCCGCGTCGGTAGGGCGATTGGAGCGGAATCTTCTTGTGATCGGAGGTGGTAGGTCGCTTTTACGGGCATCATGAACACCCCGTACGTGAAGCGGTTCCAGGACTTGCGCGTCTATGCGAGGGCAAAATCCGTTTCCCTCCGAGTCTTTGGGGTCTCACAAGCGTTCCCGGCGGAGGAAAGGTTCTCCCTGACGGATCAAGTCAGGAGGTCCGCGCGCTCCATTGGTGCGCAAATCGCCGAGGCCTGGGCGAAACGCCGTTTTGAGAAACATTTCATCAGCAAGCTGACCGATGCCGACGCCGAACAACTCGAAACCCAACACTGGATCGGCGAGGCGCGAGACTGCGGATACCTCGACCCAGAAATTCACGCGCGCTCCTTCAGGAGCTCGAAGAGATCGGCCGAATGATCAACGGGATGATCGCAAAATCCGAAACGTTTTGCGGGATTCCAGACTCAACCGTCCGCGATGATTCCGCCGAATACTTCACCACGGCAGACGCGGAAAAACGGATCTCCGACCACTGACGGCTGATCATCGCTCACCGGCCGCTGCGCTCGGTTCTGATAACTGATAGGGCAGATGCCATCACCTTTAGGTCACTGTTTTTCTGTGAGGCGCAAGCGGCCGCGAAGTTGGCACTTTTTGATGAGTTTTTGGCGAGTGGGTTCGCGTCTGCGGAGGCGGAAAAAGCGGAGGGTGCGAGTGGCCACGTCGAGTTCGCAACGCACGAGGCGATGAGGCCATTGGGCATCGACATCGTAGGCCTGTTCGAGGATGCGAACTTGGCCGGATTCGGAGGTTCGGCGGATGAAGACGATGGTTCCGGTTTTGATAGTCAGCGGCGGCGTGCGGGAGGGCCAAGGCCGACGGGCAGCGGAGCGATCCTGCCGAGCGGCGCGGAGTGCGGTGTAGGCGAGGCAGAAGCTGTCGGAACGGGTCTGCAGGCCGGCCGCGTCGGCGTGATGGAAGCGGCGCCAGACCTTGGCTTGCCAGAGCGCGTTGAAGCCTTCGATGTCGGCCTGGAAGCCCGTCTCGCGAGGGGGAGCGAAGACGGGTGTGACGCCCAGGCGCAGACAGAAGCGGATGACTTCGCCGATGACATTGGGGCGGTTGTGGGGGCCTTGGAAGCGGGTGTCGTTGTCGAACTGGGCAAAGCAGGGCAGGCCATGTTTGGACCAGTGGGAAGTGAGGCAGGCGATCACGAAGTGGGCGGAGATTTTCGTGGCGACCCAAGCGGCGACCAGCGGGCCGAGCAGGCTCTTGGTGGTGAGAACGTGGCCGAGGCCGACGCCTTCGATGGGGAGATCCTCGATGCAGTCGAAGGTATCGACATCGGCGGCGCGAACGGCCACGGCTGGGAGATGCCAGCCCGAGGGAGGAGCAGGGCGGCGAACGCGTTTCTTGGCGTCGAGCAAGCCGTGGCGGACGAGCACGCGGGAGATGGTGCGAAGGGAGGGAGTTTCGAGTGGGACGCGCTCGCGCAAGGCGGCGGCGATGGCGCGTGCGCCGACGAAGCCCAGATCGCTCTCCAGAGCGAGCGAGCGGCGGAGGGCGACGATGGCCGCCTCGATGTGCTGGGAGGTCTGAGCGGCCTGGCAGTTGGGCGCGCTACTGCGGTCGAAGAGCGGCTGGCCGGCGGCGGCGCGAGCCAACCAATGCTGCACGGCGCAAAGGGAAATGCCCAGCCGCCTGGCGATATCACGCTGGGAGAAACCCTTGGCGTGCCAGGCGACGATTTTCTGGCGGCTGGCCGGCGGGATCTTTTTTCATGGTGGGCGTGTCGCCCGGAAAACGCAGCGGCGTGTTTCAAATTTGGCGGCCCGCCCCTCGCTCCGCTCGGCGCTGGTTGCCAAATCCGAAACACGCCGCTGCGCTCTCGCCTCTTTGCGGTTTTCGGCGTGCACACGTCGTGGCGCGAAAAGGACGAGCGCATAGTGAAAAACATCCCGGCCGACGCCCGCCATCGCATCGACTGCAAGACACGTCGCCCGGCGTTGGAAAACACCCTTCGTCAGCCATGCGAGCGAGGCTCTGCCGCGAACAGATTTACGAAGCGCACACACTCATCGGCTTTTCCGTGCAATTCGCGCGCTCTCCGCGCCGCGCACTGTTCCAAAAAACACCACGCATGACCGAAGCGCCGTCGCCTCGAGTGACCTAAAGGTGATGTCCACAAAAGTGACCTAAAGGTGGTGGCACTTCCCCACTGATTACGGATTACTGATTACTGATTACTGATTACTGATTACCGATCACTCGAACAAAGCGGGTAGCTTCGCGAGTGACGAGATCTCCCACTCGGGAGAGGCGCCGAGGCGGTCGCGGGGGAGGCTGCGGCGGTTTACCCAGGCGACCCGATAGCCGAAGGACGCGGCGCCGGCGGCATCCCAGTAGTTCGAGCTGACGAAACAGGCTTCGCTCGCAGACGCGAGACCGAGGCGGTCGATCGCGAGCTGATAGACGCGGGGATCGGGCTTGAAGATGCCGACCTCCTCGACGGAGAGCACCGCATCGAACGCGCCCTGCAAGCCTGCGCTTGTCACCGCATCGTGCAGCATGGCGGGCGAGCCATTCGAGAGGATCGCGAGCTGCGCGCCGCGGGCGTGAAGCGTGGCGAGCGTCGGGGCCGCATCCGGATACGCGGTGAGCGAGAGATAGGCCTTCATGAGGTCTTCGCGCAGCGGCGGATTGCGAATTCCGTGCGTCTCCAGCGCGAAATCGAGCGCATCGCCTGTCACCTGCCAGAAGTCGGTGTAGCGGCCCATGAGCGAGCGGAGCCACGAGTACTCGATCTGGGTGGTGCGCCAAAGCGCCGAAACCTCGGGAGCGTTTTTCCCCACCCGACCGGCGTGGCGACCGATGGCAGAATGCACGTCGAACAACGTGCCGTACGCGTCGAAGACGAAGGCGCGGGGATTCATAAAGGATTAAACGACGGCACCCCGATACGAGGCGTCGAGCAGCTCCACGATGTACTTCACCTTCACGTCGCGGCCCTTCTTCCGGAGCTCGCCGACGAGCTGGAGCGCGCAACCCGGATTCGCGGTGCAGATGATGTCGGCGCCGGTCGCAAGCGCGTTGGTGATCTTTCGCCCGCCCAGCTCGGCAGCCATCTCGGGCTGGGTGATGTTGTAGACGCCTGCGCTGCCGCAGCAGAGCGCGCTTTCGGCCATCTCGATGAGCTGGAGTTTCGGGATCGCCGTGAGGATCTTGCGCGGCTGCGCCGTGATGCGCTGGGCGTGCGCGAGATGGCAGGGCTCCTGATATGTCACCTTCACGGGAAGCGGCTTGAGATCCGCCGTGTTGAGATCGATCGAGGCCAGAAATTCGTGCACGTCCTTTACCTTGCGCGTGAAGGCCTCGGCGCGTCCGACCCACGCGGCGTCGTGATGGAGCAGATGGCCGTATTCCTTCATCGTGCTGCCGCAGCCGGCGGCGTTGACGATGATCGCATCGAAGCGCTCAAGCCCGGCCTTCTCATAAGCGGCGACGTTCGTGCGGGCGAGCTCGCGGCCGCCCTCGAGATCACCGCCGTGGGTGTGGAGCGCGCCGCAGCAGCCCTGCCCGGAAGGGATGTGGACATCGCAGCCGTTTTTCTGGAGCACACGGATCGTCGCCTCATGCACGTGGGCGAACGCCGTGCTCATGATACAGCCGGGCAGGACCGCGACCGTGTAGCGCTTCGGACCCTGCGCGGGGAAGACCTGATCCGCCGGCTTCACGAACTTTGCGCTGAACGCCGGGAGCATCTGCTCCATCTCGGCCGTGCCCATGAGCTTGAGAATGCCCAGATTCCGCGCGAGCCACTGCACGCCGGTAACTTGGTACATTTTCATCACCCAGGAGAAGCCGCGGAACACCGCCATGTCCTTGAACAGCCGGCCGAAAACGAAACCGCGCAGATTCCGGACGAGGAAGCCCTGCCCCTTGATCGGCGTGGCGTCGGTGCCGACCTCCTTCTGGTGCTGGATCTGCGCGCGGCTGGCTTCGAGAATGGCGCCGTATTGCACGCCGCTCGGGCAGACCGCCTCACACGCCCGGCAGTTCAGGCAGAGGCTCATCTGCTCCTGAAAGACCTCGCTCGAGAGCGACATCTGGCCGTCGCTGACGGCTTTCATCAGGTAGATACGGCCGCGCGGGGAAGCCATCTCGAGGCCGGTCTCGCGGTAGGTGGGACACGCCGAAAGACAAAGCCCGCAGTGCACGCAGGTGTTGATGAGCGAGGGCTCGGGAGTGTCCTTCCCGGAGAACGGAAGAAGCGGCGCGGCCGCGGCGGAGGGGGCAGGAGCAAGGGTGGCGGACATGAGAAAGGGAATCGCGTCAGACGAGATAGCGCCCGGGATTGAGCGCGTTTTCCGGATCGAACTCGTGCTTGATCCGGCGCATGAGATCTAGTCCGGCGGGCGGACGACCCCACATGTTCACGCCGGGATCGGGCGAGCCGAGCCCGAGGACGACGATGGCCGCCTGCGGGAGCGCCGTGAGCAACTCGGCGTGAAACGCCTTCCAGCCGGCGCCGCGGGCCCGAAGGTAACCGAGGCCATTCAAGGCGCGGCCGCTGAACTGGAGCGAGACGCCGTGCTTCACCGCGAGCTTGGTCGCGCTCTCGAGGGCGGCGCCGAAGGCGGATGGGAGCGTTCCGACGCGAACGACGATCTCATCCGCCGCGACGTCCGCGGCCTGCGGAAGATCCTGAATGCGCGCCCAGAACGCGGTGTGTTCCGCGCCTTCGAGCAGATCGACGCCCGAGGCCCCAGCCGTGCGGGCGAAAGCGGCCACATCGCGACGATGCCGCTCGACCGACTGCGGGAGCCCCTCGGCCGCGACGCAGAGGCCGAAGCCCTGACCGCCTTCCGCGCGCACGACCTCGCACGCGACGGGCACGAGCTTCGAGGTGGCGAGCGCGTCCACGAGCGCGAAGGCGGCGCCGAGAGTTTCGAACTCGCAGGCGATCGTCGCGGCTGCGCGCGGGATGGGCAGGAGCTTGAAGTTTGCGCTCGTGATGATCGCGAGGGAGCCGAGGCTGCCGATGTAGAGCTTCATCATGTCGAAGCCGCTGACGTTTTTCACCGTCATGCCGCCCGCTTTGCTCCCCCGCCCCCGCGCCTCGACGACCGCGGTGCCGAGAAACAAATCGCGCACCGTGCCGTAGCCAAGCCGGCGCGGGCCATCCGCCGCGCAGGCGAGGATGCCCCCGATCGTGGAACGTCCGGGAAGGGGGACATCGATGGGTAGCATCTGCCCGTTCACCGCCACGGCGGCCTGCAGCGCGGCCATGGTCATGCCGGAGCCGACGGAAATCGTCATGTCCTCGGGGACGTATTCGATGACCTGATTTAGCCGGGTGGTGCGGATCTCGACGACGGGCCGGTCCAGCGCCACGAGCGGGAGCCCCATCGTCCGACGGGTGCCACCGCCCACGGGCACGAGCGCGGCCTTCACGCCAGCGGCGACGCGGACAATCTCGGAAAGTTCCGCGGAATTCGCCGGGGCGATCGAGATCACGCCGTTCTCTTGGACGTGTTCGGCGCCGGTGATGGCCGCGAGTTGAGCAACGATATTCATGCGGGGGGAAGAAAATGCGGCCGCGCTAGATCCAGACCTTGTCGCCGTGCTTCGCGACGATCGCGGCGATGCCACCCTCATCCGAGCCGGCCGCACGCCGGGCAGCCGCCAGCTTCGGGGCGCCGGCCTTGCGCGGGAAGATCTTCCCGGGATTCAAGAGATCGTCCGGATTCCAGGCGGAATGGAGCGCCGCCATCGCGCCGAGGTCATCGGCCGAAAACAGAAACGGCATGAACTCCTGCTTCTCGATGCCGATGCCGTGCTCGCCGCTGATGACGCCGCCATACGCGAGCGAGAGACGCATGATTTCCTCGACCGCCTTGTGCGCGCGGGCGCTCTGATCTGCATTCGTGCGGTCGAAGAGCACGATGGGGTGGAGATTGCCATCGCCAGCGTGGAACACATTCACGATCTGCAGATTCTGCTCCTTGGAGATGCGCTTCACGTCGCGCATGATCGCCGGAAGCTTCGTGCGAGGAACCACGGTATCGACGAGATGGTACGTGGGAGCGAGCCGGCCCATCGCGCCGAACGCATTCTTCCGCGCGGACCAGACCTTGACCTGCTCCTCGGCCGTGCGGGCGGGTCGGACCTCGATGGCGCCCTTGTCGCGCGCGATCTGGATGATCTCGGCGATGAGGTCGTCCAAGCCTTCATCCACTCCGTCCACCTCAATGATCAGCGCGGCATCGGCCTCGGGCGGGATCGCCATGTTGTACGCGTCATTGACCGCCTTGAGCGCGCCGCCGTCCATCACCTCGAGCGCGGCCGGGAGAAATCCGCCGGCGATCACCGCGCTGACCGTCTCGGCCGCCGGCAGGATGTCGCGGAAGAGCGCCATTACCACGCGGGTCGACTCCGGCATCGGCATGATCTTGATCCAGCATTCTGTCACGACGCAGAGCGTGCCCTCCGAACCGACCACCACGCCGGTGAGATCGTAGCCGGGAAGCTCGGGCGTGCCGTCATTCGTCCAGAAACATGTGCCATCTGCGAGCACCACCTGGAGCCCCAAAACGTGGGAGCCGGTGATGCCGTATTTGATGCAATGCGGACCGCCCGAGTTGTTGGCGATATTCCCGCCGACCGTGCAGGCCTTCTGCGAGGACGGATCGGCCGCGAAATGGTATCCGCGACTTTTCAGCTGGGCGGTCAGTTCGAAGTTGATGATCCCGGGCTGAACGCGCGCGCGGCCATTGCGCGTGTCGATCTCGAGAATCTTCTCCATCCGGGCCGTGACGAGCACGATCCCACCGTTCACCGGCGTGGCACCGCCGCTGAGGCCGGTGCCCGCGCCGCGCGCGATGACGGGAATCTTCTCGCGATGCGCGAGCTTCACGACCGCGACGATTTGCTCCGTCGTGGTGGGGATGACGACGACGTCCGGACTGTGCGTGTCCATGACGCAGCCGTCTGCGTTGTAGGTCATCAACGCGTCGGGGTTCGAGACCACGCCGCGGTCTCCGACGATCCGACGCAATTCCGCGAGAAGCTCAGCCGTGTTCATGGTCCGGGACGAGGAGGATCACCGGCGCCGGGCGGCGCTGCGGTAGCCACGCTTCCCAAACCCGAGGGCTTGCGAAACCCGGCCGGCACAACGCAGCACCTTTTGCGCGTAGTCGTCCACCTTTTCCGGTGTCACCCGGCTGGCCGGTCCGCTGATGCTGATCGCGGCGATCGCATTGCCGGCGCCGTTGAGCACGGGCGCCGCGATGCAGCGGACACCGTCCTCGAACTCGCCGTCGTCGATCGCGTAGCCACGCTCCCGAACGCGCACGAGTTCCTTCTGCATGGCCGCGGCGGTGGTGATCGTGCGCGGCGTGTAGCCCTTCAGCTCGATCTGCTCGAGCAAGGCCGTGGCCGCCTCGGGCGGACGGAAGGCGAGCAAAGCCTTGCCCGAGCCGGACGAATGGAGCGGAGCCCGATTCCCAACCTGGGTGAACATGCGGACGAGACGCTGCGGCGCGACCTGATCGGCGTAAACGATCTGGGTCCGGTCGAGGGTGACGAGATTCACCGTCTCGCCGGTTTCCTCCATCAGCGTCGTCATGAGCGGACGCGCCAGATCGATGAGCTGACCCGGGCCGATGCGCGAGGCCCAGTCAATCACCTTGAATCCCACCGCGTAGCAGCGGGATTCGTCCTGCCGGGCGTAGCCGCGCGCCACGAGCGTGGCGAGGAGCCGGTGGGCGGTGCCGAGCGGTAATTCGACCCGCCGCCCGAGTTCGCTGATCGTCACCGGCCGGCCGGCGTCGAGGAGGGCTTCGAAAAGATCGAGCGTGCGCTCGACGGACTGCACGGATTCGCTGACTTTAGTGGGCATGGCGCGGGGGAGTAGCTTCCGTCGAACGGAACAATCCTTTCGACGCACGGAATTAGTCCGATGTGGTTTCCACTCGTCAATGCGAATCTTCGTCGCCGGTTTCGCGACGAAGATTTCATGCGACACGGCGGCGATTCAGCTTCATCGCCTAAGTGTGCACCCCGGCATTCTCCGTCCGTCCGGCCTCCTGGCGCTGCTCTTCGCGCTCGTGGGAGCGGCGATGGCCGGAGACACGGTCCGCGCAAATTTCTCGGGAACCTGGAAGCTGGATCGCGCCATTTCCGATCCGGCGCGCGAGATGCTTCGTGCCCAAGGCTGGAACGCGATCGAAGTGCAACTCCTCGACCGGGTCCCCGTGACGCAGGCCATCACCCAGACTGTCGATGGGCTGCGGATCGAGATCCGGGCGACGATCATCACCACCTCCGAATACCTGCGCTTCGACGGTCAGCCGCATGCCGAGACGAGTTCGGTGCTCGGTCCGCTCACGCGGGTCTGCTCGTGGTCGCCGGACGGGGCGCAACTCATCACCCGAACAGAGTACAAAGCGAAGTCCGGGATGGGAGCCGAGATGATCGTGACGCGCTCCCGCGGGGGAGCGGACCGGCTTGATCAGATCACGGAGGTGAAGCTCGCGGACGGTCGTTCCTTCCGCGCGCGGCAGGTTTTCATGCGGAAGTAGCTCGCGGTCTAAAAACGCGCGCCCTCCCGAAGCTTATTTTCGCTGCGCGGCGACCCAGGCATCCATGCGCTTCTCGAGGACGTCGAGCGGCACGGCCCCGCAGGCGAGGAGATGGTCATGCCAGGCCCGGAGGTCGAACTTTGCCCCCAGTTCCTTCGTCGCCCGTGCGCGCAGTTCCTTGATCTTGAGCTGACCGATCTTGTACGCGAGCGCCTGGCCGGGCCAGGCGATGTAGCGGTCGATCTCGTTGACGATGTCCTGCTCGGTCTTCGGCGCGTTCTCGGTGAAGAAATCGATCGCCTGCTGCCGCGTCCACTTCAGGTGGTGCATGCCGGTGTCTACGACGAGTCGCACGGCCCGCCACATGTCGTAGGTCAGCTCTCCGAATTTGTCGTAGGGATCCTCGTAGAGACCCATCTCGTTCCCGAGCGATTCCGAGTAGAGTGCCCAGCCTTCCACATACGAAGTGTAGGACGCATAACGCCGGAACGCGGTAAGCTCTCCCTGCTCCTGCGCGAGCGCGATCTGGAGGTGATGGCCGGGCACGGATTCGTGGAGCGACAGGACGCGCATCTCCCATTTCGGACGCACCTCGGGCTTGTAGAGATTCACGAAATAGCGCCCCGGCCGCGAGCCATCGGCCGCGGGCTCGGAGTAGTAGGCCGTGGTCGTATCGGGCGCGAAGAGCGCGGGGATCGGCTCGACGCCATAGGGCGTGCGCGGGAGGAGGTGGAAGACCTTCACGAGCAGTGGATCGGTCTGCTTCGCGATCGTCCGGTAGGCGGCGAGCAGCTCCTCCGGCGTGCGGTAGAAGAACTTCGGATCCGTCCGGAGATGCTGGAAGAACTCCCCGAGCGAGCCCTTGAATCCAACCTGCTCCCGGATCGTCTCCATTCCCGCGCGAATCCGCTTCACCTCCGCGAGGCCCACGACGTGGATCTCCGACGGGGTCATCGCAGTCGTCGTGTAGTTCCGGGCGCAAACGGCATAGAACTCGGGCCCGGACGGATGCTGCCAGGCGCCGACCTGGCCATAGCACCCGGGCAGATACTCGGATTCGAAGAACGTTTTGAAACGCTGGAACGCCGGGATGACCTGCTCCGAGATCGCTTTCTCCGCCGCGGCGTTGAGGCGGTTGCGCTCGACTTCCGGAATCGAGGGATGGAATCGCTTGAAGGGACGGAAGAAACCGGAGTCCGTGGGCTTTTCCACGATCTGCTTCGTGAGCTGACCAGGCACGCGTTCCATCACGACGCGCGGCTGGACGATCTTCTCTTTGATCCCCTGGCGCATGAGCGCCGTGATTTGCTCAAAGTAGCCGCCAAATTTCTGCAGCCGCGCGATCCAGTCCTCGTAGTCCTTCACGTTGTCGAAGCGGAGCGAGGTCGCGAAATCGTCGCTCGTCTGCGGACCTTCTCGCTGGTTCAGCGGCACGAGAAAGCCGTGAAATCGGTACTCGTCGATCGTGCGCTTCAGGTCACGTTCGAAGAGGTCGTAATTCAACTGTTCGGCGGGCGGGAGCGCGGCGCGCGCGATCGTCCCGAGTCGCTTCAGCGCCTGGATCCGGTGCTGCTGCTGGGCTTCGATCGTCGCGAGCGAGACGTCGTCCCAGCGGTCGTTGAAGCGGCGGTCGCCGATCGCGGACGCGAAGGTCGGGCTTTGCTGCAGGCCCCATTCCCATTCCTCGGCGAGGAACTTTTTGAACGACGGAGTCGCATCCGGCGCCGCGCCCAGCGGCAGAGGAAAGAGAGCGAGGAACGCAGCGGCGAGACGGCGGGACATGACGGCGAAGCTGGAGCAACCGCCAAAGTCACGCCAGTCCTTATCCGGGTGACGTAAAAGACGTCGCGCACGACCAGAGCGAGGCACCGTGTTCCGCCCGCGCCCGGTCCGCGAGTGCCGCCACATCCGCCCCCGTCTGCAGCACGGCGATGGTGGTGGAACCGGAGCCAGACATCAGCGCTCCCGCGACCTCCGGCTGCGCGCGCAGCCAGGTCTTGAGTGTCGCGAGGAACACGAACTTCTCGAAGACCGGCCGCTCCAGATCATTGACGAGCCGGCCCCAGGGAAAATCCTGCGGTCCATAGTCAATCCCAGGCAACTCCCGCGAAGCCGCCCAGCTTTGGTACGCCCAGGGCGTCGGCACGGGGAAAGGTGGTTTCAGAAGCAGGATGGGCACCTCAGCGCCTGAGCGCACGGGTTCCACGATCTCCCCGCGGCCCCGGCACCACGCGGGAGACTCGAAGACGAAAAAGGGCACGTCGGAACCGAGCTCCGCCGCCAAGGCGGCGAGCGCCGCCGGACCCAGCCGGGTCGAGAACAGCTCGTCGAGCGCCAGCAGCACGTGCGCCGCATCGCTGCTGCCGCCGCCCAGACCTGCGCCATGCGGGACGCGTTTCTCGAGGTGGAGGTGCAGGTTCGGAGTCACGCCGGTGTGGCGGGCGAAGAGTCTCACGGCCCGGACGGCGAGATTCGAATCGTCCGCCGGAAGGGAGACCTCGGAGCACGTGAAATGGAAGGCATCCGCCGGGCGCATCGTCAGTTCATCGGCCAGCGCGAGGGGCACCATGAGCGTCTCGAGTTGGTGAAAGCCGTCGGCTCGTTTTCCGAGCACGCGCAAGGAGAGGTTGATTTTTGCGGGCGCAGCGCGTTTCATCGCGCGCACCTTGTGAAAGAACCCCAGACCGCGAAAGACCGAATTATCGTCGCCCTTGACCTGGCGAGCGAGGCCGCTGCCGTCGAACTCGCCCGCCGCTTGAAGGGCAGCGTGGGTCTGTTCAAGATCGGACTCGAACTCTTCACCCGCTGCGGTCCCGGCATCATCGGAAAGCTGCTCGAGGCGTCCGATGGCACGGTGGGCATCTTTCTCGACCTCAAGTTTCACGATATCCCGAATACGGTGGCAGGCGCCGTTCGTTCCGCGGTCTCCCTCGGCGTGGACATGCTGACGATCCATCTCGCCGGCGGCAGCGCCATGATCGAGGCCGCCCGCGGCGCGATCGGCGACTCGGGCGCGCTGCTCCTCGGCGTGAGCGTCCTGACCAGCCACAGCCAGGAAACCTTGCGCGAAATCGGGGTGGAGAACGAGCTCGTCCCGCAGGTGGCGAGGCTGGTGGGACTCGGCCATGCCCGTGGGCTGCGGGGTTTCGTCGCCAGCCCGCATGAACTGAAGGCGCTGCGCTCAGCCTTCGGCAGCGACATCACTCTCGTCGTGCCGGGCGTGCGACCCGCCTGGGGCGCGACCGCCACGAAGGACGATCAAAGCCGCGTCATGATGCCCGGGCAGGCAATCGCCGCGGGAGCGGATTATCTCGTGATCGGACGTCCCATCACGGAGCACGAGGATCCGGGACTCGCGGCGGAATGGATCGGCTGCGAGATGGCGGGCACGATCCTGTGAGCTTCCCGCATCTCGCGGTCTGGGACGACGCGACCCCGCGCGCGGCCGCCTGGAATATGGCGGCCGATGAAACGTTGCTCGAGTGGGCTTCGGCCCACGACTCCCCCGCCCTGCGGCTCTACCGCTGGGCGACTCCCGCGGTGTCATTCGGGTATTTCGATTCGTTTTCGTCGATCGCGGCGCAATACCCGGAGCGGGAGGCGATTCGCCGCTGGACCGGCGGCGGGGCGGTCGATCACCAGGAGGACGCCACCTTCGCACTCGCGATCCCGCGCCGCGCGCCGCTCGGCGCGGGGCCGGCGCTGCAGAGCTATCGCGCGATTCACGAGGGCGTGGCGGCGGCGCTCCGCTCTCTCGGCTTCAGCGCCGAGCTCGCGGGATCCAGCGCTTCCGCGCCGGCCGGTTTGTCCCCCGCGCCCTGCTTTGTTCGCCCGGTCTGTGCGGACGTGATGCTGGCCGCTCGCAAGGTCGCGGGCGGCGCCCAGCGCCGCACGCGGCTCGGCCTGCTGCACCAAGGCAGCATCCAGGCGCTGCCCGCCGGCTGGCGGCGCGACGATGTGTTTGCGGCGCTCCCGTCCGCGCTGGCCAGGGCGTGCACCCCGCTGCCGGTCGCGGAGTTGCTCGAACGCAGCCGCGAACTCGCGGAGCAGCGCTACGCAACGCGCGAGTGGAATGAGCGCCGGTAGCGAGCGGGTGGCAAAACGGGCTATGCCTGTGACGTCCCGCGGTCGTTTTCCCGCGCCACCCGCACGAGGACCCCGAGCAGAAAGAGGAACGCGCAGAGATTTGATCCCCCGGCACTGATGAAGGGGAGAGGCATGCCCTTGTTCGGCATCAGGCTCGTCGTGACGGCGATGTTGATCGCGGCCTGCAGCAGAACGAGTGAGCCGATGCCGACGCAGAGCATTTTCGCGTAAGGATCGGTGACGCCGCGCCCCTGCAGGAACGCGAACGCGCCCAGCAGGAAAAAGGCGCCCGTGACGGCGAGCGTCGCCCGCAATCCCATCTCCTCGCCGATGACGGGGAAGATGAAATCCGTGTGGGCGTAGGGCAGGTATTGCAGTTTCTGCCGACCCGATCCCAGCCCGACCCCGGTGAGTCCTCCGCTGGCGAACGCCTGCCTGCCTTGGTCCTGCTGGAAATTGGTGCCGTCCTTCCGCTCGGAATCCACGAAGGCCACGATCCGATCCAGCCGGTTCGGATTCTTGATCGCGACATACGTGACCGCGCTCGCGAGCACAGCGACGCCGATGCCGATCCAGATGAGCCGCAGGCCGTGGGCGAAGAGCATGAAGAACATCGTACCGAGCAGCAGGATCGACGTGCCCAGATCGGTCTCCGCGAGGATAAGCGCGACCATCGGAAGGACCATGAGCAAAACCTTCAATGGACCGGCGAGCCGCGATTTGGACGGGAGAGCGAGGAAATGCGCTCCGACCAGCACGACGACGAGCTTGGCGAACTCCGACGGCTGCACGCCCACCGGTCCGAGACGGATCCAGCGCGAGGAGCCGTTCAGGCGCTGTCCGAATCCCGGGACGAAGCAGAGCGCGAGCGTCGCCAGCGTGACGAGGACGAGCGGGATCCAGATCCGGCGCCAGATGCGAAGCGGCAGCAAACAGGCAACCAGACCGGCGAAACCGCCGATCACCATCCACATCAGCTGTCGCTTGATAAACGCCAGCGAATCGCCGTGGGCATCGCGCGCATAGGCGCTGGCGCTGTAGAGCACGATGAGCCCGATCGTCAGCAACGCCGCCGCGCAGATGAGCGCGCCATAGGCTCCCTTGCGCTGAAGACGGTCAGCCAGCGTCATCGCGGAGAATTGACGGGCAATGCCCGCTTCACGGTGATGGGAGTGTGAGAGATCTGCCGAATCTGGGGACGCGGCGCGGCCTTGGCCACCTTCGGGCTCTTCGCGGGCGTCGAGGCCGGCGCGGCGCTCGCTTTTTTCACGACGGGAGCGGATGCACCCACGCTGGCCAGGACGAGCGGACCGGGCGCGGGTTCAAGTCCCGTCGACGCGTCGCGCAGCAGGCTGTTCGCGTCCGGGGTGGACGGAGTGGCCGGCGTCGGCGCCGGCTTCACCACGAGTACCGGTCTCGCGGCGACGGGCTTCGCCGCCTCCGGACTGCCGGTCAGGGAAAACGAGGGCGCGGACTTTTTCGCCGCGAGGGCGGCCGGAGGAGACGCCGGGCGGGGCGTGGCGAGTTCGGCCGGCTTTTCGTGGAGCAGGCTGAAGGCGAGCACGCCGCCGACGGCCACGGCATGCATGAGGATCACGACGAGGATCGCGCGCGAGAGCTTCATCGTATCTCCGGACGTGCGCGCCGAAACTTCGGCGTGGTGACGGAATTGGCGGACCAGTTTGGGCGAAGATTGGGCAGGCATGATTACAACAGGTGGAGAACGAGGGCGCGGAACTGGTCGCCGCGGTCGGCATAGTCCCGGAACATGTCGAACGACGATGTCCCCGGGCTGAGCAGGACGGTGTCGCCGGGAACGGCGGCGGCGGCGGCGAGTTCGATGGCGCGGGGCAGCGAGCGTTCCGCGTGCTCGCACGGCACCGCGCCCTCCCACACGCGCGCGATGTGGGCGGAGAGATCACCGATCAGGACGACCCGCTTCACCCGTTCCGCGATGAGATCCCGGAGCGGCGAGTAGTCGATGCCCTTGTCCTTCCCGCCCGCGATCAGCACGATGCCGCCCGGCTGGGCGAGCACGGCCTTCTCCATCGAGTCCAGATTCGTGGCCTTCGAATCATTCACATACCGCACACCGCGATGCTCGCGGACGAGTTCGCAGCGATGGGCGAGCGGCGCGTAGAGCCGGAGAGCCGCGGTCGCGCGGGACAGCGAGCGGCCGAGCGCGGCGACGATGCCGAGGCAGGCCATCATGTTCTCGGCGTTGTGCGGTCCCGGCAGGTTCGTGTCAGCCTGTGCCAGCACCGGCGCCCCGCGAAAGCGGATGCTGCCATCGACCAGCGTGAAGTCCGCCTCACTGCGGCTGGCACTAAAACTGACGCGCTGCGCGGCGAGTTGAGGCAGCGTGTCGGCGGCGTTGACCACCGCAAAGTTCGCGGAGGTCTGCCGGTCAAAGATGTGCAGCTTGGCGTCGCGGTACTCCTCCATCGACGCATAGCGGTCGAGATGATCCGGCGCGAAATTCAGCCAGGCCGCGACGTGCGGACGGAACGTGCGCAGATGCTCCAGCTGAAACGAGCTGATCTCGAGTGTGACGAGATCCAGCTCCGTCTCATCGAGGAGGACATCGGAATACGGTACGCCGATATTTCCCGCCGCGACCGTGCGGACCCCGCAGGCATTGAGCGCGGCGGCGGTGAGTTCCGTCGTGGTCGATTTGCCGTTCGTGCCGGTGATGCCGACCACGGGGACGTCGGAGACGGACCAGGCGAGTTCAAGCTCACCGATGATCTCGGCGCCCCAGTCCTCGGCCGCGCGCCACATGGCGGTGCGGGGATCGATCCCCGGACTCGTCACGACGAGTTCGCAGCCGTGCAGGGCGGACGCGGCGCGCTCGGCCCCACGCACGACCTCGACGCCCAGCGCGGCGTCCGAAGGAGCCGGCCTCACGGATTCATCGAGCCCCACGACCGAGGCGCCGCAGTGCGCGAGCAGACGGGCCGCCGCCCGCCCGCTTTTGCCGAGCCCAAGCACGGCGACGCGCTTGCCGCGATAGGCGTCGCCAGAGATGCGCATCATGGGGATCGGGAAACGGAGAGGGTGGGCAGAAGGGGATCAGCGCAGTTTGAGGGTCGCGAGACTCGCGACGGCGCAGACGATGGAGAGAATCCAGAAGCGCGTGACGATCACGTTCTCGTCCCACCTCATCTTTTCGAAGGTGTGGTGCAGCGGCGCCATGGGCAGGATGCGTTTCCCGGTCAGCTTGAAGCTGGCGACCTGCAGGATCACGGAACCGGCCTCGAGGACAAAAACTCCGCCCGTGAGCACGAGGAGAAGTTCCTGTTTGCAGCAGATCGCGACGGTTCCGAAGAAGCCGCCGATCGCGAGCGAACCGGTGTCGCCCATGAACATCTGCGCGGGATGCGCATTGAACCAGAGGAAGCCCAGGCCGGCGCCGGCCATCGCGAGGCAAAGCACCGCCAGCTCATCCGACCCGGGGAAATGCGGCACGAGCAGATACGCCGCGAGCTTCGAGTTGCCGACGATGTAACTGAAAATCGCATAGACCGCGGAAACCGTGATCGTGCAGCCGATCGCGAGGCCGTCGAGGCCATCGGTCAGATTCACCGCGTTCGACGCTCCCACGATGACGAGGGCGTAGAAGAAGAACATCCACATCCCGGCATTGACGATGAGTGGATTCTTGAAGAATGGCGCGTACAGCGCGGTCGACATGGACCCGGGAGGCGTTCCGTGGACGAGAAAGACCGTCACCGCGGCGGCGAGGATTCCCTGCACGAGCAGCTTCGTCCGGGCGGAGACCCCCTTGTTGTCCCCGTTCTGCTGGTTCACCCGGTTCGTGACCTTGCGGTAGTCATCCACGAAACCGAGCAGCCCGTGGGCCGCGAAGACGCCGAGCACCAGCCAGACATAGGGATTCGTCGTGCGCGCCCAGAGGATCGACGAGACCAGCACCGCACAAATGATCAGCGCGCCTCCCATCGTCGGAGTCCCGGCCTTGCGGCTGTGGCGCTCGTAGATCGTATTCAGATCACCCTCGCTCCGGATCGGCTGGCCAAACTTCAGCGAGAGGAGCCGGTAGATGAGCGGCCGGCCCAGCAGGAGACAGATCAGAAAGGCCGTGATCGCGGCGCCGAAGGCGCGGAACGTGACGTATTGGAAAACGTTCAGCGGACCAAACCGGTCTGAAAGCTGGAAAAGAAAATAGAGCATGAAAATAACGGCTCAGGGCCGGTCCAGGCGGGCGAAAATTTCCTCCATCCGCATGCTGCGGCTTCCCTTTACGAGGATGACATCGTCCGGCGTGGCGTGCGTCCGCAGCCAGCCGGCGACCGCCCCCGGCTCTTCGAAGCAGTGCACCTCGCCCAGTCCCGCGTGCTGCGCGGCCTCGGCCATCCAGCGGGCGGTCGAACCGGTAGCCAGCAGCACGTCCGCGGCTTCGGCTGCACTCGCGCCCACCCGCCGGTGTCCGACCTCCGCCGTGTCGCCCAGTTCGCCCATCCGGCCCAGCGCGGCGATCCGCCGGCCCCGCACGGGTACGTGACCGAGCGTCGCCAGCGCCGCGATCATCGAATCTGGGTTCGCGTTGTAGCTGTCATCGAGAAAATTCAGTCCGCCCGCCAAGCGCGGCTGCAGTCGTCCCCCCACCAGCCGGGCCTCGGCGAGGCCAGCGACGCACTCGTCGAGGGACAAGCCGAAATGCAGGCCGGCAGCGATCGCGAACAGGGCGTTTACGACCATGTGCTCGCCGAGCGCGTGAATCACCGCCTCGGCGTCGCCCACCGGGGTCTCCACCGCGAAATGCATGGAGCCGGCGTGCAGGCCGACGTCCGTCGCCCGGATCTCGCCGCAGCCGATCCCGACGTCCACGACCTGAGCCCGCGTGCGGGCCTCAATGAAATCGGTGAAGTCATCGCCGGCGTGCAGAAACACGCACCCATCCGGCGGGACGGCACTCGACAGCTCGCTCTTTTCGCGCGCGATTCCCTCGCGGGAGCCGAGGTGCTCGATGTGCGCCGTCCCGATATTCGTGATGATTGCCGCTACTGGCTTCGCCATGTCGGCGAGGGGCCGGATCTCCCCGAAGTGATTCATCCCCATCTCGAGCACGGCGATTTCGTCGGCCAGCTCGCCGCGCAACAGCATGCGGGGAACCCCGATGTGGTTGTTGAGATTTCCCTCGGTCTTGAGCGTGCGGAAACGGCGGGCGAGGACCGCCGCGCAAAACTCCTTCGTGCTGGTCTTGCCGTTGCTTCCAGTGATCCCGAGCACGCGCATCGGTAGCGTGGCGCGGTACCCGGCCGCGATGAGCTGATAGGCCCCGAGCGGATCGCTGACGCGCAAAAGCGGAAGATCCGGCCGTGTCTCCAGATCAGGGAAGTCCTGCCGCACGAGCGCCGAGACCGCTCCGCGCGCCGCCGCGTCAGCGAGATGATCGTGGCCGTCGAAGGAGTCTCCCCTCAGCGCCACGAACAGTTCGCCGGTCTCGATCGTCCGCGAATCCGTGGAGATCCCCCGGACGATCGGGCCCGCCACGTCCAGCGCGTTCAGGCCACAAAACCGGACGATTTCAGAGAGCGGGAGCGGATGCATGATCAGGCGGCGTCCGGTTTCCGATCGAGCGTCTTCGAGTCGAGTGCCGCCAGAGCGACCTGCACGTCGTCGAACGCGGTCCGCTTGCCGTTCGTCTCCTGGTAGGTCTCGTGGCCCTTCCCGGCGATCAAAACGATGTCCCGCGGCTGCGCGAGACCGATCGCCCGATGGATCGCGTCCCGCCGGTCCACGATGATCTCGTAAGGCTTGTCCTGAAAACCGGCCTCGACGTCCGCGAGGATCGCGCTGGGTTCCTCGCTGCGCGGATTGTCCGAGGTCGCGA
Source organism: Chthoniobacterales bacterium (assembly GCA_038322235.1). Classification (GTDB taxonomy): domain Bacteria; phylum Verrucomicrobiota; class Verrucomicrobiia; order Chthoniobacterales; family SZAS-18; genus SZAS-18. The sequence continues at coordinate 30,096 of JBBQFQ010000051.1, forward strand.
TGCAGAGATCGCTGTATTCCTCCGCGGCCCGCGCCATGAGCGGGCGCTTCGCCCGGTCACGGTCACCGCCGCAGCCGAAAACGGTGATGAGCCGGTGCGGCTTCAAATCGCGCAGGGTGCGCAGCACGTTCACGAGCGCGTCCGGCGAATGGGCGTAGTCAACGAAAACCTGGAACGAGCGGCGCGACGACACGCTCTGCAGCCGCCCCGGCACTCCGGGCGCGGTGACGAGGGCCGCGACCGCATCGCGCAGCGGCACGCCGAGGGTCGAGGCGGCGGCCAGCGCCGCGAGGGAGTTGTAGACATTGAACATCCCGATCAACGGCGAGCGCACAAGAAAACTCTTCCCCTCGGCCTCGAGCTGAAAACTTGTGCCCGACATGTCGGAGCGGATGCCGTTTGCCCGAAAACTGGCGCGCGCGCCCTGGCCGTAGGTGACGAGCGGCGAGCCGAGACGCTCGATGCGCTGAATGAGCTGCTGGCCGTAGCGATCGTCCAGATTCACGATCGAGACCGCTCGGGTCTTCTTCACCTGATAAAACAGGAGTTCGGTGAACCAGCGGCATTTCGCGGCGAAATACGCGTCCATCGTGCCGTGAAAATCGAGATGATCCTGCGTCAGGTTCGTAAAGACGGCGGCATCGAATTCGATGCCGCGAATCCGGTCCTGCGCGATCGCGTGCGAAGACACCTCAACTGCCGCCGCGCCGCAGCCGCTCTTGCGCATCTCGGCGAAGAGCGCCTGCAGGTCGCTCGCCTCCGGCGTGGTGCGTGAGCCCTCGATCAAACGCCGCCCGGTATTGTAGTGCACCGTGCCAATGAGCCCGGTCAGGAGCTGCGCGGAATCGCACAGATGCTTGATCAGGAAGGCGGTCGTCGTCTTGCCGTTCGTGCCGGTGATGCCAGCAATCTTCAGCTTCTGCGTCGGATGCTTCATCACCGATGACGCCATCTCTGCCAGCGCCCGCCTCGGCTCGTCCACCTCGATCACCGTCGCCGCGCAGTCCATCGGGACATCGTTCGCGTGGCCCTTCTCGATCACGATCGCGCTCGCCCCGCGCTCGAGCGCCTGCGGGATGAACTTGTGGCCATCGGCATTTTCGCCCGTCAGACAGACGAAAATACTGCCGGGCTCGACCGCGCGGGAATCGTAATGGACCGAGGTAATGTCGGGCTCGATCGAGCCGGCGACCCGCAGCGTCCGCATGTGCGAGAGAATGTTCTTGAGATGCACGTCAGAAAGGGATGGCCAAAATGGGGCGGGAGGCTAGTCGCGTTTGGCTCCCGCCGCCAGCTTTGGTGCGCCCACCCCCGGGAGGGGTTCCGTCGGCTGCAGTCCGAGGTGTTTCGCCGTCCGCGCCGCAATGCGGGAAAACACCGGCGCCGAGACCAGCCCGCCGAAGTTTTCGTTGGCCTTGAGGTGGGCGTTGTCGAACGTTACGAGGCAGACGAACTCCGGATTCTCCGCGGGCAGATAGCCCACGAAAGAGACGACGTATTGCCCCTTGAGATAGCCGCCGTGTTTCGGATCCACTTTCTGGGCCGTGCCCGTCTTGCCCGCGACCCTGAAACCGGGGACCGCTGCCATCTTCGCGGTCCCGCGCGTCACGACCTCCTCCAGCGCCGAACGCAATTGCCCGGCGGTCTGCTCACTCAACACGCGGCGCACCACGACGCGCTCAGTCGTCGTCGCCGGCTGGCCCGTCTTGCTGTCGCGGATCGAATGCACGACGCGCGGCACGACGAGTTCACCGCCATTCGCCACCACGGACATCGCCGTCGTCATTTGCAACGGCGTCACCCCCACCTCGTGGCCCATCGGAATCCGCGAGATCGAGATCGCACTCCAGCGCTCGGGCGGATGCACCAGGCCATTGATTTCGCCGGGGAGTTCGATGCCGGTGCGCTCGCCAAATCCAAACGCCCGGATGTAGCGATGGAACGGCCGCGGTCCGAGCTGCACCGCGAGCTTCGCGCTCCCGATGTTGCTCGAGTGCACCACGACGTCATGGACGTTCAAGGTGCCGAGCGGATGCGAATCGTGCAGCAGAGAGCCGCCGAATTCCCACCGGCCGTTTTCGCAAAAGATCATCGTCTCCGGCTTCACCTTCCCTTCGTTGAGCGCGGCGCCCACCGCGACGATCTTGAAGGTCGAGCCTGGCTCGATGATGTCGGCGATGGCACGGTTGCGCGCCTCCGGCCCCATGTCGGCCTTCAGCGCGTTGGGATCAAAGTCCGGCCGGCTCGCCATCGCCATGATCTCGCCGGTTCGCGGACGCATCATGACGACCGCCGCCATGTCCGGCTGCAGCTTGCGAACGGCCGCATCGAGTTCCTCCTCGACAATCGCCTGAATGGCCGAATCCACCGTGAGGACCACGTCGTCGCCGTCGCGCGGTTGCTGTTCGACGCCCCGGTATTGACCGAGTTCGTTTCCGGCCCGGTCGCGTTCGATCACGCGATAACCCGCCTGCCCGGAAAGGTAGCGCTCCATCGTGCGCTCCACCCCTTGAATCCCCTGGGCGTCCTGGTTGAGAAATCCCACCACGTGCGAGAGGAGCGATCCATTCGGATAGATCCGGCGCGTGTCCGGCTCAAAATACAGACCACGGAGCTTTGTCGCCTCTGCGATTTCCCGGAGCTTCAGGGAATCGGCTTCCGAGACCCGGCGCTGGAGCACGACATAGGGTGAGCCCGGATGCGTCCCCTCGGACTCGCCGCGCACGCTTTTCACCGGAATGCTCTTCAACAGCGCGGAGGCCGCGAGGGCACGCTTTTCCGGATCCAGGCCCAGAGTTCCGCCGATGGCGTCGAGCACGCGTTCGACCGTCACCTCCGCCTGCTGCGCTTGTTCGGCGACGCTCGGATTTTTCGGGAGCGCCGGAGCATCCTTCGGCCGGACCATCGAGAGGCGGGTACCGTCCACGATCACCCGCTGAAGCGGCAGATTCGTGGCGAGGATCTCGCCGTTGACGTCCCGGATGTTGCCCCGCTGCGCCGGGAGGCTCACCCGGAGGGTGCGCGTTTCCCGCGCCTGATTCGCGTACTTCGCCTGGTCCCAGACCTGGATCTGGATGAGCCTCAGGGCGAAGACGGAATAAAGCGTGGCAAAGCCGCAGATCAGCACGGCGATGCGCCGGTCTGTGCGGGCGGCGTCCATGAGCGGGAGAACGGGGAAGGCCGGGCGGGAGCGCGGAACGCGTGGTCGCGTCCAGACGCCGTCGTCTAGCGCAGCCGCACGTTTGAGATGGGCCGCAGGGTGGTCGGCGGATTCAGCGGAGCCGCCATGACGACGGAATCAGCGGGCCTCGAACCGACGGCCGGGATGCGGACGATGCGATCGGTCTTGATGGGCACGAGCTTCAACGCGCCTTCATTCAGCCGGAGCTGCAACGCAGCGCGGGAGGTGAGGGTCGTGATGGTGGACTCGTTGACATCAGCCTTCGCCTTCAAATCCCGCATCTCGCGCTCGAGGGCGACGCGTTGCGTACTGAGCACGTGGACCTGGTGTTTCAGGTAACCGACGAGCAATCCGGCCACGAGCGCCGTACTGAACGCGATCGCGATCAGCGGCGCGAGGCGGATCCCGCGAGCGGTGGGTGGGCCATGGGTGGTCATGGTTCTGGGGTGGTGGGTTTCGGTGGTTCGGGTCAGGCGCGGCTCGTCCGTGGCTGCCGCCGCTCGGCCGCGCGAAGGCGGGCGGAACGGGCGCGGGGATTTGCCGCTATTTCGGCGTCGCCCGGAGCGACGCCCTGCTTCGTGAGAAGTTCAAAAAAGAGTCGGGGATTCGGCCGCGGCGCCGGCCACTCGGGCTGGTCGATCTCCGCCGCGCTCGTCTCGCGCAGGAAGCGCTTCACGATCCGATCCTCCAGCGAATGGAACGTGATCACCGCCAGCCGGCCCCCGGCGCGCAGGTGCGTGATCGAGGCTTCGAGCGCCGCTTCGAGCGAGCCGAGTTCGGCATTCACCGCGATCCGGAGGGCCTGGAAGATCCGCGTCGCGGGATGGCGCTTCTCGCGTCGTCCCATCAGCCGCTCCACGATGCCGGCCAGTTGCCCGGTCGTCGTGATCTTCGCCCCCACCCGCTCGCGCTGGATCGCGGCCGCGATCCGCCGCGCTGCTGGCTCTTCGCCGTAGCGGACAAAGATGCGCGCCAGCTCGTCCTCGCTCGCGCCGTTCACGAGATCGGCCGCGGTCAGCGGCGCGCGCCGGTCCATGCGCATGTCCAGCGGGCCATCGTGCATGAAGCTGAAGCCGCGCTCCGCGTCCTCCAGCTGCCGCGACGAGACGCCGAGATCGAGCAGAATGCCGTCGACCTGATGCACGCCGAGTTCGTCGAGCACCGATCCCAGCTCCGCGAAATCCCGCTGCACCACGGTCAGCCGGCCCCGGTTCTGGGCGAGCCGATCCGCGTTATGCGCGAGCGCCGCCTCGTCGCGATCGAGCGCGATGACGTTCGCCCCCGCCGCGAGCAGGGCGCCGGTGTGGCCGCCGCCGCCGAGGGTGCCGTCGAGAATCGTCTTTCCGGGTGCCGGCGCCAGCGCGTCCAGCACCTCCGCCATGAGCACGGGTACATGATACGCGCTGCCGGCGACCGATGAGGTCGCGGCAATCCACTCGTCCCGGGGAGAGGCGGATTTGCGCGCGCGGGTGGACATGGCGGCTCGGAAGAACTGGATGGTCGTGGACATCGGGGGCGCGTTACAGGAGGCCCACGATGCCGGCCACGTGCTGGTAGGTGGGGTTTTCCGCGATGGCGTTCGCGTCCCAGCGCTCCGGATTCCAGATCTCGAAGCGATTGTCATTCCCGGCGAGGAACGCTTGCGCGTCGAGCGCCGCACCCGCCAGCATCTCGGCCGGCACGAGCAGACGCCCCTGCTTGTCGAGCGCGCAGAGGCGCGCCCGGGAATTGAACTGGCGCTTGAAGGCCTGCTGATCCCGCCGCTGGATCTCCGCCTCCTCCGCAAGGTTCTCGCTTACTTCGCGAAAGGCATTGGGAGGAAAGACGAGAATGCAGGCCCCGCTCGGGGACGGCACGACGAAGAATTCGGCCCCCTCGCCACCGCGCCACCCAGCCGGCACCGCCACGCGATGCTTGTCGTCAATCGCGTGACGAAACGACCCCGCGAAGAACATGCGTCCCGCTTCGTTGGTGGTCTGGGTGGTCACGGTGGTTTCGAAGCGGGCTTAAGGTGATTCGGGACGCGTCCACTCCCCTCGGAGTGAACTATGCTCCCCACTTCTCCCCACCACCTATCGATTCCGGTCCGAATCGTCAACGGAAAACCCACTGTTTTGGCTTGGACTGTCAATATAAATTCCATAAACCACGAACGCGGGTTTGTTCGCGTCTTATTCACATGTGAATAAGTATTTTATGCACCATTATCCGAACGCTTTGCGGGGATGTTTCCGCACCCTTCCCCGCACTTGTTCGCCCCAAAAGTCGCTAACACTGGCAGATCTCCTTCTCTGGGAGGTGTCGAATCCGATTTTCGGTCCGAATCGGCTTCATTCCCGACTGAACGGTTTCATGGTGCCAGAGTAAAGCGTCCGGCTCAAGACGACTGTGGGGCAAAATGGGGTTCTGACCCACATAGTTCCTTCTCGATGGCGACTCGACAGGCTGCGCCCGAGCGGCGAACCTCTCCCCTCACCCGCCGCCATGGCGAAATGGCAGACGCAGCGGACTTAAAATCCGCTTCCCAGAAATGGGAGTACCGGTTCGAGTCCGGTTGGCGGCAACGACTTACAGATTATTTTCCCCGGAGTTTATTCAAAGCTAAAACGCAGGTTTCACCCTCATTTTACCGCCCCGTGCGTGATGCAGCGTGATGCAAAAGCCTTCGGAAAGGTATCACCGCCCCCGCAAGTCGCCCTTGGGCGACTTTCTCCCGGGGCGTGAACGCCGAGTACGCGACACAGGACTTCGAACAACTGGTTTGGGAGGCACACGAGCGGCGCGTGTGGGAGGCGTTCAAGAACACCGACGGGAGCGCCACCTACGGATCGTGGAATGCCTACGTGAAGGCGGAGTTCAACCTCGGGAAGGCTCACGGGTACCGGTTGATCTCGTTCATCGAAACGAAAGAGCTTCTAGCCCAAAAAGTCTCCCCGGGGAGACTTTTGCCAGCTACGGAAAAACAGACCCGCCCGCTCGCGAAACTCCCGGCCGAAGAGCGGCCGGCCGCGTGGGCGGAAGCCGTAGAGCGATCCGGCGGGGGGCAACCGACTGCCCGGGTCGTCGAGACGGTCGTCGAGGAACGGACCCGCCCGGTGGGGGCGGAAGCCCGCGGTGTCCCCTGCCCTTGTCCACCCCTTTGCCGTCGTCGTGACGGCCTGTGGCGGCGATCCTGACGCGTTCGCAATTGCGAACGGGTGAGCGTTGTCGAGGTAAAGGGTCGGATTGAACAGGTGGTGCCTATAGGCACCGCCCCGCGCCCTCTGACGCGTTCGCAATTGCGAACGGGTGATCGTGTTCACAATTGTGAACACGACGAAAGACCGGATTGAACAGGGGAGGTGGGAACAATTGTTCCCACCCAGGCGCTCGTTCTCCATGGAGAACGCGACGCTGCCGTCGCGGATGCAATCGTTCACCATGGTGAACGTGCGAGCCGTCAGGGCGCTCCCGCGTCTCCCTTGCGGCGGCTTCCCTTCCCGGCGAGCGCGCGGATCGCAATCGCGGCTTCCGTCGTGATGACTTGGGCGCCCGTCTCCCGGCGGGCAATGGTGATTCGTGTAACCCCGAGCATCTCGGAGACGACGGCCTGCGTGCCGACCTCCTCGCGGAGGGATTTGTACTCGGCGGGACTCACTCCCGGCGGGTTCTACCGGAACGCGACATCTGCGGCAAGCTCCACGCGGAGTTCTGCCGCGGTCAGGACGTTACCTTGGCGGCGATTCTCGCGCCGGAGCGCGCCGGAGAGCAACCGGAGCAACCGGAGCAACCGGAGCGACCGGAGCGACCGGAGTTGCGCTGCGGTGACGTGCCCTTTGACAACCGAGGGCGCTCGCTCTCCCCGCGAAGAACAGTCCGCCGCAGGCGGCGGCGACTAAATCTCGATCAGCCCTTCGGCACGAAGCCTGTTGGAAAACGCGTAGCCCGTAAGCGAAGGAAAAGTAATATAACCCCCCGACGTGTCGACAAGCCCTATGCGTTGCAGTCGGTCGATCCCCAGGTAGCGTCGTTCTGGATTTATCTCCGGACTACATGCCGCGATGAACACAGTCAGAAGGTTCGCCGGTTGATTTTGTCGTGCCGCAACTTCGAATACTTTCTTCACGAACAGAGCGCCGTTTCCCGAAGTTGCGGGATCTAGCGCATTCGGCTTTCGCACCTGCTCGTTTACAAGCATCGACTTCATTGCTTCGTAACTCAAACCGAGAAAGCTTTCCGGGGCCGGTTGACCTTTCTTGAGGTGTTCGTTCTCGGCCGAAAGGCGGGCGAGTTCCTCCGTTACCGCGATGGAAGGAGCGCTGTTTCCACGAACCCAACCAACGAGGCCGTCGCGCCGCGATATTTCGTCAAGTGAGCGATGGACGCCAAGCTCAATATCTTTTAAGTCGCTCCATTGGGCAACCAGTCCGTCCATAACTTCGTTTCGGAAGCTGTGGTAGAGTTTTGGTTCTTTCATTTCGCTCCGATCCTTCGGCAGAGCGTCAAGCGTCGCGTTATCGACTACGAGCGTAAAATATGGCTTCTCGGACTGCTTCGCGTAGTCGAACTCGAGATGCGTGTAACTTTTCCCCGACTTGGGGTCTAACGAGCCGTATCGTCCGCCAAGAATCAAAAGGAAAACATCGGAGTCGTCGATCCATCGCTTGATGACGGTCATTTGAGATTCGTCCCCGGCGGCGAAAAGCTCCATCCCCGCGGGGATGTGCCCCATCTGTAGAATCGCGGATACGGCAGCCTGCCGCTCGGCTTTTAGGTCGAGGAACGTTGAAGATATGAAGACCTGAAGTCGGCGTTCGCGGGGCATGCCGGAAGAGTCTTCCAAGTCGCGATTTCAAACAACGAAAAACCCGCCGGACCCTTTCGAGCGCGGCGGGTTGAGCAGGACCGATGCGAGTCTACCGCGAGAAAATCGAAAGGTCGCGCGCGATATTCGCGACGTAATCTTCCAGGACTTTCTCCGCGGCGAGGTCGGGCGGTACCCCCGCCGTGTCGCAAAGGTCGGCGAAATCATCGGGTACCCGAATCACGGGAAAGGGGAATCGGATCACGACCTTGTCCCCGATGGGGAGCGATTCGGTCAAACCGGAGAATTCTGAACCACGTTCGAGGGCGAACGTGCGCGCCATCGGGATCGGATTAGCGCCGACCGTGAAGGTGAACGGATAGTCCGCGGCGGCGGCGCGGCGGGTGGACTCGGAAGGTTTCACGGCGGTGTTGTGGGGCATGGCGCGGTTGTCGTCGAAAACCGTATTCTTGTAAAGACAAATCGTGTGTAAGTCGTTGCGCGGCACTTAGTAAGACATAGTTTATTACTAAGTGCGCTCGAAAACGAAAGAACCCCGAGGCTTATTAAGGCCCCGGGGTTCCATTGGTGTGGTCTGGCGCTTCCCCACCCACAGACGCGGGGTATGACCGCGGCGCCATCGCGTGAACAGGCACTTAGCCCGAAAGTTTTTGCAGCTCCGCGGGCAACCGGTTTCGCGGTACTGCGAATTCAACCGCGAGCGCGCGGACGTTCCTGCCTTGCGCCGCAACCTCGACGGCGACCTTCGCGGCTTCGGCTTCGAAGAGCGGGATCGTCGACTGATGGCGGATCACGTTCGCGGCGAACTCGCCCGCGGTTCCGCGACCGATGGGTCCGGTGGTGCGGACAGCGTCCGCGAACAAGGCTTCGTTCGTGACGATGTAGTCGCGGACGTCGGCGAGGGCGATCGAGACCGCGTCACGAGCCGCGGCAAGCCGTTCAAAGCCGGTAAGCGCGGTGTCCCATCGTTGCGCACGCTCCGCGGCTTCTGCGTCCAACGCAGCGACTTTCTCGTTCGCGGCTTCCGCGGCAGCGATTGCCTTTTCGCGGGCCGTGATCTGGGAGGGCGTGTCGGCGCCGAAAAGAATTCGACATTCGGATTCGAAATCCGGCATCGACCGATTGCCTTGCTGGAAAATGTACTCAAACCCGGAACCTGTGCGGCGGGCGAGTTGGACGAGCGGGTGCTCCCGATGGATTCGGAATCCCCAGGCTCGTTCGAGCGTGGAGATTTCGGCTTCAAGTCTGGCCGGGGGCGGCATCGTTTCGGGGGCGGTCATTGTCATGGATTGCGGGAAATACCTTTGAGAATTGAGGCTTCGGCGAGCGCGCGACCGGAGAGCTTCGGAGCGGTGCCGGCGGTGGTGGTTACGGGTGCGGTTGCGGTGGTCGCCGCGGAGCGTGCCCGAAAAGCGGCGATCGTAGCGGCCAGATCCTCCGCCGGCGGGGTTGCAGGCTTCGGCGCCGGCGGCGCGGGGTGATCGACGCGGGCTTTGGCCATCTCCCCCTCGATTCTCTCAACCCAAAGGGTCGGAAGCCGATTGTCAGCCTGCGGGTACTTCTCCGCGGGGGGCGGATCGCCGTTTTCCAACCGGACAATCCAGTTGAGGGCGCAATGCACGCTCTCTTCGATCGTGGGGCCGTGGGTTTCGTCTTTCGGGGGGTATTTGAAGGGTTTCATTTGGGGAGGGGGCTTAGGGGGGTCTTTGAATCTTCCCTGATCGCGCGCCCGACGGCCGCGAGGTTGTGGGGGCTCCACGCGTGCGTGTTGCCTACCGTGTAGTCTGGAACGACCGCACCGCGTTGGACCGCTCGCGAAACCGTGGAAACACTGATGTTTAGGAGGCGAGCGAGGGCCGTTGAGGACAGGAGCCCTCGATTTACGCTGTGTACGAGCATTTTGGTTTGTGCGTCGCGCGTAGCGCGACAACCAAGGGCGGTTGTTGATCGGCCGGCTTCGTTCCCGTTTTCGCCGCGGGGT
>JBBQFQ010000052.1:0-39030 GCA_038322235.1 Chthoniobacterales bacterium
CGGGCGGTCAAACGTCGACCAAAGGCTTTCAGCCTCCTCACCAAGCCGCGCCACAAAATGGGCAACGTTTCCCGCCGCAAGCGCCCAAAGCCCACCACCGCGAGAAAATCATCCTAAACCGCCCTTATCTTAGTGCCATTCATCTCAGGCACCACGAGATAAAGGCGCCCCGGAACTTATCTCGCCTTCGAGGCCGCCTCGAAATCGCGTTAGGCGTGACGAACGGGCCGGTATCGCTGCTCGAAGCTGGTTCGCTCCCGCTCAGGGCACCAGGACCGCGGTGCGCGGCGAAGGCTCGCCGCGCGGCGTCTCCCCGCGCATCACGGTCTCGCCCTCTTTGGCGACTTCAAACTTCTCCCGGGCATAGAGGCCGAGGTACTCCGGATCGTTGCGGAGGAGATCGACCTGCTTCGACTGTCGGGCAACATCAGCCCGCCGGGCCGTCGCCTGCTCGCGCAGGGCCGCAAGCTGGCGCGCGACGAGATCGCGTTCCGCCATGGCGGGAAACACCCACGTGCCACCGAGAACGAACACCAGCAGCAGAGTCACCCCCGCGATCAGGCGGTTGATCCCAGCACGGATCCGCAAACGCCGTTCTTCGCGGAGCAGATGCTCCTCGTGGTCATCCGTGAGACTGGACTGGGTGCTGGTTCGGGCCATTGCAGGGACCGGCGGCCGCGCTGGCTTCAGCGCATTTTCCCGCCGTATTTCGCTTCTTTGCCCAATTCGTCCTCAATGCGCAAGAGCTGATTGTATTTCGCGACGCGATCCGAACGGCAGAGCGAACCGGTTTTGATCTGACCGGCATTCGTCGCCACCGCGAGGTCGGCGATGGTCGCGTCCTCGGTTTCGCCCGAGCGGTGACTGATCACCGCGGTGTAGCTGTGGTCGTTCGCCAGCTCGATCGCATCCAGGGTTTCGGTCAGGGTGCCGATCTGATTCACCTTGACCAGGATCGAGTTGGCGACCCCCAGGTCGATGCCCTTTTGGAGGAATTCCACGTTGGTGACAAAGAGATCATCGCCGACAAGCTGGACGCGGTCCCCGATTGCCTCCGTGAGGAGCTTCCAGCCGTCCCAATCCTCTTCCGCACAGCCGTCCTCGATCGAGATGATCGGATAGTCGGTGGTCAGCTTCTTATAGTAATCCACCATCTCCGCGGAGGATTTGGTCGAGCCATCGGACTTCTTGAACGTGTAGATCTTCTTTCCGCCGTCGTAGAACTCCGACGAGGCGACATCCAGCGCGAGGAAGACTTGCTTCCCGAGCGAATAGCCCGCGCCGCTGACCGCCGAGCAGATGGAATCCAGCGCATCCTGGACGCTGTCGAATTTCGGGGCGAAACCGCCCTCATCGCCGACCGCGGTCGAGAGGCCGCGCTTCTTCAACACCCCCTTCAAGGCGTGGAAGATCTCCGCCCCGCAGCGGAGCGCCTCCGCGAAGGTGGGCAGGCCCTTCGGCATGATCATGAACTCCTGAAAATCGATCGGCGCGTCGGAATGCGCGCCCCCGTTGATGATGTTCATCATCGGGACGGGCAGCACCTTCGCGTTCGTCCCGCCGAGATAGCGGTAGAGCGGCTGATTCAGGCTCGACGCCGCGGCCTTCGCGGTCGCGAGGGAGACGGCGAGCATCGCGTTGGCCCCGAGCTTCGATTTCGTCTTTGTGCCGTCGAGCTCCAGCATGAGGTGATCGATCTCGGTCTGATGCGTGGCCTTCCGTCCAATCAGCGCGGGCGCGATCGTCTCGTGCACATTGCGCACGGCCTGCTGCACGCCCTTGCCGAGGTAGCGATGTTTGTCGCCATCGCGCAGCTCGAGCGCCTCATGGGAGCCGGTGCTGGCGCCGGATGGCACGGCGGCGAGGCCGCAATGTCCCGACGAGGTCCGAACCTCGGCTTCGACGGTGGGATTGCCGCGCGAATCGAGAATCTCGCGCGCGTGAACAGAGACGATGCTGGAGGCCATGGGTGGGAATGCGTTGAGGAAGAGAGGCGGGAGTTCGGGACTCTGAACGGTCGACCGGAGCTTGGGAATCCCGAAATGCGGGGACAACCGATTTCGGCGATTCCGCTTCGCTCCGGAGACGTTCGCGGTCGTCAGGGCAGCTCGTATGCTTCCACGAGGCCGACCCCGCTCGTCGCGCCCACGCCGCTGACGATCGCGGTGTAGTTGCCGGGCGGGAGCGTCGCGACGATCGCGCTCTCTGCATCCTGTTTCGGAGCGAAGCCCGTCGCGGAGATTTCCGCCTGCTGCGTGGCCTTCCAATTGTCATTTGTGGCGAGAACCTGCCCCTGGTCATTCAAGAGCGTCAGAAACGGATCGGCGAGCGCACCCGCCACGCCACGGTTCGTGAGATCGGGTCCAATGGCGCGCACGATCACGCGTTTCGAAACCGAACCGCGGATCGCAATCCCTGCGATCATCACATTATCGCCGGTGCGAACGATGCCGCGGGTGGCGATGTTGATGGCGTGGTTATCCACGGTAAAATCGAGATCGTAGACCTCGACGAGAGCCACGCCGTTCGTCGCGCCCACCCCATTCACGATCGCGGTGTAGGCGCCCTGCGGGAGCGTCATCACGATCGCACACTCGTTGTCATTCAGCGGCGCGAGCCCCGTCGCCTGGATCTCGGCCTGCTGCGTCGACTTCCAGGAATCGTTCGTGGCGAGCACCTGTCCGCTCGCGTTCAGGAGCGTCAGAAAGGGATTCGCGAGTACGCCGCTCACGCCCTGATTTGCCAGGCTCGGGCCCGTCGCGCGGACGATGACGCGTTTGCTTCCCGAGCCTTGGAGAACGAATCCCGCGATCCCGACATTATCGCCCGTCTCGACGCGGAGCCGCGTGGAGATATTGACCAGCCGGGAGGCCGGAGTCGCGACGAAATAGCCCGAGCCGCCGCTATTTGTAGCGGAGTCGAAGAATTCCGCGCGGAATGCGACCTGACCCTGCCCGAGCGCATTCGCCTCCATGGGCGGCTGAATGAAGCGCTGGATCACGCGGGTTGTGCTGCCACCGATGCTGTCGCCCAACGCGACGACCTTCGTGATCGGCCCGCCGCTTGCGGAAACCGAGTAGATCCCCGTCGGATTGTTGTTGGCGTCAGCGGCGAGAAAGGCCACCTCTCCGTTGTTGAGCGAGTAGGAGGTCGCGCCGTTCACGCTATCGATGCCGATGAAGTTTCCGACCCCACCAGGCACGGGCGTAAGCGTATCCACCAGCTTCACCGGCGCGCCGGTACCGGTGATGGAGTAGAGGCCCACGATCGAACCGTTCGCACCCGACACGGCCCGGAAAACGAGCGTATTTCCCTCCACCAGCACGCGGCCAAAGCTCCCAAAGCCGTTGGTGAATGTCCCCCCGAGCGGGTCGCTGGGCGAAACCGTGACCGATGCCGTAGCGCTGGTCTCAAGGCGGCGCTCGTCGAGGAACGCGCTGCCGACGGAGTTCAGCCCCGAGAAGAACGCCACCCGGGTGCCGCTGATCGCGCCGCCATTGAAGAACGGCGTGGCGGAGTTCCGCACCGGAAGGACTGTACCCTCCGGAAGCACGGCGGCACCAGTGCCGCCCGCGACCGGATAGGCGTAGACGCCCCCCGCCAGGAAAGTCAGACGTCCGTCCCCGAGCAAGCCGGAGGCGTAGCTATTCACGAAGTCGAACGGGGCCGAGCGATCCGGACGCGCCGAACTGGTATTCACGATCAGACGGAACGCTCCGCCGCCCGCCGGCGCGGCATAGAGCCCGTTGTGGCGGGGATCGTTTCCGCCGTAGAAGGCGACGGTGCCATTGCGGAGTCGGAGGTTGCTGAAGTAGGTGAACGTCTCGCCCGGATAGCCCGGAACGGGATCCGAAAGAACCGAAGCAATCCGCGCCATGCCACCGCTGCCATCCGCATTGGCCGTCCACACCGCCCCGCCGCTGCTGTCGATCGCGACAAACGCGACCCGCCCACCGTCGACCGCCGGGAGCGGATCTGTCCCGCCCGCGATCCCAAACGTCTGGCCCGGCCGGTCCGGAATCGGAGTCTGGGTATCGACGATTCGGCGGATAGTGTAATTCGTCGGACGGGCGGCCGGGGCGGGCAGAGGGAGGAACGCGTGGTTGTTCCGCCGGTTCGAGTCCGCGTTGGTTGCGTTGGCGTACGCGGAGGCCGTGAGCACCCCGGGCAGATCGACACGCACGGAGACGGTCGCGGTCATATTCGCTCCGATTGCGAGGGTCGTGGAGGGGAAAATAACCGCACCGCTGCCGGAATCGAACGTTCCTCCGCCAGAGGCCGACTGAAAAGTGAGACCGGCCGGAAGCGTGAGCCGGAGAACCGTATTCGTCGCGGCGCTCGGTCCGGCGTTGCTCAACGTGACGGTCAGGATCGCGGTGCTGCCCGTGGCCGGCGAGGCCGGTTGCGCGCTCAGCCCGACCGAGAGGTCGGCCGACTGGGAGAACGGGGCCGCGAGGTACACGCCGCCGACGCCGCCGACCGTGTAAGCGCGGATGGCCATCTGACCGTTGACGAACGCGTACGCGCCCAGCTCGACAGCGGTGGTCACGGTGGCGGTATCGCCGAAGGGACCGGGATCGCCGGTGGCGAGCACCTTGGCCGTGGCGGTGCCGTCACCGACGAACACTCCGTTGGCGCCGTCCGGGGCGCTCGCGGTGAACGCCAGGAGGGATCCGGAAGAGGCGTAGTTATTGAACGCGGAAATCGAGGTCAGCCCCGGAAGGGTCGAATTCCGATCCACGATCCGCGTGATGGTTCCGCCGCCGCTGCCCACGCGGTACAGGCCGAAGTAGTTCGGATTCGTGTTGGAGTCGTCGGCCGCGAAGAAGAGATTCGTTCCGTCCAGCCGCGGCGCCCCGAGGCGGGTGTGGAAGCTCACGGTCGGATCACCCGGGAGGGCATTCGAGGAGGTGACGGGCTCCCCGTAGAGGAAACCACCCGAGCTGGGGGTCGTGTAAAACGCGTTGTAGCCCGAGCTCGGATCAAAGACCGTTCCACCATACAGCGCCACGTTGGAACCGCTGATCGAGGGCAGGGAGAAATTGTTTACCGGAAACGTGAACTCCGGGTGGATCGGATGCGAGCCGACCGCGATCGCGGTGGCATTCGCCCCGCTCAGATCGGCCGCGTAGATGCCTCCGTCGCCCGCGGTCGTCCCGCCGCCGTCGAAAACCGCCCGTGTCCCGCTGAGCGAAAAATTGCGGAAGCCGAAGGTGAAGGTTCCGGTCCCGCCGGGGATGGCACTCAGGTGATTTGCGACGCGAGTGACCGTGCCACCGCTCGTGGCGACGGAGTACAGACCGCCGCTGTACGTACCGCTGGGCGCCGAATCGCGCGCGGCGAAAAGCACCGCTCCATCCCGGGCCACGAGATAGCCAGGGGCCGAGAAATCGATGAAGAAACTCGTGAAAAGACCGGTGCCGCCCGGGGCGTTCGCCGTGAGATCAACCAAGCTGACCGGCGCGGCGCCGAGGCGAACCGACCAGATAGAGTTATAAGCGAAATTGCCCCCATTCCAAAAGACGGCGCTCGTGCCATCGAAGGCGGGCTGGGCATTCGGCTGGAAGAACACCCCGTTGCTTCCGGGAATGACATCGTTCGTATCGACGAGCTTCGTGAAAATATAAGCGGGCGTTTGGGCCGAAGCGACCGGGGCCCCGGAGAGGACAAAGAGGATCGCGAGCATTCGCGGAGACCGACGGGACGGCGAGGAGGCGTTCATGAAGGCACCCACTCACCGACAGCCGGACATCGAAATACCTCGAATGAGGTAGTCCTCCCTTCCGCTGGCTGAGCGGTGACAGGCATCAGGGGCAGCCCGGGATTGACCCGCTGGCGGGAAACATGCCAGCGTGAAGCTGGAATTCGAACCCTATGCTCCGATTGCCCGAACGCGATCTGCGCCGCTTCAGCACGGCGGCGGCCGATCTCGCGCGAATTGACGATCCGGCGACGGCCTCGAATGAGATGCTTCGCGTCGTCTCCACGCTCGTGCCGGTGGATCGACTCAGTTACAATGTTCTAAACCGGTCGAGCGGGCGGGTGGAGCGCGCGCATTCGATCGGGGATCCGCCGAGTCCCGATCTCGTGGCCAGCCTGAACTTTCACATCCACGAGCATCCGGGTTTCTCTCATCCGGAGAGCAAGAAGGATTGGCCACGGCCGATGAAGCTCTCGGATTTTCTCTCGCAGCGACAATTCCAGTCCCTCGGCCTCTACTCCGACCATTTCCGACTTTTTCGGATCCGCTATCAGCTGGGCGTCAATTTTGCGTTTGGGACCGAGCGGAAGATTTCCTTCGGATTGAACCGCAGCACGAAGGACTTCTCCGAGGAGGAGCGATTGCTCCTCGAATTGCTCCGTCCGCACCTCCTGCTCGCCCAGCAACGCGTGGTCCGGACCGAGACCTGGCGGGAGGCGCTCACCCAGCGCGACGAGGCGCTGGCGGCGACACGCAGCGCGATGGTCCTCGCGGAATCTGACGGCCGGATCCGCTTCATTTCACCTGAAGCTCGGGCGCTGCTCGCGCGCTTTTCCGGCGCGTTCACGCGCGAACCAAATCATCTGCCCGCAGCCCTCCTCGGACGCGCCACCAACCCGCGGAAAGCCGGTTTGCCGCCTCTCCGCGGAACCGAGCACCGCCTCCGCTGCGAGGTCATGCCGGTTTCGGACATGGCCAGCGGCGACGGCGCTCCGGCCGGCCCCCGACTCATCGCCTTCCGACTGCGGGAAGTCCCGGCGCCGTTGCATCGGGAGCGCCTCGCCTCGCTCGGCCTGGCTCCTCGCGAATGTGAGGTGCTCTTCTGGCTCGCGCAGGGGAAACGCAACTCGGAGATCGCGATCATCTGCCGGATGACGCGACACACGGCGGCGACCCACGTCCGGAATATCCTCGCCGCGCTGGGTGCCGAAACTCGCACGGCCGCGGCGGCCCTTGCCTGGGAAGCGATGCTGGCAAGCTAGGCCCTCCCGTTAAATCTATCCGCGTGCGAAACGTCCTCCTCACCGGATTCGAGCCCTTTGGAGGCGCTTCAGTGAATGCGTCGTGGGATGCGATCGAGCCCCTCGCGGGGACAAACACCGACGGCGCCCGGATTCATGTCGTGCAGCTGCCGTGTCTGTTCGGTGCTTCCCGACGCGTGCTCCGCGCGGCGCTACGACAGACGCAACCAGACCTCGTTTTGAGCCTCGGGCTCGCCGGCTCGCGGGCGGAAATCACGCCGGAACGCGTGGCCGTGAACATCGACGACGCCCGAATCCCCGACAACGCCGCCGCCTCGCCCGTCGATGAGTCGATCGTCGCGGGCGGCCCCGTGGCCTATTGGTCGACCTTGCCGATCAAGGCGATCACCGGGGCGCTGCGCGCGGCCGGCATTCCCGCGGCCGTCTCGCAGACGGCCGGAACCTTTGTGTGCAATCACGTGTTCTACGCCTTGATGCACGCGCTCGCGCACACCCGTCGGAGGCCGCGCCCGCGGGGCGGATTCATGCACGTCCCGCCGGCCGCGACGTCGGATTCCGTCCACGGCCTGCCGCTCGAAACCATCACTCAAGCCGTCCGAATCGCGATCGAGACTTCGCTTCGCCAGGCGAAGGACACTCGGATCACGGGTGGCACGATCGACTGATAACGCTGGCGGCGGCGAGAGATTCCTCGTCCGCCCTGCGAAAATCTGCTCGCGCGGGAGCGGCGCAGGCGTTCAGTTCCGTTATCCTGATCGGTCCGTCGCCTTCCCCCCTCAGCGGCGCGATCCAAACCTGAAGAGCCTTGTTCATTCCATGACGACGACCTTGTCCGAGCCCGAAACGATCCCCGCCGAAACGAACGACGACCCCCGCTGCGTCCCCATCACCCTGACCGCGCCCATCGAAGAGGGTGATGCCTGTCCGTATCCGAACTACACCGCCGAGGAGCACGAGACCTGGAAGATCATGTACGCGCGCCAGCGCGCGCTCCTGCCGACGCATGCCTGTGCGGAATTCCTCGCCGGCATGGAGCAGCTGCGCTTCCCGGAAGATCGCATCCCCGCGCTCGCCGACGTCAGCCGTGACCTGAAGAAGGCCACAAACTGGACGCTCGCCCGTTCGCCTGGGCTTCTCCACGAGAAGGACTTTTTCGAGCTCCTCGCCCGGCGCTGTTTCCCCAGCACCGACTACATCCGCCCGCGCAGCGAGTTGGACTACACGCCGGCGCCTGACTGCTTCCACGACATCTTTGGGCACTGCCCGATGATCACGCTGCCCGCGTTCGCAAATTTCTATCAGCGCATCGGCCAGGCCGCGGCGAAGGCCGAAGGCGATGTCCGCGTGGGGCTCGTTCGGATCTACTGGTTCACGGTGGAGTTCGGTTTGGTGCACCAGAACGGGAAGGATTTGATCTACGGCAACGGCATCGCTTCCTCCTACGGTGAGGCGATCCATAGCCTCGGCAGCGAAGTCGAGCGTCGGCCGTTCGTGCCCGAGCGGGTGGCCGAACAGCCTTACGACATTTGGCACATGCAGAAGACTCTGTTCGTCGTCGACTCCTTCGAGCACCTCGAGCAGAGCTTCGACGCGTGGGCGAAGAAGAACGGGCTGCTCTGACGGCCGATCTGGAGATTCAGCCCCGATCGATGCGGTCCGCCCTCGTTGTCCGGCTGAGAGTGCTTGGAGTGCTCGTCGCCTGCGCGTTCGCGTGGGTACCGGGCACTTTCGCGGGGTTGCCGCCATTTCCCGACAAAGGCACGCTCGCGGCGGATCTCCGAAAGTTGGACCGGTTGATCGATGATTTCGGCAAAACCGATGGGTCTTTTGGGCTCGACTACGCGGAAATTTCCCTGCGCCTCGCCGATGAGGTGGGAGTCCGCATTCTCCATGCCGTCATGGTGAAGTGTCGGGCGTATACCGGCGAGGAGCCCTTGGTCTTCGTCCAGTTGGTGACGTTCCTCGATCGAAAGCCTACGCTGTCCCTACTGCGCCGATATGAGAAGTCTCGTCTCGAGATGGAACGGATCTACGCCCACGAATTCCTGACGGAAATCAAAATGGCCGACCCGAAGGCGGTCGCAGAGTTTCTGCGGAAGGCTCGCCACAAGAAGTAGCTTCTGCCCGGAAACCGCCGGGGCCTCCCCAAGGCTCCAGCGCAGAGACGCCTCGTCCCCGCGCCATCGAACGGTTCCTTGGCAGTTTGCGCTGTGTGGCTTTGTTGTCGGCGTGATTTGCGCCCTCCCCTTCCGCCTTTTCGCCGCCCTCTCGCTCGCCGCCTCGCTTGGGCTGTTGCTCTCCGGCTGCGCTCGAACCGCTTCGACGAACGGGCCAAGCACGGCGATACGGTCGACTACCAACAGCCCCGGAGCGGCCAGGCCGAGTCAAACCGTGTCCGGCGTGCTGACCGCAGAAATGATGTCGCCGGTGCTCGTTTACCGGGGCTTCGCCTTCAGCCGGCCGACCCAGAAGGAATGGTTCGTCCGCATCGACGAACAATCCCCCGATCGCGCCCTGCTCCGACGCACCATGAAATCAAAAACCCACAGCGTCTACTTCGCCGCCGGGCTGAAACTCCTCGATCGGGCTCCGCAAAACGCGTCGGATTTCATGCGCGTGGTGAAGCCGGACCTCGGGGAGGGTGCCAGCTCGAAGGACGTGATCTACAAGCCGCGGCTGGTCGAGTTCAAGGGGCAGTGGGCCGTGGAGTACGACCTCACCGCCAAGATCACGGCCCGCGATGGCAAGATCCTCGAGATCCGGGATCGGGGCCTGATCATCCGGCACCCCATGAACAACGTCGCGGCCCTGCACCTCGTGATCGCCCAACGAGGCAAGGAGGGTGAAATCGATCCGAAGCTCGATGGGGAGGGTGAAAAACTCTTCGACGGAGTCACCCTCGATCCTACCCCGCGCTGAACCTTATTTTACCAACTCCGCGGCCGCGGCCTCGTCGAGCATCCATGAGGTCTCGCCGCGATGCGAGACGATCCCCTGCGAGGGATAGCGATCGGTCTCCGGGCCGCCTTCGAGCACGGACTTGAGGGTCTTCGTTTTGTCGGCCCCGGCGACGAGAAAGAGGATGCGGCGCGCGTTGCAGAGCACGGGCGGCGTCATCGTGACGCGGTAAGTCGAGAATTTGTCGACCCAGACCGCGCAGACGGTCTGCGCGTTCTCCCGCAGAGCGGTCGTCCCGGGAAAGATCGACGCGGTGTGACCATCCGGACCCATGCCGAGCAGGATGACGTCGAACTCCGGCAGCGCTCCCTGGAAGTGCGCATTGAGTTTCTCCGCGTAAGCCGCCGCGGCGAGGTAAGCGGACGGATTCTCGCTTTCGATCCGGTGCAGGTTCTCCGGCGGAAGCAGACCGGCAGGGATCCGATTGAACAACGCCTCGCTCGCCATCTTGAAGTTGGAATCGGCGTGATCGGGGGGGACGTGGCGCTCATCGCCGAAGAAGAAATGGGTTTCCTTCCACGGCACGCTCGCGCGGAGACCGTCGTCATCGGCAAAAAGCCGGTAAAGCGCCTTTGGGGTCGAGCCACCCGCCAGAGCAATCCGGGCGACGCCGTGTTTGCCCACCGCCTCGCGCAGCAGTTGCGACGTCAACTCGGCCGCCGCCCGCGCGAGTTGGGCGGGGTCGGCGTGGCGGCTGATCACCCGACGGGAGGAGGGAGAAGCGGAATCGAGTTCGTGGGGAAGCATGGTAAATTCAGATTTCGGATTTCAGATTCAGGGCGTGGCCCGTCGCGCGGTGCCGGCACGGGTTCCGTCCGGGAGCCCGACCTTTGAAAATATTTGGGCGGGTGGCGAGGAGGAAATCGCCGACCGTCAGCCGGGCAACTTGAAATGGGGATTCTCAATCACCCCGAAAACATTGCCAAAAGGATCACGGACGGTCGCGACCATGATTCCGCCGCCCACATCGGCGGGCGCGACGTGTTCGCTCCCGCCCAGCGCGAGCAGGCGCTGATAGGCGCTGGCGCAGTTTTCCACGCCCCAATAGACGATCACGCCGGAGGCCTCGGCCGGACTGGGACCAGGAGACTCGGGCATGAGCCCAAGCTCGAATCCGCCGACATTGAAGCCGACGTAAAACGGCTCGGTGAAATACGGCGCGAAGCCGAGCACGCGCTCGTACCACGCCGTCGCCTGCGGCAGTTTATCGGCCACGCTGTAGATGCAGGTGCGCAGCCCCTGGATGGGTGAGGACATGCTTTGAACATCGAACGTTGAACGTTGAACGTCGAACATCGAAGTTCGGAAAGTTCAGATCTGAGAGTCGCTGCGGTCCAAATCTCGAAGTTTCGGACTGCAGTCCTTCGGTGTTCGACGTTCAACGTTCGAGGTTCGATGTTCGCGGGGTTCGACGTTTCACGTTCAGCTCTCGCCCAGCGTTCCGCTCCGACTCAGTCCTTCGAAGTTCGAAGTTCGGTGTTCAACGTTCGATGTTCAACTTCCTTCCTCATCCCGCACGACGTACGACTCCCGAAATTCCTCCGGCAGTTTCGCCCCGCGGACCTCGGGGATGCTCTGGAACGCGATCCGCGGCGGGGCGCTGCCAAGCGCCTCGTGCGCTCCGGCGAAGTAGGCGGCGCGCACTCCCAGTTCGGCGTTCAGCTCGTCGACCGCGCGAGCGAGTCGGGCGGAGCGGTGCTCAACCTCGAAAAGCGGGGGCGTGTAATGGCCTTCCTCCACCAGGTCGGACAAGGTCACGCCCACGCTGAGAGGGTCCGCGTCGATTTGCCTTCGTCGGGACCACAACTCCTCCAGCGCCCGCTCCAGCACGAGCGTGTCCTGCGTGGCGGCGAGCCGGGCATCCGACCCCCACTTCGAGCCGCCGACGTACCGGAGCGAGACGGAAAGTCCCTGCGCCGCGAAGCCCAGCTTCCGCATTCGCGCCGCCGCCTTCTGCAGGAGCCGGTGAGCGACCGCGCGCGCCCCCGCCTCCTGGCGGAGTTTCGGGGCGAGGACGTGGGAATGCCCGACCGTTCCGCGTTCCGTCGCGGCGCGCAGGACGACTTCGCCGCGCAGTTCGTCGTGCATCCGCTCGCCCTCGATTCCACCCCAGACCTCCCGGAGCGCTTCCCGCGAGGCGCCGCAGAGCTGTTCGGTGGTGTAAATGCCGTGCGCATGCAGCCGGCGCTCCATCCGGGGACCAATCCCCGCGAAGTCCCGCGGTTCGAGTCGGTGAAGAATTTGGGGGAGATCGCGGCGCTCGACCACGACGAGCCCGTCCGGCTTCTGCATGTCGCTCGCGGTTTTGGCCAGGAACCGATTCGGCGCGATGCCGATCGAAGCCCGGAGGCACTCGCCGGCCTGCTGCGCGATCGTCCGCTTGATCCGGCCGGCGAGTTCGATCGCCGCCTCACGTTCCCGCCAGCGACCCGTCAGTTCGCAGACCATCTCATCGATGGAAAACACCTTCTCCACGTGGATGCACGACTCGACCGCCTGGACGAGCCGGTGATGGTATTCGACGTAGGTCCGCGTGCGTGACTCGACAAGTTCAATCCCCGGGCAGAGCTGCCGCGCGAGCGCGACGTTCGTCCCGGTCTTCACCCCGAACGCCTTCGCCTCGTAGCTCGCTGCGATGCAACTCGTCGAATCCGTCAGCATCGGCACCACCGCCACGGGCCGTCCCCGCAGCTCCGGGCGCTCCTGCTGCTCAACCGAGGCGAAGTACGAGTTGAAATCGATGAAGAGCGCACGCAGCACGGCTTACCAATCTGCCCGCATGAATGCCTGCGGTCGAGCGGCGGGGCGGGCGGAAAATCAGGGCGCCTTCTTTCCGTGATCGAGGGTGCCCGCGAGGGTTTCTCCGATGATCCGCACGAGCGCGCTCGCTCCCTTCACGACATCGAGCCCGCCGTCCGCCGGGACGACCAGATTGTGTCCGGTCATCTCCGCGGGCTGAGTGACCCCAAGGAGAGCGAGAAGCGTGGGAGCGACATCGGCGAGAATTCCGTCCTCGACCCGTTTGGTGGCGGAGTCCGCCCCCACGTAGATGCAGTGGACCAGGTTCGTCGTGTGCGCGGTATTCGGC
This sequence comes from Chthoniobacterales bacterium, assembly GCA_038322235.1. Classification (GTDB taxonomy): domain Bacteria; phylum Verrucomicrobiota; class Verrucomicrobiia; order Chthoniobacterales; family SZAS-18; genus SZAS-18. The sequence continues at coordinate 13,010 of JBBQFQ010000052.1, forward strand.
GAGCCGTCCACATTGATCATGAACTCGCAGTTGCCGTGATCGGCGAGCAGGAGGGCGCGACCGCCCAGCGCGAGCGTTTTCTCGACGACCTGGCGAACCGCGTCGTCGATGGTTTCGACGGCCCTGATCGCCGCAGCCACGAAGCCGGTGTGTCCGACCATGTCGGGGTTCGCGAAGTTGAGGATCACGAGATCATATTCGGGCAGACGCTCGACCACCAGGCGGGTCACTTCCGGCGCGCTCATCTCGGGTTTCAGGTCGTAGGTGGCGACGTCCTTCGGCGATGGCACGATGACGCGATCCTCGCCCGGATACTGCTTCTCGATCCCGCCGTTGAAGAAGTACGTGACGTGCGGGTATTTCTCCGTTTCCGCGATGCGCAGCTGCTTCAGACCCGCGTCGCTCACCACTTCGCCCAGGATCCGGGCGAGCGACTGCTGCGCGAAGACGATCGGTACTCCGTAGGTCGCGTCGTATTCCGTCAGCGTGACATAGTTCACGCGCGGCCAGACCTCGCGCTCGAAGCCGGAGAAGTCCGGCTGCAGCAGCGCGAGGGAAAGCTGTCGCGCCCGATCCGCCCGGAAATTGAAAAACAGGACGGAATCGCCGTCGCGCATCCGCTGTTCGTTCGCGTGAGAAAGGATGATCGGCTTCAGAAACTCGTCGGTTTCCTTTGCCGCGTAGCGCGCGGAGATGGCCGCGCTCGCCGAGCCAGCCGTGACCTCGCCCCGTCCCAGGACGATCGCATCCCACGCGAGCTTGTTGCGCTCCCAGCGCTTGTCGCGGTCCATCGCGAAATAGCGACCGATCACCGTGGCGATCTTCGCGCCGCTGGGGCGGAGGTCCGCCTCGAGCCGGGCAACGTAACCCGCCCCGCCCGTCGGGGACGTGTCGCGCCCATCGGTGATCGCGTGAACCATCAGATCCTCCACCCCCGCGGCGCGGGCGGCGGCGGCGAGCGCCACGAGATGATCCTGGTGGGAGTGCACACCGCCATCGGAGACGAGCCCGAGGAAGTGCAATCGCTTGCCCTTCGCCCGGGCGAACAGCTCCTGCAGGACGGGATTCCGGGCCAGATCGCCGTCTTTGATCGCCTTATTGATGCGGGTCAGGTCCTGATAAACAATCCTCCCGGCCCCGAGATTCAGGTGCCCCACCTCGCTGTTCCCCATTTGTCCCTCGGGCAATCCGACATCGAGACCACTCGCGCTCAGCCGGGCCATCGGATACGTGGCATAGAGGTGATCGTGAAACGGGGTTTTCGCGAGCAACGTCGCGTTGCCGTCGCGTTCCGCGGTCTCGCGTCCCCCCGGATTGATGCCCCATCCGTCACGGATGATCAGAATGACCGGTTGCTTCGCCATGCGCGCACGCTACCCATTCGCACTCTTGCCGCCCAACGAAAACTGACTCCGCTTGAAACGCCGCAACCTCATCCTCGCGTTCGTCATCATCGGCCTCTTTCTCGCCGCCGGGCGGCTCTACTTCCGCGTCTACGTCCGGCAGAAGCCCTTCGCCGTGGTGCTCTTCGTCACCGAAGGCCTGACGTCTTCCCGGCTCGCGGCTGCCCGGCAATACGCCGCGGGCGCCGACGGACGGCTCACGCTCGATTATCTCCCCCGCGTCGCCTTGCTGCGGGGCGGCGCCGCCGACTACGCGGCGGCCGATGGCGCGTCCGCCGCGAGCGCCATTTCGATCGGCGCACGGGTAAATTTGCGAGCGGTGGGGATCGAACCCGGCGGACGGACCCCGCGCACTCTGGTCGATTTCGCCCGCGCCCAGGGTCGGGTCACCGGGATCGTGACCAATTCGCCCCTGACGGACGGTCCGAGCGCGGCTTTTTACGCCCGATCGCCCGATGTGCGACACACGGAAGACATCGCGCGGCAGCTCGTCGATGAGGGAAAGTTTGAAGTCATGTTCGGCATGGGAGCCGGCGATTTTCGCGGTGTGATGAAAGGCGGCAAGCGGCAGGATTCGCGCGATCTCGATCGCGAGCTCGTGACCAACGGCTACAGCCTGGCCCGGAGTTTGCCGGAGCTCGACGGCATCCCCGCTTGGAAACTGCCCCGCGTCGCGGCTCTGCTCGCCGACGAGGAGGCTGCGCCGGACGTGGAATTGAGTGAGCTGGTGCGCCGCGCGATCGAGTATCTGGAAAAGCGTCCCGGTGGCTATTTCCTCGTCGTGCACGCCGGCCTGAGTGAGCGTGCGGCGCGCGGGAATGACGCCGAGGGCGCGCTCCGGCAGATGCTGGAACTGGACCGCGCCGTCGCGACCGCCTGGCGCTTCGCCGGGGACAAGACGCTGCTGCTCGTCGCCGGCCTGAACGAGACGGGCGGACTGACGATGAACGGCTACCCGCTGCGATCCGACCGCGGGGTCGCGCTGCTCGGCGTGAATCCCACCTCCAATCTGCCGACCTTGACGTGGGCGACCGGACCAAACGGCCGTGGGACCCCAGATGCGGCCGGCCGGAATGATCCCGCGGCGACTTACTCCACCGACGGAATCGGAACGGTCGCCGACTCGCTCCTCTTCGGCAGCGGCGAAGCCGCGGAAACCCTTCCCGGCACGCTGGAAAACACGGCCTTGTTCGAGTTCATCAAAAAGGAGCTTTGAGCCTCACGCGATGGATCCCTGCGATGCCGTGATCGTCGCCGCCGGCTCGAGCCGGCGGATGGGGTTCGACAAGATGACAGCTCCTCTCTCGGGGAAGACCGTGATCTGGCACAGCGTGGCCGCGTTTCAACGCTGCCCGGACATCCGGGCAATCCACGTGGTGACGTCCGTGGAAAATCACGCGGACTTCGCCGCGCTCCTAACGGGATTTTCCAAGCTGCACGCTCTCGTCGCCGGTGGAGCCCACCGCCATCTCTCGGTCGCGAACGGCCTCGCCGCGCTCGCACCCGATGCCGCGTTTGTCGCGGTGCACGACGGCGCCCGGGCGCTCGTCACGCCTGAGGTCATCAGCCACGCGCTGGCGGCCGCGCGACTCAGCGGCGCAGCGTGCATCGCCGCCCCCGTCACCGATACCCTCAAGCGCGCCGACGCGGCGCTGCGGCTCGCCGGCGCTGTCGATCGGGAGAACCTCTGGGCCATGCAGACGCCACAGACGTTTTCGCTGCCATTGCTGCGCCGCGCCTACGCTGAAGTGCTCGAACGCGGCCTGATCGTGACCGACGAGACCTCCGCCGTCGAGGCGCTCGGCGAGCCGGTGGTGCTCGTTCCCAACGATGACTGGAATGTGAAGATCACGTTCCCGCGGGACCTGCCCCTCGCGGAGTGGGTCCTCGCTTCGCGCGCTCGCCTCACACCCCTCCACGCTCCAGCGCCGTGACGCGGTGCGCCAGCGCCTTCCCCACGTAGCAATGCGGGCCGCAAGAAGTGAGCCCGCTCTGGCGGAAGATCTGCCGATAGGTATCGGCCTCGAGGGCCTGCATCGACTGCGTATCGCCCTCCAGGATCTCGTCGCCCGTGTAGACCTCGAGGAACGCGATGCCGCCGACGCGCGGCACGATGACCTCCAGACCGCGCCGGAGGTCGGCAGCGGACACGTAGTAAAGCGCGTCGCTGCAGATGACGACGTCATAGGATGGCGCGAGGTCAATCCGCGCGAGCTCTCCAAAACCTCCGAGGCGCAGATTCCGGCGCTGCCCGTAGCGCGCCACCGCATACTCGCTCGGATCGATTCCGAGGTAGCGGATTCCGGGCCGTAATTTCTCGAGAATCGGCTGCCACTGACCCTCGCCGCACCCGAGATCGAGGGCACTCCGAACCGGACGCTCCAGATAGTACTCCGCCACGGCGACGACCATCGCGGCTTTGCGGGTGCTGGACGCCGTCGTGCTCACCCGCTTGGAGGGATCGCGATACCACTGGTCGAAATAGGCCTGGTCGTAGTGGGTGGCTGGTCGGGGCATCCAGCGCGGAACATCGGATGGAACGTGGCCAGCGTCGCCCCCGATTCCGGGAGGGACCAGCAGTCGCCCTGCGACGCCGTACGTGTAGAGTGCCCGCCCGTTTGCCATGCCGCCCATTCGCTACCCCGAAGACCTGCCGATCAGCCAGCGGCGCGAAGAAATCCTCGCCGCCGTGCGGGCGCATCAGGTGGTGATCGTCGCGGGCGAGACCGGTTCCGGCAAGACGACGCAGCTGCCCAAGATGTGCCTCGACGCCGGCTTGGCGGAACGCGGACGCATTGGTTGCACGCAGCCCCGGCGCGTCGCCGCCTTGAGCGTCTCCCGCCGGGTCGCGGAAGAGCTCGGCGTGGTCTGGGGTCGCGAGGTCGGCTGCAAAATGCGCTTCAACGACGACACCGGTCGGGACACGCGGATCAAGTTCATGACGGACGGCATTCTCCTCGCGGAGATTCAGTCGGATCCACTCCTGCGCACCTACTCGACCCTCATCATCGACGAAGCGCACGAACGCTCGCTCAACATCGACTTCCTCCTCGGCTACCTGCAGGATCTTTTGCGGAAGCGCGCTGATTTGAAGGTGTTGATCACCTCGGCCACGATCGACACGCTCGCCTTTTCGGAGGCGTTCGGCGGAGCACCGATCATCGAGGTTTCCGGACGGCTTTGGCCGGTCGAGATTCGCTACGCTCCGGCGCATTCCTTCAGCGGCGAGGAATCGGACGACGAGCTGAGCCACATCGAGTCCGCGGTCCGGGCCACGGAGGATGCCTTCCTCGAGTCTGACGCGGGCGACGTGCTTATTTTCATGCCGACGGAACGGGACATCCGGGAGACGCGCGAGCTGCTCGAAGGGACTCTGGGATCCGGCTTCGATGTGATCGGGCTCTTCGGTCGGATGCCCGCCCAGGAGCAGCAGCGGATCTTTTCCCCGGGACCGCGCCGCCGCGTGATCGTCGCGACCAACATCGCCGAGACATCGATCACGCTACCCCGAATTCGCTACGTCATCGACGCCGGACTCTCGCGCGTCAGCCGCTACAACCCGCGCACACGCACGAAGCGGCTCCCCGTCGAAGCGATCTCGCAGAGCAGCGCAAATCAACGGGCGGGCCGCGCGGGTCGGCTCCAGGACGGCATCTGCATCCGGCTCTACGCCGAGGACGACTACGAGAAACGCCCGCGCTTCACCCAGCCCGAAATCCAGCGGGCTAATCTCGCCGAGGTCATCCTCCGGATGAAAGCCTTCCGGCTCGGCGACATCGCCACCTTCCCGTTTCTGAATCCGCCGCAAACCGCGGCGATCAACGCCGGCTACGCGCTTCTCCATGAGCTCGGCGCGTTGAACGACACGAATGATCTCACGCCCCTCGGAGCGGAGCTCGCGCGCCTCCCCATCGATCCGACGCTCGGGCGGATGCTGCTGCAGGCGCGCGAGGAGGGAGCGCTCCCCGAGGTGCTCGTCATCGCGGCGGGACTCAGTGTGCCCGACCCTCGCGAACGTCCCGAGGAGCAGAAGGAGGCCGCCGCCGCGGCCCATCGGAAATTTGCCGATCCCGCCTCGGACTTCCTGGGCCTGCTCAACATCTGGCAGGCCGCGCCCGAGGCGGAGGGACGCGGGGGCGCGAACGCGCTGCGTCGCTTCGCCAAGGCAAATTTCCTTTCTTCCTCGCGTCTGCGGGAATGGCGCGACGTGCACCGCCAGCTCGCTGACGCCGTGGGAGACGCTCCGCGTTCTGTTGCACCGAACGCCGGGACGCCGCGCCCAGTGGCGCTGGGCCACCCGGCGTCGCCGCGCGACGAAGAACCCGCCGCGGCCACGTACTCCGCCATTCACCGCTCCGTCCTGGCCGGCTTGCTGGGCCAGATCGCTCTCCGTGAAAAACCCAACGGGTACAAGGCGTCCGGCAACCGGCTGGTCACCATCTTTCCCGGTTCACACCTGTACGAGCGGCGGGAAAAGCCCGTCAAGAAAGGTGGTCCGCCGAAGGACCAGAAAGCCCCGGAGAAATCCCGGCAGCCGCTCTGGATCATGGCCGGAGAGATCGTGGAAACATCGATGCTCTTCGCGCGCACGGTCGCGGGGATCGACCCCGAGTGGGTGATCGCGCTGGCACCCCATCTCACGCAGTACCGCTACACGGAGCCACACTGGAGCGCGAAGGCCGGGCGCGTCCTCGTGCTCGAACGCGTGCTCGTCCATGGCCTGGAGCTCGCGCGCCGCCACGTGGATCACGGCCGGATCAACCCGGTTGAAGCAACGGAGCTCTTCCTGCGCGGCGCGCTCGTCGCGGAGGAAGCGCGACTGCCGCTGCGCTTCTTCGAGGAGAATCGAAGGCTCCGGGACAAACTCGAAACCGCCCTGACCCGCGTCCGGAACCGCTGGGCGCACAGCCTCGACGAATCGCTCTATCAATTTTACGCCGCGCGACTGGAGGGGATCTCTTCCGTGCACGACCTGAACCGGGCCGTTCGCGCCCGCCTCGGGAAGGAGCCCGACTTCCTCTGCGCGACCGAGGAGGACTTGATCGGGGGCCATGACGCCTCGTTCGACCGTGACCTCTTCCCGGATCAGGTCTCGATGGGAAACTCCGCACTCGTGCTCTCCTACGCCTACAATCCGGGCGATGAGGCCGACGGCGTGACGGTGCGGGTGCCGCTGCCCGTCGCCGAACAACTCACGACCGGACAGCTCCAGTGGATGGTCCCGGGTCTGCGGGAGGAACAAATCGGCGTCCTGCTGCGGGCTCTGCCCAAGACCGTCCGGAAGACGCTGCATCCGCTCCAGCCGAAAATCGCCGAGGTGACCGCGGAATTCGAGCCGGGACGGGAAGACTTTCTGCCGGCGCTCGCGGCGTTTCTCACCCAGAGATATCGCGTTGCCGTCCAGGCCAGCGACTGGCCACCGCAAAGTCTCCCCGCGCACCTTCAGACGCGAATTGAGGTCGTCGACGGCGGGAACAAGACCGTCGTGACCGGGCGCGACCTCGGGGCCATTCAGGCCGTGGTGGAGAAGCGCGACGTCCGCAGCGGCGCCTGGGAGCGGGCCACGCAGCGCTGGGAGCGGTACGCCCTTTCCGCCTGGTCTTTTGGCGATTTGCCGGAGTCGATCATCGTCGAGGAGATCGGCGGCGCGCCGGTGCTGGCGTATCCTTCGCTAGAGCGAGATGAGACGGGCGTGAACGTGCGCCTCTTTCGCAAACCAGAGGAAGCCACCACGGCCGCGCCGGCGGCCATCCGCCGACTCGGTGAACTCGCCCTCGCGCGCGAATTCGCCCGCGTCGCCAAGGATCTGGCCGCGCTCGCCCGACAGATCGATGGCCCGGGTGCCCGACCCGCGAGCTTTCACGCGGCCCTCGCCGTGGCCGGCGCAAGACTGCAGTCGGCGCCCGCCGTCCGTTCGAGCCCGGAGCTGCTGCAGGAAGGGGCCTCCGCCAGCCTCGTGAAGCATTCCTTCGTACTCGATCCCGTCTTCCCACTGACCGCCGCCCGGTTCGAAGCGATGATCGACGGCGCGCGGAAGGAACTCCCCGCGCGCACCTACCAAATCGGTGAATGGGCGAAGCAAATTCTGACGGCGCGCCAGCGCGTGGCCGCCTCGTCGAAGCGCTACGCCGGCCTCGAGCGCGATCTTGACCGCCTCGTTCCTCCCGACTTCCTCGCCCGCACGCCCTACCCGCAGCTGCCGCACGTCGTGCGCTACCTTCGCGCGATCGAAGTGCGCGCCGAACGCGCGGCGCTCAACCCGGGGAAGGATGCCGAGAAGGCGAAACCTCTCGCGGCGTTCATCGACTGGGAGAAGCGCGTCCCCGTCCGGAACCGGGAGACCTTCCGCTGGATGCTCGAAGAGTTTCGCGTCTCTCTCTTCGCGCAGGAACTCGGAACCGCTCACCCCGTGTCGCTGCTGCGCCTGAAGGCGCTCCAAGAACCGGAGGAAGCGGGCGCGGCCCGGTGATCGATCGAGCGACCAGGCATTCCCCGGACGCCTTCCGAACGCTCAGACGAAAAGGCGGATGCCCCTCGTGGAGGCATCCGCCGCGAATCTGCGTCAGCCTCTCGTCAGCCTCCTTACGGCAACGCGCGGGCGCGGAAGAATCTCTTCGCCGGCGCCCCGGCCTGGCTGAACGAGAAGTTACCGGTCCCGTCGGCCATGATGACGACTGGCTGACTGTTGATGTCCAGGAGCGGCTGGAAGGCCACGAGGAGCGAGTCCGTGTATTCGATCCGGTAAGAGACGTTCGGCACCCCGGCGAACGTCGCGCTAAACGTACCTCCCACGTTCGAGACCGACACCGCCCTCGCAACGAAGTCCGTGACCGTCACCGTGATCGTGCCGGAGGCCTGGACGCCCTGCGTATTCTGGATCGTGTAGGCGAAGGTGTCCGTCCCGGTGAAGGCGACGTCTGGAGTGAACGTGATGCTCACTCCAGGGCTGTTCGTCACGCTGCCCGTCGGCGCTCCGCCTGTCGGCTGCCCGACTCCGATCAACGTCAGCGGCGTGAAGCCACCCGGATCCGTCCCCAAGGCAAGCAGCGCGGCCTCGGAGAAGGTCACCGGATTCCCCTTCGTCGTGGCGATGGCCAGCGCCCCCGGGATCGGCGGAGCGGCCGCGCGGGTAACCGTCACGGTGTAGGTCAGGACCGGTGCACCGAACTCCCCCGTCACCTGCACGTCGATCGGATTTGCCCCGACATTCAGAGCCAGTGGCCCACTCGGGCTGCCTGACGTGACCGGCGCGTAACTTCCGCCGTTCACGCGCACCTGAACCGTCGCGTTCGTATCCGCGACCGTCGGCGTCGTGGTGATGCTCGCGGTGCCGTGACCCACGCTCGCCGTGTAGGTGAGCGTTCCAGTCGCGAAGGCCGGGTTCAGCGTTCCTGCGCTGATCGTCAGATTCCCGAGATTCGCCGAGGGCGGCAGTTCATCGGCGCCAATTTCCGGACGCGATGCGCTGCGGGCATTCCCGTCGATGTCCGCGTTCACCCCCGCGATCGTGGTCCCCGCGTTGCTCGCCGGCGAGGCGTTCGAGGCGAGGTGCAGATCACTCGCTGAGGTGAAGATCGGATCCGCCGCGATCGAGTTGACGTCCTGGGTGGTGGCCACCTGCCAGGCCCCCAGCGTCGCCTGGGCAGTGGTCTGGAAGCCGACGTTCTGCGCGAAGTAGTCGTTGTAGTTGATGGCTGCGAAAATCGCCGCGCCCGCGGTCGACGCGTTGTACACCGCATATCGCGTTCCCACGGTTTCGGTGTTGGCGAGGATGTTATTCCGCAGATCGATGGAGCCGGCGGTTGTGACTCCGGCGGCGATGTTCACCGCGGCCGTGATGCTTCCGGCGAGCGTCTGACTCGTGCCGAGGCTGATTGAGTTATCGTAGATCCTGTAGCCACCACCGCTCTGGACCATGATTCCGTAGCCATTGTCGTCGAAGGTGACGCCCGCGAAGCCGTAGGACGCCACGTCCCAGATGAAGTTGTTCGCGACTGTAACATTCGACGCCGTCGAACTGGCCGTAAGGTAAACGCCGTTCGAGCCGTACCCCGTCGTGTTGACCTGCTTGATGTCGCTGATCCGATTGGCGGTGATCGTTCCCCCGTTGATCACGCCTCCGAGTTGAATCCCGGTCACGGTCGCAGTCGAAGTGGCCGCCGAGAGGACTCCCGCAATCGAATTCGCCGTGATGGTGAACCCCTGCGCATTGCCCAGGAACATCCCGCGGAAGCTCAGTTTGTTCGCGGTCACCGTCGAGCCAAACGTGTTTCCGACGATGACCCAATTCTGGTCGAGCCCGGTCGCTCCGCTCAGGAACAGCGCGTTTTGCACGGTCGAAATCGCGTTGTTCTGAATCGTGTTGTTCGAGTTTGGCGCGTCCGCGGCGCTGCCGAGGGTGGCGCCGCTTCCGGAGAGCACCCCGCTGATCGAGCCCGTCGCCCCACCGCTAATCACGCAATTCTTGACCGTGTTGTTGTTCGCCCCGTCCGTGACGCTCGCGCTCGCAATCCACATGACGACGCCTGACGCATTCGCGTTCGAGATGGTGAGGCTCTGGTCGGTGCCCCCGCTGGTCGAGCCATCAATCGTGACGCGATCCGCCCCGTTCAGCTTGATGAGACCAGTCGCGCCGGTGCTCGCACCAGAAATGACGCGCGGTGCCGCGCTCGGACGAACGAGCATGGTGTAGCCGCCTGCTCCGCTCTCCACCCATTGATTCAAGGCGTTCGCTCCCGTTTCCGCGGTGAGATCGCTGGTGATGTTGATGATCAAATTGCCCGACACGGCGTTTCCGTTGATCGCCTCAAAGAGGCCCCCCGCGTTGGTGAGGGACGGGTAGTCACCGCCGGCGCCCACATTATAGGCACCCGCCAGGAGCTGGGCAATGCGGTAGCTGTTCGGGGCGCTGGGCGGCGTCGCGTAGGCGGGAGGATTGGCCGTGAAGCCCGCCGCGCCCGCGGAGGGATTGGCCGAACCGTTTCCAAGGCCGTCCTGCGCAGCGACGAAATACTGGATGACATCACCCGGCACGACGCCCCCGAGAGGCGCATAGTCGAAAATGACGTCGTAGTTGCTGCCGCTGGTGAAGGTGGAGGTCGCTGGCGTGAATGCCCCACTCGCCCCCTTGCGATAGTAGAGCACCGGCAGCCCAGCCCCCGAGGTGGGCACGCCGCTCGAGTCCGTGGCCGAGACGGTCAGCGTCCGGCTGGCGGTGCTGGCCGTATTGGCGAGCGGAGTGTAAACGAGATTCGGTCCGGCCGAGTCGAGTCCCTGCTCGTAGGCACCCACTGAAGGAGTTGCGCCGCGACTGACACCGAGGATGTCGGTCGTAATTCCCGCAATCGCAACGCCCGCGGCGATCACCGGAGACCCCAGTTGCGGCTGGAGATTGGTGGACGAGTTGAACTGCGGGTTCGCCGAGATGGAGGCCGCATCCTGCGCGGTGGCCGTCTGCCAGGCAGCGAGCGTGGCGCGATCAGCGGAGTTGAAGAAACCGAGCTGAGCCGTGGCGGTCCCAGTCGCCGTGGACACCAGATCGTTCCGATCGAGCGTGCTGCCGGCGTAGCCCGTCAGCGTAGTGTAGTGCGCATACAACTTCGGCGTGGAAGTGGAAGACCCGCTCATGGAAAAGACATTGTCCCGCACATCGATGTTCGTCGCGCTGGCTGATGTGATCCCATTGCCATTCGAGAACGCCGCCGAGGGCCCGGTGCCGGTGCTCAGGGCGCCGGTCAGGGAGACGGAATTGAAATAATACTTATCCCCGTAGCCGCCGTTATTATTCACCCCGGAGGTGTTCCAGAGCGAACTGCCCCCGCGGAGCTCAAGTCGTAAACCGCGTTGTTCACGCAGGTATTCGCCGAGGGGGATCCGACGACGTTGAACGTGGCGGTGGACGTCGTCATTCCGTACAATTTCGTGGTGCCCGTGCCGGTGTAGCTCATCCTGTGGACGGCATTGCCGGAGACCGAGGAGAGACGCGTGTCCTGAAGGTTGATCCCCTGAAGATTCACGCCGCCAGCTCCGATGACGTTCTGCACGTCGTTCGCGGCCACGATCGCCCCAGTTTGGTTGCGGATGTCGATGCCGCCGATGCTCGAGCCATCGCCAGAGGTCGCGGTTCCCACGTTGTTGCCCACGATTTGCAGACCGGAGTCGAGATTCGCCGTGCTCGCCCCGATGGCGAAGATCCCATACTGCGCCCGGATCACCCGGTTGTTCCTGATGGTATTGTTCGAATTGGGGGAAAGCGCGACGGCCGTCACCGCCGGCGTGCCTCCTCCCGAGAAGATGCCAAAGAGCGTGGCGGTCGATCCGGCGCCGATGACGTTGGTATTCAGGATCTGGTTGTTCGTCGCCCCGTCCGAAGCCGAGGCCGACTTCAAACAAAGGACGGCCGAGCCGCTGGTCGTCGCATTCCCCGAGACGATGGTCAGATCGCGGCTCGTTCCGTTCGTGGTGTTCGAGCCATCGATGATGACATAATCCCCGCCATTGATCGTGATCACGCAGTCGGCCGCAGCCGAACCGGTGATCGTCGGAGCGTTTCCGACGGCCGGCTTGAACGTGATCGTATTTGTGGGGCTCGAACCGCTATTGGCATTGATTACGAGCGGGAAGGTTTCCCCCGCGCTGTAGCTCGCATCGATCAGCGTCAGCACAACCGGCCCCGTGAGGATGCTTGTGTTCAAAGCGCCGACGGCGGCGGTCAAGGTGGGATAATCCCCACCGGATCCGACCGTCTTGGACCCGGAGAGCGAGCCCACGGTGGTGTAGGAGCTCGGCGTCGTTGGAGGAGTCGAGGCAGCCGGCGGATTGATCGAAAATCCCGTCGCCCCGCCGGAAGGGAATGCACCCACATTCGGAGTCGCCGCCGTGTCCTGGGCCACGATGTAATAGGTCACAACGTCACCGAGCCCAGCCGCCGCTGCCCCGAAGGTGAAGGTGAACTGACTGCCTCCAATCGAGACTCCAGTCACCGGCGAAAAGGCACCGCCATTCACCGCATAGTACAAAGTAGGCAAACCACCGCCCGCCGTCGGGACGCCGGAGGCGTCTGTGATCGTGGCCGTCAGCGTCCGATTCAGCCCCGCCGCGCCGTTCCCCAGTGGGGTGTACGAGATCGCGGGCGGCGTGAGATCGGTCGGTATGCCCGAAAACTCGTCGGCCCCGACATCCGGGGTGGACGCATTCCGGATATTTCCATCGAAATCGTCCGTAATTCCGGAGATCGCCACCCCGCCACTCTCGATCTGCGTCGCGACGTTCGGATTCATGTGCAGAAAATCCGGGCTGCCACCCACCGTACTGAGAAACGGGGCAATCTCCGAGAATGACGCCGCGTCGCGCGACGCAACGCGCGCCTGGTACGGGGCGATCGTCTGATCAGAGCTTGTCCCGTCCGTGAAAATCAGGCTCGCGGGACCCGCGGGCCCGGCGTAGAAATCGTTGTTGTTGGAAGTTCCAACGTAGTTCGCCAGCGACGACGTGCTGCGCCGGAAAGCGACCGTTGTTCCGGTCCCGGCTGGAGTCGATGCATTGCTGATCACGTTGTTCCGCAGATTCAAAGCCGCCGTGGTCGCCGTCGCGCTCGCGGCGTGGAAGACGCCGGACGTGCCGAAGTTCGTCCCCGACGATGCGGCGGAAAAATTCACGGTGTTGTAGTAAAGGTTGAATGCACTCGTCGTGCCCGTCGCGGTGACGGAAAGCCCCCGAATCGCATCGGTCGAGATCGCGGCCGGAGATCGCAGATCCCCGATCAGATTGTTGTAGACCGCGACCGTCGCGGCGGACACGGCACCGGAAAGAACGATGCCGTTGACGCCGGGTGTCGTCGTGAATGCGCCCGTCGTTGCCAGGTCGTAGATCTTGTTCTTGAAGACATTCACGGCGGCCCCGCCGGTCACCATGATGCCGTTCGTCACGCCCGACGTCGTGCCGATGCAGGAAAGCGTGTTGATCGTGTTCCCGCTCACATTCGAGGACGCTGAAGTGGCGATCCCGGCGACGGTGCCCGTCGTGCTCGCGGATGAGAGGTTATTGATCGTGTTCCCGCTGAGGACGGCCGTGGTCGTCGACGCGACCGCATTGCTGAGGCCAGTGACCGCGCCGCCCGCCCCGGTGGAACTCAAACCGGTGATCGAATTGTTCGAGACATTCAAGGCCGAGACCGTGCCGCTGCCGCCGATCAAAAGGCCCGTCATCGTCGACTGTCCCGTGATGTTGCCAATCGTATTTCCGGTGATGTTGCCGGGATTGCCGAAGTTGGACTGGAGGACGGTCACGGGGCTGGTTCCACACGTCCAGTTCGTGAAGGTGTTACCCGTGATTGTCTTGGTCGGGGTGCCCCCCGTTCCATCATTGTTGAACCAGCCCGCCACCGTCGTGCCACCCGTCACCGTGAGGTTCGAGAAATTGTTGTTGTTGTTTTGAACGCCCGCGGTGGCCGTCGAGCTCGCACCGTCATTGTACAGCGTGACCGTGCCGCCGGCGCCGCCTTTGTTGAAGCCGGTCACGATCGAATTGCCGTTGATTGTCTTAAAGCCGCCCGCCGGCGCCGAGACGCTATCAGAAATGAACGTCACGCTTCCGGTCGTATTGACGCTCAAGTTCGTAAACGTGTTGTTGCTGATGTTCTGCGAAAGCGTCGTGGCAGAGTTTTGAATGTAGGTCTGCGGCGCACTCACTGCCGTGACGTTCATGTAAGAAATTCCGCGGAGGTCGTTGTTTTGAATCGACAAAGCGCAGGTCGAGGCGCCCCCGCTGGTCGAAATCCCGAAAAGCGGTCCGCTCGTGACCACCGCGGACGTGAAGAACCCGCCACTCGCATTGCCGAGCTGGTTGTTGTTGATGTTGATCGCAGTCACGACCGCTCCGGAGTTCGTGATCCCCTGCGGCTGCCCGCTCGTCGAAGTCGACGCATGGCCGCGGATGACGTTGTTCGTGATGTTGAGGGTTCCGCAGGCCCCGGAAGTCGCGATCCCGTTGATGATTCCAGACGTCGCCGTCGAGGCGGTGATCGCGTTGTTGAGCACGGAGTTGCCCGTCATGTTCATCGTACCAGGCAACGAGAGATTCGTGATGCAACTGACGCCATTCGTGGTCGAGGTGGAGCCGCCCACCACGCAGTTCTGCACGGTGTTGTTGCTCAGGCTCATCGTCGCCGTGGACAGGAGCGGCGTCAGACCCTGATTGTTGATCCCGATGACTCCGCCGGTGGTCGCGGCAGTCGGATTGTTGGTGACCGTGACAACATTGCTGTTGATTGTCGTGGCGATCGTACCGTTCGGTTGCGCGACGGAGTAGTTTTTCAGAATGCCGCCGCAGGTATTCAACTGGGTCAGGGCCGCACTTGTGATCGTATTGAACGAGACGTTATCGTTGATCTGCTGATTGACGAAAATGCAGTAGCTGCTGCCGGTCAGCGAAGTGTAGCTGGACGCGGCGGGGCCCCCACCCCAGTTCGTGATCGTATTGCCGGTGGCGGCGGATGCACCGCCGATGTCGTTGCCGGAATCGATCGCGGCGATCGTCGTTCCCGCCCCGATGAAGACGATGCCATAGTTCACGTTGCTGATCGTATTCGCATAGACCTTGTTGTTGCTGTTCGATCCGGTCGCGGCCGTCACCTCTGCGCTCGTCGCCACCGCCGTCGCGGAATGGCGGGTGTTGCTGTAGATGCCGAACGTATTCAGATACGTCCGGTTCAAGCTGATCGTGCAGTTCTTGATCGTATTGTTTTGCGCGCCGTCCGTGAGGTTTGCGTAGAGCAGCGCCACGCCCCACTCGGTCATGTTGTTCGTCGCGGTCGTCGTCGTCAGGTTGGCGGGATTTTCCTGCATCGTGAGCCCGTCGAGCGTGACGAAGTCCGCCCCGATGAGTTTGAAGATGGCGTCGTTCACCGCGCCGGAGGTCTGGCCGCCGAATGCCGTGATCGTGTTGTTGTTGCCCGTCAGGATGACTTGATTGGCCGCGCTGGTTGTCGTGAGCACCAGCGAACCCGTGCCACCGATGACGTAACCACCGGCGGGCGCGGTCTGGGGATTCCCCACCACGAGGTTGATGGTGACGCCACCAGCCCCGACACCCTGCGCGTTCAGAGCCGTGATGGCCGCCGCGAGAGTCGGATAGTCGCCGGGGACGTTCTTCGTGCCGGTGAGTTGCGCGGAGAGGCCGGTCGTCAGCAGCGCAAATGCGGCGAGGGTAACGAGGAATTTTTTCATGTTCTGGTGAGGGAGGAGTGAGGAATCAGGAATCTGCAAAGCGTCAGGGCATCGCGGGCAGCAGGCGGCGGATCACGGGAAGCGTCTGGGCGGCGAGATCACCGCCTGCGGCAAGCCGGGATTCTGGGATCGCCGAGGCAACTCAGTGACCATGCGATGGTGATCGGCATGCGGTGGTGGTAGTGCAAACTGGCCCGGATTCTTGGGCCAAGCAGACCCCGCCGGACTTGGGCAGCGAAAGGACCCCCGAGGTCCGAATGCGCACGCCCTTGCGCCGATCAGCAGCTTGTAGTCGTCATCCGATTCCCGCAGCAAGCCGAAATTGATCACGTGCAACCGATTTACGTCGAGCAGTTTCCATGCCAACGATCCCCGCTGTTCCAAGCCCCTTTCCTTTCAAGCTGTCCCTCAGGCGATGTCCGGCTCGACGGAGGGCCGCGAAGCTAGCCGAGAACAGCATCGGCAGAGTCCGACTTCTCCGTGGTTCCGACGGCTCCGCCGCCAAACTCTCCACTTGCCCGCATCACTCACGCCGGCAGATGCGGGCAACCCCATGAGCGCAAAGAAGCCCCGTATTCCCACGCAAGGCGGTCCGCCCCTGACGCAGAATCCGTTCGGCGGCCTCGATCCGGCCGGACTGCCCGCCCGGCCAGCCAATCCCACTGCGGTCCCGACTCCAGCGCGGAAACGCGGGCGCGTCGACATCCGTCGCGAAACCGCGCATCGCGGAGGGAAGACGGTAACCGTTGTCGCGGGGTTTGCGGGCATTGGGCTGCCGGAGAAGGAGCAGCTCGCGAAAGCGATGCAGAAGGCCTGCGGAACCGGCGGCACCGTGAAGGACGGCCGGATCGAGATCCACGGTGACAAGCGCGAACAGGTCGCGACGATCTTGCGCGAGGCGGGATTCCAGCCGGTGTTCGCCGGGGGTTAGAAAGCCGGGCCCAGCCTCCGTTTTTTACGGGTCAACCTGCTCGCGCTTGCGACGCAAAAGTTTGCGTTAGGCGTTTCGGCTATTCTGGTCACGCTTGCTCAGCTTCACCTTGCGAAAACGCATCTCGCCGCGCTTCACGAAGAGCACCAAGACCCGGACGCCATCGTAACGGTAAAAGACCCGACAAGGCGCCTCGACAATCTGCCGGGAGCGCGACTGCCGCATCTCGGGCGGGTGGGAACCACTCTCAGGCTGTTCCACAAGCCGCTCGACATGGCGGAAGACCCGCTGAACAAGACGCCGCGCGGCCTGCGGGTCCTCGAGACCGATGTAATCCGCAATGGCGTCGAGGTCTTGGAGGGCCGGTTCCGTCCAGACTAGCTCAGCCATCGTGCCATGCGTTTCCTGGCTTCGGAATGGGTGACGACGCGCCCCTCCTCAAGGGCGCGTTCGCCACGGGCAATTCCCTCGAGAACGCCGAGGCGCCTGTGAAGCCTGTCGAAAGTCTCGACGGCCATGAGATAAGCGGCAGGTTTGCCGTGCTGAGTCAGCGCCGCGGCCGACGCCATGCGGCGTGCGGCCTGGACAGACCCTTCCTCGATGCCCGTCGTCGATACCTTTGGACCCTCGGTGCTTTGCCCCTCGGGACCGCCTGCCCCGACCGATCTTTCGAACCTCTGCCAAGCGGTCGCCGCGATGGGCGGGCGTCTCAGATGAGCGGCGTGCGGATCGCCGTCTTTGTGCGATGCGTCCGGGTGCTTTGGCCAGTCGCTCCTCGTTCCCGCATCTCCCCGCTCTGCGCTGGAATGATGCTCCTGAGCGTTCCTCCCGCAGCTCCGGCGGCCCAGCCCGAGGAGCGCAGCATCGACCTCTCCGCCTTTCTCCCGCGCGAGGTTACCGAGGAGGAGCTGCGGGTCGAACTTACCGCCGCCGGGCGCCAAACGCGCGGTGGCCTGCTGCTCCTGCGCGCCTGGCTGCGGCAACAACTCGGCGCCACTGACCGGGCGCTCAAGGATTTGCGCCGGGTGGAGGGCGCACTGGGGCCGATTGCGGAGGTGCACGCTTTGCGGGGTTCGATTTTCGCCGAGCAAGCGGAATGGCGGCGCGCGGACTTGGAATTCTCCGCAGCCATTGCCCTCGATCCAGACAGCTGGCGGCTCTACCTGGCACGGGGCGTTGCTCGCGGAATGCTTGACGACGGCAACGCCGCCGAAGCCGACCTTGACCGGTCCCTCGCCTTGAATTCGAAAGTCGCGAAAACTTTCGGATTGCGCGGTTACCTGCGCTTCAAACGCAGGCAGTGGGAGGCGGCCCAGGCGGACTTCACACGCGCTGTCGAGCTCGATCCGGATGAGCTGCGGACCTGGAGTGCGCTTGCTTCAACTTACTCGATGCAGGGGCGGGAAGCCGAAGCGGAGTCGACCCTTACCCGCGCCCTTGAGCGGTATCCCGACCATCCGGCGCTGAGCCTCGACCGCGGGCTCGCCCGCGCCTCGCTCAACCGGCGCGACGACGCCCTGAGCGATCTCGACCGTGCCATCGGCGGAGGCGCCGGCACGGCTTGGGCGCACTACCAACGCGGGCAGCTCCGGCAGCAGAAGGCGGACCCGGCTGGGGCGCTGGCCGACTACGAGCTGGCGACGAAGCTGGATCCCAGCTTGTCGCTGGCCTGGAGCCGCGTCGGCGACATGTTGGCGCGGAAGAACGAAATTCCAGCCGCCTTGGCCGCCCATCGTCGAGCCCTCGAACTCGATCCGAAATCGGCCACCGGGTTCGGCCTGCGAGGCCGTACCCATCGGCTCGCCGGAAACTTCCAGGCAGAACTTCAGGACTACGAACAGGCCCTTCGTTTCGATCCGAAATACCCCTTCGCCCAACGCGGCCGGGCCTGGGCGTTGCTCATCCTGGGCCGCTGGTCGGAAGCCGCCGCCGCTTTCGAGAAACTCCAGACGGCCTATCCAAGGAAGCCGGATTTCGACGCACTCAACCGCTGGATGGCGCTCGCTCGCGCGGGCCGGCGCGGCGAAGGGGAAGCGGCCCTGGCTGCCGCGCTGGAAGGCGGCGGATTCACCGGGCCCGACGACTGGGCGCGCCACCTAGCCAAGTTCGCGCTCGGACGGCTACCGGAGGCCGCACTTCTGGCCCGGGCCTCGAGCGGCGAAGAGGGCAATCAGGCGGGCAGGCGCTGCGAGGCGTGGTATTACGTCGGACTGATCCGCCTGCTCTCCTCCGATCCCGCTGGAGCCGCGCAGGCCTGGCGGAACTGCCGCGCCGAGAACCAGCCCGACTTCATCGAGCACAACCTGGCGGAGATGGAGCTCAAGCGCCTATCCGGACACCGCCGCTGAAGCTAGCCGGCGCTGACATCACTTGTGGTCGGGTTCTTGAGTTAAGAGTTATACACAGAGGATCTGCCAACACTTCGTTCGGCTGCTCGGTGGATATCGCATCAGATATCCCCTCTCGCTCGTGTCCCGCACTGCGGGACCAGCCGCCAAGAACCCTCGCGGCGCATCCCCCACTTCACGTGTGCAGGACCACGAGGTTCGCACATATTCCGGGCGTGGCAGACCTCACCAAGATTCTCGGAGCGGCCCAAGCTGGCACCTCGGTCGAGGCGGACACGCTGTTTCCCTTGATCTACGCGGAACTGCGCCAAATCGCCCGGGCGAAAATGGCGCAGGAAAGACCTGGGCACACGCTCCAGGCGACCGCCTTGGTCCACGAGGCGTGGCTGCGGCTGGGCGGGCAGCAGTTCGACAACCGCGCGCACTTTTTCGGCGCGGCGGCCGAGGCGATGCGGCGCATCCTCATCGAGAGCGCTAGACGTCGCGCGACGGCCAAGCACGGGGGCGGGGCGGTGCGGGTGGACGCGAGCGACGTGGAAGTCGCGGCACCGGTCCAGGACGACGAACTGTTGGCCATTCACGAAACGCTCGACGCCTTCGCGGCTCACGACGCGCGGAGGGCGGAGTTGGTGAAGCTGCGTTACTTCATCGGTCTCACGATCGAGGAAGCCGCCGACGTCCTGGGAATTTCTGCCCCGACGGCGAAGCGGGACTGGGCTTACGCCCGAGCCTGGCTGTTCCGGGCGATTCAGGATGCGGCGAAGTAATTTTGCCGCGCCCGCGATCACTTGCCCCACCGAGCCCGCCGTGGCCGTGATCCTTTTGAGCCGCGGATTTCGCACGTGCTGCCGAGATGAAAACTCCACCCATTCCCGCGCCAACGCCGCCTCCCGCGGAACCGGAGAGCGCGTGGCCCGGTGGCGGGACGGAGGCCGCCGAGATCTTCGCGACGGCCCTGGATCTGCCCGTGGAGGAGCGCGACCGGTTCATCGCCAAGACTTGCGGGGCGGACGAGGTGATGCGGACGGAGGTGCAGGCGCTGCTGCTGTCCCATGAAGGCGCCGGATCCTTCATGCGGGAAGCCGTCCCGCTGGCGCCCGAGCTCGAGCGACAGCAGGCGCGTCTCCTGCCGGAACGGGAGGGCGAGCGCATCGGACGCTACAAACTCCTGCAGGAAATCGGCGAGGGCGGCTTCGGCACGGTCTGGATGGCGGAGCAACTCGAGCCGGTCTCCCGCCGGGTGGCGCTGAAGATCATCAAGCTGGGGATGGACACGCGCGAGGTCATCGCGCGCTTCGAGAGCGAGCGGCAGGCGCTGGCCCTGATGGAGCATCAGCACATCGCCAAGGTCTTCGACGCGGGCGCGACGCCGCTGGGCCGGCCTTACTTCGTGATGGAGCTCGTGCGGGGCATCCCGATCACGGACTACTGCGATGCGGCCGGCCTGGGCACGCGCGAGCGCCTGGCCCTCTTCGGCGACGTCTGCTCGGCGATCAGCCACGCGCACCAGAAAGGCGTCATCCACCGCGACATCAAGCCGTCGAACGTGATGATCACCCTGCACGGCGACAAGCCGGTGGTGAAGGTCATCGACTTCGGCATTGCGAAGGCGACGCAGGGTCGCTTGACCGACAAGACCCTCTTCACGCGCTTTGAGCAGTTCATGGGCACGCCCGCCTACATGAGCCCGGAACAGGCAAACTGGAGCGGGCTCGACGTGGACACGCGCAGCGACATCTATGCGCTGGGCGTCCTGCTGTATGAACTGCTCACCGGCCAGCCGCCGTTTGACGCGCGGAAGATGGCCACCGCTGGCTACGACGAAATCCGGCGCATCATCAGCGAGGTCGAGCCGCCGAAGCCTTCGGCGCGCCTGCGTACCCCCGCGGGAGAGGAGCGGGCGCGGCTGGCGAAAGCGCGGCCGACCCAGCCCGAAAATGTCCAGCGCCTGGTCGAGCCAGACCTCGACTGGATCGTGATGAAGGCGCTGGAGAAGGACCGCAGTCGTCGCTATCAGACGGTCAACGGGCTGGCGCAGGATCTGACGCACTTCCTGGCCGACGAGCCCGTCAGCGCCCGCCCTCCGAGCCGGGCCTATCTTTTCCGGAAGTTTGCGCGGCGGCACCAGGTCGCGTTGCGCGTCGGCGCCGGCATCGCGGCCTTGCTGGTCGCAGCGACGGCGGTAAGCGCGTGGCAGGCCGTCCGGGCGCGGCGGGCGGAAGCGGGGGCGCAAGTCGAGGCCGCCCGCGCGCAGGAGCAGCGCCTGCGGGCCGATGCCGAATCGGAGCGGGCGCAGCAGCAGCTCTACGATGCCCACATGCATCTGGGCGGACAGGCTTGGCGGGAGCATCGCGGCTTGAAAGCCCTGCGCGCCTTCCTCGCCCGCTGGGTGCCCACCGCCGGCGAGCCCGACCGGCGCGGCTGGGAATGGCACTACCTCCTCTCTCTCCCGGAGCAGAATTTGCGGACCCTTTCGCCGAGCGGGAACGGAGGCCGGCCGAAGCCGAGCAGCTTGGCCTGGCACGCGGGGAGCCAGCGGCTCGCCGAGGGCACGTCCACCGGCGAGATCCGCATCTGGGATGTCGAGCGGGCCACCGTGACGCGCACCCTGCCGGGGTCGGTGCCGGAGATGGAATTTTGGGGCGGTCGCTGGCTGGCGTGGAACCCGGCGGGTTCGCTCCTGGCCGCGGGAGGCCGGGATGGAACCGTGCGGATTTGGGAGATCGATGGCGACCGGGAGCCGCGCGTGCTGCGGGCGCGCGTCGGATCGCTCCGAGCGGTGGCATTCAGTTCCGACGGCCGGCGGGTGGCTGCCTGGGGCACGGGCGGGCTCGTGACCATTTGGGAAACCCAAACTGGCCGGGTCAGCGCGGAGATCGTGCATCCGGCGGAGGTCACCGCCTCGGCCTGGAGCCCGGATGATCGCACCCTCGCCGCCGGTCATGCGAACGGGACCGTGACCTTTTCCAGCACCGAAACCGGCGCCCCCATCGTCACGCTCCCGGCGCATTCCGACCTCATCTACGATCTCGTCTGGAGTCCCGACGGCACCCGGATCGCCACGTCCAGCGCGAACGATTTTTTCGTCAATGTTTGGGAAGTCGCCTCGCTGCGGAAGGTGCTGGGACCGCTCCGGCATTCGCATGGCATCGCGACGCTGGCGTGGGAGCCCGAGGGGCGTCGCCTCGCGTCGGGGAGCATCGATGAAACCGTCAAAATCTGGGACACCGCGAGCGGGCGGGAACTCGTCACGCTGCGCGGAGTGGACGGCAGCGCCACGGCCCTTGCCTGGGGCCCGGGCGGCCAATTCGCCGTCGGGGAAGGTTCCGGAGGGATGAAGGTTTGGGCTTCGCTGCGAGACCAGGAGTGGAGCATCCTGCCCGGCCGCGGCCGGCGCAGCACCGCCGTGGCGTGGAGTCCGAAGGACAGTCGGCTGGCCTCGGCCGGAGACGACGGCAAGGTCCGCCTTTGGCAGCCAGCGGCGGGGCAGGAAGAGCTCGCCATCCCGGCGCACGATGAAGGCGGGATCTTCCCGCAATTCGGCTTGGTCCGGTCGCTGGCCTGGAGCCCGGACGGTCGGCGCGTGGCGTCCGCTGGCTTGGATGGCGCGGCCAAGGTCTGGGATGCGGAGACCGGTGGGGAAGTCTTCGCGCTGCCCGGCGGCCACGGGGCGTATTGGTGCGTGGCCTGGAGCCCCGACGGAGCGGCGCTGGCCGCCGGCGCGCAGGATGGCACGATCCAGCTCGCGGAAGGCTTCCCGCGCCTCCCGAAGATCCGCGCCATCCTCGCCCATGAGAGCGCCGCGTCCGACAAGGATCCGCGCGAAGGGGTCCGCGCCTTGGCCTGGAGCCCGCGGGGGGACCGCCTGGCCAGCGGCGGCTGGGACACGCTGGTGAAGATCTGGGATCAGGCCAAAGGCGTCGAAGTCCAGCGTCTGTCGGGCCACCGCCGAGCGATCCTAAGCGTCGCTTGGAGTCCGGACGGCCAGCAACTGGCCACCGCCTCGGGCGATTTTTTCATCCTGCTTTGGGACGCGGCCACCGGCCGGCAGCGCCAGACGCTGCGCGGCCACAACGACTACGTGGACGCCGTGCGCTGGAGCCCCGACGGCTCGCGCCTCGCCTCTGCCGGCATCGACAATTCCGTGCGCATCTGGAACCCGCGCACCGGCCAGGAGACCTTCGTGCTGCGGGGGAATTCCGGGATGTTTCACGATGTCTCCTGGAGCGCCGATGGCAGGCAATTGGCCGCGGCGAGCAGCGACGGCGATGTCTGGATCTGGGACGCGAGCCTGGGCTTCGCCGCGAAGGCCGCGCCCACCGTCGAGCGGTAGGGATGCGCTTCGCAAGTTCGCGGTCCGCCCAGGAAATCGCGTTCATCCGCGATTCTCCCGCGAGATTCAAAAAAATCTTCCTCTCCGGTGATCCGATTGCGCCGCGGATTTCGCACGAGCGTGCGCAGAGGCTCTCGCGCGACCGGACGAACCCGACCGGCCGGGCCTCTTATCAGATCAATCGCACCTCATCCCCATGAAACTTCGCTTCCTGGCCACCGCCCTGGTGACTCTCTGCACCAGCGGCTTTCTCTCCCACCGGGCCTTCGGCCAGGTTCCACAGCTGGTGAATTACCAGGGTCGCGTCGCGGTCGGAAATCCGGCCGTGAATTTCGACGGCGCGGGCCAGTTCCGCTTCGCCCTCGTGAACGCCGCGGGCACCACAACTTACTGGAGCAACGACGGCACGAGCGTCGCCGGAGCGCCCCCCACCGCCGCCGTCGTGCTGACGGTCAGCAAAGGACTCTACTCGGTCCTGCTCGGCGACACGTCGCTCGCCAACATGTCCAGCGCGATCCCCGCGAGCGCCTGGGCCAATGCCGACGTCCGGCTGCGCGTCTGGTTCGATGACGGCACGAACGGCTCGCAGCTCCTCACGCCCGACCAGCGACTCGCGCCGAGCGGTTATCTGCCCGACGGCGCGGTCACGAACGGCAAGCTGGCCAGCGATGCCGCTTCGCTCACGAAAGTTTCCGCCGGCGCTTTGTCGGTCACCAGCGCCCGGGTCTTCGTCCCCAGCGGCGTGCTGCAACGCGGCGGCACCGCTTTGACCACGGTCAGCGACTTGGGCCTCTACTCGCAGATCAGCGGCGCTTGGGTGCGGTTCGTGACGAATGGCGGCCAATTCTCCTGGTATACCGACAGCGGCATCGGCACGACGGCGCGCATGACTCTCTCCTCGGCCGGAGCGCTGACCGTCGGCGGTGAGATCACCGCCAATGTCGTCACCATTCTGGGCGGCAGCGACGTGGCGGAACCCTATGAGGTCGCCAACGCCGGCGAGGTCGCGCCGAAACCGGGCTTCGTGGTTTCCATCGATCCCGCGCAGGTCGGCCAGATGCGGGTGGCGGCGCACGCCTACGACAAGACCGTGGCCGGCATCCTGAGCGGGGCGAACGGCATCGCGCCGGGCATCACCCTGCGGCAGAAAGGCACGGTCGCCGATGGCACCCATCCGGTCGCGAGCATTGGCCGCGTCTGGTGCTGGTGCGATGCCGACGCCAACGGGCCGATCGAGGCGGGTGACATGCTGACCACCTCGGACACGCCCGGCCACGCCATGAGGGTGACCGATTCGGCCCCGGCCAACGGCGCGACGATCGGCAAGGCGATGTCCGCCCTCCCGGCCGGCAAGGGTCTCGTCCTCGTCCTCGTCTCGCTGAAGTAGGCCTTCCGGCAATTCCGCCATGAAAATCCCGCTGCGCTTTCCTCGCTCCCTCGCGGCCTGGCTCGGGCTCGTCCTGACGACGACCGGCGCTCGCGCCGCCAATTACTACGTGGCCACCACCGGCAGCGACGGCAACGCCGGCACCCAGGCGGCGCCGTTTCGGACCATCGCCAAGGGCATCGCCACCGCGGCGGCCAGTGGCGATACGGTCTTCCTCGCGAACGGCACCTATAACGAGCGCGGCCTCGACTTCGGGAGCAAGAACCTCGTCCTGCGCTCCAGCAGCGACGCTCCCGCCTCCTGCATCCTCGACTGCCAGGGCTTGGGCAACGGCTTCTCCATTCGGGGCGCGCAGACCTCGGTCACGTTGCTCCGCGGGATCACCATCCAGAATGCCGTGCCCGTCGGGACGCCCTTCACCGGCTCGTTCGGCTCGTCCGCGATCTACCTGAGCAACAGCGACCCGACGATCGCGAACTGCGTCTTCCGCAACAACAACAACGTCGCCTCGGTCGGGCTGCTGGTGTCGGCTGGGTGCAATCCCACCATCACCGGCTGCACCTTCACCACGAGCGTGGCGCAGGCCACCACCGGCAGCATCCTGGCGGTGCGCGGCGATGGCGCCACGATTTCGGGCTGCACCTTTTCGAACCACGCGAATGTCGTGCTGGAGCTGAGCAGCGGGACCTCGACCGTCACCAGCTGCAACTTCACGAGCAACAGCGTCTCCGGCCAGCATTTGGTCGGCAGCTCGCAGCTGCTGGCTGGCACCGCCACGTTCACCCTGTGCAAGTTCACCGGCAACGGCGCCGCTTACGGCGGGGCGCTGGCCCAGTCGGGCGGCACGCTGGTGGTCGACCGCTGCCAGTTTCTCGGCAATGCGGCCGTGGCGGGCGGCGGGGCGATCTATGGCACCGCCGGCGACCTGACCGCGAAGAATTGCCTCTTCGCCAACAACACGGGGGCCGACACGCTCTTCGGAACTTACGGCACCACCCTCCAGTTTGACGGCGCCACGAATTCCGGGCCTCTCCTGAGCCCCAAGTTCATCAACTGCACGATCGCGGGAACTTGGGGGTCGGGCTATCTGGGCGCCAAGGTCGTGGTCTACGTGGCCACGCTCACGGTGACGAACTGCATCTTCAACGGCGGCACGTTTCAGGGCGATTTTTTCACGGATAGCGGCGGCAAGGTGGTGGCGGACTACTGCAACCTGGAGGGATCGTCTCTCGCGTTCGTCATCGACACGAACTCCATCAGCGCGAACCCGCTCTTCGTGAACGCTGGCGCCGGCAACTATCGCCTCCAGGCCGCCTCGACCAGCATCAACAAGGGCACCGCCGCCGCGGCCACGCTGACCCCGCTCGACCTCGACGGTGGTCCCCGCGTCCTCG
>JBBQFQ010000053.1:0-37794 GCA_038322235.1 Chthoniobacterales bacterium
CCTCCTGCTGGAAGTCCGTGCTGAACCGTTTGGCCTGCGGGCTGCTGCCCGCGGCCGTCTTCTTCAATGATGGTGCTTTAGTCATATGGGACATCCGATCTGATTAGTCTCCCGCTGTCCGCAACTTCAGCACAGGCTCACACTTGCTACCCAATAACTGGATGTTTGAGGGAAAACAGGGAAGGAATGGCCGCAGACGCATGTTTTACTTGCTACATTTATGAACATTTACTCTGGCGAGGCTCAAAAACGTCGGAAGTTAGGCTAGCCCGCCTTACTTCGCCCAGGTGATCAGCCGGAGCTCGTGATCCTGAATGAGGTTCGGATGCGTTGGGATCACGCGGACATTGAATCCAAAGGCCCCGGTCTCGCCGCTTGGAATCAGACCGCGGTAAACGTAGTTTCCGGAATCCGCGTTCGGCTGGCTCGCGTCGAGCTTCAGGTCGACCAGCTTGGGCGAGGTGATCTGGTTCTCGTTCTCCACGCCGTAGTAGACTTGGACACGCACGTTCTCGGGGCCGACTTCGCCGAGGTAGGCACTCGCGACGATCTCCACGCTGTCGCCGACGTTGATGTTCAGCCGGTCGGGGTGCCGGAGTTGGACGTCGTACAAGTTGATCCCGCGCCACTTCGACCGCATCCAGTTCTTCCACTGCGACAGCTCGGCGGCCGGCTGGCAGTCGCGCGCCGAGAGTCGCGCCTGGGCCGCCGCGGCGGCGGAATACATCCGCTGGTGGTACTCCTTCACCATCCGGTGGGTGTTATAGACCGGCGTCACGCTCCGGATGGACTCCCGCATGAGCTGGATCCACGCGAGCGGCAGCTTGCCGTCAGGCTTCGCATAATAAAGCGGCACGATCTGGGTCTCGAGCACATGGAACAGGCTTTCCGCGTCCACTTCGTTTTGGAACTCAGCGCTGCCCTCGGTGATTTCCGGTCCGATCGCCCAGCCATTTTTCCCGTTGTAGCCCTCGCACCACCAGCCATCGAGCACGCTGAGGTTCAGGCCGCCACTGGGCGGGAGCTTCATGCCGCTCGTGCCGCTCGCCTCCAGCGGTCGGAGCGGGTTGTTAAGCCAGAGATCGACGCCCTGGTACATCCGGCGCCCGACGTGCGCATCGTAGTCCTCCAGGAAGACCACCCGCCCGTGGAATTCCGGCTGGCGCGTGAACTGGTACACCTCCTGGATCACCTTCTTTCCGGGTTCGTCCTTCGGATGCGACTTGCCGGCAAAGATGAATTGCACGGGTCGGTCCGCGTTCGCCAGCATGCGGAGCAGGCGATCCGTATTCTTGAAGAGAAGGTTACCGCGCTTGTACGTCGCGAAGCGGCGCGCAAACCCGATGGTGAGGATCTCCGGGTTGAGCAGATCGTTCACCTCACGGAGTTTCGCGGGCGCTTCGCCGAGGCGCTCGCGCTGACCGCGAATCCGATCCCGCGCGAATTCGATCAAGCGTTTCTTCAGCATCTGGTGCGTCTCCCAGATGATCTCGTCCGGGATGTCCATGACGCGGCGCCAGTAGTCGCGGTCCGTGAGGTGCTCGTCCCAGTCGGCTCCGAGGTATTTCTCGTAGAGATCCATGAACTCGGGCGCGGCCCAGGTTTTGGTATGGATTCCGTTGGTGATGCTCGCGATGGGCACCTCGTGCTCGGGCACGCCGGCCCAGACGTCCTTCCAGAGTCCCTTGCTGACGAGGCCGTGCAGCGCGCTCACGCCGTTCGAATGCCGGCTCGTGCGGAGGGCGAGGATCGTCATCGACAGGTCCCCCTTGGCATCGCTCCCGGCTTGACCGAAGGACATGAACTCGTCGAAATCGATTCCGACCTGCGACGCGTAGCTCCCGAAGTAGCGCTGCATCAGCGCGCGCGAGAACGAGTCGTTCCCGGCTGGCACCGGCGTGTGGGTGGTGAAGATGCTGCTGGCCGCCACGACTTGGAGAGCGGCGCGGAAGGCGAGCTTCTTGTCATGCACGAGGTTGCGAATGCGCTCCAGCCCGAGGAAGGCGGAATGGCCTTCGTTCATGTGGAAGACCGCGGGCTTCAATCCGAGGGCGGCGAGCGCGCGGACGCCGCCGATGCCCAGAACGATTTCCTGCCGGATGCGCATCTCCGTGTCGCCGCCGTAGAGTTGCTCGGTGATCATCCGATCCTCCGCGGTGTTCTCGAGAATGTCCGTGTCGAGCAGGTAGACGTTGATCCGGCCGATCGCGAGGCGCCAGACCCGGGCGGAGACCGTGCGTCCAAGGTTCTCCACGCCGATCCGGATCGGGGTTCCGTCCGGATTCGTCGTCTCGACGACCGGCAAGTGGAAGAAATGCTGGTCCAGGAGGACGGCCTCCTGCAACCCCTCCCGGTTGATCTCCTGCTTGAAATAGCCGTGCCGGTAGAGCAGTCCCACGGCCACGAAATTCAGATCGAGGTCACTGGCGCTTTTGCAGTGATCGCCCGAGAGAATGCCAAGTCCTCCCGAGTAGTTCGGGACGGATTCATGGAAGCCAAACTCCGCCGAGAAATAGGCGGTCAGTTCGCCGCCCGGAGTGCCCTTCTGCTGCTGACCGTAGGTATCCTTCCGCGCCATGTAATCGCGGAAATTGCCGCAGACTGCTTTCATCTCCCGGATGAAGTCGTCGTCGGACGCCAGCTCCTCCAGCCGCGCCTGGGTGGAAAGCTGGAGCATCCGCAGGGGACTGTGATTCGTCCGGTCCCAGAGCGTCGTGTCGATGTCGCGGAAGAGTTTGCGGGCCTTCGGCTCCCAACTCCACCACAGGTTGTGCACGATCTCGCGAAGGGGTTCGAGCTTGGCGGGGAGCTTCGGACTGATGTGAAATGTCTGCAGCGGCTGCATGGCAATACTCTGATGAAGGTGATGTGACGTAGGCTCCTCCGAGACCCTGAGCCCTCCGGGAGGGCGCACCGTAGCAGCCTTTTTCCCCCGGTCATCCGGCGGATTTTCGCGCCATCCCACCGTCCGTGAGCCGGGGCGGACGCGAACCGCTTACGGAAATACGAGGCGGTAGAACCGCTGGGTAAATCCCCCCGCGGCCGGGTCCGTAAACCCGAGGTTCCCGCTGGCATCGGCCGTGGCCGTGCCGATGGGGGCAAACGTCGCTGAGGCGAGGTTGGGCGAGGCCTGGACCGTGTGCAGCCGGCTTGGGACGCCTTTGCAGGTCAGGGTGACGCCGCCAGCCGCCTTCGACTCCGTGACGATCTGCAGTACCGCGATGACGGGAATGATCGCGCCGCCGC
Organism: Chthoniobacterales bacterium; assembly: GCA_038322235.1. Taxonomy (GTDB): domain Bacteria; phylum Verrucomicrobiota; class Verrucomicrobiia; order Chthoniobacterales; family SZAS-18; genus SZAS-18. The sequence goes on from JBBQFQ010000053.1 coordinate 3,247, forward strand.
CCGCGAGGGGATAGGTCTGCGCGTTGAGATAGGCATTCGCGGCGTTCGTCGGGTCGTAATAAATGTTTGCCCCATTCCCCGTGATCCTCGCGATCTGGCCGAGGCCGCCGTCGAGCACGAGCTTTGTCACGTACATCGCCGCGCCGGGGGTGGCGTTGCCATCGCCTAGCATCAGGGCCTGACCGCTGGTGAGGTGCAGGGTGCCCCAGGCAAAGTTGTTCTGATACCCGAAATAGGACGGTCCCATGTCCGCCCCGGCGAACGTGACCTGATGCGCGGCGACGCCGGCTTGGAACCGAAGTTCGGACAGCGTCGTGCTCCACAACGCCCCCTGTGCGCTCGCGTTCAGGAAGTCTCCGCTCACCACGAAAGTGTCCCCCGTACTGCCCGTGAGATAACCACCCGAGCCGACGATCAGGTCAGTAAACACGTTGGTGGAGGCATCCGTGACCTCGACCGGCCACGTCTCATCGGTCTCCCAGTCGGCCGCTTCCGTGGCCGTGAGAGCCCCCGTCGCTAGGAGCGAACAGATCATCAGGGTTCGAAATCGCATGGGAGTGGGGGCCGTGGGCGGGATCGCGCGATCAGGCCGCTTCGTCCGCCACCGTCCTGCCTCGGGCAAAGGAAGGCGCGAGAGGTTCGGGTACATGCGAAGGGACCGAGGGCGCGGTCGCCGTCCGTTACTCCTGATCTACGGGAAACCCCTCCGCAGGTTGCAAAAAAATTCCCGATCTGCGCCCGTCGGGGGCTCCTACTTTTTCGGGGCGGGCGGGATCGCGATTTCCTTGGGCTGCGGCGCCTCGGGATTGTCCGCCGATTTTGCCGGTCCGGCACCGGCGGAGCCGGCCTTTTTCGCCGCGCGCTCCGCTTTCTTCGCCGCCTTCCGCGCGTCCTTGGCCGCTTGCTTCTCCGCTTTCACGGTCTCTTTGCGCTTCCGGCGCTCCGCCTTGCTCAATTTTCCGTCGCCGTCGGCATCGAAGCGCTTCAGATCGGCCGCCTTCTTCGCCGCCTTCCGCTCGGCCAGATCCTTCTTCATGGCGGCCTTCTCGGAGGCGTCGAGCACACCGTCGTTGTTCGTGTCGTACTTGCGCAGCATCGCCGGCAGCTTCTTCGCCGGCGTGGCGCTGGGGGCTGCGGCCGGGGAGGCCGCGGGCGCCTGCGCGAAAAGCGGGGCGGCCGCGAAGGCGCAGAGCAGGGGCAAGAGGGTGAAGCGGAGTAGGGGTTTCGTCATGGCGCGATCTTTCGGTTCGGACTCGGGAAGTCAAAGCGGAATCTCCGAATCTCGCGCGTGCCAGCGTGTCGCAGCGCGCTAGCTTCCCGGCCCGATGGAAAAAATTCGAAAGGTGGCAATCGTGGGCGCGAGTGGTTACTCCGGCGAGGAACTCGCCGGCCTCCTGCTGCGTCATCCCGGAGCAAGCATCGTGTGCGTGACGTCGCGGGCGGAGGCCGGCCGGCGCCTCGACGAAGTCTTTCCTCGTTTCCGCGGTATCGCGCAGGCGGCCACGATCCGTTTTTCCAATTCGTCGTCGGCCGAGATTGCGGCGTCCGGGGCCGAGTTTGCCTTCCTCGCCCTGCCGCATGGCCTCGCGGCGGAATTCGCCGTGCCGCTGCTCGACGCCGGACTGCGCGTGATCGACCTCAGCGCCGACTTCCGGCTTCGCGACGCGGCGACCTACGCGGAGTTCTACGATCACGCGCACCCCGCGCCGCAGTTGCTCGCCGGCGCCGTCTACGGATTGCCGGAGTTCCGCCGCGCGGAGATCGCCGGGGCCCGGTTGGTCGCCGCGCCCGGTTGCTACCCGACCAGCGTGATCGTTCCGCTCGTCCCGCTGCTCCGCCGCGGGCTGCTGAAGCCCGCCAGCATTGCGGTCGCCAGCATGAGCGGAGTCAGCGGCGCCGGTCGGAAGGCGGATGTGACGCTCCTCTTCGCCGAGTGCAATGAATCGGTCCGCGCCTACGGTGTGCCTAAGCACCGGCACCTCTCGGAGATCGAGCAGGAACTCTCCGCCGCCGCCGGTGTGCCGGTCGTGATCAGCTTTACGCCGCATCTCGTCCCGATCACCCGGGGCATTGCGACGACGATCTTCGCGGCGCCGGCCGACGGGATCGATCCCGCGGAGATCGGAAGCGCGTGGAGCGAGGCCTTTGCGAGCGAGCCATTCGTCCGCGTGCTGGACGGCGGACGTCTGCCCGCCGTGGCAGATGTCGCCCGCACCAACTACATCGATCTGGCCTGGCGGCACGATGCGCGCACCGGTCGCGTCCTGCTCTTCAGCGCAGAGGACAATCTCGTGAAGGGGGCCTCCGGACAGGCCGTGCAATGTTTCAATGCCATGACCGGGTTGCCCGAAGCGACCGGACTGTGCTAAGAAGCAATCGGTCCGGTCGGCCCCGCTCAGCCTCCCGGTAAATTCGCCTTCGCCTCCGGTCACCCGGGCGCAGCTTCGTCGTTATTCCTCCCATGTCCGAGAACTCCGATCACCAAAGCGTCGCTGGCGGGATCACCGCCCCGCAGGGTTTCCTCGCGTGGTCGACCCATTGCGGCATCAAGCCGGGCGCAGCGAAAAGGAAGGCCGACCTCGCGCTCGTCTTTTCGGAAAGCCCGTCCGTCGGCGCCGCGGTCTTCACCACGAACCGCGTGAAGGCCGCACCCGTGCGGGTCTCGGTCTCACACGCCCGCGGCGCCCAAATGCGAGCGGTCATCCTGAACAGCGGCAACGCGAACGCGTGCACCGGATTGCCGGGCATCGAGGCCGCAAAGCGCATGGCCAGCGGCGCCGGCGCGGCGCTCGGCATTCCCGCCCGCCAGGTGCTCGTCTGTTCGACGGGTCGGATCGGCGTGCCCCTGCCGGTCGAAAAAATCGAGGCCGCGCTGCCCGCGCTCGTCCGGCCTTCGGGCCGCGGAGGCAGCATGGCGGCGGCACGCGCGATCATGACCTCCGACACCTTCCCCAAGGAATGCGCCGTCCGTCTGGTCCTGCGCGGGAAGGCGGTCACGATCGGGGGCATCGCGAAGGGCGCGGGCATGATCAACCCGAATATGGCGACGATGCTCTGCGTGCTGACGACCGACGCGAACATCGCGCGGAAGACGCTCCAGCGCGCGCTCGCGGACGCGGTCGAGTCCTCTTTCAACCGCATCACCGTCGATGGGGACATGAGCACGAATGACACCGTCATCGCGCTGGCGAACGGGCGGAGCGAGGGACCGGCCATCGCGCCCGGTTCCGCCGAGTACAAGCGCTTCCAGGCGGCGCTGCGGTACGTCTGCCGCCAGCTGGCCCGTCAGATCGTTGAGGACGGGGAGGGCGTCACGAAGTTCGTCGAGGTCCAGGTCAGTGGCGCGACGACGGTGGCAGATGCCCGCCGGGTCGCGGAAGCCGTGGCGAATTCGACGCTGGTGAAGTGCGCGTGGTTCGGAGGCGATCCGAATTGGGGCCGGATCATGGATGCGGCGGGCTATTGCGGCGCGCGGATCCGCGAGGAACTCATCGACGTTTTTTACAACGGCGTGAGCGCTGTCCAGGGCGGGGTCGCCAGCCGGACCGCTCCCGCCAAGCTCCGGGAAATCGTGCGCGGCCGAAAATTTGCCGTCCACGTCAACCTCCACCTCGGACGCGGTGAGTACATGGTCTACACGACCGATCTCTCCACGGAATACGTCAAGCTCAACATGGGGGAGTAGCGGGCGGCGAAAATCCGAAACCAGCTCATCGGAAATGACGTATTGCAGCAAGACATCCTGGCCGTTCCGTGTCCGCTGACGCTTTGCCCTCCCGTTCGCTCCTTTTTCTCTGATTCGTTCATTGTTCACCTCTCTCCTATGGCCGTTCACGTTGAAGCTCTGACCGACGTCCTCCCGTTCATCCAGCGGCTGAAGGGACAGCCGCTCGTGCTGAAATATGGCGGCAGCGCGATGGAGGAGGAGCAAATGATCGACCGGACGCTCCGGGACATCGCTTTCCTCCGGACGGTTGGCCTCCAGCCCGTCGTCGTCCATGGCGGAGGCAAGGCGATCACGACGAAGATGCGGGCAGCCGGGATCAAGGCGGTGTTCGTGACGGGCCTCCGCGTGACCGACCTCGCGTCGGTCCAACTCGTCGCGGAGACGCTCGACCATGACATTAACGCGATGCTCGTCGCCAAGCTGAACGGCCTCGGTGTGACGGCCGTGGGACTCTCGGGGCGGGATCATGTCCACGCGACGAAAATGGAGCCCGTCCAGACGGTCGACGGTCCTGTCGGCCTCGGCGCGGTCGGCGAGGTCGACAGCGTTGACCTTACGGCGATCAAGGCCGCGATCGACCGCGGAGAGGTCCCGGTCCTGTCGCCGATCGGCCGGGGTGCGGATGGCTGGCTCTTGAACGTGAACGCGGACACGGTGGCTGGCGCGGTCGCCGCCGGCCTGGGAGCCGGCCGACTCGTCTACATCAGCGATGTGCCCGGATTGATGCGGGATCCGAAACGGCCGGAGTCGCTCATCCCGTCGCTCCAGAGTGAGGCGATCGAAAAACTGCTGAAGGACGGCATCATCGCGGGGGGCATGATCCCGAAGATCGAGTCCGCGATGCTCTCGCTCTCCCGGGGCGTCGAGCGAGTGCACCTCATCGACGGCCGCGTGCCGCACTCGCTTCTGCTCGCCCTCCTCACGCCGCATGGGCTGGGGACGGAACTCCTGCCGTGAGCGTCGCGGCGCTCGACGCCGGTCGGGCCGCGCACTTTGCGCGGATCGCCCTAGGTCACGTCACGCGGGAGTACCCGCACAAGCTCGACCACGTGATGGCGGGCGCGGCCGATGTCCGGTCCCCGCAGGCGCTCCATCCGCTTTTTTACGGGAGCTTCGACTGGCACTCGTGCGTGCACGGTCACTGGTTGCTGGCTCGCGTCGCGCGCACCTTCCCGGATCTCCCGGAGTCGGAGGAGATTCGGGCGCTCTTCGAGCGGCAGTTCACCGGGGCGAAGGTCGCCGGCGAAGTCGCCTACCTCGCCGACCCGTCCAGCCGGACCTTCGAGCGACCCTATGGCTGGGCCTGGCTTTTGAAGCTCGCGGGCGAGCTGGCGAAGTGGGACGACCCTGCGGGCCGACGCTGGGCTCAGACGCTCGCTCCCCTCGCGGAGGCCTTCGTCCAGCGCTTCCTCACGTACCTTCCGCTCGCCGGTTACCCCATCCGTTCCGGGAGCCATTCGAGCAGCGCCTTTGCGCTCCTGCTCGCGCGGGAGTTTGCCGACGCGACGGGGCACGGTTCCTTGCGGGAGATGCTCGACGCGAAAGCGCACGCGTGGTTCCGCGCCGACACGGATTGCCAGGCATGGGAGCCCGGTGGCGATGATTTTCTCTCGCCCGCCTTGATGGAGGCGGCGTTGTTGAGTGTCGTTCTGCCGCCGGACGGGTTTTCCGGCTGGCTCACGGCCTTCCTTCCCCGGCTGGATCGCCGGGAGCCGGCGACGCTGTTCTTTCCCGCCCGGGTCTCGGATCGCACGGACGGGAAGATCGCGCATCTCGATGGCCTCAATCTCAGTCGCGCGTGGTGCTGGGGTTTGCTCGGCCGCGCTCTGCCGTCCGCTGACCCGCGTCGGCGGCTCGCTGAAGTGGCGGCGGCGGACCATCTCGCGGCCGCGCTGCCGCATGTCAGCGGGGACTACGCCGGCGAACACTGGCTCGCGACCTTCGCGCTGCTCGCGTTAGAGGCTTGAGCGCGGGGCCGGATTCTGCGCGAATGGTCGGGATGCACACCGTTCCGCGCGGACTCTTTGTCGGGCTCGCCACGGTCGACGTGATCTGCCGGGTCGAGCATCATCCGGCGCCGAACGAAAAAGTGGTCGCAAGCGAGCGCAGCCTTTGTGCCGGCGGGCCCGCGACGAATGCCGCCGTCGCCTTCGCGCACGCGGGGGGCTCGCCTCTGCTCGTGAGCGCCGCGGGCACGAGCCCGCTCAGCGCCATCATCCGGAGCGATCTCGCGGAGTGCGGCGTGGAGTTCCACGACATCGCCGGCTCGGCCGACTTCGTGCCGGCGGTCGCCACCGTGATGGTGGATGCGGGCACCGGGCTTCGGGCGGTCGTCCTGACAAAATGGGGTCCGTTGCCGGCCGTCAGTTTGCCGGAACCCGCCATCCTCGATGGCGTGAGCGTTCTACTCTTGGACGGGCACGTGCTGCCCGTGGCGCTCCCACTGGCGCGGGCCGCCCGGGAGCGGGGCGTTCCCGTCGTGCTCGACGGCGGCAGTTGGAAGCCGGCGCTGGAAGAACTGCTGCCGTTCGTCGATTTCGCGATTTGCTCGGGTGACTTTCACCTGCCCGGCCGACCGGACGATTCCGTGCTCTCGGGCCTGATTTCGGGGGGAGCGCGCTTCGCCGCCGTTTCCCACGGCGGCGAGCCGATCGAATGGATGAACTCCCGGGGTCAGGGCGGCGCGATCGACGTGGCGGGGGCGGCGCCGGTGGACACGCTCGGCGCCGGCGACGTGCTTCACGGAGTGTTCTGCTGCTTCCTCGCGAGGGGCGGGGACCCGGTTCAGGCTCTCACACAGGCGGCCCGAGTCGCGACCCACGCGTGCGGATATTTCGGGACCCGCGAGTGGCTTCGGCATCCCTGCGCGGCACTCGAAGATTAACCCGCGACATGCACTCGGCAAAATTCCGGCCACCTTCGCGCATGTCTCCCGGGTTCCCCTCCCTCTGGCTTTGCGCACTGCTCGCCTGCTTCGTTCCGGCCGGCTGCACGCCCGCGGCGAGTCCCGTCACCCAGCCGGTCACCTTCAGCGTGACGGTCGATGCCGGGTTCGGGAATGACATCTTTGTCCTCGGCGATCATCCCGACCTCGGCGCGAACGATCCCGTGGCGGCGCGGAAGCTGACCTACACCGCCGGAAACGTCTGGACCGGTGTGATCGCGGTCGAGGTGGGTACTGCGCTCAGCTACAAGTTCATCAAGCGCTCCGTCCAGCGCGCCAACTATTGCAATTTCGCGACGTACACCGAGGTCGGTCCGACGCAGTCGCTGACCGTTCCGGCGGGAACGCCCGCCCCGTATCGGGGGAAGTCGATCTGGTATCATTCCTCCTGGAACCGCGCCTTCCTGCTCTATCGGAATAACACGACGGGCGCAGCGTTTACGAATGTCGAGATGCGGCTGGCCGGCCCCGGACGCACCGCGGCAGAAAGTCTCTTCCGGCTGGATCTGCCGGATGACCGCGCCGGCTCGGAACTCGAGTTCGTCTTCCACAACGAGAACAATCAATACGACAACGCTCCCGCGCCCCCGAGCAATCCCGCGCAAGGCAGCGCACCGTCCGTGCCGGTGCCGTATCAAGCGCTCGTTCCCCCGTACAATTACCGCACTGCGCTCGATCACTTTTTTGTGCAGGACGGGAACGTTTTCAACTACGCGCCGCCCGCCAGTGTCAGCCCACCGCGCGTCGAGACGCGGTCGGTCGGGAGCAGCTACGCGGCGATTCCGGTCCGGACCATTCGCATCTACCTGCCGCGGGGCTACGACACCAACCCGGCCCGCCGGTATCCCGTCGTCTATTTCCATGACGGTCAGAACATCTTCTTCCCCGGCGGTCCCTTCGGCACGTGGGATGCAGACCGGATCGGGAGCTATGAGACCGGGCAGGGGCGAATGCGGGAGGCGATCGTGGTCGGCATCGACAACACCGCCAACCGAATGGGGGAGTACACGCCGCCGACCGATCCCGTCGCGACGGCTCCGGCGCAGACGGGGATCGCCGATCAGTACAAATTGTTTGTGCTGAACAACGTCATTCCGACCATCTCGGCGAACTACCGCACGCGCACAATGGCCAGTGGCGCCGTTGACCCCGCCCAGACGACCATCGCCGGGTCGTCGATGGGCGGCCTGGTCTCGACGTATTTCGCGCTCGAGAATCCTGAGTACTTCAGTCGCGCCGGCGTCTTTTCTCCGGCGTTTTGGGCGGCGCCGGCGTATGCGACGGTGCGGGACAGTGCGCCGAAGAAGGCGTTGAAGTGGTGGCTCTCGATGGGGACGCAGGAGGGGAGCTCCTCGCAGCCGGACCAGGACGTGTATTGGAACGATGCGCAGCGGGCCTTGAACGGCTGGATCACAAACGGCTACGCGCAGAATACCGCGCTGCTCTTCACCCCCGGCTGCGGCCAGGTGCACAACGAGGGCGCTTGGTCGCGCGTGCTCCCGGCCTTCTTACAGTTCCAGCTCCCGCCTGCGGATGAGGCCAACGAACTGGCGGTCGCGAATGTGGCGGCCGCCTTCGGCGTGGGATCGATCGACCGAGCGGGCGGAACGGCCAACTTCAGCGTGACCGCGCTCCGGGGCGCGACCTATTCGCTGACGCGCACGGCGGATCTGCGAATCGGCCCGTGGACCCCGGTCGCCTCTGCGAGCCAGACTGACCAAGGCTGGAGCACCCTCACGTTGCTCGACCCGGCCCTGCCCGTGGGCGCCCCCGATCTCTTCTGGCGGGCAGCCGTGACGACCCCGTGATTCTCCGGATGAAGCCCGTCGTCGCGGTCCGTTTTGAAGGCGTTTTTCGCGTCGAACCGGGGGACATCGATGTCCGCCGGCACGTCAACAATCAGGTCTACCTCCGTTGGGTGCAGGAGATGGCGGAAGCCCACTGGCGCTCCATCGCGCCGGAGCCCGATCGCGACACGATTGGCTGGGTGGTGCTGCGGCATGAGATCGACTACCGCCTCGCCGCCGTGCTCGGGGATGAGATCATTGCGCAGACCTGGGTCGGGCCGGCGACCGGCATGTCCTTCGAACGCAATACCGCCATCCTGCGCGCCTCGGATCGCGCCCTGCTCGTGGAAGCTCGCACCCTGTGGTGTCCGGTCGACGCGCAAACCGGCCGCCCGCGCCGCGTGAGCGCCGCCGCTCGCGCGCTGTATTCAAGCGGGAGGAACGTCGCTGGCGAGGGCGGCTGACAACCCCGCATTTGGAGTGGTCGGAAGCGGAGGCGGTCCGGACAGTTTCGGCCGTCGTTCTTCGACGGCTGACCGCCAGCCTTTGATGAACGTGGCGTGCACCCGACGTGATCGGATGAGGTAGGGTGTCCAGAGTGCCACCGCGACGAGGAGTCTGATCATCCCACCGATGTTTTTGAGGCGCTCAGGCTCGGTGATGAATTCGATCTGTTCTTGCGAGGCGACCAGCAGGATGGAGAAACCAAGGCGGAGCACCCAGCCGAAAATCATCAGGATCGGAAACCGAAAATGCCGGCGAAAGAAGAGGATCGGAAGCAGCAGGCAGAGTACGCTGTCGATGCTCCGAAACACGAGTTCCACGTAGGCAAACCACGCGAAGTTCGGTTGATATTGCTTGCTCGTCGGGATGGCCAGGGCCTCCCAGGTCTCAAGGCTGAACACGATGGGGCCAAACTCGGTCCAGAGGGGCAAGAGCGTCAGGGGGATGACGCACACGCCAAATCCGAGAAACGACAACCATCCGCCGATTCCGAGCAGTTTCTGGTCTCCGACGGCCATGGCTCGCGAGGCCACATCCGGCGGAGGCTCGAGCCGAACGAGGAGCCAGAGGGCGATGACTGTAGCCGCCACGACCGTGAGCATGAGGAGAACGTTCGGCCACACGATCCCCGCGAGGCCGGTCGTGGTGGCTCTCGGCGCGGCCTGTGCTTCAGCGGGTTTGGTGTCGAGCGTGAGCGTGTAACCCAGCGCGTCACGCACGGCACCGATCTTGCGGCTGTACTCGAGGGCGTCGGACGCTTCGATCTGATCGGAGAGAGTCTTCCACCGATACTCGAGCGTCAGTTTGTTCTCTTTCACTTCGACTTCCGATTCGAACGAGAAGCCTGGGCCGGCAATCGCCCGCTTTTTCGCTGCTTTCGGCCAAGGCTCAGGCAAAGTGGCCTCGATCCGATGGCGGAGCACCAGGGGATGCCGAAGCGCGACCGGCCCCTGCCGGGGACTTGGACTGAAGCGTGAAATCCGCGTCAGAAGCAGGCTCGGATTGAACTCGGCGATGCGTACCTTTTCGTCATTCAGAGGCCAGAAGTCCGGACACCGATATTGCTCCTTCACAACCATCCGATTTTCCTTCCGATCGTCGAGAAACTCGGGTGCCTGCATTTCCTCCGCGGTGGGATAGTAACGCCGGACACGTTCAAGCGACTGGCGCGAAATCTGGGCGCGTTCGGCGGTGGCGGCGTAGTTCCGCACGTCCTCAGCCGCCTGCCCTTCGTAGGTCCAGATCTTGGTCAACACGGCCGGCACGTCAAAACCGGGCGAGCCGATCTTCTCGTCCACCGAGGCCCGCTCGCCGTCGCCGGCATGCCGCTCGATCGGCGTAAGGTCCGATTCGGCCTTCGCCAGCACGAGGGCGCAGCCGAGATCGGGCGTGCACCGCGTTTCGAGGCCGCTGCCCTGGTGGCTCCGCGTGCCATCGATCCAGTACGTTTTCCCGCCAAACCGGAGACGGACGATGGCGTGATCGAACGCGAACGGCGAGGGCAGCTTTTCCGGGATTAGCTTGCCTCCGTCGCTGTTCACCAGCGCCGGAGCCGCGTCGTATCCCAGCCGGAACAACAACGACGCGAGGAGGAGTGACTTGTCTTTGCAGTCGCCGAACCGGCGGCGAAAAACTTCCGCCGGCGCGGCTGGCCGGTGACTTCGTTCTCCCATGGCGATCGCGAGATACCGCACCTCGTCTTGAACCAGCAGAACCACGCGGCCGATTTTTACTTCGTCCCCCTCGTGCGAGGCCCGGATCTCACGGAGTTTCTGCTCCAGCTCGTCCCCGAGCGCCTGCTCCGCTTGGAAGACTTTGCACCCCCACTCGGCGACCTCTGCCCAGTCGGAGTATTCGCTGACTTCGACGTAACCGTAGGGCTCGAACCAACTCGGCAGGTTTTTCTCCGGAGCGACTGCCTTCACGTTCCGGCCCGACCAGCGATCCTCTCGCGATGCCCCAAGGTTAGCGGTGCGGAAGGTCAGGGCGTCGGCGAGATGCGCTCGGATCCGGAGCTTACGATTTATCGGGTAAAGGATCCGGTGCTCGATCGCACCGACCGGGAAACTGAAGGCAGCGTACAGTTCCTGGGCGAATCGTCCTGCGAACACCGGATTCCGGCCCCGGATCGTGTAGGAGTACTCCACCGTATCGCCCACCTGAATCCCATCCAGAACGGCGACGCCGGAGAGCCGGCCGTCAATGGCATGACGTTGGAGATTTTCCTCCCGGTGCAGCGTCTGAAATCGCTCCGGGCGGGCCCGCTCCTCCGACTTCCCGTTTCGAGTGACCTTCAGCGTGTGAAAGGTCAAGGTTTGATAGGTCGGGTCCCAGGATGCTCTCACCTGCGACATTTCTTGCACGCCTTCCGGAGAACTGATGGTGAAGATCCGACGGACCAGCTCTTCTTCGGTCGCCACGTTAGTCTGTGTTTCCCAGAGCCGGTACGCGTATCCTCGTTTCGTGTCGTCCTCCGTCGGTTCTGGAGGCGTCTCCGTCGCGGTTGGCGTGACCCAGCGGGGCGCCGGCCCGAACCTCAGATCCTTGCTCCCGGTCCCGCCCGCCAGAAGGCGGCCGGGCGACAGCGAGACGAGGAGAAAGGCGAGGACGGCAAGCCGGATCAGCGGAGCGGGGCGGCACACGGCGTGAAGTGGCGGCGAAGTTCCATCCGTTGTCGAGCGTGAAGGCACGGGTCGTTTTGAATTGGGAGCGCTTCTGCGGCGGAGCAGGACCGGGCGAACGTGGCGCCCGCTGAAATTGAAACGACGCCGATGACGTGAAAAATGAGCCGGTGCGCCTCGCTACCGCGACCGCGCGAACGCGAGACGAACCGCGAAACCGATCATCGCGAAGCCGGCGAACGCCTCGAAGCCGGCGCGGACGCGGCGGCGGAAGAAGAGGTGACGCGCCCGGCCGGCGGCGATGGCCAGCGTCGAGAGCCAGAGAATGCCCATCAGGTAGTGGGCACCCGAAAGGAGGAGGGACTTCGCGAGGACGGAATCCCCCGGCGAGATGAACTGCGGGAGCACGGCGAAGTAAAAGACGGCGATCTTGGGATTCAGGGCGTTCGTGAGCAGGCCCTCCCGGAAACTTTGCCACCCGCTGACCGGATCACTCCCGGGCGTCGCCGCGTGCACGTCGCCGTCAGACGACTCGTGCCACCAGCGCCGGGCGGAAATCAGGCTCTGTGTCCCAAGGTAGAGGAGATAGGCGGCTCCGGCCCACTTCACGAGGTTGAACGCCAGTTCCGAACTCAGAAAGATCGCCGCCAGACCCAGGGCGGCGAGCGTCGGCTGGACGAAGAACCCGGCGCAGATCCCCGCCGTCGTCCAGAGTCCTCCCGAGGTGCCGCGGGCGAGGGCGTTCCGGATCGTCAGCATGGTATCCGCTCCCGGAGTGAGCGTCAGGACTGCGGCCAGCCCGAGAAAGGAATAGAAATTCGCGTCGAACATCGCGTGCAGTCGTCGCATGCGCTCAAGAGCGCCGTCAAGCGGCGGGATTACGCTCCGTTACCCACGAAGGAGCGTGACGCGGGGCTGGGAATGTGGCTCGTTCGGAACTGTCTATGCGCTTCCGTTTCCTGCTCTCCCTCCTCTCGACCACGATCGTGGTCCTTTCTTTCGCCGCTCAGCCGCTGGCCGCGTCGGAAGTTCGCCCACCGGTCTCGGCGATCGAGGCGGCGGCGCTCCACCTGAACGATGAGGCCGTCGCCGCGGCGCGCGGCATCACCGTGGCGGAGGTTCGGCGGGTGGCGGACGTGCGCAACGTGACGCGGGCGGAAATTCTCGTTATGCAGAGCGGGAAACTCGCCCGAGCGATCCAGAAGACGGCGGCGGATGCGCCCATCGCGGGCTATCCGGAGGAGTACCTCCAGTGGCGGGAAAGTTTTTATCGGGACGATCAGGGCATCGTGGTTCCCGTCCGGATGCAGGCCGCCCGGGAGGCGGCCAGGAAGCTGCCGCTGAACCCGCGCATCCTCCCGGCGGTGCAAAAGGGCGTCGGCGGCCAGCCGGATACGCTGGTCTCGTCCGCCGATTGGACGTGGCGCGGCCCCGGCAACATCGGCGGCCGGACGCGCTCGCTCGTGATTCATCCGACGCAGACGAACCGGCTCTGGCTCGGATCGGTCGGCGGCGGGCTTTGGTACTCGTCGAATAGCGGCACGTCTTGGGCGCCGGTGAACGACTTCATGGCCAACCTCGCGATCTCGTCGCTCGTGATGGATCCGACGAACTCCAACGTGATGTATGCCGGGACGGGCGAGGGCTTTTTCAACTCCGATGGCATCCGCGGCGCGGGGGTGTTCAAGTCGAGTGACGGCGGCGTGACGTGGAACCAGCTCGCGAGTACTGCGACCAGCAACTTCCTGTACGTGAACCGCCTCGCCATCTCGCCAAATGGCGCCGCGATGCTCGCGGCGACCTCGACGGGGTTGTTTCGCAGCACGGACGGAGGGGCGAGCTGGACCTCCGTGCAGGTGACGACCGACCGGATGACCCAGGTCGCGTTCGATCCGAACGATTCGCTCAAGGCCGTGGCAACCGGCTACTCCGCGTTGACGTATTACTCGGTCAACGGCGGACTCAACTGGACGGCCGGAACGGGGCTTGGCGCCTTCTCGGGCACCCGGGCGGGACGCAGCGAGTTTGCGTACGCGAAGAGTGCTGCCGGCACGATCTACCTGGGCTATTGGACGGGAACTGCGGCTGCGCTCTACAAAAGTTCCGATGGCGGTCAGACCTACACGTCTGTGACGGTGGCTGGAGCCACGAACTGGATGTCCGCCCAAGGTTGGTACGATAGTTGCATCTGGGTGGATCCGACGAACGCGAACACGCTCATCGTGGGCGGGCTCGATCTCTACCGTTCGACCAACGGCGGGGCGAATCTGACCAAAATCTCCACGTGGCAAAGCGCCCCCGCCTCAGCTCACGCCGATCACCACGGCATTTTTGCTGATCCCGGATACAACGGGACGACGAACACGCGCGTTTACTTCACGAACGATGGCGGCATCTACAAGGCGGAGAACGCCCTGACCGTGGCCGGGACGACCGGCTGGCAGGAGTTGAACAACACGCTCGGAATCACCCAGTTCTATGGAGCCGCCATGAATGGGACATCGCTGACGGTCGTCGCGGGAGCGCAGGACAATGGATCTCTGCGGGGTCTCTCCGGAGTGACGGAAGGCTGGAGCGTCTTCAACGGCGGTGACGGCGGCTACTGCGCGGCGGATCAGACGGATTCGAACTACTTTTACGGCGAATACGTTTACGCGACGGTCGCGCGTTCGAGCAACGCGGGCGCGAGTTCGGCCAATATCTATTCCGGGATCACGGACGCGAACGTTTCGACCGGCGCCGAGTTCATCGCGCCGTTCATCCTCGATCCGAACAGCCAGTCGCGCATGTTTGTTGGGGGCAAAAGCCTCTGGCGCACAAACGACGTGAAGGCCGCGACGCCCGCGTGGACCGCGATCAAGGCGGCGACCGGCTCTGCCTCGACTGATAACATTACGGCGATCGCGGTGGCACCGGGGAATGCAGACGTGATTTACGTCGGACATCGCGGCGGCGACGTCTACAAGACGATCAATGGGACCGCGGCGACCCCGACGTGGACCAAGCTCGACGACAATGCGGTCGCCCTGCCGAATCGGCGCATCGGCCGGATCGTGGTCGATCCGAACAACGTGCAGCGCGTCTACGTCTGCTTCGGCGGTTATGCCGACACCAACAACTTCGGCGCGACGAACCTGTGGCGCACGAACGATGGCGGAACGAGCTGGGCGAACGTCACGAGCAACCTTCCGCTCATGCCCATCTACGGGCTCGCGATCCGGCCGGACAACTCGAGCGTTCTCTACGCCGCCACGGATGTCGGCGTCTTTGGCAGTGAGGATGCCGGCGCGACTTGGAGCGCGACGAACGTTGGTCCCGCGAATGTCTCCACCACGGAGGTGGCGTTTTATGGGATCTATCTCGTCGCGTGTACGCACGGCCGGGGCGTGTTCACCGTGCCCGTCCTCCCGCCTCCGCCTGATGTCACGCCGCCCACCCTTTCCATTACGCCCGGCGGCACGACGACGAACGTCTCGCCCATCACGTTCCGTTTTACCTTCAGCGAGCCGGTCATGGGTTTCACCCAGTCAGACATTTCGCTGACCGGTGGCACGGCGGGCACCTTCGCCGGCAGTGGCGCGATCTACACGCTGACCGTCACGCCGACTCTGCCCAACAATCCCGTCACCGTCTCGGTCGCGGCCGGGAGTTGCACGGATCTATCGAGCAATGCCCTCGCCGTGGGAGCGAGTGCGACCGCCACGTATGATCCGAATTCGCCGTTCCTTTATGCGACGAATTTCGACGGTGCAGCCGCTCCGGTCGGTTGGAGCATCACTGGAACGGAGTGGGCCTGGGGCGTTCCAACGAAGGGCCCGGGCAGCGACCACACCGGTGCCGGAGGCAAATTGTATGCGACCCGACTCACCACGAACTACGCCGACAACACGTATTCCGTCCTCACGAGCCAACCCGTCACGCTGCCGCTGAACGCGACGAATCCCTACAAGCTGCGCTTTTGGATGTGGTTCTCCGGTGAGCAGGACTTCGATGGGGGGAATCTCGAGGTCTCCGTGGACGGGGGCGCGTTTAATCTTGTGCCGGGCGCCTCGCTCACCACGCCGTACAACTCGGCGACAGGGCTCGATGGCTTGCTCGGCCTGCCCGGCTATACGGGTACGACCACTCTCAACTCTTGGCGCCGCGTCCGCTCGGACCTTTCGGCTTACGCGGGAAAGTCGGTCCAGTTCCGTTTTGTTTTCGGGTCAGATTCGAGCGTGAATTCCACCGGCTGGTTCATTGATGATTTTGCGATCGAGCAGGATCCCGTTCTCACCCTGACCGCGACGGCTCCGATCGCGAACGAGGGTGGCGCGAACGGGCAATTCACCATCTCGGCCTCACCCAACGCGCCCGAGGCCCGGACGGTCAACTACTCGATCGGTGGCACGGCGGTCGCTGGCACGGATTACACGGCGCTCCCCGGCACCGTCAGTCTTGCCGCGGGTGCGTCATCGGCCGTTCTCTCGATCGCGGTGATCAACGACGGACAGAACGTCCTCCGGAATTCGACGGTCATGGCCACGCTTGGCAGCGGCGTAGACTATTCGCTCTCCGCTTCGACGAGTGCGCTCGTTGTCATCGTTGGCTCGGGCGGCTACGACCAATGGCGGGCGGCCAACTTCACCGCCGCGGAGGTCGCGAGCACCGCGATCAGCGGACCAAACGCGACGCCGGCGGGCGATGGAATCAGTAACTTGATGAAATACGCCCTCGGCTTGAATCCCCACGTGGATACGAGCAGTTCCCTTCCGCGGACGGAGATCGTGAATCTCAGCGGTCTGAACTACCAGCAGCTTCGCCTCGTTTCCCCGGTCTCGACCTCGGTCACCTACGCCGGCGAAGTCTCGCCCGACCTTTCCGCCTGGAGTTCCCTCGCGACGGATGTGGAAGTCACCGTGCAGGCGAATACCCCGTCCGCCGGCCAGACGACCCGCCTCTTCCGCGACAAGACCCCCATCGGGCCGATCAAGCGCTTCATTCGCCTGCGGGCGACTCTGAATTGATCCGCGCTCAGCATTCGGTCCGAGGTGCCCCGCCGACTCACGTCTCGCGTTCGCAGTCCCGCTTTCGTCGGACCTCGGACCTCGCGGTGGATTCTGATCCACGCATCCTTGGTGGGGCGAGCGAGTCGGAGATTGATTTGCCGGGCGAGAAACGCCTGCTCGCGAGCGAGCTTCTCCCCGCTCTGGAACCGCGTTTCCTCCAGCGTTCCGTCCGCGATGGCCGCACGCACGGCACATCCCGGCTCGATTCCGTGAGCGCAGTCGCGGAAGCGGCGCTCTGCGGCGAGGTTGTTGAGGTCGACAAACGTGTCGTCGACCGCCCCGGCCGCCGCCCCGAGCGGCAACTTGGGCAGGCCGGGGGTGTCTATGACGAGCACGTCCCCTGGGGGCGCGCTCCCGTCGAATTAGCTCGCTCGACGACGTCTCGAGCGGCTACGGTCTCAACTGCGAGAGCTTTCGCCTTTTGAGGATCGCCGCGCGCTCCTCATGATTCCTCATTCCTCGCGCCCTTTCGGCGCTCACCGCCGCTGCGCCCGCCCCGCGCGGGCGCGCTTCGCGGCCCTCCTGCTACTCTGCCCGCTGGCACCGGCCCTGACCGCCCAGAATCTCTCCCTGACTTATAACCACAACGGCTCGCTCATCGACAGCGCGGGCCCCTGGAGTCCCAACCCCAGCTGGTTTAACGGCGCGGCGAGCTTCGCCTGGAACAACACCGCGTCTCCTCCCGACAAGGCGGTCTTCGGCTGGGGCTTCGGGGCGCAGGGTGAGTTAGTGGTTTCGGTCCCGGGCACGCAGCGGGTGCGCGCCCTGACCTTCAACGCGCTCTCGGCCGGGACCAGCTACACCCTCTCGGGCGGCGCGCTCGACTTTGTCGGCAATGGGATCATCACGATGAACAACCCGGCGATCGTCACCTCGACTTTGGTGGGCACAGCCAGCATCGCGGGGACGCAGCTCCTCACCCTCGGCGGCACGGGCGACAACGCCGGAGTCTCGCTCGGTCTCGGCACCAATGGGCGGCTGGTCCTCAGCAAGGCCTCGAGCCCGACGGTCCATGCGATCAACGGCTCGATTACCCTCAGCAATGGCAGCCGGCTGACGCTCGCGGGCACCGGGGGCGATCAGTTCAGCGCCACCTCCCGCATCTCGCAAGGCGACGGGGCGACCTTCGATCTGAACGGCCGCTCGGAAACGCTGGAATCGGCCGGCGCCACCAACACCATCAACGGCGGCTTGACCGTGACCAACAACGGTCCGGGAGCGAGCGTCCTCACGCTGACGGGGCCGAATCCGAGCCTGCTGCTGCGCTTTCAGGACGGGACGGGCACGCTGGCGGTCGTGCGGGGCTCGTTCTTCGATGTTTTCGCCCTGCCCTCCAGCCACAGCGGCGGGACCACGGTGCTGAGCCAGCCGATCGTGGTGGCGGGCTCGGCGCCGACGCCCTTCGGGAGTGGACCGCTCATGATCGGACCCGGCGGGTCGGTCACCTTTACGGAATACATGACCGTCAGCGTGGGCGGACTCGGAGAGGCTTTCGGCAGCGGCGGGACCGGGACGGGCACGCTCGCGGTTGCCAACAACTTTCTCATCCCGCTGACCATCCAGCCGACCAGCCGCGACTTCAAAGGCGTGATTGCCAACGCGTTCACCCTGACCATCGCCGCCTCGCCCACCGGCGCCTTTCAGGTCCTGAGCGGGAACAACACCTATCGCGGCTCCACCACGGTCGACGGCTACCTCACGATCTCGCATCCGAACGCGCTCGGCTCGACGCTCGAGGGCACCACTGTGAATGCGGGCGGCATCCTCGAATTGTACTCCCAGACCAGCCCGGCCAGCCAGACCTACGCGGCGGAAGCGCTCATCCTCCAGGACAACGCCACCTTTCAGGCCCACACCGGCGGAACGTTGCGCAATCCGGTCTTTCCCGGCAACATCGGCTTGAGCGGGACGCCGCAGGTGCGCGTGGTCGGACCGAATTCTGGAACCTTGACCCTCTCGGGGCAGCTCTATGGCTCCGGCGGGCTGCTGGTCGATATCACCTCGGGGCTGATCTTCCTGACCGGACCCGATGCTTCCTACACCGGCCCGACCACCATTCGTTCCGGCACGCTGGATACGCGGACCAATGTGGTCAGCCAGGTCTTCCTCGGCGACGGCGTGAGCATCACCCCCACCGCGCGTTTCATCGTCACCAATCGGGCGCACATGTCGGCCCCGGTGACCGTTCCCCCCGTCGGCCCCCCGGCCATCCTGGAGATCGGGACGGTGGCGGCTGGCGTCCTGCTCTACAACGGCGCGCTCGACATCAACCGCGCGACCACGCTGCGCCTTAACTTCTCGCCGAATGACCGCGCCACCTTTTTGGGCGGTCTGCACGGCTCGGGCCCGACGCTGACCATCGACGGGGGTGGCCGGGCGGTTTTTGATAGTCCGGCCAACGACTTCGTCGGCACGATTATCGTGACCGGTTCAGGTACCATCCTGCAGGCCGGGCTCACGATTTCGGAGACCATTCCGGACACCGCCAATGTGCAGGTGGATGCCGGCACCTTGTTCCGCCTGGCCGGGCCGGGGGACGGGCGGGAGAGCATCAATGCGCTGAGCGGCGCGGGGCAGGTCGAGCGGCATCCTTCGGTCAGCGGAAGCCACACCCTCCGCCTGGGCAGCGCGGGGGGCAGCGGGACGTTTAGCGGTGTCCTGGCGGACGGGAACACGGCGTCCGGGTGGTTGCTTTTGCTCGAGAAGTTCGGGGTCGGCACCCAGACCCTGACCGGTACCAGCACCTTTACCGGCGGGACGTTGGTCGGGGGCGGGGTGCTGGAATTCGGCGTCGGCGCCTCGCTCTATGGCGGGGGCACGGTCGCGGCTACCATCACGGTGGGAGACAGCGGAACGCTGCTGTTCTCCCGCAGCGACACCTTCGGCGGGCATACCTCCAGCCCGAACGCCACCCTGCAGGTGCAAACCGGCGGCCTCGTCACCAACGGCGCCCGCTTCAACACCCTCCGCAACCTCGCGCTCCTGGGCGGCGAGCTGCGGGCCAGCGGCGGGGCCAACCCGAATTTTCCGGCCTGGCAGTTGAAGGGCACGGTGACGGTCGGCGGCAGCTCGCTTTCCCACCTCACCGCCCTGGTTCCGACCGATGCCCTCCAACTCGTCCAGCTGGGCGACAACACCGCCGGGGGAGTGACCATCTTCGACGTGGCCGATGTCCCCGCGGGCTCAGGCCTGAGCGTTTCCGCCCGGCTCGGCAATGGGGCCTCTCCCGGCGGAACGCCCGTCGCCGCTGGACTGACCAAGACCGGCGCCGGCACCATGCAGTTCCTCGTCGCTCCCACCTTCACGGGCCCAACCACCGTCCTGGCCGGATCCCTCGTCGTCCCTGGCGATACCTTCACCGGCACCAGTGGCATCGCGCTGACGCCGGGCGCCACCGCCGCTGAGCTGTATTTTTACGATACCGCCGCCAACAGCCTGCCGCTGACCGCCTCTGGAGCGGGCTTGGGCACCGCCACGATCCGGGCGAACAACTTCCATGGCCCCGTGGTCGCCCTCTCCGGCCCCGTCACCTTGAACCGGCCGACGACCTTTTTCCTCGATCAGGATAACTCGGTCCGCCTGACCTTCACCGGGAAGATCACCGGCAGCGTCGGCCTCCTGACCATCCAGGGCCGCACGGTCCTCGACAATGCGACGAATGATTTCGTCGGCGACATTTTCGTCACCGCCGGCACGCTCCTGCAGGCTGGTCTCGCGCAATTCGAGTGTCTGCCCGACACGAGCAACGTGACGTTGGGCCAGGGCTCAGTGCTCCTGCTTTCGGGCCCGGGCGGCGAGACGATCCGCAGCCTGCGCGGCACGGGCGGGTCCGTCCAGACCAGTTCCGCCACGGCCCGCACGCTCACCCTCGCACTCCCTTTCGGTACGGAGGTCTTTGGCGGCGACTTGTTCGACGCTCCAAACGCGCGCCTCGCGCTGGCCAAGACGGGGGCCGGGACGCAGGTGCTGACCGGCTTCAACAATCCGTCGACCACCTCCATCGCCACGGGCGGTACGTTGCAGATCGGACAGTCCGGCGGCGGGGGCGTGCTTTACGGCAGCGTCGCCAATGCTGGCACGCTGGCTTTTCGCCGGACCGATGCCTCGCAGTTCTCCGGCCGTGTTTCCGGCGCCGGCACCCTGCTGCAGGACGGAGCGGGCGCCACGCTGACGGTCAGCGGCCTCAGCACCTCGACCGGCCTGCTTTCGATCGTCGCTGGCGGGGTCACCCTCACGGGCGTCTGGCCAGGCGCCTTTTTGATCGCCCCAGGGGCTCGCCTGACTTTGTCCGGCGGTGCGGTCGGTACCTTTGGATCGCTCACCGAAATGCTGAACCAGGGCGTCCTCGAAGGCACCGGTACCGTCTTGGGTAAGGTGCGAAATCAGGGTACGATTAACGCGGCGGGCGCCGGCCAGCGCCTGGCCATCCGCGGCGGCGCGCTGACCAATCCCGCCGGCGGTATTATCCGCGCCACCTCCGGAGCGGTCATCGACCTGCAGGGCGCCATGCCCTTCCAGAACGACGGCCTCATCGACCAGATTTCCGGCACCGTGCTCCTGCCAGCGACCGTCACCGGCAGCGGGATCTTCCTCGATTCGACGCTGGTGCGGGTGAAGACCGCCATCCGCGCCGGCAACACCGTCAGCGTCACGATCGACGGCTACAGCGGCCACACGTACCAGCTGCAGCGGAGCCTCGCACTGAACTCCGACGTCTTCACGAACCTCGGCGCCACCCAGACCGGCAGCACCGGCACCGAACTCACCTTTACCGACGCCACGGCCAGCGGCTCCCAGGGATTCTACCGCGTGCTGGTGGATTAAGATCCTGACCCATCGCCGACACCGATTTGCCAGATGGCAGCCGAAAGACGCAAGGCTTCTCAGGCCATCGCGCTCCGCTCGGTTCCGACTACCGATTACCGATTACCGATTACTGATTACTACCGACCCCAACTCACCGCCCCACCGGCTCCAGATCCTCAATCCTCCGGACCGCCGGCGTGCCGCCGCCTTCGGGCGGGGGATGAAGGCGCTGGTCGCCATCATCGTCGCCGCCCCAGCCTTCGTCATCGCCGAGGGGAAAGCGCTCGAAGGGGTCCAGGAAGTGGTCGATCGCGATGAAGAGCGCCTTGGCGTGGCGCGCGATTCCCACGCCGATGATCGGAACGGGGGTGAGCGTGCAGACAAGTTTGAAAACGAGCGATGAATCGGTATACACCTCGATCACGAGCGAGACGCAGAGCGAGACGAAGACGACGAACCCGAAGTTCAGCACCCACTGCGAAAAGAGGAAATATCCCAGCTCGCGCTCGTAGGGGTAGCCGCAGCGCGGGCAGCCATCGAGGGGCGTAAACCAGTTCGAAAGGCGACGCGTCCGACGAAGGGGGATAAAGATCGGCGAGATCCCACAGACCGGACAGCGCAGGCGCATCGCCCGCCACAGGTAGGTGAACGCAAGCCGCCACGTCCGCGCAACCGGCGCGTCGTCAGGGTTCCATCCCGGCTGCATCCTCCGGCGGTAACATCATGAACCGGGCGCGGCGAGTGCAATTTTCCCCGCTGGTGCGTCACGCGCGAGTCGGTGCGGCCGGGAAGCGAGCGCAGACGCGGGGGAGGGATCCCGAGCCGAAACCTGCTTTGCACGGTCCCGTCGCGCGGTATCGTCCGCGCTCCCCCATGTCGAACCGCTACGCGTCACCGATTTTGTCCCATGCGCCGGGCCTCGACGAGGTCCCGCGCAACTCGCTGCTTTCGGTTCTCGCGATGCTGCTGCTCGGGTGCTTCTTCACGCTGAGTGGCGCGGGGAAGATCATCGACGTGCCGGCGTTTGCCGCCGTCCTCGGGGCCTACGGGATCTCCGCGGGCGCCGCGAACGCGCTGGCGATCGTCATCCCCGCGCTCGAAGTCGTGTTGGGCGTCGGCCTCCTGACCTGGCACGGCGGACGGGCGATGGGGTTCGTGTGCGTGGCGACGCTGGTCGCATTCACCGGCGCCTTTGCGTTCGCCCATTTCTCGCGCGGCGTGGCGGATTGCGGCTGCTTCGGGGCGATCGAGGCGCTGCGGACGCCGCCGCTGGTTTCGCTGGCGCGAAACGTCATCCTCCTGCTCTTCGCGGTCTGGCTGTTTGCGCGTCCGGTGATGGCCGGACCGCTGTCCGCGATCATTCAAGCGTTCGGCAAGATCCTCGTTTGCTTTGCCGGCGCGGTGGCGTTCGCGCTGGGTGGCATCTCGTCCGCGAGCGGGAAACTGCGCTTCGGACCGGACCCGGCGCTGGGCCGCGCGGTCGCCGAACTCCCGATCGCGCCGTTCGTCGCTCCCGCCCCGGGGACGCGGCTCGTTCTCGCGCTCGAGCCGGGCTGCATGACCTGCTGGAATGCGCTGGAGAACGCCCGGGCCTTTCTCCGGGAGGGAGTCGTCGAGCACTTCGAAGCGATCGCCGGTGGGGATGAGAAGGGGCTCGCGGAGTTCCGGGCGAAGTTCCAGCCGCAGTTCCCCATCCGTCTCGTCGGCGAGGCGGACCTGGAGAAGGTCGTCCAAGATTTTCCGACCGCCTGGCTGCTGCGCGATGACCGCGTGGTGGCGGTCTTTCGCCGGAGCGTCCCGTCGCCCCACACGTGGCTCCTGGGAGCCGCGGCGCGGGGCTGGCCGCTCACTCCGAAGAAAGCGCCGGCCGTCGCGTCGCGGATCGAGCCGCGACCGGCGCCGGAACTGCCGCGCCCCGTGCCGTCTCCCACGCCGTTCTCCGACAAGCAGGAATAGGGATGAGCTCCGCGCCTGCCAGCTCAGCCGCCGATCCGGACCGCACTGCGCCGCTCGGGCTGATCGCGGGGAACAATCGCTATCCTTTCCTCACCGCCGCGGCCGCGCGCCGCGCCGGGGTGCAGCGGATTTGCGTCGTCGCCTTCGAAAAGGAGACGGATCCCGCGCTCGCGCGGGAGGTCGACGAGATCGCGTGGCTGCGCGTGGGCCAGCTCGGCAAGCTCACCCGGCAGCTCAAGGCGTGGGGTCTGCAGCGGGCGATCATGTGTGGGCAGATCGCCCCGGGAAATCTCTTCGATCTGCGGCCGGACTTCCGCGCTCTGCTGCTGCTGGCGAAGCTCCGCGAGCGAAACGCGGAGACGATTTTCGGGGCGATCGCCGACGAACTGGCGGGGAGCGGCGTGACGCTGTTGCCAGCGACCACGTATCTCGAGGATCTCCTGCCGGCTCCCGGGCATCTCGCCGGACCGCGACCCGGCAGCCGGGCCTTGGCGGACGCCGCGTTTGGGATGCGGATCGCAAAGGAATCGAGCCGGCTCGATATCGGACAAAGCGTCGTCGTGAAGAAGGGTACCGTCCTCGCGGTCGAGGCGTTCGAAGGGACCGATGAGTGCATCAAGCGCGGGGGCGCTCTCGGTCGCGGCGGCGCGACCCTCTGCAAGGTCTCGAAACCCAATCAGGATTTCCGTTTCGATGTCCCCGTGATCGGCCCCCGCACGCTGGAGTCGGCCGCCGCGGCCGGAGTGACGACGATCGTGGTGGAGGCGCATCGCACGTTGCTGCTCGAGCGCGACTCGCTCTTCGCTCTCGCTGACGCCAAGCGGGTGACGATCCTCTCCGCGTGAATCTGCGGGTTTCGCGGCGGCTCCACTGGGGGTAAGAGACGGCATGGCCTCCGACTCCAAACCCCTTCGCGTTGGTGTCATCGGCGTCGGCCACATTGGCCGGAATCATGCCCGCATCTACGGTGAACTGGCGGCACCCGCCGGGTCCGGGATGACCTTCGCCGCCATCCTCGATGCGAACGCCGCGGCCGCCGCGGAGATCGCGGCGAAGACCGGGGCCCGCGTCGTCGCCAACCTGGACGAATTCCTCGCCGCCGTGGATGCCGCCAGCATCGCCACGCCGACGCCCGCGCATTTTCCCCTCGCGGACGTGCTCCTGCGCGCCGGCAAGCATCTGTTGATCGAGAAGCCCATCACCGAGACTCCCGAACAGGCGCGCGCCCTCTGCAATCTGGCTCGGGAGCAGCAGTGCGTCCTGCAGGTCGGCCACGTGGAGCGCTTCAATCCCGCGCTCACCGCGCTCGAGCGGCATCTGAGCGCGCCCCGTTTCATCGAGGCGCACCGGCTCTCGCCGTATCCGAATCGCAGCACGGACATCGGCGTCGTGCTCGATCTCATGATTCACGATCTTGAGGTCATCCTGCACCTCGTCCGTTCGCCCGTGGAGAGCTTCGATGCCGTGGGCATACCGGTGCTGAGTGACGGGGAAGACATCGCCAATGTCCGTCTGCGCTTTGAAAACGGCTGCGTCGCGAACATCACCGCCAGTCGCATCTCGGCGGAGCGCCTGCGGAAGATTCGGGTGTTTCAGGCGAGCGGGTATCTCTCGCTCGACTACCAGAAACAGGAGGGCTTTCTTTACCGCCTGACCGACGAAAGCGCGCCCGAAAGCTCCCTCTGGAAGAAGCTCACCAGCGCCAGCAGCGAAGCGATCGTGAGTCAGTTCGCGGGTCGGAAGATCGTGCGCGAGCCGGTCGCGATCGAGAAGGACGAGCCGCTCAAGCGGCAGCTGGCGAGCTTCGTGGAAAGCGCGCGCCTCGGGGGGACGCCGCGCGTGACGGGCGATCAGGGTGCCGCCGCGCTCGCTCTTGCCGTCGAGATCACCCAGCGGATCGCGGCCGCGAAATGAGCACGCTGTTCGTCGTGGTGGGCGAGCCGAGCGGCGACAACCACGCCGCCGCCGCGGTTCGGGAGATGCGGGTGCTGGACCCGACGCTAACCTTTGCCGGGCTGGGCGGACCGCGTCTGCGCGAGGCGGGCGGGGAGGGGATCGAGGACTGGACGAGCGAGGCCGCGGTCGTGGGGCTCTCCGAGGTGCTCAAGAAGTACGGGTTCTTCCGCCGGAAATTTCACGCCACGCTGGCGCGGATCTTCGAGACCCAGCCGGAGGCGGTCCTGCTGGTCGACTATCCCGGATTCAATCTCCGTCTGGCGAAGACACTGCGCGCGCGCGGCTGGACGCGGCCGATCCTGTATTACATCAGTCCGCAGGTCTGGGCGTGGAACCGCGGCCGCATTCCAAAGATGGCGCGCTGGCTCGACGCCATGTTTTGCATTTTCCCCTTCGAACAGCCGCTGTTTCAGGCGGCCGGGCTGCGCACGGAATTTGTCGGTCATCCCATGATCGACACGCTTGCCGCCGAGCGCACGCGCGAGCCGCGCGATCCGGATCTCGTCGCGCTGCTTCCCGGCAGCCGCTCGCGCGAGGTACGCCTGATTTTTCCGTCCATGCTCGAGGCTGCGCGCGAGCTGGCGGCAGCGCGTCCGGGCCTCCGCTTTGCGGCCGCGGCGGCCAATGACGACCGGCTCGTGCAAATGTTCGCGGTGCGCGATAGCCTGGGCTGGGGCGAAGCGGAGTGTGCAATCGCCACCGGTGGCGCGCATCACCTGATGCAGTCCGCCGCGGCGGGGTTGGTTGCGTCCGGCACGGCAACGGTCGAGGCGGCCTTTTTCGGTCTGCCCCACGCCATCGCCTACCGCGTCGCCGCGCTCACCTATTTCGTGGGTCGCCGGCTCGTGAAGGTGAAGCACCTGGGGATGATCAACGTCCTCGCCGGACGCGAAGTCGTGCGCGAATTCATTCAGGACGCCTGCACTCCAGCGGCGCTGTCCGCCGAGCTGGGCCGACTGCTCGGCGACGCCGCCTATCGCGCCGCGCAGGCTCGGGACGTCGCTGCGGTCGTCGCCACCCTTGGCGAAGGCGGCGCGGCGCGGCGGGCCGCTGGGGCGATCCTCCGCGCGATGCGTTGAGTGCCAGCGGCAATCTGAAATTCGGGTAGATCCGCCGGTTTGAAAACGGACACTCAGGGCTACCTCGCACCCATGCCGACATTCGCGCCACAGATTGCCTACTACTTGGAGCGGTACCACGAAGGTGATATCGACAACGCATTTCACAGTTTGGTGGAGCTAGACCACGAGGCTCTTCCTGAGTTGGCGTCGGAGTTTCGCGCGGCGACCGACACACGGCTTCGGGTCTTCCTTCTCGGCGTCATTTGGCAGCATCGGCAGCAGTCGGTCATTCCGCTTCTTTCCGAGGCGTTACTCGATTCTGAGCCGCGCGTGTGGAAGGAGGCGCTCGATGGTTTGGTCACACTTGCCTCGCGTGCCTCGATTCAGGCGTTGGGCGCTGCCAGGACACGGCAATTCGCCAATCCGCGCGACGCAGAGGAGTTCCGCAGTTGCCTTGAGGATGCAATTCAACAGGCAGAGACGGAGATACAGCGGGGAACGTCGCTAAAATGAGCGGGTTTGGGCGGGAAAACGCAGGTAAATCGGCCCGGAGGGCCAACCGAAATTAGCCGGTGGCGTCAGCCACCGGTACATGGTCCCAGAGCCGTGAGCCCCGGAGGGGCGGGGGGAAGTCACCGGCGAACGGGTTTGGCCGATGTATTCCCCAGCCGTGCCCACGTCGCGTCGAGATCGACGTTTCCGGCCGGCATCGAGTTCCGCCGCCCCTGCCGGGGCTCGATGGCTTTCGGGGACTACCGGTGGCTGACGCAACCGGCAGCCGAGCCCGTGAGCCAACCGAAGCGAAGCGGAGATAGCCCCGCAAGAATTCACCAAAGCTCACGGGGCAATTCGACACGATTCGCCTGTTCCGGCCTCCACTCGATCAAATTTCGGGGCCCTTCCAGGGCAGAATCAGCGTGACCTATCCGGGATCAATCGGTGGCCGCAGTAGGCGCGGCCTTGCGGCTCTTGCCCTTCGCCGCGGGCTTTTTCGCGGGCGCTTTGGTCGCCGGCTTGGCGGGCGGCAAGGCGGCGGGTTTCCCCGGCTTCGATCCAGCTTTCTTACGCTCCTGGAATTCGAAGCTGACCTTGCCGGCCTCGAGCTTCAGGAAGGCAGAAAATGGCCGGTTCTTTTTCGAGATGAACTTGTGGAGCAGGTCCGTCTTGCCCGTCGCCAGCATCTTGAGCACCTGGTCGGAGGAGATGTCCCGCTGGAGGATCGTGCGGCCGGTCTTGAACGTGCACGTCGGGGTTTCGCCGAACGTGTTTTCGCACTGATAATTCTGCACGAGCGTATAGACCTTCCCCTTGCCGCAAACGGTGCAATCCGCGAGGGGCGTGAGCTGGGTGAAGTCCGGGGCCTCGCCGCCGCCGCCCTTGCCGTCGCCGTTCCGATCCGGGAAATCGAACTCCGCCTTGCCCTCGACGTTCATCTTCAGCGTCGCCGCGAAGGCGCGTCCGATCTTGCTCCGGAAGCCCTCCAGCGGTCCGACGGTTCCATTCTGGAGGAGGGCCGTGGCCTCGTCGTTCGACATCACCCGACCGGCGATCGTCTTGAACATCCGCCAGTCGCACGAGACGCAGCGCCAGACGCGATACTCCTCCTTCAGCGGACGCGCGCCGCACTTCGGGCAGCGGACGTCGAGCTCGCCGAAGTCTCCCTCGACGGTGTCGCCTTCGAAATTTTTCGTCTTCTCGACGATCTGCCGCGTCAGTTCGCGGATCTCGGCCATGAAGTCCTTCCGCTTCAGCTTCCCGGCCTCCATCTCTTTCAGCTTCGCCTCCCAGCCTCCCGTGAGTTCGGGAGAGGTGAGCGCTTCGATTCCGATCCCGCGGAGGAGCTGGATCAACGCCATGCCCTTCGCTGTGGTCGAGAGTTCGCGCCCGTTGCGGGCGATGTACTCCTGGAAGATCAGACCTTCGATGATGGAAGCACGCGTCGCCGGCGTGCCGAGACCCTTCTCGATCATCGCGGCGCGGAGTTCCTCGTCCTCGAGGAGTTTCCCCGCGCCTTCCATGGCGGAAAGGAGGGTCGCTTCCGAGAACCGCGCCGGGGGCTTCGTTTCGAGATCCTTGATCTCCATCGCCAGCGTCTGCGCCTTCTCTCCGCCGGAGATCGGGACGAGCGCCTTGTCGGAATCCGCGCCTTCCACTTCGCGGCCGTACACCGCCAGCCAGCCCGGATCCGTGATGACCTTGCCGTCCGTGCGGAATTTCTCGCTTTCGACCGTCGTGATGCGCGTCGTGACTTCGAACTGGGCGGAGGGATAGAACGTGGCGATGAAACGCCGCGTCACGAAATCGTAAAGTTTCTCCGCAGCTTCATCGAGGTTCTTGGGCTCGACGCCCGTCGGGATGATCGCGAAGTGGTCGCTGACCTTGGCGTTGTCGAAGATGCGCTTCGTGGGTTTCACCCAGCCGCTGTCGAGCACCTTGCGGGCATGCCGCGCGAGCGACGGATCCTTGATGCTCGCCAGCGTGGATTTCACGGTCGCGAGATAATCCTCCGGGAGGTGCCGGGAATCGGTACGCGGATAGGTCAGCACCTTGTACTTCTCGTACAGCGCCTGGGCGACCTGGAGGGTCCGTTTGGCGCTGAAGCCGAAGCGTCCGTTCGCCTCCCGCTGGAGCGTGGTGAGATCGAAGAGGAGGGGGGAGGCCTGCGAGGCGGGCTTCTTTTCCTCCTCGATGGTGCCGATCTTAGCGCGGCACTTCGCCTCGATTTCCTCGGCCCGAAGCCGTTCCCAGATGCGCTCGGCGCGGGCGTCCTCCTGCTCCCCCTTCTTGAAGGTGGGGTCGAACCAGCGGCCGCGATATTCGCCCGCCTTCACCCCGAAATCCGCGAAGACCTCCCAATACGACTTCGGCTTGAACGCCCGGATCTTCTCCTCGCGTTCAGAGAGAATGGCGAGCGTTGGGGTTTGCACGCGACCCACGGGAGTGAGTTGGAAGCCGCCGAGCTTCGAATTGAACGCGGTCATCGCGCGCGTACCGTTGATCCCCACGAGCCAGTCGCTTTCGCTCCGGCTGTAGGCGGCGAGTGCCAGAGGCATCATCTCTTCGTCCGAGCGCAGATGCGTGAACGCCTGGCGGAGCGCGTCGGGCGTCATGGACTGCATCCACATCCGCTGCACCGGCTTGTCCTTCACGCCGGTGTGCTGGACGATCAGGCGGAAAATCAGCTCCCCCTCGCGGCCGGCGTCGCAGGCATTGATCAGCTCGGTGACATCCGGACGCTTGATTAACTTCTTGAGCAGGCGCAGGCGATCCTCGCCCTTCTCGATCGGACGCGTCTCAAATTTTTCCGGCAGGACCGGCAGGGCAGCAAAGGTCCACTTGCCGCGCTTCACCTCGCTCGCTTCAGGCGGAACCAGCTCCACGAGATGACCCACGGCCGAGCTGATCACGTAGCGCTCGTTTTCGAAGTATCCCTCGTGCTTTTGAAACTTGCCCAGCGACTTCGCGAGATCCGCGGCGACGCTCGGTTTCTCGGCGATGATGAGGGCTTTGGACATGTGGAATCAGGACAGGGTGACGAAGCGTTTCCCGGGCAGTTGCTTCACGAGACGCTTCAGTTCGAGGGCGAGGAGAGTAGAGGACACCGCCCCGCTTGGCAAACCGGTGGCCCGGATGATGGTGTCAATCGGTTGCTCTTCGGTCCCGATCGCGGCGAGGATCCGGCGCTCGTTATCCGACGTGCCTTCCGGCAGAACGCGGGCCAGTGCCGTGGCGCTTCCGGCGGCCGTGGGGGTGAAGAGATCGCCGAGGTCGTCGAGGATGTCGGCTCCATCCATCACGAGCTTGGCCCCCTGCTGGATGAGCCGGTTCGAGCCGTGGCACGCGGGACGGTCGATCTGCCCGGGAATGGCAAAGACGGAGCGCCCCTGATCCACCGCTGACGTCGCGCTGTGCAGGGCGCCGCTCCGGCTGCCGGCCTCCACCACGAGCACGCCGTGGCTCGCGCCCGAGATGATCCGGTTGCGCATCGGGAAGGTCTGCCGGTCCGGCTTCACCTCCATCGAAAACTCGGAGATCAGCGCGCCATTTCCGTCGGCGATGCGCTGGGCGAGTTCGAAGTT
Organism: Chthoniobacterales bacterium; assembly: GCA_038322235.1. Taxonomy (GTDB): domain Bacteria; phylum Verrucomicrobiota; class Verrucomicrobiia; order Chthoniobacterales; family SZAS-18; genus SZAS-18. The sequence continues at coordinate 33,736 of JBBQFQ010000053.1, forward strand.
CTCCGGCGGATAAATCTCGCTCAAGCCGCCACCCATGACGGCGACGGTCCGGCCTTTCGCCGCCATCGCGCCGAGGTGCGCCGCCGTATCGATCCCGCGGGCGAGCCCGGAGTAGATCGTGAGGCCGGAAAAGGCGAGCTGGTAAGCGAACTTCTTCGCGCACTCGGTTCCGTAGTGCGACGCCTGGCGCGACCCCACGATGCCGAAACCGTGGCCGTCCCGTTCCGTGAGTTCGCCCCAGACGTACAGCGCGATGGGCGGATCGTGGATTTCCCGCAGCAGCCGCGGATAGAGCGGATCGCTCACGGTGCGGACGGTCACCTTCGCCTCTTGAATGCGCGCCAGTTCCGCGGGGAGATCCACGTGTTCCTCCCACTTTGCGAGCGACCGGGCGAGTTCCCGCCCGATGCCGTCGACCCCCGCGAGCCGGTCCGACGGCGCGCCGAGAATCTGCTCGGGCGAACCGAAGGCGTCGATGAGCTTGCGCAGGCGCACCGGTCCCATCTGCGGGACCATATTGAGCGCAATGCAGGCTTCCGTGGACGTCATCGGTCGCGGCTGATAGATGCGGCGCGGGTAGAGTGCAAACTGGAAGGAGTTCGTTCGCTGCTCCGGGAATCAGGCGGAAGCCCCGGTACGCTCCATCGCCACCTGGGGTGACTGATAGGATGGGTCATGCGCGAACGGCAGCGCCCGATCCTCCCGGAGCGCGGCGAGAATCTCCGCAAACGTGACGCGGCAGCGAAAGCCGAGCGCGAGGGCGGCATGCGCCGGATCGTAAATGCGTCCGATCGATTTCGGGAGGGTCCAGCCCCGCCGCGCGAAGAGCTCCGCCGCATCCGGAAAATGACGGAGGATGACGCGCGCGGCCTCGCGTTTGAGTTCCGCGGCTTCCGCCCGGGCAAACGGCGGGGGAGCGGAAATGACAAAGGTGTCGAACCCGAGAGCCGGCGCGGCTTCGAGCGCGAGCAGATGCGCGTCGGCCACGTCCTCGACCGTCAGCCGTCGGTGGAGAAATTCGATCGCTTTGAGATTTTCGCCGGAGGGTTCCCGCAGCGTGTCGTCCTCCTCGGGAAAGAAACGGGCCGTGCGCAGGACGACGGAGGCCAGTCCTCGTTCCCGGGCAAAGAGCCGGCACAGTCCCTCTGCGGCCAGCTTTGTGACGCCATAGATATTGCGCGGCTCGAGAGGGCCGGTGCGCTCATCGAGCCAGACGGCGGCGTCGCTCTTCTCATCGCGGATCGCCTGGCTGATCATCAGCGAGGTCGTCGAGGTGAAGACAAAACGATCGTGTCCGGCGGCGGCGGCCGCCTCCAGGAGGTGGAGGGTTCCCGTCACGTTTACGTCCACGAACGCCTGCGTCGGATAGCGCGCGATGTCCGGCTTGTGCAGCGCTCCGGAGTGAATCACAGCCTCGACCCCGCTCGCGAAAGCGGCGTCCACGGTGCGACGATCGGCGACGGAGCCAATGAGGTCGGTCTCCGGACCCGGGGCGACATCGAGGCCGAGGACGGAGTGTCCGGCGACGCGCAGTCGCGGCGCAAGAAACCGGCCGAGCCAGCCGGAGGAACCCGTGAGGAGAATGCGCATCGCGAAGCTATCTGACCGATTCGATTGCTTCCGCGATTTCCCCTTCCGTGACCTCGGCGGAGACGAACGCGCTGCCCAAGCCGCGCGTGAGGACAAAGCGAATGCTGCCCTCGACGAACTTCTTATCCTGCTGCAGCGCCGCCAGCAGAGCGCTGGTTTCGAGCGTCGCCGGAATCCGGCCGGGCAATTCAAAGCGCTTCAGCGCCGCGAGCATCAGAGCTTCATCGGCGACCGGAAGCGCCGACTTCGTCCGCGAGAGACGGGCCGCAACGGCCATCCCCATCGCGATCGCCTCGCCATGGAGGTACGCGCCATAGCCCGCGACACTCTCGATCGCGTGACCCACGGTATGGCCAAAGTTCAGCCGCGCTCGCAGACCGGTGCGTTCGAATTCGTCCGCCTTCACGATCGCGGCTTTGATCTCGATGTTTCGGCGGATCAAGGCGACGAGATCCAACGGGGTAGCCGCGTCCGCTAGTTCGCCGACGAGCGGCCGATCCGCGATCACTCCGTGTTTGATCACTTCGGCGAAACCCTCGCGAAATTCCCGTGGCGGCAGCGTGTCGAGCGTGGCGACATCCACGAGGACGAAGGCCGGCGGGTGAAACGATCCAGCGAGATTCTTCCCCGCCCGCAGATTCACGCCCGTCTTGCCCCCCACCGAGCTGTCCACCTGCGAGACGATCGTGGTCGGGATCTGCACCACGGGAATTCCGCGCTGGTAGATCGCCGCGACGAAGCCCGCGAGATCCCCCACGACGCCACCTCCCAGCGCCACGACGAAGCCGTGGCGATCGATGCCGGCCGAAGCCAGTTGCTCCGCGACGTCTTCCGCGCCCGCCATGGACTTGGAGGCTTCCCCCGCCGGGATCGTCGCGATGGCCGCGTCGTAGCCAGCCTCGCGGAGCGCCGCGGCGGTCCGTCCGCCGTAGAGCGGGCCAACGTGGGAATCCGTCACGATCAAGGCCCGACGCCCAAGGGCCGGACACTCCGCGCGCAGCCGGTGGCCCGCCTGATCGAGTACTCCGCGTCCGATCAACGCGGCGTAATGGTGCCGGGAGGAAGCGATCTCAACGCGGTCGGGTGCGGTCATCGGGCGAAAGACGGGACGAGGGCCCGGGTCGCGGGATTCCGCAAGCGCGGGATCAAGTGGGCTCAACAACGCCCGAACGGCGATTGGGCGTTTCCGTGGATGCGGATGGCAGCCGAAATGCTTTGCTGTCGTCCCGGTCGGAGCGTTTGAAACGATTCCGACACCGCTCAACGTCTCAACGGATAATCCTTGCAACACCCGCGCGCGAACCGCGTAATGCTCTCTATGGACAACGAACCTTCCACTCCCAGCACTAGTAGTTCCAGTACCGGGCTTGCTCCGAATGTCGCCAGCGGCCTTGCGTGGCTGATTTTTCCCATCACTGGCATCGTCTTCATCCTCATCGAGAAGAAGAACGAGCAGGTCCGCTTCTGGGCGATGCAGAACATCGTGGTGGGCATCATCGCCGTCGTCTGGAACATTCTCGTCAGCATTCTTGTGCGGGTGCCGTTCCTCGGCTGGATCTTCGCGATCCTCTCGATCCCGGTCAGCCTCGGCTTCCTCGTCCTTTGGATCATCGGACTGATCAAAGCGTTTCAGGGCCAGACTTGGGAGATTCCCTTCGTCGGCGATCTCGCTAAGAAGTACATGCCGAAGGCTGAATGAGCCTCGCAGCGGACTCGCCTTCGTCGGCGTTCCAGCATGGCAGGATCGGTTAGGAACGCCGCGTGAGTACCACGAAGATTCTTTCCGCGTCCGCGCTGGCCGCGGAGCGTGATCGCCTCGCCGCGGCGGGGCGCCGACTCGTTCTGACGAACGGCGTTTTCGATCTCCTGCACGTGGGCCACGTGCGCTATCTGCAGGGCGCGCGGTCCCTCGGCGACGCGCTGGCGATCGCCGTGAATGCCGATGCGTCGGTCCGCGCGCTGAAAGGTCCGACCCGTCCGCTGAACGCGCAGGACGATCGGGCCGAGGTCCTCGCTGCTTTGGCGTGCGTGGATTACGTCGTCATCTTTGATCAGGTGCGCGCGACGGATCTGATCGCCGAGGTCCGGCCCATGATCTACGCGAAGGGCGGCGACTATACGCTCTCGTCCCTCGACGCCGGCGAGCGCGCCGCGCTGGAAGCCTGCGGTGCCGAGATTCATCTCGTCCCGCTCGTCCCAGGAAAATCGACGACCGGGCTGGTGGAGAGGATCAAGGGGTGAGGGGGGTGACGGAGGTAATCAGTCATCGGTAATCGGTGATCGGTGATCAGAACCGAGCGGAGCGAGCAATGGGAAGTAGATCGGTCGATTTACGATTAGGGCAGGTGTCCGGTAAGGCCTGAAAGGGCTGAAAAGCGAGCGGTGCCAGCTTCGATGCGGATCGATACGATCTGCGGGTCATCACACCCCAACGAAGCCGACACCATGAAGAAAACTACCGAAGAGCTG